>NZ_JAFWFN010000032.1 GCF_017515565.1 Halomonas sp.
CCTTCTACTTGGCTATTACCTTCCTTCAAGCGCAGCGCCCCGTATCGGCCTGGCTGCGTTACCGCGGTCAGCGTGCACCAATTTTTCGAAGCTAAATGTGAATCGATCAGTGCATTAATATTCAGGTCACTCACACCATCGCCGTAGGTTAAACAAAAGGGTTCATCTGCCAGATAAGGCATGGCCTTTTTGAGCCGTCCACCGGTCATGGCGTCATCACCTGTATCCAACACAGTGACTTTCCAGTCATCATTCATGCTTTCGAGCCAGTCGACGCTGCCTGTTTTTAAATCGATGGTGTAATCGGTTCGGTTACCGCGATAATTAAGAAAATAGTCGCGAATGTACTCCACCTTGTAGCCACCCAAAACAACGAATTCCTTTAAGCCATGATGGGCATACATTTTCATGATGTGCCAAAGAATCGGTTTTCCTCCCACTTCCACCATGGGCTTGGGTCGAATCGCAGTTTCTTCACTCAAGCGCGTTCCATACCCACCGGCAAAAATTGCAACTTTCATGGCCTCACCTCCGTTAAAGGTGTCGAAGTAACACTTGTGGCTGCAGGCGGAGTGGTAGGATTCACCCTATGGCGAATTTGCCACCGCAGGTTTTCAGATAGACGTCCCGACGCGATATGCGCCTGTAGCGCATGCAATCGCATATAGCGTGAAGCCCTGAACTGGGCATCAGAAAACGCCATACTCTTAAGCCCATTGACCAACCCTATGATCGAATCTTGCAGTGTCATTGTCGGTTGATGGTCGGGCGCTAGCGTAGCGAACAAACTAAAGTCCACTTGATAGGAACGGCTGTCTGCTGGCGCTTGGGTATTAATACTCAACGTGGTACCAGGAATTGCCTGGGAAACCGCCGTCGCCAAGTCACGCACTTGATGATTGCGCTCGTTAGAGCCGGTATTGATCTTAAGTATGCGGCCACCGTTTTCAGGTTTGCGCTGCACCGCCCAGTCGATAGCCCTGGCCATATCCGCCACATCGATCAAGGGCCGCCAAGGCGTGCCATCGCTAAGCACGGTAATATGCTGCTGGCTCATCGCACAGGCGACGAAATCATTGAGCACTAGATCCAGGCGTAACCGCTCTGACATCCCACAAGCAGTCGCAAAGCGTAAACTAGTAATCACCATGTCGCCGTCGATGCCCGCCAACGCATCCTCAGCGGCAATTTTTGAGCGAGCATAGGCGGTAACAGGTGCCACCGGATCTTCTTCACAGCGCGGAGCGCCCAGTGCGACGCCATAAATGCTGCAGCTAGAAGCAAACACGAAGTTTTCTACGCCTGCCTTAGCAGCTGCTTGGGCTATATAAAGCGTTGCCTGATGATTAACGTTATCCGTCACTGCGGCAAAACGGTCTCCCATAGGGTCATTGGAAATCGCAGCCAGTTGAATCACCGCCGTATAGCCTTCAAAAAAACCAACCGGAATATTCCGAACGTCTCCCAGAAATTGTTGATCCAGGTATCGCTCAGGAACAAGCTCAGCCCCGGTTAAACAGTGCGCGAAATAAGCATTGTCATAACCATGGAGAATGGCCGAGGGATGTCGTACGGCTAATTCTCGCACCACAACAGCGCCAACATATCCCATATTCCCCACGATTAAGATTTTCAAAATAGCACCTCACCCTTGTTATCAAATAACTTAACTTTCTTATCGACAATCTTCTTATCGGCCCATTCTGAAACTAATTTCACCTTGGCTTTCTTCGTTTATGTCTGCTTTTTCTTGACGATGCTGCTCTAAGAGTCGCATCGTGGTTTTCATTTTTTCGTTAGGCGTGTCCGCAGATTCTGGTTCTGGAAAAAACCAAATGCTTTCAATTATGCCTCGCAATACTATTCCGGCTTTATTGAACTTTCTTTTAAACACAAGCGTACAAAAAAGCCGAGTCGCTCGGAAGAACTCCGAAATCATGCCATAGCGAGAAAAGGTAAATCGGTAATACTTACGAGATATAAAAAGTTTGTTGCGAATAAAATACCGATACAACTTCAAGCGCCCGGGATTACTTTCGGTAAGTATGCTGATTGGCCCATCCTCTTGGCGCAAATGATTAACTTTGCTCAAACCGACTAAATAACCAGGCGTTTTTTGAGTAACCCTCAACGTAAACTCAGTGTCTTCGCCCCATATAAACATCGCCGTGATAGGCAAACCATATTGCGTTAATGTAGCGCGCGGCAGCAGAATTGAGACGAATGTGGAGCGTTGAACAGCGACCATCCCCAGCTCAAGAATGTCCGGCCAATCTTGATAGCCAATACGGTTCTTTAAGGTGCTGACAGCTGGGGTATTGGTGGCAAACCCTGTCTCAGTTAAAGCCTTAGAAATAAGGAAAGCTGCCTTTTTCTCTTTTTTCTTAAGCTCTTCATCAGCCTTCATTAAATAGTGAAGCGCGTCCTTCTCAGGTATAACATCATCATCCATGGCCCAAATAAAATCGGCACCCTTTTGGTAAGCAAGGCGTAAGCCTGCATTGTAGCCACCCGACGCCCCTATATTATCCTTCAGCACACTCACGATGAGACCAGGATAATCACCCTCAGATAGCATTTTTTCGGTTCCATCGTTACTGGCGTTATCAATAATAATGACGCAATCACATGGCCGGGACTGGGCATAGACGGCATCAAGACATCGCTTCAGCAGACCCTTTCGGTTATAAGTAAGGATTACCGCGAAAACTTTATGCATAAGAAAATCCCCAGAATAGTAATTATTCTCGTAACAAGGGTCGATCTTTTAAACTCACCGACAGATGCTTACTAAAATCAAATATTTAATTAATTTTATAATTTAAGGTAAATAACATTTTCCACTAACAGCCAGACTCTCCACTATCAGTCTGGCTCACTGGCAAAAAATGATCCCACCATTAAAAATCACAATAAGAAACCAAAAAACACTCTTTGTTACAATCAAAAAGTAAGCGTTGCGCCTTGTACTGTCAAGGCTTAAGAGGGTTTAACTATCTAATCTGTAGTACTATTTTTTCCATCTAATAAGCCATCAAAAAGAGCAATTTCACAATTACCTCTTTTTATTCATTGTGTTATTTAATCGCAAGGTTCTCCCTAATACCTATTTAACAACTGAAAACGGCGCCATTGAGGCGCCGTTGTGGTTTCTGTAGAGGCAGTTGAGCTACGGCTCAAGCGCCCTGCCGATGTTCAAAGAAAAAGTGTAGCATCGCCTGAGAGGCATCGGGGCCTTTGGGGTCAGTGTAACTCCCTCGGGCACTGCCTCCCGCCCAAGCGTGTCCCGCCCCTTTTATCCGCCACTGCTCCAGGCGCGGTTTGCCTGCCGCATCGTGGTGCGTAGTTCGCGTGTAGGCATGACCTTTGGCCTCCTGCCCCTGCTCCACCGTCGCCCCTGTTTGACGCGATACGCTGTACTGAGCAGCAACACGGTCGGCGTTACTGGGGTGTACGGTCGTATCCCGATCACCATGAAAAATAATCGCGGGCACCTCTGATGCCCAACGGGCCCCTTTGGCTTTATTACCGCCACCAAGCGGCCCAGTGCCACCTTGCATAGCGCCCAGAGCATCAGGAAGGCTTTGAGCAGCACCATGAGGAAGCCCTGAATGTACGCCCACCGCTGCAAACAAATCCGGATACGTCATGGCCAACGTAGTCGCCATGGCGGCGCCTGCCGAGAGCCCTGCCACATACACACGGCTTTTATCGAGCCCATGGGTGTCGATAATTTGACGGGTCATGCCCGCCAGAATGGCTGGCTCACCGCCTTCGCGCTGCTGGTCTTCGGCTTTGAACCAGTTCCAGCATTTCGAGCTATTGGCACTCATCGGCTGAGCCGGATAGAGCACGCAGCATAGCTGCTCTTCAGCCAGCCGGTTCATATCGGTTCCTGAAGCAAAGTCATCAGGATTCTGCGTACAGCCATGCAGCATGACCACTAGTGGCAACGCCTGGCCATGGTAGCCACTGGGGATATACAGCTTGTAATCACGCGTACCCACATGATTAGAAAATCGCCCGGCCGTGAACGCGCCCGGCTGTGGCTCCTCGATGGTGTGCTCGGGCTGTGCTAGGTCGCCTCGAAACGTCATCCACTTTTCCCGCCATCCTGCAGGCATCTTAATATCGCTCGCCGAGAAGGCTCCAGATACCGGCTCAGCAGACTTAGGGTTCGATACCGTCACGTCTTCGTTGATGACTTGATAGGTTCCGTCAAAGGTATTCCCGCCCTGATAAGGGCTATCCGTCGTTTCTTCACCCTTCGCTTCGGGCATTGCGCCCTGAAGGAGAGCCATGGCTTCGTTCAGCTTACCCGCGCGGGTGAGTCGTGTTGCTTCTTCCATTCGCTTCGTCATGGTGGCGCTAATCATGGTCAATGTCCCTATTCCGCTATGCGGCGGTTAATGATTTAGTGGATTCGGTCTGCCAAGGCGGCCTTCACTGCCTTACTGGCATGCAGGGCGCCTAGCACCACCACTGATTCGATAGTAGCAAGGGCGAGTTCCGGCGTTACGTCATCAGCAATACAGGCCATGCCTAAGACCTGTATCTGCAGCTTCTCACCTGCTGACTGCAGCGCTTCAAGATCCGAGCGGCTGTAGTTTTCAAGTCCCAATACGAACGCCTTGCGGGTCACGGTTTCCTTCACCACCTCGGCATGGGTCGCCAATTGATTACGAATGGCCGTGCGAATCAGATCGGTACGGTTGGAGTAAAACCCCTCCTGAACCAGTAGATCGATTTGCCCTAGATCGACTACCCCCAAATTAATGGTGATCTTCTCGCTGGCGTCGCCGGTCTTACGGCGAAGTTCATGAACACTCATGGGGTGATCCTCGTTGCGCCCAGCATTGGGCTTAATAGCCAAAAGCAAAACATCTGAATGGAATCCATATACCATCCATATGGATGGTATATTAGATCAAAGCACGTAATAGTCAAGGTGCGAGCAAATGGAAAAACGTATCTGACAGTGCTTGAAAGCAGAAACTGCTCAGGA
This sequence comes from Halomonas sp., assembly GCF_017515565.1. Taxonomy (GTDB): domain Bacteria; phylum Pseudomonadota; class Gammaproteobacteria; order Pseudomonadales; family Halomonadaceae; genus Vreelandella. Next base: position 5,006 of record NZ_JAFWFN010000032.1, read on the forward strand.
GATGGGGAATACATTGCTGAATGAAGCGCAAAAAAAAGAGCACCCGAAGGTGCTCTTTTAAACTTGCTTGGTAAAGCGAGTGCTTACCAGCCAGTCACTTCTTTCAGCGCGTCGCCGATTTGTGCCAAAGAACGCACGGTTTTAACACCAGCGTCTTCAAGAGCAGCAAACTTCTCGTCGGCTGTACCTTTGCCGCCCGAAATGATCGCGCCCGCGTGGCCCATACGCTTGCCAGGAGGTGCAGTTACACCGGCAATGTAGGAAACCACAGGCTTGGAAACGTTGGCTTTGATGTAGGCCGCTGCTTCTTCTTCAGCGGTACCACCGATCTCACCAATCATAACGATCGCTTCGGTTTTCGGGTCTTTCTCAAACATCTCAAGGATGTCGATGAAGTTAGAACCCGGAATCGGATCGCCGCCGATGCCCACACAGGTAGACTGACCGAAACCGTGATCAGTCGTCTGCTTAACGGCTTCGTAGGTCAGGGTGCCTGAACGAGACACGATACCGACTTTGCCCGGCTGGTGAATGTGACCCGGCATGATGCCGATTTTACATTCGCCTGGGGTGATAACACCGGGGCAGTTCGGGCCGATCAGACGTACGCCCAGCTCGTCGCATTTTACTTTTGCTTCGAGCATATCCAGCGTGGCGATACCTTCGGTGATGCACACGATCAGCTTGATGCCCGAATTAGCAGCTTCAAGAATCGAGTCTTTACAGAACGGTGCCGGAACGTAAATCACGCTAGCCTCTGCACCGGTTTTCTCAACCGCTTCTTTCACGGTGTTAAAAACAGGCAGGCCCAGGTGCGTTTGACCACCTTTGCCCGGCGTAACATCACCGACCATCTGCGTGCCGTAGGCAATCGCCTGCTCGGAGTGGAACGTGCCCTGGCCACCGGTGAAACCTTGGCAGATGACCTTGGTGTTCTTATCGATCAGGATGCTCATTACTTGCCCTCCGCCGCTTTAACGACCTGCTGAGCCGCGTCGGTCAGACTGGTAGCAGCGATGATGTTCAGACCGCTAGACGCTAATTTTTCAGTGCCCAGCTCGGCGTTGTTACCTTCCAGACGTACCACAACCGGTACGTTAACACCGACTTGCTCAACGGCACCGATGATGCCTTCAGCAATCATGTCGCAGCGAACGATACCGCCGAAGATGTTAACCAGAACGGCTTTAACGTTGTCGTCAGACAGGATGATCTTGAACGCTTCTGCTACGCGCTCTTTGGTCGCGCCGCCGCCTACGTCGAGGAAGTTAGCGGGCTTGCCACCACTTAAGTTGACGATGTCCATGGTACCCATGGCCAGGCCAGCACCGTTAACCATGCAGCCGATGTTGCCATCAAGTGCTACGTAGTTAAGCTCCCACTTCGCCGCATCGGCTTCACGGGAATCTTCCTGGGAAGGATCGCGCATCGCTTGCAGGTCTGGGTGACGGTACAGCGCATTGCTGTCGAGGCCCAGTTTGGCGTCGAGGCAGTGCAGATTGCCTTCGTCGGTAACAACCAGCGGGTTGATTTCCAGCAGGGCCAAGTCTTTTTCATGGAA
>NZ_JAFWFN010000001.1 GCF_017515565.1 Halomonas sp.
CCATCGGGCTTCCTCAGGGAAGCCCGATGGCTTTTAGAAAGGATATTTTATGATTTGGCACTTAGTAGCCGCGGTCTTTTCCGGCCTGGCCGCTGCGGGTATTGGTTTATTACTTAGGACGCTAAGCGGCAAGCGTCTTCCAAAGTGGATCGTACCCGTCTTTGGTGGCTTAGGCATGCTGGGATATCAGGTATCCACGGAGTACAGCTGGTTCGAGCACAAGCAAGAGCAACTACCTAGTTCAGCAGAGGTCGTCGCCAGCGAAACCAGCAGTGCCGTTTGGCGGCCATGGACCTTCGCTTTTCCTATTACCACGAAGTTTACGGTTATTGACCGCGATAGCGTCCATATCAGCGAGTCGCCGACACGGGTTGTAGAGTTCATGCTGTATCAGTTTGAACGTCATCATGTTGATGCAGTGACGGCTCAAGGCTACTTACTGGACTGCTCATCGCGTGAACTAGTGCCCATGGATACGGTGGCTGGCGAACTAGATACGCACTCTATACGTATCTTGCGTGAAGATTCAGGCATTTATACGGCGCTATGCCGCTCCTAAATGTTCAAGGCATCACATAGATGCATCACCGTAACCACTGACGCTGTTACGATTTTCCCCTAGAATGAGTTCTTTTAACCTCTAAAATAGGCACTTTGCTTTTTTGAAGGCAAGTGCTTTGGGTTTCGAGAGTTTGTACTGACCACGTTTAGAGTAGGTTCTTTCGCGCCAGCTTACGGCTGGTCATGAACCTGACCGAACCCGTCCAGCGGGCTAGTGCTTGTGGGGAATTATATGTTTCATGGCGGAACCCTGATTGCCATATCGCTGCTGTACATCGCGATTCTGTTTGGTATTGCCTGGTTTGGCGACCGTCGCGCTCGCACCCATGGTCCCAGCCGCCGCCGGCCAATTATCTACAGCTTGGCGTTGGCGATTTACTGCACCTCCTGGACGTTTTACGGCGCAGTTGGCCAAGCAGCCACTGCTGGTTGGTCATTTGCCAGCATTTTTGTCGGGCCGATCCTGACTTTTCTGCTGTTCTGGCCGGTGTTGGCCAAGATGATCCGCGTGGCAAAGCATCAGAACGTCACCTCAATCGCCGACTTTATTGCTTCCCGCTACGGCAAAACCCAATCCCTTGCCGCTTTTGCCAGTCTCGTCGCACTGATTGGCACCCTGCCCTATATCGCGCTTCAGCTTAAAGCCGTCTCCACCTCGTTTAGCGTGCTAACCGATGCACAGGACATGACCCACACCCCGCTCTTTGGCGATACTGCCTTTTACGTAGCGGTCGTGATGGCGATTTTCGCTATTCTGTTTGGCACACGCCATACCGACGCGACGGAACACCATGAAGGGCTCATCCATGCAGTAGCTTTTGAGTCGCTGGTAAAACTCGCGGCATTTCTTGTGCTAGGCGCGTTTGTCACATGGGGCATGTTTGGCGGATTAAGCGAACTAATGGCCCATGCGGAAAGCCAGCTCGAACTGCAACGCCAGTTGGCCAACCAGGATTTCGGCCAAAGCTTTTGGGCACAAACCCTACTCGCTATGCTGGCAATTCTCTGCCTGCCACGCCAATTTCATGTAGCGGTCGTCGAAAACATCCACCCAGACGATGCCAATAAAGCACGCTGGCTGTTTCCACTCTATTTGCTCGCCATTGCGTTTTTCGTGGTGCCGCTAGCAGCCGCGGGTCTACTGCTGTTCTCTGAAAGTGGTGTAGAGCCAGACACCTACGTGCTAGCACTTTCGATGGCGTCAGGGCACGAGTGGTTGATGTTGCTAACGTTTATCGGCGGTTTTTCTGCTGCTACCGGCATGGTCATTGTCGCAGCAGTAGCCGTCTCTATCATGATCTCAAACGAGATCGTGATTCCGGCCCTTTTCAGGTTGCGCTGGTTTGATACCAAAGCCCGTGACTATGGGCGACTCGTGTTACGAGCTCGCCGTTTGACCATTGTGGCAGTGCTGGCAATGGCTTACGGCTTTTACCACCTGATCGCGGAATTCACTTCGCTGGCGTCTATTGGCATGCTCTCTTTTGCAGCCGCCGCTCAATTTGCGCCCGCGCTGATAGGCGGGCTTTACTGGAAGCGCGGCAACCGCTTAGGCGTTATTGTCGGGATGAATGCAGGCTTTGGCATTTGGGCCTACAGCCTTCTGATGCCAGCCATGATTAGCGCTGGCGTACTGCCCTCAGAATGGTTAGCAGGTGGTCCTTTGGGACTTGCCTGGCTATCGCCCACAGCGCTGTTTGGCCTAAACCTAGGTGATTCCTTTACCCATGGGGTAATGCTCTCACTGGGCGTTAACCTGTTTTGCTACATTTTTGTTTCACAGATTACTTCCCAGCGCGTAGTGGAGCGTATCCAGGCGTCGCTGTTTGTAGATAGCGTCGAAACCCGTCAAACCTCGGTTAACCGCCCTTGGACCGGCGCCACCACAGTAGGCGACTTAAAAGTGCTTTGTGAACGCTTTCTAGGTGCCGGCCAAGTTGATCGCGCCTTTGAAGATTATGCACGCCGGGCAGGTAAACCGCTGGACGACGGCACCCGTGCCTCCATTGACGTTATCCAGTTTACCGAGCGTTTTTTGGCTTCGGTCTTAGGCGCCTCCTCGGCGCGGATCGTTGTCAACTCAGCTCTTCAAGGACGCGGCATTGGGATTTCTGATGTTATTTCCATCGTTGATGAAGCCTCCCAGGTACTGGAATTTAACCGAGCTCTGCTCCAGGCCACTATTGAGAATATCAATCAAGGCATTAGCGTTGTTGACCAAAACCTCAGGCTAGTGGTGTGGAACCAACGCTATTTGGAGCTATTCCGCTTCCCTGACCATTTGATCCGGGTAGGCGCGCCCATGGATCGCATTTTCCGTTATAACGCCCACAGCGGCGAGTACGGCCCAGGCGACCCCGAAGAGCACGTTCAACTGTTGATGGATAATATTCGCGATGGCCAGCCCCACCGCTACGTGCGTTACCGCCAGGACGGCAGCGTACTGGAGGTTCAAGGCAACCCGATGCCCGGCGGCGGGTTTGTCTATACCTACCAAGACATCACCCAGCAAAAGCGCATTGAAGAGGCGCTGATCCGCTCTGAAAACAATATCCGCATTTACACCGACAATGTACCCGCGTTAATCGCCTACTTCGATAAAGAGTGCCGCTACCTCTTTACCAACCGCGCCTACGAGCAGGCGTTTAACATTGATCGTAATGCCGTCATCGGGCGACGCTATGAAGATGTACTACCCGTAAAGCAAGCCGAAGAGCGCCTGCCCTGGGTGAAACGCGCACTGGCAGGAGAGCGTGTCAATTTTGAAGTCTCGATGCGCGTTAACGATGCAATGCGCTACATGTTGGTGACCTATACGCCCCACTTTGGCGATAGCCAGACGATTCTGGGCTTTTTTGCGCTTTATCAGGATATTACCGAGCGGCGCCAAGCTGAAATTGCACTTAAAGAAACCAACGAAACCCTTGAGGAACGCGTACGTGAACGCACCCAGGCGTTGTCTGAGGCGAATGCGGCGCTACGTCAGGAGAACCGCGTGCGTGCGGAGGCCGAGCAGGCACTACGCCAAGCCAAGCAACTTGCCGAAGATGCGAATGCCTCCAAAACACGCTTTTTGGCCGCCGCCAGCCATGACCTGCTGCAGCCACTTAACGCTGCACGCCTATTTACTTCTGCGTTAATGCAAAACGTTACTACTAGCGATACCCAGCGCATCGTCGGGCATATTGATAACTCCCTCCAGGCCGCCGAAGAGCTACTCGGTACGCTGCTGGATATTTCCAAACTGAATGCCGGCGCGCTCACCCCCAGGCGCAGCCACTTTGCCCTAGCGGATATTATCCGCCCGCTGCGCGCTGAGTTTGAGGTGATGGCTGATGACCGCGGTTTGGATCTCAACGTCGTGCCGACTCAACAATGGGTCGACTCTGATCCGCAAATGCTGCGACGTATTGTGCAAAACTTCCTTTCCAACGCGATCCGCTATACCCAGGAGGGGCGCGTATTGCTGGGCTGCCGTCGCTACGGAGACCGTCTCTCTATTGAGGTTTGGGACAGCGGCCCCGGCATTCCTGAATCTAAATTATCGGAAATCTTCCAAGAATTTCGACGCTTGGATCAGGTGTCGCGTCACAAAGAGAGTGAAAAAGGATTGGGGCTAGGGCTCTCCATTGCCGACCGCATGAGCCGAGTGCTTGACCACCCCATTAAGGTACGCTCCTGGGAAGGCGTCGGCACTGTCTTTGCTGTTAGCGTGCCGATCGTTGCGGCGCGTGAAACGGTGCCCACCGATCAAGAGCCTCAAGGGCGTCGTGGTGGCAATAAGCTGGCGGGTACTCGCATTGTATGTATTGATAACGAAACGCTGATACTTGAAGGCATGACCGCCATGCTCAGCGGCTGGGGGTGCGAAGTGTTTACCGCCACCAGTATTGGCGGGGCTAAATCGATCCTGCGCAATATGGATGGCGACCCGGACGCTATACTGGCCGACTATCACCTGGATAACGAAGTAACGGGCTTGATGGCCCTGGAAGCCCTCAGCGATCGGCTCACCAACGCCGTACCCGGCATTGTGATTACGGCTGACCGTACCGAAGCCGTGGCCGAAGAGATTAAACGAGCGGGCTACCAACTGCTCTTGAAGCCGGTTAAGCCTGCGGCGCTGCGTGCCTTGTTAACACGCACCCTTCAAGCCAGCCGCGCCACCCATTAAGCCCTTTAAACGGCGTTTTATAGGCGATGTTTGCAAACAGCAGCTTACAAACAACTGCTCATAAACGACAGCCTATAAACGACAGCGCCGCGCTTATGTTGCCATAAGCGCGGCGCCAAACGGCTATCTAAAGCGAGTTACGACTCGACTTTAGGCGGCTCTACTTCAAGTTTCTGCGCGGCGATAACCGCCTGAGTGCGAGAGTGCACGCCCAGCTTGCGTAAAATAGCGGTCACGTGGGCTTTAATCGTTGCTTCAGAAACGCTCAACTCGTAGGCGATCTGCTTATTCAACAAGCCTTCGGTCAGCATATTGAGCACGCGAAACTGCTGTGGCGTTAGCGAAGCAATCGCTTCAGCAAAGCGCGACTCTTCCTCGCTGGTCTCTTCCAATACGTTGGCTAACGCTTCAGGTAGCCATACTTCACCCTGCAGAATCTCTCCTACTGCTTCCGCGATTAGCTGTAGAGAGGAGGATTTAGGAATGAACCCAGACGCACCATAGTCGATAGCACGGCGCACGACGTAAGGCTCATCGCTTCCCGATACAACGGCGACCGGAATATCCGGCATCTGGCCACGCAGCTGAATCAAGCCTGAAAAGCCGTGGGCGCCAGGCATATGCAGATCCAGCAGAATCAAATCGGCATCAGGATGGCGATTCACAACTTCATTAGTGGCCGCCATCGTATCGGCTTCGACAATCTCAGCCTGAGGGGCCAATTGGCGTAACGCTTGGGTGAGCGCTGCACGAAACAGTGGATGGTCGTCAGCGACGATAAACTTATGGGCTACTGCCATGGATATTCCTCCGGTTCCTCGAGCAGCGGGGTTGGCTGCCGCCGCGACGCTAGGCTCTTACGGTTGAAGCATGGTACCCCATGGGCCTCGTCATGCCCAAGCATCACATGCACAATTTGTTATCTGTCGGTTATCCAACTAAAAACAGCAGTGCCGGCTCCACGGCCGGCACTGCTACGAATTAGCGTATTGTGACTGATACAGCATAGCAAACGCTTAACTCTGTTGTTGAAAAACATGCCCCTGCCGCTAACCGACAGGGGTACCCAACGCTACTGATTAGCGCGATGCTCAATCAGGTCATCAACTACCGACGGGTCTGCCAAGGTGCTGGTATCCCCCAGCCCGTCGCACTCATTCGCGGCGATCTTGCGCAGAATACGACGCATGATTTTACCTGAACGCGTTTTGGGCAAACCAGGTGCCCACTGAATGACGTCCGGGGAGGCAATTGGGCCGATGTCTTTACGCACCCATTGAGTTAGCTCTTTTTTCAGCTCGTCGGTAGGATCGACATCATCATTTAACGTTACGTAAATGTAGATGCCCTGGCCTTTAATATCGTGTGGGAAGCCCACCACCGCCGCTTCAGCTACCGCAGGGTGTGCGACTAGCGAGGACTCGATTTCAGCGGTACCCATACGGTGGCCAGAAACGTTGAGAACGTCGTCCACGCGACCGGTGATCCAGTAGTAACCATCCTCATCACGGCGACAGCCATCACCGGTAAAGTACATGCCATCGTAGGTTGAGAAGTAGGTCTGGATATAGCGCTCATGGTCGCCCCAAATAGAGCGCGCCTGGCCTGGCCAGGAGTCCAGAATGACGAGGTTACCCTCGGCGGCACCTTCTAGCTGATTGCCCTCATTATCTACTAGCGCTGGCTTCACACCAAAGAAAGGTACCGTGGCTGAGCCTGGTTTTAGATCAATGGCCCCGGGCAGCGGCGCAATCATGAAACCACCGGTTTCCGTCTGCCACCAGGTATCCACGATAGGACACTTCTCGTTACCAATGACGCGGTAGAACCATTCCCAGGCTTCCGGGTTGATCGGCTCACCCACCGAGCCCAACAGACGCAGCGAGTCGCGCTTACTAGAATCCATCACGTTATCGCCATGGGCCATCAAGGCGCGAACGGCGGTGGGCGCGGTATAAAGAATATTGACCTGGTGCTTATCGACAATTTCACCCATGCGACCGTGGGTTGGGTAGCTCGGCACCCCTTCAAACATTAACGTAATAGCCCCGTTAGCCAGGGGGCCATAAACAATATAGCTGTGGCCTGTCACCCAACCCACATCAGCCGTACACCAGTACACTTCGCCTTCCTGGTAGTCGAAAACGTATTGGTGAGTCATCGCAGCGTACGTAAGGTAGCCGCCAGTAGTGTGCTCCAAACCTTTTGGCGCGCCAGTAGAACCGGAGGTATACAGAATAAACAGCGGATCTTCAGCGCCCATGGCTTCCGCTGGGCACTCGGTTGACTGCTTGTCGACTAGCTCGTCAAACCAGATATCACGACCTTCCTGCCACTCGATATCACCACCGGTACGCTTAACAACCAAAACGTTTTTACAGACGTCGGTGCCTTTACGCGTTAGGGCTGAGTCAACGTTCTCTTTCAGGGGTACATGCTTACCACCACGTACTGACTCATCGGCGGTAATTACTAACTTGGAGTCTGCGCCAATTACCCGCTGGGCAACGGCATCAGGAGAGAAGCCGCCAAATATGACAGAGTGAACGGCACCGATACGGGCACACGCCAGCATCGCCACCGCCGCCTCAGGGATCATCGGCATATACAGCGTCACCGTATCGCCTTTCTTAATACCCAGCGACTTCAACCCATTGGCTAGCTGGTTGGTGCGCTCATACAGCTCACGGTAACTAATGTGTTTGGAATCGTTGGGATTATCACCTTCCCAAATAATCGCAGTTTGATCGCCGCGTTTTTCTAAGTGGCGATCCAGGCAGTTAGCAGTGACGTTAAGCTGACCATCTTCAAACCAGCGGATATCGACATTCTCACGTGCAAAGGAGGTGTTTTTAATCTTAGTGGGCGCTTTAATCCAGTCGAGTCGTTTGGCTTGCTCGGCCCAGAAGCCTTCCGGGTCGTCCATCGACTGTTGATACATGGCTGCATATTTATCTTTGTCTGCCCATGCGCTGGCGGCGATGCTATCGCGTACCGGATAGACGTTTTTATGTTCGCTCATGAAATTGCCTCTGTCCGTGAAAATGCTCTCTCTGGAAAATGGTGTCGGCATTATTATTGGTCGCGCCGACCCGTTTAATATTTACCTAGCATAAACCTACCTGAGCAGGCTTCCTCTTAGACATTGGTATTAACATTTTTAATATAAAAAACAAAAGGTTAAAACTGCTTCGAGATTAATCAATAGTGCAGTAGACCAAGGTCTGAGCACAATCACGACAACGATAACGGCGCCCCTTTAACACTAAAGAGTGACGCCTAGCGGTAAAATAGTGAGATTGGCAATGACACCTGTAATGATAAGGTCGAACCTGTGATTGCTTAATATCAAATTGATGGGTCACTTTCGGCTCTAAACCAAACAGATCACGCATAACGAACTTCCACTCACGGCCATGGGGCTTTAAACGCGGCCCATTTGCCAAGTGAAAGACAAGCCAATGCGCCATTTCATGGGGGATGACTTCGTCAAAAAAGGCGTTGCGGTTACCTTCTAACAGTACTGGGTTGAAGCGAAGCCCCCCTTTTCCCAGGTGCGCTTGGCCTGCTGAGGCACCTTTTAGGTCAAACCATACCCGTGGCGCAGGCAGTTCTGGATAAACTTCCCGACAGCGCCCTAGCGCTTCGTGCACCCGTTCTTGTGCTGCCTTGTGTAACGTCTGAGCCGATAAGGCTGCCAATTGCTCTGCAGGCCAAGGGGGCAGTGGTGAGGTCTTCATTAGTGATAAACTAGCCATTAATAACGTTGCAAACGATTGTTACCGATCAGCATCTTTTTCACAAAGACGACTTTTTCACAAAGACGACTTTATAACACGAGGCTCCCCATGGCAGAGCGCAATAACGTGCCAGCAGCAGATTCGCCCGACAAAGCCCCGCCTCAGCCGCTGCTTGAGGATGACCAGCTGGATAGACTGGATGACTTTTTAGATTCCGAGCAGGTAGGCGAAGATGCGCTCGACCTGATTTCTGCCCACGGTTTTTTAGTGGCGCTGGCCGTGGCGCCAAGCGAACTACCGCCCAGCCAGTGGCTAGCCGAGCTATTTCAGGGTGAACCTAACTATCGCGACGAGGCAGAACGCGACGACATTATTCACTTATTAACACTGCTGCGGAATAACGCCATGGCAGTACTTGAGCAAGGCGGCTTACCCGAGCTGCCCTTTGAGCTCACTTTGGATAGCCTACCCGCTGAAGAGACGCCGATTGGCGATTGGTGTGCTGGCTTTATGGAAGGCGTCTTCAGCGATGAGAGTGCCTGGTTCCAAGATGACGAGGAGGCGGCGGCCACCCTGCTGCTACCTTTCATGCTGCTGTCCGGGCTATTTGAAGATGAACCTGACATGGCGGAAATGGCGCAGGATCAAGCCAACCAAGAGACCCTCGTTGCCCAGCTACCCGAGCTAGTGCTTGACCTCTACCTGCACTACCGTGTGCCGCCGGAAACCACCAAACCCAAGCCGCGCAAGAAAACCCCGGCCAAAGGCAAAAAGCGCAAGTAAGCTTTTTGAAAATCTATTATTTAAGACGGGTGACCATGGCATTCAACAGGCCATAGATCCACTCACGGGCGCGCTGCCCCCAGGGGCGCGCGGCCCAAGCAGCGGCATCCACCTCCTGGCTGACGGCAAAATTACGCTCAAACAGCTCCCCTACGTCGTTGGCTACAGTTTCGGATTCCAACTCTTGGTTCGCTTCAAGATTCCAGTGCAGGTTCCAGTGGTCGAAGTTGCATGACCCCACGCTTACCCAGTTATCAACCAGCACAAACTTAGCGTGGATAAAAGTGGGTTGGAATTCAAAAATTCGCACGCCCGCTTTGAGGAGCGCCTGATAGTAACGCTGCCCGGCGTAGCGCACGCCGGGGTGGTCATGCTCGCTGCCTGGCAGTAGCAAGCGTACATCGACTCCTCGACGAGCTGCGCGAGCAAGTCTGCGTCGCAGCGAAAAGGTGGGCACAAAATAGGGGGTACAAAGCCACAGACGCTCGCTGGCCTCACTGACTCGTCCATACAGTGAGTGACGAATGGCCTGATAGCGATACCCTCTGGCCGACACCACCCGCCCCTTAACGCCATCAGCATAACGTTCAGGCGACCGCTGAGTAACAAGCCCTGCTGTCGTTAAATTGCCTTTCTCTGCCCGGGTTAACCGTGAGCGCCATAGGCCACGAAATAATTTTTCCCAATCCGCCACTACCGGGCCTTCCATACGCACCGCAATTTCGTACCAAGCATCCAAGAACTCATCCACCGCCCCAAAGCCACCGGTGAAGGCAACCTCACCGTCTACCACCACAATTTTTCGATGATCACGGCTTAAGTTACGGGCTAGGGAATGAAAGCCTATAGGGTTGAAGAGGCGTAACTGAATACCCGCCTGCTGCAAACGGGTACGCTCCGGGCGGCCCAAGCCCATCGCACCGTAACCATCCAGCAACAGATAAACGTTTACCCCCCGCTGAGCGGCCCCAATAAGCGCATCACATACTTGGTCGGCAAGCTTACCCGACTCCATGAGGTACAGCTCAACCAGCACGTAGTATCTTGCCTGGCTGACCGCATCGAACATGGCCGGCAGAAAGCACGACGCCTCCGGCAGCAGGGTAACGCGATTCCCTTCTCGCCACGCATGCTGCATACAGGCTCCTTTTTTTGAGTAAATAAACGTTAGCGGGTTAGCGAACGGTGCACATAAAGATCGTAGCGGCTCGTTTTTCCCTCAAGGGTATGCTGGGGGGCAGGCCCGGCAATCGGCGGCGCTTTACGGGGCCGCTTAACCACGACACGATGTGTCGCTACATCAAGCGCGGCTTCCAGCAACCGAGGGGCGTCATCATCATCACCGGCCAGCTCACGAAACAGGCGCATCTCTTTTTTTACCAATGCGGACTTTTCCCGGTGGGGAAACATCGGATCAAGATGGATAACCTGCGGGTCGAAACTAGCACCGGCCACAAGCTCAGCCAGGGTATTGGCTGCGTCGCCATGGCGCAACTGCATGCGCGCAGCAATAGAGGCGGTCTCTTCCGCTTGCGTCGCCCTAGCAAGGCCATCGTGAAGCAGCGCGGCAATCGCAGCCACCCGCTCAATTAGCAGCACCTTTGCACCTAAACTTGCCAGTACAAACGCATCCCGCCCTAGCCCCGCAGTAGCATCCACCACGCTTGGCGTTACGCCTTTGGCTAAGCCACAGGCTTTAGCCACTAGCTGCCCCCGGCCGCCCCCAAACTGGCGTCGATGAGCTGCTTTGCCCGCGACAAAGTCAACGCTGAGCGGCTTGCCATACTGCCGTTCACTGCCTACAAGCGCTAACTTACCTTCATGCTGGGCTAATGTAAGCCCCGAAGGTAGCACCAACGCTTCAGGCAATGCGTGCCATTCGTCAGACCTCATGCGGGCTTTTTCCAAGCCACATCGTTACGCAAATAAACCGGCTGAGCTTCATGGGCCGCCTGCCCCAAGCCAGCCTCCAGGTCACGCATCCCAAGCCATGCCATCTCTTCGGCTCGCGGCTCAAGATCATTAAGGTGCTGTGTCATGCTTGCTTGTACACCGGCAGTGAACTGCTCCCATAAGCTAAATCCCGAACCAACGCCTACCCAGTCGGTTTCACCTGAGGGCAGGTGCACCCTTTCCGGCGCCAATACGGCCTCATCACTTTGACGGCTGACGCTATCGTTTAAACAGTGCCAGGTAGCCACATAGATTTCACCCATCCGCGCATCGAGCGCTGTAACAAGATGACGGAAGTGATAGCGACGATGGGCCTGCAAGGCTAAGGCTTCCAGCGTCGAAATACCCATAAGCGGGCAGTCTAAACCAAATGCCAACCCTTGGGCGGTGCCTGCTGCGATGCGCAGCCCCGTAAACGAACCTGGACCCCGCCCAAACGCAACCGCATTTAGCTGCTGGGGAGAAACTTGCGCCTCTGCTAATACGTCATTCACCATCGGCATCAGTCGGCGCGTGTGGGCACGCGGTGTTAGTTCATACCGCGCTATACATTCACGCTGCGATCCCTGCTGGCGTATTAGCGCGGCTGAGCAGGCGCTAGAGGAGGCATCCAGCGCGAGTAGGAGTGATGGCATAGCAGTGTCGCACTCAGTGGAAATAGAGGGGCATTATACCTCTGCACGGCCTTAACGACGATGGCCCGCATAGAGCGGGCCATCAGCTGAATATCACAGGGCAGGTATTGCTTAATTTAGTGCTTCTTTTACTTGGCGGGTAATGTCATTAACGCTGCCAATACCCTCAACACGGTGGTACTGGGGAGCGGTTTGTGGATCTTCTTTGGCCCACTGCTGATAGTAGTCGACTAACGGGGCGGTCTGGTCATGGTACACCGATAAGCGATTACGCACGGTGGACTCTTGATCGTCCTCACGCTGAATCAGCGCTTCGCCGGTCACATCGTCTTTACCCGGCTCTTTAGGCGGATTGTGCTCAACGTGATACACGCGTCCTGATGCCGGGTGCACGCGGCGACCAGCTAAGCGGTTAACAATCTCTTCATCGGGAACAGCAATTTCCAGCACGTGGTCAAGCTTAACGCCGCCCTCTTTCATGGCGTCGGCCTGAGGAATCGTGCGGGGGAAGCCGTCGAACAGAAAGCCATTGGCGCAGTCGGGCTGGCTAATGCGTTCTTTGACCAAATCAATGATGATGTCGTCTGACACCAAGCCGCCGCTGTTCATAATCTCTTTTACTTTTAGGCCCAGTTCAGTGCCATCCTTGATAGCCGCACGCAGCATATCCCCGGTGGAAATTTGGGGAATCTTATACTGCTCACAAATAAACTGAGCTTGAGTTCCCTTCCCCGCGCCGGGGGCACCCAACAGGATTAAACGCATGGCACTGCTCCTTGAATGATAACAATAGAATAAAATTATAAGTCGACAATAACCGTGCCTTTCAGGCGACACAACTCTCCAAAAGCCTGAGAGACGCTTTTTTAATATTTTTTTAACGAAAACAGTAAAGTGGCGGCTCCTTGTACTTTGGTAACCCCTACTTTTCTGGCAAATCGGGTGGCTATAAATACATGCGGCGCCCTAGTGGGCACCGCATGTAATTTGCTTCATAAAACGTTTACAGCAGTAACCGTCGAATGTCGGTCAACACATCCGCCAGGAAGGCGGTAAAGCGCGCCGCATCCGCACCGTTAATCGCCCGGTGATCGTAGGAGAGCGACAGCGGCATCATTAAACGCGGCTGGAAGATGCTGCCATCCCAGACCGGTTTCATCTGCGCTTTCGACACGCCCAAAATCGCCACTTCCGGGGCATTAACGATCGGCGTAAATGCTGTGCCACCAATCGAACCCAGGCTCGAAATGGTGAAGCAGCCACCGGTCATGTCATCACGCTTAAGTTTCTTGGTTTGCGCCTTCTTGCCTAGCTCCGCCATCTCCTTGGCAATCTCAATCAAGGATTTTTTATCGGCGTTGCGTACCACGGGCACCATCAAGCCGTCCGGTGTGTCCACCGCAATGCCAATATGCACGTAGTTCTTCCACACCAGCGTTTCGCCATCGCCTTTGAGGCTGACGTTAAACTGGGGGAACTTACGCAGCGCAAAGGCACAGGCTTTCACCATAAACGGTAGCGGCGTGAGTTTTGCGCCCTGGGCTTCCACTTCGGCCTTCATGGCTTTGCGGAAGGCTTCAAGCTCAGTGATGTCGGCTTCGTCAAACTGGGTGACGTGGGGCACGTTGAGCCAGCTGCGATGCAGGTTTGTCGCCCCTGCTTTAAGCAGGCGACCCATCGGCTTCTCTTCCACCTCGCCAAACTGGCTGAAATCGACTTGCGGGATCGGCGGGATACCTGCGCCACCGGTGGCAGCTGCCGCGCCAGGCTGTGCTTTACCTTGGTTGGCAATGGCCTGCTTCACATAGGACTGCACATCCTCTTTAACCACACGATCTTTTGGCCCGCTCGGCTTAACGAGTTCCAAGTCGACACCCAGCTCGCGTGCCAGCATACGAACCGCGGGCCCTGCGTGTACCAGCTTGCCATCACGCGGCTTATGGGCCGCCATCTGCGCTTCCGGGCTAGGTGTTCCTGCCGGAGACTCAGAAGGTTTAGCGCTCGACTGATTCGAGCTGCTTTGCGAGGCCTTTTCTGGTGCAGCTTTTTTGGGGGCCGCTTGCTTACTCTTAGAGACAGTTTTGGCACCCGCCACTTCCATATAGCCGATTACATCACCTTCAGAGACGGTGTCGCCCTCTTTTACGGTTAGCTCAATCAGCTTACCTTTGTAGGGGCTAGGCACGTCCATAGAGGCTTTATCAGACTCCAAGGTGATCAACGGATCTTCTTCGTTGATCTCGTCGCCTGCGGCCACGCCGATCTCAATAATCGGCACGTCAGCAGAGCCGGAAAGATCCGGTACGCGAATTTCTTTGCGCTCTGGTTCGCCGCTAGCGGCTTCTTCTGGCTCGTCATCCTGCTCAGCCGCCTGTGGCTCGCTGCTGGCTTGACTGGATGCGGACTCTTTCGATGCTTGGTCGTCAGCAGCGTCTTCTGCGTCGTCACCTTCACTGGCAATTTCCATTGTGCCGATGACATCGCCTTCAGAAACGGTATCGCCTTCTTTGACAGTGAAGCTCACGATTTTGCCGCTGTAAGGGCTCGGCACGTCCATGGAGGCTTTGTCAGACTCCAGGGTGATCAGCGTGTCTTCGGCGTTGACGTCATCGCCTTCGCTCACGGCGACTTCAATGATTTCAACGCTGTCTGAGCCACCCAAGTCCGGCACTTTAATATCAACCGTTTGCTTACCACCGGCTGCTTTTTTAGCCGCAGGCTTCTGCTCTTGAGACGTTTCTTTTGGCTTATCTTCTTTTGCTGGCGCTTCTTTAGGCTGGCTATCAGAAGAAGCCTCTTGCTTCTCTTCGCCACCGCCTTCAACTTCCAGCTCAATGATGTCGTCCCCTTCGGAAACGCTATCACCTTCTTTGACCAGCACTTTTAGCACCTTGCCGCCTTTCGGGGCAGGCACATCCATGCTGGCTTTATCGGATTCCAGAGTGATCAGGGTGTCTTCCGCTTCAATGACGTCGCCTACTGACACCGCAATCTCGATGATTTCGACATCGGTATCGCCACCGATATCGGGAACTTTGATGATTTCGCTACTCAAGGTCGCGCTCCTTCCAAATCGGATCGAGCCGGTGGGCAAACGCCCACCGGGCAGCAGTTTAGCTAGTCAGCGGGTTAGGTTTATTGGCATCAATACCGTACTTCTTAAGCGCTTCACCTACCTGCTTACGATCAATCTCGCCACGATCAGCTAGCGCACGCAGTGCTGCTACCGTTACGAAGTAGCGGTCTACTTCGAAGAAGTAACGCAGCTTCTCGCGGGTATCCGAACGACCAAAGCCATCGGTACCCAAAACAGTGTAGTCACCCGGTACCCAAGCGCGCACCTGGTCGGCGTAGAGCTTCATGTAATCGGTTGACGCAATAACCGGCCCATCGCGGCCTTCCAGACACTTAGTCACGTGAGGCTTGTTCGCCTCTGCATCTGGGCTCAGGAACGCTTCACGGTCTAACAGCAGCGCTTCACGACGCAGCTCGTTGAAGCTGGTCACGCTCCAAATGTCCGCGCCGATGCCCCAGTCTTTCTCAAGCAGTTCGGCAGCCGCTTCGACTTCGCGCAAAATAGTGCCCGAACCCAGCAGTTGAACGCGACCTTTGTCACCCTTGGTTTCACGCAGCAAGTACATACCTTTGACGATATCGTCGGCGGGTACGTTTTCCAGTGCGGGGTGCTCGTAGTTTTCGTTCATCACCGTTAGGTAGTAGAAGCAGTTCTCCTTGTCGGTGAACATGCGCTTCAGACCATCCTGAACAATGACCGCCACTTCATGAGCATAGGTCGGGTCGTAGCTGCGGCAGTTAGGAATAGTCGACGCCTGAATCAGACTGTGACCATCCTGGTGCTGCAAACCTTCGCCGTTGAGCGTGGTGCGCCCCGCGGTGCCACCAACCATAAAGCCACGTGCCTGCAAGTCACCGGCCGCCCAGGCTAAATCGCCAATGCGCTGGAAGCCAAACATCGAGTAGTAGATGTAAAACGGCAGCAGCGTAACGTGGTTGTTGCTGTAGGAGGTCGCCGCAGCGATCCAGGCAGACATTGCGCCCGCTTCAGTAATACCCTCTTCAAGGACCTGACCTTTCTGGTCCTCGCGGTAGTACATGATCTGGCCTTTATCCACCGGCTCGTACTTCTGGCCTTCAGCGGTATAAATACCTAGCTGACGGAACATGCCTTCCATACCGAAAGTACGTGCTTCATCAGGGATGATCGGCACGACCAGCTTGCCAAGAGTCTTGTCCTTCACCAAGCCGTTCAGAATCCGCACGAACGCCATAGTGGTAGAGACTTCACGGCCTTTCGAGCCCACCATTTGCGATGCAAAGGTTTTATCTTCAAGGGCAGGAATTTCCAGCGCGTCAAAATCACTACGCCGGCTTGGCAGGTAGCCATTCAAGCGCTCACGCTGCAAGTGCATGTACTTAAGCTCGGGAGAGTCCTCTTCCGGCTTGTAGTAGGGCACGTCTTTAAGCTGCTCGTCGGTGAGCGGAATACCGAAGCGGTCACGGAATTTACGCAGCGCCTCGTATTCCATACTCTTAACCTGGTGCGCTTCATTAGCCGCTTCGCCATCGCCGCTGCCCATGCCGTAACCTTTGACGGTGTGCGCCAGGATGACCGTGGGCTTGCCGTTGGTCTGGTTGACCGCTTCATGGTAGGCCGCGTAAACCTTGAATGGGTCGTGGCCGCCGCGGTTGAGCTTCCAGATGTCTTCGTCGGACAGGTCTTTGACCATCGCTTCGGTTTCGGGGTACTTACCGAAGAAGTGCTCACGGGTGTAGGAACCCCCGTTGGCTTTGTAGTTCTGGTACTCGCCGTCGACCGCTTCGTCCATACGTTTTTGCAGGACGCCCTTCTTGTCCTTCTCGAACAGCGGGTCCCAGTGACGGCCCCAGACCACCTTGATCACGTTCCAACCGGCGCCACGGAACACGCCCTCGAACTCATCCATAACGCGAGAGTTACCGCGTACCGGGCCGTCCAGGCGCTGCAGGTTGCAGTTGATAACGAAGATCAGGTTGTCGAGGTTTTCACGACCGGCCAGTGAGATGGCACCGAGGGATTCCGGCTCGTCACACTCGCCGTCGCCCATAAAGCACCAGATCTTGCGGTCGTGCATGTCTTTTAGCTCACGGTGATGCAGGTACTTCATCACGTGGGCTTGGTAAATCGCCTGGATGGGGCCAAGGCCCATGGAGACGGTAGGGAACTGCCAGTAGTCCGGCATCAGCCACGGGTGTGGGTACGACGAGAGGCCATCGCCGTCGACTTCACGGCGGAACTTGTCCATCTGCTCTTCCGACAACCGCCCTTCCAGATAAGAGCGAGCATAGATGCCCGGTGCCACATGACCCTGGATGTAAATCAGGTCGCCCGCAAAGTCATCCTTAGCGGCGCGGAAGAAGTGGTTAAAGCCCACGTCGTACAGCGTGGCGGACGACATAAAGCTGGCAATGTGACCACCCAGGCCCGGGTTCGCGCGGTTGTTGCGAATCACCTGGGCAATGGCGTTGTAACGGATCAACGAGCGGATCCGACGTTCCATGAACAGGTCGCCGGGCATCGGCGCTTCGCGGTGAACCGGAATCGTGTTGCGGTGCGGGGTTGTCACCGAGAAGGGTACCTTCATCCCGTCCCGACGCAGGCGATCCGCCAGGCGGGTCATCAGGTAACGGGCACGATCTTCGCCCTCACGATCCAGTACCGATTCCAGGGAGTCCAGCCACTCCGTGGTTTCGACTGTATCG
>NZ_JAFWFN010000033.1 GCF_017515565.1 Halomonas sp.
ACCCACTCGCGGATATCGGCGCACTCTCGGGGACTTTCTACCTGAGGCTCGCTCCAGACGGCGCTATTGAGCGGCCCTACCAGCGACATGGCGGTGAAGTGACTTAGCGTAGGTCGTTCGCCGGGTTCGCGCCAGGCATCGTGGCGCCAATCAAGCCAATGAAACAGGCTGCCGGGGTCATCAAGATGCCATGCAATCTCGTTAATCAGCGAGTCATGCTCAGGCTCGGGCAGGCAACTCTCCCAGGCAAACCATGCATCTAACAAGCGCTTAGGCGTGGCATAAAAACGGCACAAGCAGCTACGCAGGGCGCTGGCGTATGCCATCAACGGCGCCTGCTCAAACAGTCCGCTATCCATCGCCATATGTAGATAAAATGCGAATTTCTCCGCCATGTGAATAGTGGCCGCATGGCGGCTCACGCCTTTTACGGCGTTGCGCTGCTGCAACTCATCAGGCGTAGGTTGCCCAAACGAAGTTTGTGAAGGCGGCATCACGCCATGAACCGCATCCGCTGCCAACTGATTAAGGTGGTGCGCCTGGGCGGGCAACCAGTAACGTGCCAGCGCCTGATGGCCCTCATCTGCATGTAAGCCCAACGAATCTTGAAGGTACACCGCCGCATCGGCGCGGCGCTGTTCAGCAACAGGTGCCGAAGGATTAAGTTGGCGTAGCATCACATCGGGTTCCCGCACGCCCGCTAACGCTAATAGCCAGTGGTGCGGCGAGTTGCGCCACTGCTTGATACGCGCTTGAGAAGCGCTTCGCGTCGTATCGTCCAGCAACGTTCCCAATGGATGCTTCCAAGGGCTGTGGGACGCGTGCATCAGCAGCTTGTGGCGAACATTAGGCGTCATGCCACGGCGGTCGACCCCTTCAAACAGGCTTTGGCCCCGCATGTAAGCTTTTAACACGGCATACCAGTCGTGGTAGCGGCGGCCGATCAAGTCGGCGGCATGGGCTGCCAGCGCATCGGCCTCATCCTGGCTTAGCCACTCACAGCAGGCTCCCGCCCAGGCTAGTTCCACCACTCGCAGCCAGTCCCAGGCTGCCCACTCTAGCGGCTCACCTTCGCTGACAAACTTATTAAGCACCGGCGCATAAGGTGAATCTTCCAACACATTACGCTGCCACTCTAACCGCTGAGCATTATCCATGGTCAGTAGTTCACGCGCTTCAATGTCCCAACGTTGGCGCTCGCCCTGGGCGCTTAACCACAGGATGACCTCTAGCAGCTGTTCGCGGTCGTGGACCTGCCAAATACGCTCTAACCATTCAGGTGCATCGGGCCAGTCGATGATATTGGCCGGGTAGCTCATCACCGGCCTGAACAGCGCACATAGCCGCCACGGCTGAGCAGCAGGCATTTGCGGCCATAGCGACTTAAGCTCAGGCAAGGTTAACAACGCTTGCTCAAGCGTCTCCCAGGTAATCCCTTCGCCTTCGCTCTCCAGGTCAGCCAACGCTTGGCAGGCATCAATGAAACGGTCGTCGGCACCGGTTTCCCAGCCTTTTGCACCTAACGCTCGGCGTAAATCACCAAGCCAAGCCCGCAGGTCACTGTACTCAGAGGTAATCCGCCGTGTTACATGGTGGGCCCAGTTGGTGGCTTCTGCCTGGGTTAGCCACCCCGCTGCGCCCGCCAGCGCTGCCCACTCAAGTGTGCCTAAAAGCCGATCGGCCTCACCTGAGGGCGCACCCAAGCCGTGGAAAAGCTGGTCGGCCAGATCGCCCCGGTGGGCAATACCTAGTTGCAGCAGCCGCTGTTCAGCCGCCACTGCATCCACCGCCAGCGGGTGTGGAGTAAACGCCCAATCACACAGCACTAGCTGTTGGGCCCACCAGGCATTTAGTGCGTCGACCAAAAGACACCTCGAAGAGACATGATGCAAACGATGAAAGCTGAAACGATCACAATACGGCTACGTTAAAAACGCCCTCGTTTTACAATAGCTTTTAAATTACGGTAGCTTTTAAATTACGATCGTTTTAAAGGCGTCATAGTGTAACGGAAAGTACCGCCAACACCGATAGCTAACCGCTATTCGGCTAAAACGATGCTGCCCGGCACGAGGCCGGGCAGCAAAAAAACCAGCGCGCGGTGGTTATCAATACCGCGGCTGTTCATAGCTATGGTCATAGCTGCTAGGGTCGCAAGCTACGCCTTGCGCACTTTAGTAATCACCCAAAGTAGCACCACCGCCCCTACCGTGGCAGTGACCAGCGAGCCGATAAAACCACCTGCTTGCAGCCCTAATAGGCTGAACAAGAAGCCACCAACCACAGCACCGACAATACCGACACCAATATTACCCAGCACACCGAAACCGCCGCCGCGCATGATGTTGCCAGCAATCCAGCCAGCTAAACCACCAATAATTAACCATGCAATAAAGCCCATAGTGCCTCCTTGATATTCACTTTGCTTGGGGGTTTATCCATCTACTTTAGCTGCTTCATCTAGCCAGCTGTTTTACCTACGCATCGCGCTTGTCCTAACATAGCACACAGCGCTACCGTTCGGCGCACCGGATGCTTGCTCTTTACAAAGGAAACCCCATGATCCCCGATTCTCTCAAACAGCTCCTTAACAACGTAGATGGCCAGCAACAGGCCAGCTGGCAAGGGCGTGAGGTAGTGCTGTTCAAGATGGCCTGGGGGGAAATGGTGATCAGCCTTCAGGGTGCGCAGGTACTGCATTTTCAACCCACAGGCGATGAGAACTGGCTATGGGTCACGCCCACCCCACAAGCGTTGCCTGGTGCCATCCGTGGCGGCATCCCACTTTGTTGGCCGTGGTTTGGAGACGAGCGTTACGCCGATGAAAGCCCTGAACGTGATGGCCCCTTTCACGGCCTTGCCCGCCATGCCCAGTGGCGTCTAGAAGCCGTGGATGAGCACGCCGAAGGCATCGAAATTCACCTCTCACCCGCAAAGCGTCTACATAGCTTATTGACGGCTCGGGTGGTTATTCAAGCTAACGCCCAACGGCTGAATGTTGAGCTGATTAGTGAAAATGTTGGCGATACCCCGATTAAAACTAGCGGCGCGCTGCATACCTACGTAGCCGTTGCCGATACCCACCAGTGCCGCCTGGAAGGGCTAGCAGGCGCGCGCTACTTAGATAAGCTGCGTGATTTTGCTGAAGATGAGCAACAAGGAACGCTGGCCGTTCGCGGCGCGGTTGACCGCATTTATCACACCAATGAAGCCGTACTGCTTAACGATGGTAAGCGAAGCCTACGTATTGCCAAACAGTCCAGCGACTCTACCGTCGTATGGCACCCAGACAGCGAGCTACCTAGCGACACCCCCGCCGAGTCAGCTCGCCACTTTCTCTGTGTAGAAGCGGCTAATACCCGCCTAGACCCGGTATGGCTGGTGCCTGGCGCGCAGCACCTGTTAGGTACGACATTAAGCCGCGGCTAATTCGTGCTTTAGCAATCACTTGCGCATCAATAACTTGGTAATGTAGCTATACCGATAGATGCCACATAACTCAGACAAGGAGCTTCCATGAATCCTCAAGATATGCTTGAGGCAGCCACGCTTGTGTTTAACCTAGTGGGAATGGTGGTGTGCTTGGTTGGCCTAACGCTAGCCCAAAAGATGTCACGCAAATGGCCAGGCTATGTGATCGCAGTGATAGGCTTTCAAATTGCAACGATGCCGATGTTCTATCAGTTAGTGCTCATGCTGCGGCACTAGCCGCTACGCTGGTAGCACTCCCCTTAATTTTGTGATGCCTACGAGGCCTGTTTTATGCGCCAGCCGTTAAGCCGCGAATTGAGTAATTTGTTAGAGCGGGGCCGCGACCGGCAGTTGCGGCTGGCGGTCACGGGGCTATCTCAAGCGGGAAAAACTGCGTTCTTAACCTCGTTAGTGAACCAGTTGCGCCACGCAGGAGTGGAAGCGCAACTTGATTTATTGCCGGTAGCGCGCGAAGGACGTTTACTGGGCGCGCAGCGGCTGAACCAGCCCGACCTGGGTGTGCCGCGCTTTCCCTACGACCCTGGCATGGCTGCGCTCCGTGATACCCCGCCCCGCTGGCCTGAACCGACCCGCGGCATTAGCGAGCTACGCTTGCAGCTACGCTACCGGCCCGCCCAGCAGGGCTGGCTGACGCCAGACATCGCCCACTTAACCCTTGACCTATTTGACTACCCCGGCGAGTGGCTGCTGGATCTCCCCCTGTTACAGCACGACTTTTATAGTTGGTGCCAAGCCCAGGCGCAGCTTGAAGGGCCACATCGGAAAGCGCTATTTAGCGAATGGTTAACCGAGATTGAACACCTTGACCCCACCGCTGAAGCCGATGAAGCCAAGCTAGCTACCCTTGCCGACGCCTACGCCCAGGGGCTTAGGCGAGCAAAAAAAGCCGGTTTTTCCGACCTGCAGCCCGGGCGTTTTTTACTGCCAGGAGAGCTGGATGGCGCGCCGGTGCTGCAGTTTTTTCCGCTACCCGCGCTTCGCACCCCCAAAGAGACCCTGGAAGCTCTGCCCAACACCAGCGTTTACGCCACGTTAGCGGCGCGTTTTCGCTACTACCAGCAGCAGGTGGTACGGCCTTTTTACCGCGATCATTTCCGTCGCTTTGACCGCCAAATTGTGCTGGTCGATGTACTTGGCGCGCTTAATGCCGGGCCAGAGCGTTTTGAAGACCTTTCTAGGGCGCTGCGCAAGCTAATGCAGAGCTTTGATTACGGCAAGCGCAGTCTGCTGACGCGTCTGTTTGCGCCCAAAATTGACCGACTTGCCATTGCCGCCACCAAAGCTGACCACGTCACCCCCGACCAGCACGGCAATGTGGTACTACTACTGGAAGCACTGCTAGCTGAGCCCCTCAAAGATCTACGCTTTGCCGACATACCGGTGAAAGCGCTATCGCTGGCGGCTATCCGCGCCACCGACGCTAGGGAAGTGCTCCACGAAGGCAAGCACACACCTGCGTTAAAAGGCACTACGCTTGAAGGTGAAGAGGTGCTGGTCTACCCAGGTGATGTCCCGAGCCGCCTGCCAAAAGCGGACTTCTGGCAGCAGCAAGGATTTGATTTCCCTAGCTTCCGTCCCATGGCTACCAATGCAGAGGCGCTTTCGCACATTCGCATGGACGCCGCCATCGACTGGCTGATTGGAGATAAACTGAAATGAGCACCCCGCAGCCGCGTCGGCACTTCACGCTAGATGAGAAACCGGAGCATGCGCCTACCTCAGAACCCCTACGTCAGCGCGAAACCTTCGCCGCCACCGAGCCTCACCAGCCCCTAACACCCCAAGCAGAGCTAAAAGCGTTGCCCGAGGCAAGCTTAGGCACGCCCCGCAAGCGACGCTGGGGGCTAATGTTTGCGCTGGTAGGCGGTGCCACGCTGGGTGCCATAGAGTTAGCCACGGGTATTCCCGCAGCGCTTTCCCAATCACAGTGGATGAGCATGGCCTGGCAACTTTTTGGTATCAGCCTGATCGGTCTAGGCGGTGTCTCCCTGCTTAAAGAGCTTGGTCGCCTGCGCCGCTTGAAGCGCCACGACACGCTGCGAGCTGACCTTGCCGAACTGCCTCAGCGCTCGACTAAGCAGGCTCAAGCCATGGCTGAGCAGCTCAAGCGCCAGCTAAAACTAAGCAATGACGACCCACACTGGCTGGCCTTTCAACGCGCGTGCCAACCCCACCACAGCGGTGAAGAGATACAAACCCTGTTGCGCTATCACCTGCTGGCACCACGAGACCGCGAAGCCCAGCGTTTGATTACCCGCATGTCCGGTGAAACCGCCATCATGGTCGCCATCAGCCCGCTAACCCTGGTGGACATGGCGTTAGTGGCCTGGCGAAGCCTCGCCATGGTGGACCGGTTATGCCGCCTGTACGGCCTTGAACTTGGCTACGCCAGTCGCCTGCGGCTATTTCGCAACGTACTACACAACATGGCGTTTGCTGGTGCTAGCGAACTCGCTACCGATGCCAGCATGGATATGCTCTCGCTCGATTTAGCAGGCAGGCTCTCCGCACGGGCAGGCCAGGGGCTAGCCACCGGGCTACTCAGTGCCCGTTTAGGGTTACGCGCCCAACGCTTATGCCGCCCCGTGGCCTTTACCCCTGAAGAACAGCCTAAGCTCGCTGACCTCCGACAGGATTTATGGAGACAGATCAAACGATTGGATAAAGAGCCAGTGCCGCAAAGCCGCTAATAAAGTAACCAGCGACGAGCATCTTTTAGGCAACAAGATGGGATTTAACGCTATTTGTCCTCATAATAAAAAATTGGCATGGCATCCTCCAATGAGACGTCACTTATGAACAATCCCCATGATTCTGAGTCGCCCGCAGTAGAAAGCGACATGCAGACCGACTACGTCGTCGGTCAGGACAATATAAAGGGCCAGTTTGGCCCCTTCGGTTTTGATATCCACAACCGCGTCTTTGTGGTGTCAGCGCTTGCCTCAGCCATCTTTATCGTTCTCACCCTGCTCTTCCCTGAACGAGCAGGGAGCATTTTCCAGTCCATCGTCGCATTCTCAACGGGCACCTTGGACTGGTATTTCATGATCTTGGTTAATTTTTTTATTCTGTTTTGCTTAGCGCTGGTTGTCTTACCCTATGGGTCAGTCAGGCTCGGCGGGGCGGATGCGCGGCCAGACCATAGTTACCTCTCCTGGTTTGCCATGTTGTTCACTGCGGGCATCGGCATTGGCTTACTGTTCTTTGGTGTGCTTGAGCCGGTTTACCACGCCAATGTTTCCCTGCCCCTTGGCATTTCATCCCCCTTCGGGGCCGACGGTGAACTAAACTCAGCCGCTATTGCTGATGCCAGCGCCATGGGCCTTGCGGGCACCTATCTTCATTGGGGTATCCACGGCTGGGCGGTGTACGTGGTAATGGCGTTGGCGCTGGGGCTCTTTACCTATAACAAGGGCCTGCCATTCTCGATTCGCTCGGCTTTTTTTCCAATTCTCGGCGAGCGCGTCTGGGGCTGGTGGGGGCATGTGATCGATATACTGGCGGTGTTTGCCACTCTGTTCGGTCTGGCTACCTCCCTGGGGCTCGGCGCTCAGCAGGCCAATGCGGGGATGAACTTCGTCTTTGGCCTGGAAGTAAGCACTATGACCCAGGTCATCGTCATCGTGCTCGTCACGGCGGTGGCGCTAGTGTCGGTTTGGCGCGGACTTGAAGGCGGTTTGAAGAAGCTTTCCGAGATCAATATGATCCTGGCCGTTCTTTTCTTCTTTTTCGTGCTTTTCGCTGGCCCTACTCTCCTGGCCTTAATGGGGTTTTGGAACGGACTTACGACCTATATCACTGACTTTATCCCTCTATCGGCGCCCTTTGGCCGAGATGACGACGCCTATCGCCAGGATTGGACCATTTTCTACTGGGCGTGGTGGATCAGTTGGGCACCTTTCGTTGGGATGTTTATCGCTCGTGTATCGCGGGGCCGCACGGTGCGCGAATTTATACTTTGTGTGCTGTTGGTACCCAGCCTTTTTATCTTTATCTGGATGGGTGTTTTCGGTTCAACGGCGCTTGAGCAGCTTTATGCTGACCCAGCGAGCAGTCTCGTAAAAGAATACGTGATTGATAATTACAGGCCCGAGCTATCACTATTTGGCATGCTCAACGAACTGCCGCTCACCGGCTTAATGTCGACACTGGGTATCGTGCTGGCACTGATTTTCTTTGTCACTTCCTCGGACTCTGGCTCCTTAGTCATCGACACAATTACTGCCGGTGGCAAGATTGATGCGCCGCGGCCTCAGCGGATGTTCTGGGCGATTGTCGAAGGTCTCATCGCGATTGTGCTGCTTATCGGTGGCGGCCTAACAGCGCTTCAGGCAGGCGTAACCGCCACGGCCATTCCGTTCTCGATTGTGATGCTGCTGATGTGCTACTCGATCATCAAGGCGCTAAATGGCGAACTACGGCTTATTCGCTCCTGAAAAGTGAAACACTGCTTAAAAGTGAGACAGCCCTCCTGCTGAAACCAGCAGGGCTGTTTTGCTTTTTGAAGCAGAATTACACACTAAAGCGTTTCATCAACCACGCAGCAACGGCGGCATCATGGTGCTGGCCGATACGTTCAGCGCCCTTTATGCGGTCGAATAGCTCAGGGTGTGCGTTAGCCATTACCTGAGCCTCGCCTGCTAAGTTAAGCATTTCGGTATCGTTTAGATTATCGCCAAACGCTAAGCAGTCTGCGGGCGTTAAGCCCAGCCGCTCAAGTAGCGCCGCCAGCGCTACGCCTTTATTGACGCCCCCCGCCATGATTTCTAAAGCATTCACCGTTGAATAGGTAATATGCAGCCCGTCGCCGTGGGCCGCCCGGGCATGTGCTTCCAGCTGTTTCAGTGCCGTTGGGTCACCTAAATAGAGCACTTTCCCCACACCGCTAGCCTCCATCTCTTCAGGTGGCACGACCTCATAGGTAAATCCCGTTGAAGCATGCAACGATAGTAAATACGGCGCTTCAGCATCCACATGCCAGCCGTTTTCACGGTAGAGGCTAAGGCGCACCTGGGGTGGACGCGGCAGCTGAATCAGCGCTTGGGCATGGGCAGGCGCAAGATGGGTAGCATTCAGCAAGCTGCCCTCAGGGTCGTGGGTATAAGCCCCGTTGGTGCTGATTAAATGGGCGGGGATTTTTAACTGATCACGAAATACCCGCATATCGTTGTAATGACGGCCAGACGCCAGCGCGACATGATGCCCCTGCTCAGCTAGCACGCGCAGCACTTCAACCGTGCGTTGGTGCAACCGGTGGTCGCTGCCTAACAGCGTGCCATCAAGGTCGGAAACAATCAGCCGCGGTGTCATAAGCGCTCCTCATTAAACAATGGATCAGCAGCCCTGAGTAAACCTCAGCTTAACCGATTCAACTAAGCACGGGTAAGTCATTGACCTGCCGTTGAGGAACCAACTTCCCCACGGTGGGTAATTGGCGCAGCCAGTGGGAATCCGTATAGTGTCAGCCTACTCTCGCCAACTGATTGAGCACATGCTTCAAAACAACTCCCTGCTTGCCCAGCTCAAGCAACAGATTCGTCAAACCACCCCACGCGCCGAAGGGGTGATCAAAGCCACCGATAAAGGGTTTGGGTTTCTAGAAACCGACGACGGTGAATCCTATTTCGTACCACCGCCCGCCATGAAGCAAGTGCTTCACGGTGATCGCGTGGAAGCGGTCATCCACGAAAACGGTGACAAAAAGTCCGTTGAGCCGGAAAAGCTGATTGAAGCTGGGCTGGATCGGTTTGTTGCCCGCGTGCAGAAGCGCGAAGGCCGTCTTGCCGTAGTACCCGATCATCCCTCGATTAAAAATGTTCTCAAATCGCGCATTAAGAACAGCCTAGATGAAGCCACCATTGCTGATGGCGACTGGGTTGTTGCGCGACTGGTGCGTCATCCGCTGAAAGCCGACGACCGTGCTTTCTTTGCTCAAATTGATGAGCTGGTCGCCAAGAGCGATGACCCCGCCGTGCCGTGGCGCGTTACCCTGGCCCGCCATGCGCTGGAGCAAGAGTGCCCCGATGCCGGCACCGACTGGCCGCTAATCGATGAAGGCCTTACCCGTGAAGACTTAACCGCAACGCCCTTCTTCACTATCGACGGTGAAAAAACCCGCGATATGGATGATGCGCTGCACGTCTCCCAGCGCGCCGAAGGCGGTTGGCAGCTAAGCGTAGCGATTGCCGACCCCACCGCTTACGTGGAAGAGGGCCATGCGGCAGATTTAGAAGCGCGCACCCGCGCCTTTACCGTTTACCTGCCGGGCCAGAACGTCACCATGCTGCCGGAGCAGTTAGCGGATGATCTCTGCTCACTGTGGGAAGGCCAAGAGCGCCCTGCCCTCGCCTGTACGCTGGACATTAACGCCGATGGCAGCCTGGGTGAGTACCGCTTCTTCGCGGCGAATGTAAAATCCCACGCTAAACTCGCCTACGACCGCGTTTCTGACTGGATCGAAGGGCAAGGCGATTGGGCACCAGCCGATGATATTGCCGAGCAGCTAACTGCCCTACGCGAGCTAACCGAAGCACGTACCGCTTGGCGCAACGAACACGCGCTAGTGTTTAAAGACCGCCCCGACTACGTGTTTGATCTCGATCCCGCTGGCAACGTGCTGGCAGTGCGCACCGAAGAGCGCCGCATTGCCAACCGCATGATCGAAGAGTCAATGATTGTGGCCAACGCCTGCTGCGCGGACTTCCTGGCACAACATATCGGCCACGGCATCTTTAACGTGCATCGCGCGTTCGAGCCGGAAAAAGCCGACGCCGCTCAGGAGTTCCTGGCAGGCCAAGAGATTGTCGTTGAGCGCGAAGCGCTGACCGAGCTAGCCCGCTATACCGAGCTTAAGCGTGCGCTGGAAAGCCGCGATGACGCTTGGCTAGATGCACGCCTGCGCCGCTTCCAAGGGTTTACCAGCATGTCTGCCCAGCCTGGCCCGCACTTCGGCCTGGGCTTGGCCGCCTACGCTACTTGGACATCGCCCATTCGTAAGTATGGCGATATGGTCAACCACCGCCTGATCAAGCGCGTGCTGAAAGGCGAACAGGCGCCCGCCGAGGCGACCCAGCAACTCACCGAGCAGCTAACGGAGCGCCGCCGCCTGAACCGTATGGCCGAGCGCGACGTGAAAGATTGGCTCTACGTGCGTTACCTAACCCCTGCCGCACAGAACCAAGACACCTTTGAGGCCGAAATCATGGCCATCAATCGTGGCGGCATGCGCGTTCGCCTGTTGGAAAATGGCGCGACAGCGTTTGTACCTGCGCCTTTAATGCACAGTGACCGCAGCAAAGTGGTTATTGATGATAAAGAGGGCCGTATCCAGATCGAAGGCGAAGAGCGTTACAAGCTTGGCGACCCGCTTCGCGTAGTACTCACTGAAGCCCGTGAAGAGACACGCTCGCTGGTAGCGAAGCCGACGGCGGCTGATTCCTAGCAAACAAAGGCCATTCCGAAAAGAAAAGGGGCAGCGATGACGCTGCCCCTTTTTTGTGGCGCGGTTTGGCAAATAGCAAGTGGCCGCTAAAGGTTAAAAAAGCGCTTCGTTTCGCTCACTGATTAAGGGCCAGCTAGCGTCTTTTTCAGACACCACCGTAGGGGGAATCGGCCACTCAATCGCGAGACGTTCGTCGTTATAGCGCAAGCCACGTTCCGCCTCAGGATGATAAGCCGCCGAGACAAGATAGCTGACTTCAACATCATCGGTCAGCGTCTGAAAAGAGTGCGCAAAGCCTGGCGGCACATAAAGCTGGTGGCGGTTGGTATCAGTCAACTCAAACAGTTGATGCTGTAAATATGTTTCCGAATCCTTTCGAATATCCACGATAACATCGACAATCGCGCCTTTCAGACAGCGTACCAACTTGGCTTCGGCATGGGGCTGCCGCTGGTAGTGCAGCCCCCTTAACGTTCCACGTTGGGCAGAAAAGGAGGTGTTTTGCTGCACAAAATCACATAGCAAGCCATGGCGTTCAAACTCGACACGACACATGGTACGAGCAAAAAAACCACGCTCATCCCCCCGTGGCTCAAGCTCAATCAGCCTGGCATCCTTAAGATTCGTTTGATGAAAAAGCATGGTTTACTCCATCGGGGTAGCAGAGACCGCAGACATCACTTCTGGGGCAAAAAGGGCTTCCTGCTCGGCATACAGGCGGTCAATCAAGCGCCCTGGCGGTATTCGCACATCATCAAAGGTCAGCGCCGCATCTTTTTCAATATGACCTACCACCTGACAGCCCAGCGCCAACCCGATAGGCAGTAGCCGCTCTCTACGTATTACCTCAATGTTTTCCGCCACCCCATAAACTTCGAAGCCGCCTAGCTCTTGAATGCTCTCGCCCTCCTGCAGGGTTTTCTTGGCTATGGCAATGACACCCACGGTTGGGCCACCTAAGGGGGTTAACACGGGATCACGAAACAGTACGGCGCGGGCAATCGACGTAGGCACTTCGAAATGACACAAATGATAAGGCGTCGTAAAGCAGTAATAAGGTCCCTTACCCATCTTGTAGAGCTCGAGGTAATGGCGCTGGCGGGGGCTTTCAATCGTCCCTAGCACAAATACGCCCGGCCCCGGCTGCGCCCCTACCACGTAATCAACCAACCCCGGCCCTTCTGGGCTCAGGTAAGGTTCAAATGCCGACACTGTTTGTTCGATGGGCACTAGCCTTCCATCGGGTACGCCACCAGAAAAATCAGGGCCAAGCATACCGCGCTGCGCTACTTGCATACCGGTGCCACTAGCCACAATCGCCTGTTCGAACGATATCTTAGTGCCATCAGCAAAAGAGGCCACCATGGCGGGCTTTTGCCCCCAGCGTTTGGCAAAGCTTTCCTGGGTAGCCGGATTGCGATAAGGGTCATGCAGACCCTTAATATTACCGCACAGCACGGGTTTCACGCCCAAGCCTGCGACGAACCGATAAAGGTTCATCTGTACACCTGGCTGGTCACCATCCGCAAAGCTGTAAACGACGCCTGCCGCATCGGCTTTTACTTTCAAAATAGGGCCAACCGTGCCGTCGAGTTCCGCATTCATCTGAATGACATCTTTGCCACTCTCCAGCGCTGCCACTACCACATGCGCCGCGAACTCAAGTGAACCGGTAACCTCAATGATGGCATCCAGCCCTTTTGCGCGAGCCAGCGCCACGGCATCCTCGATGACAGCCGGTCGCCCAGCCGCAATCGCTGCTTCAAGTGCCTGCTGGGTGTCACAGGCAACTGGCTCAATGTCGGTTTGCTGAAATACTTTAACGGCAGCATCCAAGTGGCGATTGGCAATGGCACAAAGGCGTATTCCAGGTGTAGCGGTCATGATCTGAAGGCCGATTCCGCTGGCTTGAAACCCTGCGCCGACTATCCCTACGCGAATGGGATTACCTTGTGCCTCTCGTTTGGCTAGCGCTGTATCAACAATAATCATCGATGGTTTAATCCTTCCAGAGCTTCCAAGGGGCACCTTTCGCCCAGGCGGTCTCAAGCACCATTCTGTCTCTCAGCGTATCCATGCTTTGCCAGTAACCGTTGTGATGAAAATATCCCAATTTCCCAAGCTCGATCATCCGGTTCATGGGGCCGTTTTCCCAAACGGTCTGGCTATCGTCGATCATCTCAAACACTTCAGGGTTGCACACAAAGAAGCCGCCATTGATCAGCCCGCCATCAATTTCTCCCTTTTCACGAAACCCTTCTACTTGGCTATTACCTTCCTTCAAGCGCAGCGCCCCGTATCGGCCTGGCTGCGTTACCGCGGTTAGCGTGCACCAATTTTTCGAAGCTAAATGTGAATCGATCAGTGCATTAATGTTCAGGTCACTCACACCATCGCCGTAGGTTAAACAAAAGGGTTCATCTGCCAGATAAGGCATGGCCTTTTTGAGCCGTCCACCGGTCATGGCATCATCACCTGTATCCAACACGGTGACTTTCCAGTCATCATTCATGCTTTCGAGCCAGTCGACGCTGCCTGTTTTCAAGTCGATGGTGTAATCGGTGCGGTTACCGCGATAATTAAGAAAATAGTCGCGAATGTACTCCACCTTATAGCCACCCAACACAACAAATTCCTTCAAGCCGTGGTGTGCATACATTTTCATGATGTGCCAAAGGATCGGCCGCCCCCCCACCTCGACCATGGGCTTGGGTCGAATTGAGGTTTCTTCACTCAAACGCGTGCCATACCCACCGGCAAAAATGGCGACTTTCATGGCCTCACCTCCGTTAAAGGTGTCGAAGTAACATTTGTGGTTGCAGCCGGAGTGGTAGAATTCTCTCTATGGCGAATTTGCCACCGCAGACTTTCAGATAGACGTCCCGACGCAATATGCGCCTGTAGCGCATGCAATCGCATATAGCGTGAAGCCCTGAACTGGGCATCAGAAAACGCCATACTCTTAAGCCCATCAACCAACCCTACGATCGAATCTTGAAGTGTCATTCTCGGCTGATGGTTGGGCGCTAGCGTAGCGAACAAACTAAAATCGACTTGGTAGGAACGGCTGTCTGCTGGTGTTTGGGTATTAATACTTAACGTGGTGCCAGGGATTGACTGGGATACCGCCGTCGCCAAGTCACGCACTTGATGATTGCGCGCATTAGAGCCGGTATTGATGTTGAGTATGCGGCCACCATTTTCAGGTTTGCGCTGCACCGCCCAGTCGATGGCCCTGGCCATATCCGCCACATCAATCAAGGGCCGCCAAGGCGTTCCATCGCTAAGCACGGTAATATGCTGCTGGCTCAGCGCACAGGCGACGAAATCATTAAGCACTAGATCTAGGCGTAACCGTTCAGACATTCCACACGCCGTCGCAAAACGTAAACTGGTAATCACCATGTCGCCTTCGATGCTCGCTAAGGCATCTTCAGCGGCAATTTTCGAGCGGGCATAGGCGGTAACCGGTGCCACCGGATCTTCTTCACAGCGCGGAGCGCCCAGT
>NZ_JAFWFN010000034.1 GCF_017515565.1 Halomonas sp.
GCTGTGTCATAGCTGCGGCCACAAAGTGGCCAAGCTGCCGCTGTCGCAACGCCACTGGCGCTGCCAGGGGTGCGGCCATCCCATTGACCGCGACATCAACGCGGCCAGGAATATACGAACCGCCGGGCTGGCGGGGTTAGCCTGTGGAGCGACCGGAGCGGGGGCAGCGGCTTAGCCGCTGTCTAGTGAAGGCGTGTGGAAGCAGGAAGGTTCTGAGGGTGATCTTGGAACCCTCGCCCAAAGCGCGAAGCGCGGCGGGCGGGGAGAGTCAGACATCAGTTTTCATGCTATGAGGGAGATGGCGAAATGCTGGACTATCGGCTATTGGAAGCGCTGAGTGCGGTTATTGAAACGGGTGGGTTCGAAAAAGCAGCGCAGAAGCTTCACCTCACTCAATCAGCGGTTAGTCAGCGTATTCGCCAGCTAGAGCACCGCCTGGGCCAGCCAGTAGTGCTAAGGCGCTCGCCGCCAGTGGCGACAGCGCTGGGTCGTCGTTTGAATAACCACCTGCAGCAGGTCAAACAGCTGGAGTTGGGGCTGTTAGACGAAGCGCAGGGGGAGCCGCTTAAGGTACGATTGACGGTCAATGCGGATTCAATGGCCACATGGTTAGCGCAGGCGATAGCGGCTTGCCCACTAAGTCACCAAATGGATTTTGATTTAGTGGTTGAAGACCAGGAGGTGGGGCTTGGCCGGATGCGCAATGGCGAAGTGATGGCGTGTATCTGTGCAGAAGCGCAGCCAGTTAATGGGGGCGCGGTAAGCGCGCTCGGTGTTTTGCGTTACCGGGCTCTGGCAAGCCCTGCCTTTGTTGAGCGCTATCACACGCAGTGTGACCCCTGGCGGTTGGTTGACGCGCCCTGCTTAATTTTTAACCGCGATGACCGCTTGCAGCATCAGTTTCTTGAGGCACAGGGGCTGCCGCCGCCAGCTCGTCAGCATCGCGTACCCTCTTCTGAGGGCTTCGTCAAAATGGCACTACATGGCTTAGGGTACGGTATGTTGCCCGAGCTTCAGGTGGCGGATTACCTCGAAAGCGGGCAGCTGGTGGATGTAGGGCCAGCGTTTACCCTGGATGTGCCGCTCTATTGGCACTTCTGGCAAACAGAAAGTGCGCCGCTTGCAGCACTAAGGCGCACGGTGATTGAGCAAGCAAGTCGGGTGTTGTAGGGGCTTGCAGCGCCAAACGAATGGCGCCGCAGTGGTTAATCCTTAATGCGGCAGGCGCTGGCTGGCGTGGAGCATTTCACGGGCGTGGGCCAGCGTTTGGTCGGAAAGCGTCACGCCCCCCAGCATGCGAGCCAGCTCACTAATTCGCCCGCGTTCATCCAGCAGCGCCATGTGGGTCAGCGTGGTATCCCGCTTGGCGCGTTTTTCGATATGTAGATGCTGATGCGCCTGAGCGGCCACCTGGGGGAGGTGGGTCACGGTCATCACTTGGCCATTTTCCCCCAGCTTACGGAGCAGTTGGCCAACAATTTCTGCCGTCGCCCCTGAAATACCTACATCCACCTCATCGAATACCAAGCTAGGAATAGTGGAGTGAGCCGCCGCCACAACCTGAATTGCGAGGCTAATACGCGAAAGTTCACCCCCCGAGGCCACCTTGGTGAGTGGTCTTGCGGGCTGGCCCGGGTTGGCGCTAATCAGAAACTGAATGTGATCCAGCCCTTCCGGGGTGGGGGTATCACGGGGCGTAACATCAACCTCAAAGCGGGCCTTGCCCATGGCCAGGAAGGCCAGTTGCTGCTGTACCTCTTTGCCTAGGCGCACGGCGGCTTTCTGCCGCGCCTCACTGAGTTTTTTGGCATCGCTACGGTAGCGCTCACGGCACTCAGCCACCAAAGTGCTTAACGATTCCAGGTCGTTATCGCTACTTTCTAACTGTGCGACCTCTTGGCTCAGCTGGGCGTGCAGCGCACAAATCTCTTCCGGGGCAACGTGATGTTTGCGGGCAATGCGGTGAACATCGCCCATGCGTTCTTCCACCCAGGCCAAGCGCTCTGGGTCTAGCTCAGTGGTGCTGGCCAGGCGGTTAAGCTCACTGGACGCTTCTTCAACCTGAATGCGGGCATCACTCAGCATGGCCAAGGTATTGGCCAGGGTGCCTTTATCGCTCCCCGGAAGGGCACTTAAATGAGCGTAAGCCTGGTTTAGCAAAGAGAGCGCCCCCCCTTCGTCGCTGGCGCAGCAGTCGGCGGCAAATTGGGTTTCCCGCAGGGTCTCTTCCGCGTGGGCCAGGGTGTGCTGCTCTTCTTCTAACGTCTTAAGCTCACCCTCTGCCAAGCCAAGCTGGTCGAGCTCTTCTACTTGATAGCGCAGCAGTTGGCGCTTGGCTTCCACTTCGCTGCCTTCTTCGCTGAGCTTTTTCAGCCGCCGCCTAGCACTTCGCCATTCACGAAATGTGTCTGCGAGTTGCTGGCTACTTTCGCGCAGCCCTGCATAATCATCCAGCAGCGCAAGGTGAGTCTCTTCACGCATGAGAGCCTGATGGGCGTGCTGCCCATGAATTTGGATCAGCTGCTCACCCAGAGATTTTAGATCGGCAATAGTGGCGGGGTGACCGTTAATCCACGCTTTAGAGCGCCCGCTGGCGGTAACCACTCGACGCAGTAAGCACTCTTCTGTGGGTAGCTCGCGGGCGGTTAACCACTCCACGGCGGCAGGCAGGTGCTGAATATCAAAACGGGCAGAAAGGTCGGTGCGTTCGCAGCCGTGGCGCACGCTGCCGGCATCGGCACGCTCACCCAAACAGAGGCCAAGAGCGCCCAGTAGAATCGATTTACCCGCTCCGGTTTCCCCGGTAATTGCGGTCATGCCACGGGTTAAGTCGAGTTCCAGGCGGTCAACAATAGCGTAGTCCTGGATGGCAAGCTGAGTGAGCATAAGGCCTCCTGAGGCGGTGCGGCACAGAAGCTGGATACTTATCCAATGATTGTTGTTTTATACAGTAGTCGATAACTCACTTCAATGCTGCTCTTGAGATGGCTTTTATGGCCCCCATATAGCCTGCATACGTGGTTAATACTCCCTACTTAACTCTGGTGTGCCGCTTTTAGGCACCGCTGCATATTTTTAGGAGCAAGGCATGGCTAAAGAACCGCAAACCCCCATGGATGATGAGCTGGCCCGCCGTGAGCAAGAAGCGGAAGTCACCGAGCAATCCGCTGAAGAGCGCCTAATTGAAGACGAGCTGGAAGGGCTGATTAATGATGAGATCCCGCTGGAAGGCGAGGAGCGCAGCCCAGAAGCCGACGTGCTGGCTGCTCAGGTAGAAGAGCTGGAATTAAGTTTGGCCGAGGCTAAAGACCAGGCCCTACGCGCTGCGGCTGAAGCACAGAACGTACGCCGCCGGGCCGAGCAAGAAGCCGAAAAAGCTCGCAAGTTTGCCCTTGAGAAGTTTGTTAAAGAATTGCTGCCCGTTGTGGACAGCCTCGAGAAAGCGCTCGAAAGCATGCAAGACGGCGCGTCGGATGTTCACCGTGAGGGCGTCTCGATGACCCTGACGATGCAGCTGGGTGTACTCAACAAGTTTGGCGTTGAGAGTATTGACCCCCAGGGCGAACCCTTCGACCCGCAAGTGCATGAAGCGATGACCATGGTGCCCAATCCCGAGCTTGAGCCTAATACCGTTATGGACGTGATGCAGAAGGGTTATCTGCTTAACGGTCGCTTAGTGCGTCCGGCGATGGTGGTGGTTAGCCAAAAAGCTAAGTAAGAAAAGGTTGCCGCTAAGCACAAAAAAGCCCTTGAAATGCGGCTAGCGGCCCCCAAATAAAGGTCAACCCCGCGGGATACGCCCGCACATTGTTTTAAAAAACGAACTTTTCAGTTTTGCAACAAACGAATTCGAGGTTTTTGCTATGGGACGCATTATTGGTATCGACCTGGGCACCACCAACTCTTGTGTGGCCGTGCTTGATGGTGACAGCGCTAAAGTAATTGAAAACGCCGAAGGCGGTCGTACCACGCCTTCCATCATTGCCTACACCGACGACGGTGAAACCCTGGTAGGCCAGGCGGCGAAACGCCAAGCCGTGACCAACCCTGAAAACACGCTTTACGCCATCAAGCGTCTGATTGGTCGTCGTTTCAAAGACGACGTTGTACAAAAAGACATCAAAATGGTGCCGTACAAAATCGCTGAAGCAGATAACGGCGACGCGTGGGTAGAAGTAAAAGGCAAGAAAATGGCACCGCCGCAGGTAAGTGCGGAAGTGCTGAAGAAAATGAAGAAAACCGCCGAAGATTACCTGGGCGAAGAAGTGACTGAAGCGGTCATCACCGTACCGGCCTACTTCAACGACAGCCAGCGCCAAGCGACGAAAGACGCTGGCCGTATTGCGGGTTTGGACGTTAAGCGCATCATCAACGAACCAACCGCTGCTGCGCTGGCATATGGCATGGACAAGTCTCGCGGTGATAAAACCATCGCGGTATACGACCTGGGTGGCGGTACGTTTGATATTTCGATCATCGAAGTCGCTGACGTTGATGGCGAGACCCAGTTTGAAGTGTTGGCCACTAACGGTGACACCTTCCTGGGCGGTGAAGATTTCGATCTGGCGCTGATCAACTACTTGGTTGACCAGTTCAAGACAGATAGCGGTATTGATCTGTCCGGCGACAACCTCGCCATGCAGCGTCTGAAAGAAGCCGCCGAGAAAGCGAAAATCGAGCTTTCCAGCGCCCAGCAAACCGACGTTAACCTGCCCTACATCACGGCGGATAACACTGGCCCGAAACACCTTAATGTGAAGGTGACGCGCGCCAAGCTGGAGTCGCTAGTAGAAGAGCTGGTACAGCGCTCGCTTGAGCCGTGCAAAATGGCGCTGAAAGACGCTGGCCTGTCGGCTTCTGAAATCGACGAAGTGATTCTTGTCGGTGGTCAGACCCGCATGCCGATGGTGCAGAAGAAAGCCGCTGATTTCTTCGGTAAAGAAGCGCGCAAAGACGTCAACGCTGACGAAGCGGTTGCCGTAGGTGCTGCGATTCAGGGTGGTGTACTGGGCGGTGACGTTAAAGACGTGCTGCTACTGGACGTTACCCCGCTGACCCTGGGTATTGAAACCATGGGCGGCGTGATGACTGCGCTCATCGACAAGAACACCACGATTCCGACCAAGAAGACTCAAACCTTCTCGACGGCGGATGACAACCAAACGGCTGTGACCATTCACGTCGTACAGGGTGAGCGTAAGCAAGTGTCGCAGAATAAGTCGCTGGGTCGTTTCGATCTCGCCGACATTCCGCCAGCACCGCGCGGCGTACCGCAAATTGAAGTGGCCTTCGACCTGGATGCCAACGGTATTCTGAACGTGTCAGCCAAAGACAAGGCGACCAATAAAGAGCAGTCGATCGTCATTAAGGCCTCTAGCGGTCTGACCGATGAAGAGATCGAGCAGATGGTGCGCGACGCTGAAGCCCACGCTGACGAAGATAAAAAATTCGAAGCGTTGGTACAGCTACGTAACCAAGCGGACGGCATGATTCACGCCACCCGCAAAACCGTTCAGGAAGCGGGCGATAAAGCGACCGATGACGAGAAGCAGGCCATCGAAACCGCGATCACTGAGCTGGAAGAAGCGCTCAAAACCGACGACCAGGACAACATCCAGAAGAAATTGGATGCCCTGACCGAGGCTTCGGGCAAGCTGGCGCAGAAAATGTACGCTGAACAGGCAGAAGCTGCCCAGCAGGCTGAGGGTGAAGGCGCTGAAAATGCTAACGCCAAGCAAGACGACGATGTGGTTGACGCCGAGTACGAAGAAGTCAACGACGATCAGAAAAAGCAGTAATTAACCTCTTTCTGCCAAGGAAAGTGGTAACGCGGGAGGCAACTCCCGCGTTGCTGTTTCCGCGGCCGAGACGCCTATTAAGTGCGTAGCTAACCAGGAGGCGTAGGACCCATGTCCAAACGCGATTATTACGAAGTCCTGGGTGTCGAAAAAGGGGCTGATCAGAAAGAGATCAAAAAGGCCTATCGCCGTCTGGCGCAAAAATTCCACCCCGATCGAAACCCGGACGATAACACTGCAGCGGAAAAATTCCGTGAAGTGTCTGAAGCGTACGAAATCCTAAGCGATGGCGAAAAGCGCGCAGCGTATGACCAGTTTGGTCATGCCGGTGTGGATGGCCAGGGCGGCGGCTTTGGTGGCGGTGGTTTCGGCGGTGGCGCTGGTGACTTCGGCGACATCTTCGGTGATGTGTTTGGCGATATCTTTGGCGGCGGCGGTGGCCGTCGTCGTGGCCCCAACGCACCTGCCCGAGGGTCTGACCTACGCTACAACCTAGAGCTTGATCTAGAGAGTGCGGTGGCCGGTACCACGGTAGACATCCGAGTGCCGCGACATATCGAGTGTGACCGCTGCGATGGTGGTGGCGCCGAGCCAGGTTCCAGTAAAGAAACCTGCCCCACCTGCCATGGTCATGGTCAGGTGCGTATGCAGCAGGGCTTCTTTGCGGTTCAGCAAACCTGCCCGACCTGTCACGGCAGTGGCCAGCACATTAAAGTGCCGTGCCACAAATGTAACGGCGAAGGACGCGTTCGCGAAACCCGCACCCTCTCGGTGAAGATCCCGCCGGGCGTGGATACCGGAGATCGTATTCGTCTTAATGGCGAAGGCGAAAGCGGCGTTAACGGTGGCCCGCCGGGTGATCTGTACGTACAGGTTGCCATTAAGCCGCACCACATCTTCAAGCGTGACGGTAAGCACCTGCAGTGCGACGTGCCGATCAACTTTGTGGATGCCTCGCTGGGTGGCGAGCTTGAAGTGCCCACGCTAGATGGCCGCGTGAAGCTGAAGATCCCGCCGGAAACCCAAACCGGCAAACTCTTCCGCCTGCGTGGCAAAGGTGTGAAACCGGTACGCGGCGGCGCCCCCGGCGACCTGCTGTGCAAAGTGGTGTTGGAAACGCCCGTCAATCTCAACGACGAGCAAAAAGACCTACTTCGCCAGCTGCAAGAGAGCTTCGATGGCAGCAACAGCCATAGCCACTCGCCAAAGAAGACCGGTTTCTTCGACAGCGTGAAGAAGTTCTTTGAAGAGATGAAGCCGTAAAAAACTTTATTTCATCTTATGCGGTTTGTGTAACGACGCTAAAAACCAGCACCCATTGGGTGCTGGTTTTTTTATGGGAAGTTGCTAAGTGAACGCATCGTTGTAATAAGTGCTCA
Source organism: Halomonas sp. (assembly GCF_017515565.1). Taxonomy (GTDB): domain Bacteria; phylum Pseudomonadota; class Gammaproteobacteria; order Pseudomonadales; family Halomonadaceae; genus Vreelandella. Next base: position 7,178 of record NZ_JAFWFN010000034.1, read on the forward strand.
TTGTCTGCTTGGCTCTTATCGCCACGCGGATTAGGCTAGTGGGTACTCACTCGCTATCTACATGGAGAGACTTCGATGCCTTTATCCCGTGCTGAAATTGCGACCCCCTCCGGCGAGCGGTTGATTAACCGTTTCTGCCAACACTGGGCGCATAAGTTCGACGTTGAGCAAAGCGAGCAGCAAGCCACGATCACCTTTGAGACGGGCACCTGCTTAATGTATGCCGAGCCTGAGCGGCTGCTGGTATCCATTGAGACGCTGGAAGAGGAGCACCTCGATCAGTTAGAGGGCGTAGTGGAGGGCCACTTAGTGCGCATGGCGAAAGACGAGCCGCTGGAAATCGTCTGGGAAAACTAAGGGGGCGGTCTGTTATAATCGCGGCCACTTTTTTGTCCTTATTTTTAGCTAACGCTTGATGCCGAACGGCGCATGCGCAGGAGTTTTCATGACCCGAATTGCCATTGTAGGCGTGGCTGGCCGTATGGGCCGCACGTTAGTAAACGCGGTTGAGCAAGAGGCAAATGCCTCGCTAGCAGGCGGAATCGTTGAGCCGGGCAGTTCCCTGGCTGGGGCGGATATTGGCGAACTGGCGGGCGTTGGCAAGCGCGGTGTGGCAGCGGTGGATTCATTAAGCGCGATTGTGGACGACTTCGATGTGCTGATCGACTTCACCGCGCCCCAGGTAACGCTGGCCAATTTGGCCTTCTGCGCCGAACACGGCAAACGTATTGTGATTGGCACCACCGGCATGAGCGATGACGAGCTGACCCAGCTTGATAGCTACCGCGATAAAGTGGCAATGGTGTTCGCGCCGAACATGAGCGTTGGTGTTAACCTGACCCTGAAGCTTTTGGAAACAGCGGCCAAGGCGCTGGGTGATGAAGGCTACGATATTGAAGTTATCGAAGCCCACCACCGCCATAAAGTGGATGCGCCCTCAGGTACGGCGATCAAAATGGGCGAAGTGGTCGCGGAAAGTATTGGCCGGACCCTCAAAGAGCACGGCGTGTATGAGCGGGTAGGGCAGTGCGGCCCGCGTACTGATAAAGAGATCGGCTTTGCCACCGTGCGCGCAGGTGACATTGTAGGCGAGCACACGGTGATGTTTGCCACCGAAGGCGAACGCATCGAAATTACCCATAAAGCCTCCAGCCGAATGACCTTTGCCAAAGGCGCGGTGCGCGCGGCACGCTGGGTCGCTGGAAAAGAGGCGGGCCGTTACGATATGCAGGATGTGTTGGGGCTGGATTAGGCGATAGCGAATGTTTAAACAGCGAGCTATCGCTAAACACCTCTGCTATTCAGGGGTAGTCTTTGGCCGGAAATTCCTGTAACATTCCAAAAATTTTGGCCCAGTGGCTGCAAAAAACAGCAGCATATCTGCAGTGAGCGAACACCTGTAGAGGATGCACTGTAAAAAAGCACCGCGCTTGTTGCACTGGCCTTAGGTTAGAAAAAATAGTCAGCCAAACGCTGCGCCATGGCAACTAGCCGTGGAAGAGAACAACAAGCGGGATGAAACCGATTTTTTTATTATCGGCTTCGTCCCGCTTTTTTACGACCCGACGTTTGCTTATAAAAACGCCGTAACCGGATCGCCGAGCCTGCGCCCACAGGCTCCCACCAGCATGGGAGAACTTGTTTTGAATAACCCCGCATTGAGCAAACCCGCGATATTGGCCTTAGAAGATGGCAGCGTATTTCACGGTACAGCGATTGGCGCGGATGGCGTCACAAGCGGTGAGGTGGTGTTCAATACAGCCATGACCGGCTATCAAGAAATCCTCACCGACCCCTCTTATACCCGTCAAATCGTTACGCTCACCTACCCGCATATTGGCAATACCGGCATTAATTCCGAAGATGTGGAATCCGCGTCTATTGCGGCAGCGGGCCTGGTGATTCGCGATCTACCGCTCATGGCGAGTAGCTTCCGTTCTGAGCAAAGTCTCTCGGATTATCTGAAAAGCCAAAACGTACTGGGCATTGCCGACATCGACACCCGCCGGTTGACGCGCATTTTGCGCGATAAGGGTGCGCAAAACGGCGCGATTTTGGCAGGGGCGGATGCAGAGGGCAGTGATGCGGTTGAGCGGGCGCTGGCGGCGGCGAAGGCGTTTCCTGGGTTGAAAGGCATGGACCTGGCTAAAGAAGTTTCTTGTAAAGAAGCCTATGAGTGGTCAGAAGGCGAGTGGACCCTGGGTGAGGGCTACGCCGACATGACTAAGCGCGAGCGCCCTTATCACGTGGTGGCGTTTGATTACGGCGTGAAATTTAACATCCTGCGCATGCTGGCCGCGCGGGGCTGCCGCCTAACGGTTGTTCCGGCGCAAACGCCTGCCGCCGAGGTATTGGCGATGAACCCAGACGGTGTTTTCCTGGCCAACGGCCCCGGTGACCCTGAACCCTGCGATTACGCGATCAAAGCTATTCAAGAGGTGCTGGAAACCGACACGCCGGTATTTGGTATCTGCCTTGGCCACCAACTGCTGGCACTGGCCTCCGGCGCGAAGACGGTCAAGATGAGCCACGGCCACCATGGTGCTAACCACCCGGTGCAAGACTTAGCGTCCGGCACGGTAATGATCACCAGCCAAAACCACGGCTTTGCTGCCGATGAAGCAACGCTTCCCAGTAACGTGCGGGCAACGCACCGCTCGCTGTTCGATGGCACCCTGCAGGGCATTGAGCGCACTGACCGCCCGGCGTTTAGCTTTCAAGGTCACCCGGAAGCGAGCCCCGGCCCGCGCGATGTAGCGCCGCTGTTTGATCGCTTTATCGACATGATGAAAGCGCGTCGCTAACGCAGCGCTGCCAACGTTACGCCGTTTTTGTTGCTCATTGTCACCACTTTTTTGCGGGAACCGTTATGCCAAAGCGTACTGATATCAACAGCATTCTTATTATTGGCGCTGGTCCGATCGTTATCGGCCAGGCCTGCGAGTTCGACTACTCTGGCGCCCAGGCGTGTAAAGCGCTGCGCGAGGAGGGTTACCGGGTTGTGTTGGTTAACTCCAACCCCGCTACCATTATGACCGACCCCGCCATGGCCGATGCCACTTACATCGAGCCAATCACTTGGCAGGCGGTGGAAAAGATTATTGAAGCTGAGCGTCCGGACGCCATTCTGCCCACGATGGGTGGCCAAACGGCGCTGAACTGCGCCCTTGAGCTTGAAAAGCACGGCGTGCTGGAAAAGTACAGTGTCGAGATGATCGGCGCCAACGCCGATGCGATTAACATGGCGGAAGACCGTGATCTGTTCGATCAGGCCATGAAGCGCATTGGTTTAGAGTGCCCGAAAGCGAAAGTCGCGCACAGCATGGATGAAGCCTGGGAAATTCAGGCTGAGCTGGGCTTCCCGACCATTATTCGCCCTTCCTACACCATGGGCGGATCCGGCGGCGGCGTGGCGTATAACAAGGAAGAGTTCGAAGAGATCTGTATGCGTGGTTTCGAGCTTTCCAATAACCACGAGCTGCTGATTGATGAGTCGCTGCTGGGGTGGAAAGAGTACGAGATGGAAGTGGTGCGCGACCGCAACGACAACTGCATCATCGTCTGTGCGATTGAAAACTTCGATCCTATGGGTGTGCACACCGGTGACTCCATTACCGTTGCCCCCGCGCAAACGCTGACCGATAAAGAGTACCAGATCATGCGTGACGCCAGCCTCGCGGTACTGCGCGAGATTGGTGTGGAAACCGGTGGCTCCAACGTACAGTTCGGTATGGACCCGAAAACCGGCCGCTTGGTGGTTATCGAGATGAACCCGCGGGTGTCGCGCTCCTCGGCGTTGGCGTCTAAGGCGACGGGCTTCCCGATTGCCAAAATCGCCGCCAAGCTGGCGGTGGGCTATACCCTGGATGAGCTGCAAAACGACATTACAGGTGGCCGCACGCCCGCGTCGTTTGAGCCCTCGATTGATTACGTGGTGACCAAAATCCCACGTTTCACTTTTGAGAAATTCCCCCAGGCAAACGACCGCCTGACCACCCAGATGAAGTCGGTGGGTGAGGTGATGGCGATTGGCCGTACCTTCCAAGAGTCGCTGCAGAAAGCCCTGCGCGGCCTGGAAACCGGTAACGATGGCCTTGATCCGATCATCACCGACTTTACGCCGGATAACATGTCGGTCATCCAGGGTGAGCTTCAAGCCGCTGGTGCCGAGCGCATTTTCTACATTGCGGACGCCATGCGCTCTGGCATGAGTGTCGAGGAAGTGTTTGCGCTGACCAATATTGACCCGTGGTTCCTGGTGCAGCTGGAAGACTTGGTGCTGACTGAAAACGCCGTCGCCAAGCGCACGCTCGCTGACTTCTCTGCCCGCGAGCTATACCAGCTCAAGCGCAAAGGCTTCGGCGATGCGCGCCTGGCAAAACTGCTTGGCGTGTCGGAAAAAGAGTTCCGCAAAACGCGTCAGGCGGCCGGTATTCGCCCGGTTTATAAGCGCGTTGATACCTGTGCTGCGGAATTTGCGTCTGACACCGCTTACATGTACTCCACCTATGAAGAGGAGTGCGAAGCGGATGTGTCGGATCGCCAGAAAATTATGGTATTGGGCGGTGGCCCCAACCGTATCGGCCAGGGTATCGAGTTCGACTACTGTTGCGTTCACGCTGCTTTCGCTATGCGCGATGACGGCTATGAAACCATCATGGTCAACTGCAACCCGGAAACCGTTTCTACCGACTACGACACCTCTGATCGCCTCTACTTTGAGCCGGTGACGTTGGAAGATGTCCTGGAAATTGCCGACAAAGAGAAGCCGGTGGGTGTGATCGTTCAGTTCGGTGGCCAAACACCACTGAAACTGGCCCGTGAGCTGGAAGCTGCAGGCGTGCCGATCATTGGTACCACGCCGGATGCCATCGACCGCGCTGAAGACCGTGAGCGCTTTCAGGTGATGATCGACAAGCTGGGTCTGAAGCAGCCGCCTAATGCTACGGCGCGTAGCTTTGAAGAAGCGTTTTCTAAGGCAGAAGTGATTGGCTATCCGCTCGTGGTTCGCCCCAGCTACGTACTGGGTGGCCGGGCGATGGAGATCGTCTACGACGCCTCTGAGCTTGAAAACTACATGACCCATGCGGTGAAAGTCTCCAATGACTCACCGGTGCTGCTTGACCACTTCTTGAGTGCCGCAGTAGAAGTCGACATCGACGCGGTGTCCGACGGCCAGCAAGTGGTGATCGGCGGCATTATGCAGCACGTTGAGCAAGCAGGCGTTCACTCCGGTGACTCCGCCTGTGCGTTGCCGCCTTACTCGCTGCCTGCCGATGTGCAGGATGAAATGCGTGACCAAGTTAAGCAGATGGCCGTAGAGTTGGGTGTAAAAGGCTTAATGAACGTGCAGCTTGCCTGGCAGGATGGCGAGATCTACGTGATTGAGGTTAACCCACGTGCCTCGCGCACCGTGCCCTTTGTGTCTAAGTGCATTGGTACGTCGCTTGCGCAAATTGCCGCACGCTGCATGGCGGGCAAAACACTCGCCGAGCAGGGCTTTGAGCGCGAAATCATCCCGCATTTTTATAGCGTCAAAGAAGCGGTCTTCCCGTTCAACAAGTTCCAGGGCGTAGACCCGATCCTCTCACCAGAGATGAAGTCTACCGGTGAAGTGATGGGTTCTGGCGATACCTTTGCCGAAGCCTTCTTCAAGGCGCAGCTGGGCGCGGGCGAGGCGATTCCTGCCCTGGATGGCGAGCGTAAAGCATTCCTGTCGGTGCGCGAGCCGGACAAGCAGGGGATTATCGAAGTAGCGCGTTCTCTGCTAACATTGGGCTTCACACTATGTGCAACGCGTGGCACGGCAGCGGCGCTTGAAGCTGCTGGGCTCGACGTAGAGCACGTCAACAAAGTCTACGAAGGCCGTCCCCATATCGTCGATCTGCTCAAGAACGACGAAATCGCCTACATTGTGAACACTACCGAAGGTCGCCAAGCCATTAACGACTCTTCGGTCATTCGCCGTACTGCTCTCGCGCGCAAGGTGCCCTATGCGACCACCTTGGCGGGCGCTAATGCTGTTTGCATGGCGCTTGAGTACGGTAGGGAGATTACGGTGCGGCGCCTTCAGGATCTGCATGCAGGAGCAACGCAATGAACAAGGTCCCGATGACGGTAGCGGGAGAAAAGAGTCTTCGTGATGAGCTCGCTCATTTGAAGGGCGAGGCACGCCCTCAAGTGATTGCCGCTATCGCAGAGGCGCGTGAACACGGCGACCTTAAAGAGAACGCCGAGTATCACGCCGCTCGCGAGCAGCAGGGGTTTATCGAAGGGCGTATTCAGGAAATTGAGAGCAAGCTCTCTGTTGCTCAAGTGATTGATGTCACGAAGCTGCCGAGAACGGGCAAGGTGATTTTTGGTGTAACCGTCTCGCTGCTGAATCTGGATAACGATGCCAGCGTAACCTATCGCATCGTGGGCGAAGATGAGGCCAACATTAAAGAGGGTCGCATTTCAGTAACGTCACCGATTGCCCGTGCGATGATCGGCAAAGAAGAGGGCGACATCGTCGCGGTGAAAACCCCCGGTGGTGATGTTGAGTACGAAATTGAGAGCGTAGAGCACCTCTAAGTTCGTCGCCACTGCGCGGGCGCTAATCATGCCCGCGCCTTGGTAGTCTAAAGAAGCGCTAAAAAAAGCCCGAAGCAGGTAACTGCCTCGGGCTTTTTGCATCGCTTACGATGTTGGCGCTGCTCGTCGCTTTAGCGCGTTGAACAAGCTCTAGTGCCGACCGTGGTGGTTCTCAAAGCGAACAACGTTAGAGAGCTTTGGGTTAGCCTTTGGGTTGCGGCGGTAAAATAGCGCCATTTTGCCAATGGTTTGCACCAGTTCGGCCTTGCTATTGGCCAGTAGCTCATTGACCATTGCGGCGCGGTCGTCGCGCTCGGGCAGGGCAAGCTTCACTTTAATCAGCTCGTGATCATTGAGCGCGCGGCTGAGTTCTGCGAGCAGGTTTTCGGAGACGCCGTTCTCAGAAACGGTGACCACCGGGTTCAGGTGGTGGCCAATGCTACGAAATGCTTTCTTTTGTGCCTGTGACAAGCTCATGGTATCTTGCGGTATCCCGGTTAGCGCTTAACGTTCCATCTTACGGTGAAATGCCGCTAAGTGAAAGCAATCGCGTAAATGCGCCCATCTCTTATATCAGTGTTAGATTCCCACATGCAGCAAAAGCCCCCAAGTCGTAAACATTCAGTGAGCAAAACCAGCAATAACTGGAAGAAGGAACATTTTGACGACCAGTACGTTAAGCAGAGCTGGCAAGACGGTTATCGCTCGCGGGCGAGTTACAAGCTGCTGGAGATGGATGAAAAGGATAAGCTTTTTCGTTCCGGTATGACGGTGATTGATTTAGGGGCAGCACCCGGCGGGTGGAGTCAAATAGCCGCAGAGAAGGTGGGGCCTGAAGGTGTGGTCATCGCCTCTGATATACTGGAGATGGATGCCCTCGCGGGGGTTGACTTCATTCAGGGTGATTTTACCGAAGAGAGCGTGCTAAACGCGATTCTTGAGCGTTTAGGAAATCGCCCGGTAGACCTTGTTATGTCCGACATGGCCCCCAATATGAGCGGTATGGCAGCAATTGACCAGCCTCAAGCAATGTATCTGGTAGAATTGGCTTTGGAGCTTGCCCGGGAAACGTTACCCCCTGGGGGGCGCTTTTTGGCTAAGGTGTTTCAAGGCGAAGGGTTTGACGCTTACTTAAAAGCGTTGCGCGGTAGTTTTAATCGGGTGGTAACACGTAAACCTGATGCCTCCCGGGCGCGCTCCCGTGAAGTCTATTTTCTGGCGGAAGGGTTTCGTGGCTAGTTATAGCTAGCTGCGGGCTGTTGATAGCGCGCTATGGGTGTCGTACTGTTTTTTTGACCAGCTTCGCGCTGCGTTAGGCACAGTTAACCGGTAGCTAGGCAGCTCAATAGACCTGTTTCACCGTAATAGCTAAGTTTTATCGCCGCAATTGCCAGACAGGCAAGCGGAACATGTGTCACATTATGCAGCTTGGACGAGCGTGACACAGATGGCCCAAAGCCATATGCGCTTTGGCAATGGTTGAACGTTAAGCTCTAGTGTAAGGTCTGAGTATTAGCGGTTAACTGACGGATTCTTGTAATGAGGGTAGCCCCTTGAATGATATGGCGAAGAACCTGATTCTGTGGTTGGTCATCGCGGCCGTTCTACTGACAGTGTTCAACAATTTCAGTACGGAAAGCGCACCGCAAGCCACGAACTACTCTCAGTTTGTGCAGCAGGTGCAAAATCAGCAGGTGCGTAGTGTCACTATTGATGGCTATACCATCACTGGTGAGCGCACGGATGGTACACAGTTCCAAACCATTCGCCCTGCGGCAGAAGATCCTAAGCTGATGGACGATCTGTTGAGCAACAACGTAACGGTTGTCGGTAAAGAGCCCGAACAGCAAAGCATCTGGGTGCGTCTGCTGATCGCCAGCTTCCCGATTCTGTTGATTCTAGCCATCTTTATGTTCTTTATGCGCCAAATGCAGGGTGGTGCAGGGGGCGGTAAAGGCGGCCCAATGAGCTTTGGCAAATCGAAGGCAAAGCTGCTCTCGCAAGACCAGATTAAAACAACCTTTGCTGACGTTGCAGGCTGTGATGAAGCGAAGGAAGAAGTCGAAGAGCTGGTCGACTTTCTGCGCGATCCCACTAAGTTTCAGCGCCTGGGTGGCACTATCCCCCGCGGCGTGTTGATGGTTGGTCCGCCGGGTACCGGTAAAACCCTGCTGGCTAAGTCCATTGCCGGCGAAGCGAAAGTGCCATTCTTCTCTATTTCGGGTTCTGACTTCGTTGAGATGTTCGTGGGTGTGGGTGCTTCCCGTGTACGCGACATGTTCGAACAGGCCAAAAAGCAGGCGCCCTGCATTATCTTTATCGATGAGATCGATGCCGTTGGCCGTTCACGCGGTACTGGTATGGGTGGCGGTAATGATGAGCGCGAGCAGACCCTTAACCAGCTATTGGTTGAGATGGATGGTTTCGAGGCGAATGAAGGCATCATTGTTATTGCGGCAACTAACCGTCCTGACGTACTTGATCCCGCGTTAATGCGTCCAGGCCGCTTTGACCGTCAAGTAACGGTCGGTTTGCCCGATATCCGTGGCCGTGAGCACATTTTGGGCGTTCACCTGCGCAAAGTGCCGTTGGCCGACGACGTGAAGCCGCAATTGATCGCCCGTGGTACCCCCGGTTTCTCCGGTGCTGACTTAGCGAACTTGGTTAACGAAGCGGCGCTGTTTGCTGCCCGTCGTAACAAGCGCCTAGTAGCTATGGAAGAGCTAGAGCTTGCTAAAGACAAAATCATGATGGGCGCTGAGCGCAAATCCATGGTCATGACCGATAAAGAAAAGCTCAATACGGCCTACCACGAGTCCGGTCACGCCATTATCGGTTTGGTTGTGCCAGGGCACGACCCAGTTTACAAGGTGACCATTATCCCGCGTGGCCGTGCGCTGGGCGTGACAATGTTCTTGCCGGAAGAAGATCGCTACAGCCTGTCTCGTCAGCAAATTCTCGGTCAGATTTGTTCGCTGTTTGGTGGCCGTATCGCCGAAGAGATGACGTTAGGCCCCAACGGTGTCACTACGGGTGCTTCGAACGACATTAAGCGCGCAACCGAGCTTGCTCACAATATGGTGGCGAAGTGGGGTCTTTCGGATGCAATGGGTCCGATCATGTACGACGAGGATGAGTCTCACCAATTCCTCGGCGGCCCTGGTCAGGGCGGTAAGCTAAAGTCTGGCGAAACGACCACGCGTCTTGATAAAGAAGTTCGCAAGATTATCGACGAGTGTTACGAGCAGGCGCGGCAGATTCTGAGTGATAACCGCGACAAGCTGGACGCCATGGCTGAAGCGCTGATGAAGTTTGAAACCATTGATGCCACGCAGCTGAAAGACATCATGGAAGGTCGCGACCCGCGCCCACCGGAAGGCTGGGACGATGGTGATTCATCTGGTGGCGGTATGCCCGTCAATGATGACAAGCCAGAAGCCAGTGCTGAAGAGCCGGTAGACGGCACGCCACCCAAGGATGATGGAGAAGAAGATGACGACGAGCCTCGTCGCCGCCCCTCTGATCCGCTAGGTGGTCCTGCTGGGTCGTAAGCACCTTAAGCAGTGTTAGCAAAGGCGTCCCATTATGGGGCGCCTTTTTGTTATGCTGTGGTCATCACGCAGCAACGTTCTCTTTTTAATCAGGCCGCCGCATGAAATCGACAGTTGACTCTTCATCATCTCTACAGGCTGCGGACAGCGCCTTTCACTTGCGCTGTGGACGCCACTTGCTAGACCTCTCGTTTCCCCGAGTAATGGGTATTCTCAATGTGACTCCTGATTCGTTTTCCGATGGGGGGCAGCACGTCGCCCTGGACGATGCGCTTCGCCATGCGGAGCGCATGCTCGCCGAAGGGGCGGTGATGATTGATGTGGGGGGCGAGTCAACACGCCCTGGCGCGCCAGCTGTCTCTGAGCAAGAAGAGCTAGATCGGGTGTCCCCTGTTGTCGAAGCGCTGGTGCGAGAGTTGGACGCGCTGGTGTCGATCGACACCAGCAGTCCGGCGGTCATGCGCCAAGCCAGCGCGCTCGGTGCGGGTATGATTAATGATGTGCGCGCGTTAGAACGAGAGGGCGCCCTTGCTGCTGCTGTCGGTAGTGGCCTGCCGGTCTGCTTGATGCACCGTCAGGGCGAGCCTCAGGATATGCAGCAGTCACCCCGCTATGAACAGCCGGTGGAAAACGCGGTAGTGGCCTATTTGGCAGAGCGTGTTGCGGCCTGCGAAGCGGCAGGGCTACGCCGTAATCGGTTGCTGCTAGATCCCGGCTTTGGCTTCGGCAAAACCGTTGAACATAATCTACGCTTGCTCAAATATATGGATGCGTTACAGGCGTTAGAGCTGCCGCTGTTGGTCGGTATGTCGCGTAAAAGTATGATCGGTAAAGTGCTGGGTCGCCCAGTGGAAGAGCGTTTGGCAGGTGGCCTTGCGCTAACCGCTATGGCGGTCGAACGGGGTGCTAATATCGTACGCGTTCATGATGTAGGCCCAACGGTGGATGCCGTTAATATGGCGTGGGCGGTATTGCAAGAGGGCTGCGAGCCGCCGCTAAACAAGGAGTTTGATGCATGACACGACGTTATTTTGGCACAGACGGTATTCGTGGCACCGTTGGACAGGCGCCCATTACCGCTGATTTTATGCTCAAACTAGGCTGGGCAGCGGGTCAAGTGCTGCGCCGTGAAAAGGGCCCTACCCGGGTGCTGATTGGGAAAGATACGCGTATTTCAGGCTATATGTTTGAGTCCGCGCTTGAAGCCGGGCTTTCTGCTGCAGGTGTCGATGTTTCGCTTTTAGGGCCCATGCCCACGCCGGGGATCGCCTACTTAACCCGCACCTTCCGTGCGGATGCAGGTATTGTTATCTCCGCGTCCCATAATCCCTTTGACGATAACGGCATTAAGTTCTTCTCAGCGGAAGGTAAGAAACTACCCGATGAGATCGAAGATCGTATTGAAACAATGCTGGACGCACCGTTAACCACGGCAGCGGCGGCGTCGCTTGGAAAAGCAACGCGGATTGATGATGCCGCGGGGCGTTACATTGAGTTTTGTAAGTCTACCTTGCCGGATCGCTTAAGCCTCCACGGATTGAAAGTAGTGCTCGACTGCGCCCATGGCGCGACGTATCACATTGCGCCCAATGTGTTCCGTGAGCTGGGTGCAGAGGTGAGCGTCATCGGGGCGTCGCCTAATGGGCTAAATATTAATCAGCAGGTAGGCTCTACCCATCCCGCAGCGCTGCGGGCAGCGGTTATTCAGCAGGGGGCGGATTTGGGCATTGCCTTTGATGGCGATGGTGACCGCTTGCTGCTGGTAGATGCCGATGGTCGTGAGGTGGATGGCGACGATATTCTTTATCTGATTGCCCGGGACCGTCATGAGCGGGGGCTGCTGGAGGGCGGCGTGGTGGGCACGCTCATGAGCAATTTTGGTCTTGCCATGGCGCTGGAAAGGCTGGGTATCCCCTTTGCCCGCGCTAAAGTCGGTGATCGCTTCGTGATGGAGATGATGGCTGAGAATGGGTGGGAGCTAGGCGGCGAGTCTTCGGGGCATATCGTTTGCGGGCATGTGCAGTCCACGGGGGACGGAATTGTTTCTGCCCTTCAGGTGCTAGCGCTGATGATGCGCGAACAAAAAACCTTGCCCGCGCTGCTTAAAGGCTTGGAAAAAGTGCCGCAGTCGCTGGTGAATGTTAGGCTGCCAAAGGGCGCTAGTGCCAAAGAGGTAATGGCGTCTGAGCCTTTGCAGCAAGCTGTGGCGACGCTTGAAAAAGAGTTGGGCGACCAGGGGCGTGTGCTGCTCAGGCCCTCGGGCACCGAGCCGCTCATTCGTGTAATGGTTGAAGGTCGTGCCCATCTGGATGTGGATAGGCTGGCCAGTAACCTGGCCAATCAAGTGCAGGCGCTGCTGAGTTAAGCTGCGCAACAAACCGCGCGATGCCTGTAACAGCGGTTGTCTTGACAAGGCTGCTCCTATACCATTTCGCTCCACCTTGAGTGAGGATAGTCAATGCGCACGCCATTAATTGCCGGTAACTGGAAAATGAACGGTTCGACGGCGTTGATTCAAGCGTTTGGAGACGCTTTCGCGGCAGTGACACTGTCTGCGGATATCGACGTTGTTATCATACCGCCATTTCCGTATTTGGATGCGGCCCGTCATGCGTTCAAAAACACGCCGCTGCAATTAGGGGCGCAAACGCTCAACCCCCAGCACTCAGGGGCGCATACGGGTGAAATTAGCGGGCGGATGCTGAAAGAGTTTGAGGTTGGCTACGTGCTGGTCGGCCACTCAGAGCGTCGCAAGCTCTATCGTGAAACCGATGAGCAGGTGTTTGACCGCTTGGTGGCCGCCTTGGATGTTGGCCTGACGCCTATTCTCTGCGTTGGCGAAACCCTGGAAGAGCGTGATGCGGGCAGTACGATGGATATTGTGCTTCGCCAAGTCGGCCATGTGATGGCCCGTTTGGAACCCGCCCAGCGCCTTCATGTCGTGATTGCCTATGAGCCCGTATGGGCAATTGGTACCGGGCGCACCGCCACCCCTGAGCAGGCCCAAGAGGTGATGGCGGGTATTCGCGCCTACCAGGCTGGTTTTGATACCTCGCTTGCCGAGCAGCTTAAGCTGCTGTACGGCGGCAGCATGAACGCAAGTAATGCGGCTGAGCTACTCGCGCAGCCGGATATCGACGGTGGTTTAGTGGGCGGTGCTTCGCTCAAAACCAACGATTTCTACGCCATTTGTCAGTCAGCAGGATAACGCCATGCAAGTTGCAATTCTTATGGTTCACGTGGTGATTGCGATCGCCCTGGTTGTACTCATCCTGCTTCAGCAGGGTAAAGGTGCCGAAGCGGGGGCCGCCTTTGGTGGCGGTGCGTCGCAAACCGTTTTCGGTTCGCGGGGAAGCGGTAATTTCTTATCCCGTACGACCGCTGTGTTAGCGGCAGGCTTTTTCGTAACCTCGATGACGCTCGCTTACTTCGCGACCCAGGCGAGCCAAGCCCCGGAAGCCGGTATCCCCGACTCTCGTCTCATCGAGCAGCAGCGTGGTATTCCAACGCTTGACGACGGGCCTGCAAGTATGGATAATACCGCGCCAGTGCTAGAGGAGAGCAGCGAGTAACATCTTGATGTCGCTTTCTTTAGCCTCCCCTGATGCCGAAGTGGTGGAATTGGTAGACACGCTATCTTGAGGGGGTAGTGACCGTATGGTCGTGCGGGTTCAAGTCCCGCCTTCGGCACCATCTGTTTTGCTGGCTTGCCAGCTTCCCAGAGTTTTTGCCTAAGACGCTTTTGTAAAAGAAAGCAGGGGTTGGCACCTGAGACGAAAATTGTACTTGAAGCAAGTTCTTGAAAATGAGTTCTTGACGTAAGTGATTCAAGTGTCTATTATCGTCGACCTAGATTGATGCGGGGTGGAGCAGTCTGGTAGCTCGTCGGGCTCATAACCCGAAGGTCATCGGTTCAAATCCGGTCCCCGCTACCATCTTCTAGTAATGTGTTATGTCCCAGTTGCGGTCGCAAATGAGTAACTGAGATGGTGAGGCAGTCAGTGTGACGATGTTCTCCGCATATTGCTAAAGTGGTATTACAGGTTTCTTTCAAAAAGCCCCTTCCTGTGAAGGGGCTTTTTGTTAGTAGCTTTTTTGTTACAGTTTTTGCGAACAAAATTTTTTAATAGCTTTTTGTTAAAGCTTTTTGCGAGCCAAGCGTGTCTCAATAGCGGATGTCCTCCGAGTAGCCAGAGACACATTTCCGGGTAACGCCAATCAGTCGCCTAGCTTTTCTTATCACTCCTGGCCAGGTGCCTGATGCAACGGCTATAGGAGCTTTGTCTGTGGCCACAAAACACGCTGCGCTTCACGCGCTGATCGAACCTGTCGTTGCCGCCATGGGCTTTGAACTATGGGGTATCGACCATATTTCCCAGGGTAAGCACTCGCGGCTAGTCATTTATATTGAGCGCGAAAGCGGTGTCAGCGTGCAAGACTGCGCTGATATTAGTCGCCAAGTCAGTGCCGTCATGGATGTAGAAGACCCCATTCCTGGTGAATACCGGCTGGAAGTTTCTTCCCCCGGCATGGCACGCCCCTTGTATACCCTGGATCACTTCATCCGTTATCAAGGCCACCAGGTCGCGCTCAAGCTACGCGTTGCTTTTGATGGACGGCGCAAGTACCAAGGGCTTCTCGCCGGTGTTGATGGTGATGAAGTGCTGCTACAGCTGGATGGAGAAGAGTACTGCTTCCCCATCGAAAGCATCGATTCTGCGCAGGTTGTCCCGCAGTTCGACGATTAAACGGGTGGCGGCATCCGGCAGGTAGCCGGGGTGATGCACAAAAGGACAGGTTTTCTGGCGAGGCATACGCATGAGTAAAGAAATTTTAATGGTCGTGGACGCGATCTCGAATGAAAAAGGCGTTCCCCGCGATGTCATCTTTGAAGCGGTAGAAGCCGCGTTGGCAAGCGCGTCACGTAAGCGCTTTGATCAGGAAGAAGCCAACGTGCGGGTACATATTGACCGGCGTACGGGGGATTACGATACCTTCCGCACCTGGACCGTTGTTGAAGATGACGAGTTTGAAACGCCAGATTACGAAATCAAAGAGACTATCGCCGAGCAGCGCGACCCGCCGCTAAAGTTAGGCGATATTGTCGAGCATAAAATTGAAAACGCCGCATTTGGTCGTATTGCCGCGCAAACCGCCAAGCAGGTCATCGTGCAAAAAGTGCGCGAAGCCGAACGTGCGGAAGTCGTACGTCAATACGCGGATCGTGAAGGTGAGCTGGTTGCCGGTATCGTCAAAAAGACCACCCGCGATGGCCTGATTATCGACCTGGGCGAAAACGCCGAGGCCTTCTTGCCACGCAACGAAATGATTCACGGCGAACGCTACCGCATGAATGAGCGGGTGCGTGCGCTGTTGGTTAAGGTTGATCCAGAGGCTCGCGGCGCTCAGCTTCAGCTGTCGCGCACCAGCCCAGACTTCATTATTGAGCTATTCAAAATTGAAGTGCCGGAAATTGCCGAGCAGCTGATCGAAATTAAAGGCGCGGCCCGCGACCCAGGTTCGCGTGCCAAAATTGCCGTGAAAACCAATGACCGCCGCATCGACCCGGTCGGTGCCTGCGTGGGTATGCGCGGTTCACGCGTTCAAGCAGTCTCTTCTGAGCTGCAAAACGAGCGTGTCGATATCGTGCTGTGGGATGACAACCCAGCGCAGTTGGTTATTAACGCGATGGCGCCTGCGGATGTGGCGTCTATCCTGGTGGACGAAGATGCCCATGCAATGGACGTTGCCGTCGCTCAGGATAACCTCGCTCAGGCCATTGGCCGTAGCGGGCAGAACGTACGTTTAGCCTCTGAGCTGACCGGCTGGCGCATCAATGTGATGACCGAAGACGAAGCCGAGTCTAAGCGTGAGCAGGAAATCGATAGTTTGGTGGACTCCTTCATCCAGCACTTAGAAGTGGACGAAGATGTTGCCCGCCTGTTGGTAGAAGAAGGGTTTACCACCCTGGAAGAAGTTGCTTACGTGCCGCTTGAAGAAATGCTGGAAATTGAAGAGTTCGATGAAGCATTGGTAGAAGAGCTGCGTGCACGCGCGAAAGACGAGCTGCTAACGATGGCCATTGCCTCGGAAGAAGCCCTAGACGGTGCCCAACCAGCAGATGACCTGCTGGAAATGGACGGCATGGAGCGCCACCTGGCCTTCATTCTGGCTAGCCGAGGCATTGTCACCATGGAAGATCTCGCCGAGCAGTCTGTCGACGATCTGGTCGATATCGAGGAGTTGGACGAAGCGCGCGCAGCGGCACTGATCATGACTGCCCGTGCGCCCTGGTTTGAAGACGAGAACGCATCGGATTCGAACACACAGTAAACAGGTCACGGGCTGAGGAGGGTCACTATGTCAGATATGACAGTTAAAGATTTTGCAGTAAAGGTGGGCCGTGATGTGCCCCGCCTATTGGAACAGATGAAAGAAGCCGGCTTACAGCACGCCTCGGAAGGCGATGCTGTATCAGAAGAAGATAAGCAAAAGCTGCTTAGCTTTCTGAAAAAGAGCCACGGTGGCAGTGAAACTGATGCAGGCAAGAAAAGCATTACACTGACCCGTAAAACCCGCAGCCGTATTAAAACCGGCGAGCGCGGCAAGACCATTGAAGTGCAGGTACGTAAGAAAAAAACCTACGTTAAAAGCGCTGAAAATGAGAAGCCGAAAGCCGCTGAGCCTAAGCACTCTGGCCCACGTCAGCTGGTAGGCGATATGGCGGAAGCCGAAGCTGAGCGCAAGATTTCTGATGCGCGTGAAGCAGAGGAAAAAGCTGCCGCACAGAAAGCCCGTGCTGCACAGGTAGCTGAAGCGACTGCGCGCAGTAATAAAGAAGCTGAAGCAGCGCGTAGTAAAAAAGAGATTGATGCAAGGCCTAGAGCAGCCAAAGCGTCGGCGACACCTGATGTCGCAGTGCCGAATCTTGAAATCGACGATACGCCGTCACCTGATGATATGCCGCCTGCGCCGCCGAAAGAGGGTCGCACCGACCGTCGTACCGCACCGCCCAAAAAAGCGGCTGCGAAGAAGAAAGGTCGTGATGACGAGGATGATCGTGGTGATCGCGAAGAGCGCAAGCGTGGCGGTGGCGGCAAGAAAGTAAAACGTGCCGAGCAGCGTCGCGGCGGTCGCCGTGGTGGCAACCAGGCGGGCAATGGCAAGCACGCGTTCCAGAAGCCGACCCAGCCGATTGTGCGTGAAGTCTCGATCCCTGAGTCAATCAGCGTTGCTGAGCTTGCCGACAAAATGTCGATCAAGGCCAACGAAGTGATCAAGGCCATGTTCAACATGGGCGCTGCGGTCACCATCAACCAGACGATTGACCAGGATACAGCGGCTATCGTCGTGGAAGAGATGGGTCATACGCCGAAGCTGGTGAAAGATGACGCGCTGGAAACGGAAATGCTCGAAGGCATCTCCTACGAAGGCGAAGAGATCACCCGTTCACCGGTGGTTACCGTTATGGGTCACGTTGACCACGGTAAAACCTCACTGCTCGATTACATTCGTAAAGCGAAAGTGGCCACTGGTGAAGCGGGCGGTATTACCCAGCACATTGGTGCTTACCACGTGGAAGACAACCACGGCGGCGTGACCTTCCTGGATACCCCTGGCCACGCGGCGTTTACCGCCATGCGTGCCCGTGGTGCCAAGGCAACCGACGTCGTTATCCTGGTGGTTGCCGCCGATGACGGCGTGATGCCCCAAACCATTGAAGCGATTGAACACTCCAAAGCTGCTGAAGTACCGTTGGTAGTGGCGGTGAACAAGATCGATAAGCAGGGCATTGATCTTGATCGCATCAAGAACGAACTCTCGCAGCACGGCGTGATTTCGGAAGAGTGGGGCGGTGATACCCAGTTTGTTCACGTGTCTGCTAAGACAGGTGAAGGTATGGAAGAGCTGCTGGAAGCGATCCAGCTGGCCTCCGAAGTGCTTGAGCTTAAAGCCGTGCCTTCCGCGCCAGGTAAAGGTGTTGTGGTTGAGTCACGCCTTGATAAAGGTCGTGGTCCGGTCGCTACCGTACTGGTTCAGAACGGTACGCTGAAAAAGGGCGATATCGTCCTGGCAGGCCTGCATTACGGTCGCGTTCGTGCGCTGACCAATGAACTTGCTCAGCAAGTTGATGCGGTTGGCCCGGCCATGCCGGTAGAGATTCAAGGCTTGGGCGGTACGCCGGATGCCGGTGATGACTTCATGGTCGTAGCCGACGAGAAGAAAGCCCGTGAAGTGGCTAACTTCCGTCAAGGCAAATACCGCGAAGTGCGCCTGGCACGTCAGCAGAAGGCCAAGCTGGAGAACATGTTCAGCCAGATGGGTCAAGACGAAGTGGCCAAGGTCAACATCGTCCTCAAAGCCGACGTACAAGGTTCGCTGGAAGCCATCAAAGGCGCCCTGGAAGAGCTCTCCACCGGTGAAGTTGAAGTCGCCGTGGTCTCCTCGGGTGTTGGCGGTATCACCGGTACCGATGCCAACTTGGCGCTTGCCTCTGAAGCCATCGTGGTCGGCTTTAACGTCCGTGCCGACGCTGCTGCCCGCGAGATCATCGAACGTGAAGGCCTGGATCTGCGCTACTACAGCGTTATTTACCAGCTGATCGACGAGGTCAAACAGGCGATGAGCGGCATGCTCGCACCTGAGTGGAAAGAAGAAATCGTCGGTATTGCTGAGGTACGCGACGTCTTCCGTGCACCGAAGATTGGTGCGATTGCCGGCTGTATGGTGATTGAAGGCAGCGTACACCGTAATAAGAAGATTCGTGTATTGCGCGATGACGTAGTGATTTACGAAGGCGAACTCGAGTCGCTGCGCCGCTTCAAAGATGACGTTCAAGAAGTGCGTAACGGCATTGAGTGTGGCATCGGCGTGAAGAACTACAACGATGTCCAGGTCGGCGACAAGATCGAAGTCTTTGACCAAGTGAAGGTCGAGCGCAGCCTGTAAGGCCGCGAGGAGCAATCATGCGCGAATTTAAGCGTACCGACCGAGTAGCCGACCAGCTCCAAAAGGAGCTGGCGGTACTTATTCAACGCGAAGTAAAAGACCCGCGCTTAGGCATGATTACGGTGAGCGGCGCGACCGTCAGCCGTGACCTGGGTTACGCCGATATCTATGTCACCCTGCTGGGTGAACAAGATCCTGAGCGTATCAAAGAGAACCTGCAGGTACTGAAACGTGCCGCTGGTTTTCTAAGAAGCCAAATTGCCAAGCGTATCAAGCTACGCCATGTACCCGAGCTACGCTTTCACTACGATGAAAGTGTATTCCGTGGCCAGCACCTCTCATCGCTGATTGCCGAAGCGGTCTCTACCGACCGTGCCCGCCATCAGGATGAAGAGGGCGAAAGCGACAACGGCAATAGTGATAGCAACAATGGTGAGGAGACGCGCTAATGGCACGTCGCCGTCGCGGATTACCGGTCAATGGCGTTTTGTTGCTGGATAAGCCCAAGGGCATTTCCAGCAATCACGCGCTACAGCGGGTGCGTCGTCTGTTTGAGGCGCAGAAAGCCGGGCATACCGGCACGCTGGACCCCATGGCAACGGGCTTGCTGCCCATTTGCCTGGGGGAGGCCACTAAGTTTTCCGCGCACCTGCTGGAAGCCGATAAGATGTATCGCACCCGAGTTGAGCTTGGGGTGATCACCGACACCGGCGATGCCGAAGGCACAGTCATCGAACGGCGCGAGGTGCCAAGCCTCACCGAGCAGGATATTGAAGCGGTCTTAACGCGTTTTCGCGGCGAGATTGAGCAAGTTCCGCCGATGTACTCGGCCCTAAAGCACCAGGGTAAAAAGCTTTACGAGCTGGCCCGAGAGGGCAAGCACGTAGAGCGTGCAGCGCGGCGGGTAAGCGTGTATGATGCGCGGCTGCTTGGGTTTGAGGGCACGGCCTTCGAACTTGAAGTGGGCTGTAGCAAAGGCACCTATATTCGCACCTTGGCCGAAGATATTGGCCAAGCGTTGGGCTGCGGCGCCCATATTAGCCAGCTAAGAAGGCTCAAAACCGGGCCGTTTACCAGCGATGCGATGTGGACGCTGGAAGGCCTTGAAGCCCTGGCAAACCAAGCCAGCCGCGAGGCTGAATTGATGCCCGTGGATGTGCTGGTGGATCATTTGCCTTCGCTAAACGTGGATGAAACGGCCTACGGGTGTCTTGCCCACGGCCAGTCCGCACATTTAGCGATTGAGGCACTTGCGCCCGATGCGCTGGCAAGACTTTATTACGCCGAGACGTTTATCGGCCTTGGTGTTGTAAAAAGTGCCCAGGAAGTGGCACCTAAGCGGCTGTTAAGTACCGTCGCTATCTCGTAGACAGCGTTGCAAGGAAGCAGCCGTTTGCGCGAAAATAGTAGTTAGAAACCGTGGTTAGAAACTGCGGTGAGAAACTAGCGGTTAAAAGATTGTTAGCCGATCGCTAGTAGAAAGAAGAGAGTAGCCTGAGACTGCAAATATGCGTGGTCTCACCCATTCAATTTTAGGCATATTGCTTACTGGAGAGACAGATGGCATTAACCGCTGAGAAAAAGGCCGAGATCGTCAACGAATACGGCCGCGGCGATAGCGATACCGGTTCCCCTGAAGTTCAGGTTGCACTGCTAAGCGCCAACATCAATGGCCTGCAGGACCACTTCAAAACCAACAAGCAGGATCACCACTCACGTCGTGGTCTGATCCGCATGGTAAACCAGCGTCGTAAGCTGCTGGACTACCTGAAGCGTAAAGATTTCGAACGCTATCAGTCTCTGATTCAGCGTCTAGGTCTGCGTCGCTAAGCGTTAGCGGCAATGATTCGAAACGGGCAGCCCCTTGGGGCTGCCCGTTTTTTTGTTTCTGGTAGCCGTATGGCGCCACAGCGCCTAGAATGGTGACGAGTCAAAACGACCCAAGCGAAAAGACAAGTAGATATTAATGTTAAAGGAAGTCGCCGTGAATCCGGTAAAAAAAACGTTTCAATACGGTCGTAGCACCGTCACCTTAGAAACTGGCCGCATTGCTCGCCAGGCCACTGGTGCCGTAATGGTGACCATGGATGACACCGTCGTACTGTGTACGGTGGTCGCGAAGAAAGAAGCCAATCCTAACCAGCCCTTCTTTCCGCTCTCGGTACACTACCAAGAGAAAACCTACGCAGTGGGCAAGATCCCCGGTGGCTTCTTCAAGCGTGAAGGCCGTCCTACCGAGAAAGAGACCCTCACCTCGCGCCTGATCGACCGTCCTATCCGTCCGCTGTTCCCCAAAGGGTTTATGAACGAAGTGCAGGTGATCTGTACCGTTCTCTCTACCGACCGTAACCATGACCCGGATGTTGCGGCGATGCTGGGCACCTCAGCGGCGCTGAGTATCTCTGGCGTGCCGTTTAACGGCCCGATTGGCTGTGCACGCGTTGGCTTTAATGAAGAGCAGGGCTACTTCCTGAACCCGACCGTTGAAGAGCTGGCCTCTTCCGAGCTGGACATGGTCGTGGCGGGTACTGATAAAGCCGTTCTCATGGTGGAATCAGAAGCCAAAGAACTGCTCGAAGACGAAATGCTGGGTGCCGTGCTGTTCGGCCACCAGGAAATGCAGGTTGCCGTCACCGCCATTAAAGAGCTGGTCGCTGAAGCTGGCAAACCGCGCTGGGATTGGCAGCCCGCGCCGGAAAACGTCGCGCTGAAAACCGCGATGGCCGACGCGTTCGAAACCAAAGTGGGCGATGCTTACCGTATTACCGACAAAATGGAGCGTCAAGACGCGCTTTCAGCGCTGAAAGACGAAGCCATTGAGCAGCTCGTGGCTGCTGAAGGCGAAGAAGCGGAAGGCAAGTTCAGCAAAGATGACGTGAAAGGTGCGTTTGCAGGCCTTGAAAAGCGCGTCGTACGCTCGCGCGTCGTAAAAGGCGAGCCGCGTATCGACGGCCGTGACAACTTCACTGTGCGCCCGCTGGCCATTGAAGTTGGCGTACTGCCGAAAACCCACGGCTCTGCGGTGTTCACCCGTGGCGAGACCCAGGCGATTGCGATTGCTACCTTGGGCACCCTGCGCGATTCGCAGCTAATCGAGTCCCTGGAAGGCGAGCGTAAAGACCGCTTTATGCTGCACTACAACTTCCCTCCCTACTGCGTAGGTGAAGCGGGCTTCTTTGGCGGCCCCAAGCGTCGTGAAATCGGCCACGGCCGTTTGGCGCGCCGTGGCATTCAAGCCATGCTGCCGTCTGAAGACGTCTTCCCTTACACCATCCGTGTGGTGTCGGAAATTACCGAATCCAACGGCTCAAGCTCTATGGCCTCGGTATGTGGCTCTTCGCTCGCATTGATGGATGCCGGTGTACCGCTGAAAGCCCCGGTGGCGGGTATTGCCATGGGCTTGGTGAAAGATGAAGACGGCTACGCCGTGCTGACCGATATCCTGGGTGACGAAGACCACCTGGGCGACATGGACTTCAAAGTTGCCGGTTCTGAAGAGGGCGTCACCGCTCTACAGATGGACATTAAGATCGAAGGCATCAACGAAGAGATCATGGAAACCGCGCTGCAGCAGGCCCACAACGCACGCATCAGCATTCTTGAGCAGATGAACGTGGTGATCGGCCAAAGCCGTACCGAGGTGTCTGAAAACGCCCCCTCCATGGCCACCATCAAAATCGCCCCGGATAAGATCCGCGACGTGATTGGTAAAGGCGGCGCGACGATTCGTAAAATCTGCGAAGACACCGGCGCGTCTATCGACCTGGACGATGACGGCACCGTGCGCATCTACGCGGAAGATAAAGCCGCGGCGAAGCGTGCGATTGATACCGTATTGGCCATTACCGCAGAAGCGGAAATCGGCAAGCTGTATAACGGTAAAGTGGTACGTATCGCTGACTTCGGCGCGTTTGTGAACATCATGCCGGGTACCGATGGCCTGGTGCATATTTCGCAAATTGTTGCCGAGCGCGTTAACAACGTCCGCGACTTCTTAAACGAAGGCGACGATGTGATCGTTAAAGTGCTGGATATCGACAACCGCAACCGGGTGAAGCTCTCCATTAAAGAGATCACCGAAGAAGAGAAAGCGGCTTTCGCTGCCGCTGAGGTAGAGGTTACCGAGTAATTAGCCGGTAACGCTTAGCCGTTAAATGCGTCGCTAGCTTGCGACTCATTCACCGCCCCCGCAGCCTTCGGCTTCGGGGGCGGTTTGTTTTGGCGCGCAGGCACTTTGCGTGCAACGCCTGGGTTGAAAGGCGCATCACGGAAATAGTCTATGGTTAGCTGACGATGACTAACCATTACGATGATAGGCCATAAGGACACTACCCACGTGCTCAACTGGAAGGAGGTGCCACAGCTTCCCAAGGCGGAAGGGCGGATTGACGCGATTGATCTTGCCCGAGGTATCGCCATTGGGCTGATGATAATGAGCCACACCGTTAGCGGGCTGGTGGGCATTCGCAACGTGCCCGAGTGGGGCATGGTGCCTATTCATTTTTTAACCAAATTCTCCTCATCGCTATTCATCCTGGTGTTTGGCATCGCGTTAGCGGTGGCGTTTCTATCGCATACCCAGCGGGATGACTGGCCCAAACGGCGTCTAAAGCTGTGGGTGCGGGCTATCGAGGTGTGGTTTTGGTACAAAGTGCTGACCATCGTCGAAATGCTGCCCTTTAGCGCGCCTAGCGATATCGTCGATACGCTGCTCTACGAACGCTTTGCTATTTGGGTAGAAATTCTCGGCTTTTACGCCATCGCGCTGCTATGGGTGCCGCTAATACTGCCATTCTGGGCACGAGCGCCGCTATGGGGGCGTTTAGCCACCATTGTTGGCCTAACGGCACTGTCCGCGTGGCTGCAGGGGCTGAGCTTTGGCGGTAACGATATTCTAAAAGCCCTGCTGGTCGACCACGAAGACCACTACGCCTGGGGGCAGCTCAGCCGGGCGCCGTTAATATTGTCAGGTTTGCTGATTGGCGAGGCCGTGTTGCGCTGTTACTTCGATTACGCCTCGCGCCGCCGCCTGGTGCTTATACTCATAGGTATCGGCGCGCTAATGGTGGCTGCTTTTTATAGTGTGGCACTGGCCAATGGCGATGTGTATGGGGCCATGAAGGCGGTTGCGCGCAACGTGGGTAAGCACCCCCCTGAGCTGCCCTTTATGCTGTTTAGCATAGGGGGCGCACTGGTGCTTTTGGGGCTAGCCCTGGCAGGGGGCGCCATGGCTGCTAAAGCACTACGGCCGTTAACCGTGGTTGGCAGCGATGCGCTAAAAGCGTTTATTTTTCACATCGTGATGATTTTTCTGGTGCTGCGCTTTTTGCTGGAAGGCCAAGGCGCCTACACCTATCCACAGGCCCTTGGGGTGGGCGGGCTGTTGATACTTGGGGCCGCGCTATGGATTTGGCTGACCCGCTGGGTGGCTCGCCACAAATAAGGGGTAATTACCAAGCCGCGCGCAAAGCATCGCCCAGTCGGGCGGTGATACAAGCGCGCATCGCGTAGCGATGCCAGTGTTGATATTGCCACCAACCCCTGATATTTTTCCAGTATGACAAAGCGTGCCTACA
>NZ_JAFWFN010000035.1 GCF_017515565.1 Halomonas sp.
ACCGCCATCAGCGATACCAGGGCGGTGTCATCACGCATCGCACTGCGAAGCTGCTCGGGGGTTATGCAGCCGTCGCGCCCCGGCGTTAGCCACGTGATCTCAAACCCTTCGCTTTCAAGCGCCTTAGCCGTATCGACAATCGCTTTATGCTCGATGTGGGAGGTCACCAGGTGCATGCCGCGTTCACGGTTAGCACGCATAAAACCGATCAGCGCTAAGTTGTCGGCTTCGGTGGCCCCGCTGGTCCAGACAATTTCCCGCGGGTCAGCGCCAATGGTATCTGCCACTTGGCGCCGCGCCTGCTCAACGACTTGTTCGGCCTGCCAGCCAAGCATGTGACTACGCGAGGCGGGGTTGGCAAAAAGCTGATCAACCGTCAGGTAGCGCTGCATGACCTCGGCCACCCGAGCATCCACCGGCGTCGTGGCGGCGTAGTCTAAGTAAATCGGCAGCGAAGGTGAGGTAGTCGTGGTCATGAGTTCCAGCGTGCAGGTTGGGCCTTCAGGGGGATGAGGCAAGAATGCCAGCATCTACGCGATGTTGTTGCCGGGAAGCAATACGTATTACGTCGGGGCGCTGCATCAATTGGGCAAGGGTAATGTCGTCAAAAAAGCTGCGAATTTGCCCAGACAGCTCACACCACAGAAAGTGGGTTAAGCAAGTATCGCCCTGCTGACAGTCAGATAGCCCCTGGCAACGTGTGGCATCAACGGTTTCGTTCACGGCATCGATAATTTGCGAGACGCTGATCTCTTCAGCGGGCGTGGCCAGTAAATATCCGCCGCCAGGCCCGCGCACGCTGGTAACCAGCCCTGCACGGCGTAAGCGGGCAAATAACTGCTCCAAATAAGAGAGAGAAATCTCTTGGCGTTGCGAAATATCACCCAGGCTAGTGGGCCCGTGCTGCACATTAAGTGCCAAATCAAGCATGGCAGTGACAGCGTAAC
This sequence comes from Halomonas sp., assembly GCF_017515565.1. Classification (GTDB taxonomy): domain Bacteria; phylum Pseudomonadota; class Gammaproteobacteria; order Pseudomonadales; family Halomonadaceae; genus Vreelandella. The sequence continues at coordinate 948 of NZ_JAFWFN010000035.1, forward strand.
GGCCTTTTGTGGTCAAGCGCATGACAGGAACCTCGACGCTGAGCCATCAGCGTGCTCACGGCAAATGTACAGCCATTATGGAAATCCTGAGTGCTTTGGTCAACTATTACGCGTGGTCGTGGTATCAGAAGATGAGTGGGGTGCTGTGTCGTTGGGCTGATTGCGCTGATGTTTGCCTAGCCCTGGGCAGCCGGTGTCGTTTTCGTCGAGAATGTCGGCAAAATCTTCATCCCGTAGTTCAGTTAGCTGACCATCCCGATAGCTTGCATCCAATTTGCGCAGTGTGGAGCACATGCGCTCAATGCGCTCATCCACGGCGTGCATGTGATCCAGCATTGCCTGCATGGAGCGGGCAACGGGGTCGGGCATGTCCTGGCTAACACCGTAGGCATCGAAGCCAAACTTTTGGCAAATGGCTTCTCGGCGAGCAGGGTCCACATCCAGTGCTTCCTCTACATCCGGGTCGGCGCGCTTAACAATTTTGCCAGGAATGCCCACTACGGTTGCACCTGGCGGTACTTCTTTTGTCACCACGGCGTTTGAGCCAATTTTAGCCCCCGCACCGACGGTGAACGGGCCAAGAATTTTGGCGCCAGCGCCGACAATTACGCCATCTTCGAGGGTGGGGTGGCGCTTGCCCTTGTTCCAGCTGGTGCCGCCTAAGGTGACCCCCTGGTAAAGCGTTACGTTATCGCCCACTAACGCGGTTTCACCAATCACCACGCCCATGCCGTGGTCGATAAAAAAGCGCCGGCCAATGGTAGCGCCCGGGTGAATTTCTATACCTGTAAGCCAGCGGGAAAATGTCGACATTGTGCGTGCTAGCCACTTGAGGTTTTTGTTCCATAGCCAGTGGCCACAGCGGTGCAGCAGAAGCGCATGCAAGCCTGGATAGTTGGTTAACACTTCCAAAAAATTACGGGCCGCAGGATCGCGGTCGAATACGCTATTAATGTCTTCACGCAGGCGTTGAAACATGGGTGATCCTTGGGCGTTAAGGGGCGGCAGCGTCGCATCATTGGGTTAACCGTAATAAGTTAACAGCAATAAAAAGCGTAATGGAATAACGTTAGCAGGAAGGCGATGTTGGGGCGCAAAGCCACGACTTCAAGTTTAGGTCATTCTGGTTAATTCAGCGGCTATCACTATGGCTGCTGCCGGTCTGCTGCTTTTTCGGTGGCTGATAGAATGCCGCGCAAAATATTCATTTCCATTTTTTCTGGACGGGCGCGTAAGTATAAGCGGCGCAATCTTGCCATTAGCTGGCGTGGCTGAGCCGGGTCGTGAAACTCAATCGCAATGAGGGTGCGCTCTAAATGCTCGAAGTAACGCTCTAGCTCTGCGTGGGTTGCCAGCTCGTCCTCATTCTCGCTGGCTGGCTCTGGCGTTGCTTGGCTTAACCACGCCATGCGGCATTCGTAGGCTAATACCTGAACGGCGGCCGCTAAGTTGAGCGAGCTGAAATCAGCGTTGGTGGGGATATGCACATGGGCATGGCAGCGCTGTAGCTCGGCATTGGTTAAGCCGCTGTCTTCACGGCCAAACACCAGCGCGACGCGGGCGCCTTGCTGGTGGCATTCGCTCGGCAGGCGTTCGGCCAGCTCGCGGGGTGAAATCATTGGCCAGGGGAGGGTGCGCGAGCGCGCGCTGGCACCTACGGCCAAGGTGCAGTCAGCAACAGCATCCTCAAGAGTGGGGTGAATCACCGCTTGATGAAGCAGATGGTCAGCGCCGGAGGCCCGGGAGATGCTGTCCTGGGTGATCACCTCGCAGCGAGGCGCTACCAAGGCAAGGTCGGCCAGGCCCATGTTGTGCATGGCGCGTGCTACGCCGCCAATATTGCCGGGATGGCTGGTGCCGATAAGAACAATACGAATGCGCTCAAGCATAATAGGCTCGGTAATCAAATGCGGAAACCGCGCAGTTTAGCATGAGTCGATGGCATGCCCGAGGGGCCTCTGCTAGAATTGCGCGCCAAAGGTAGCCCTGCGACTACCCACTGTTCTTTAACATCACTGTGACAAGGCCCGATCATGAATCCGATGGTCCAATTTACGCTGCGCGCTGCGCGTGGCGCTGTTGAACACTTTTTACGCGTCCGTGAGCGGATTGAAAATGCTCATGAAGAATTTAATCTCGACCGCCTGCTGGAAGACACAGCGCGCAAGGCTGAGGCGACCATTGTTCAACAGTTGGAGCGTGGCTACCCTCACCATGGCGTTACCGGCCGGTATACGCCGTATAAAGCCGGTGAAGGCGAAGGTGCGGATACTGTCTGGAAGATTGAACCTATGCATGGCTACTCAAATTTAGCGGTAGCTGGCAAGGGCTTTGCACTCTCAGTGGTGTGTCTTGTTAAAGGCCGCCCCGAACACGCGGTGATTCTCTCGCCGTTTGGTGATGACGAGTATATCGCCAGCCGTGGCCGTGGCGCGCAGCATAACGACAAACGTATGCGCGTTAGCAAACCAACGGCAATTGCGGGCACGCGGATGGCAATGAGCCTACCGGAAGCTTGGCTACGTCCTAGCCATTTGCCCGCTTACTTAACCATTGCTCAGCAGCTTGCTCCCCAGGTTGAAACCTTGCTGGCCACCGGCAGTGGTTTGCTTGATATCTGCGAATTGGCGACTGGCCGCGTAGACAGCGTTTTTGTCTTGGGCCTTGAAGAGCAGGATATGCAGGTGGGGTCGCTGCTGCTTAAAGAAGCGGGTGCGTTAATGGGCACGCCAGATGGCAAGCCTACTGTAAGCCCCGAGAGTCAGTTGATGGCTGCTGGGCCGCGCCTTTATAAAGCGCTGATCAAACAGCTGGCACCGCATTTCTAAGCGGTGTTTCTAATCCGAATATGTTTGAGCTAACGTGTTATTAGGCGTTGATTCAGACACTAAAAAAGCCCTGCTGGTGATGCCAGCAGGGCTTTTTGCTGCGTGCCAAACGTGCTTCGTTAAGGCAGCTCTTCTTCCTCTTCATCAAGCTCTTTTTTGGTGGGAATTAGATCTTCCCGAGTGAGCTTAAGTGGCAGCAGCAGCGCACCGGAAATGTAGATCGAGGAGAAAGTACCCACCAGCACACCGATTAACAGCGCAATGGCAAAGTTATTAATCATATCGCCGCCCAGCAGCAGCAGGGCTAGCAGTACGAGAATCGTGGTGCCAGACGTTGCCAGGGTGCGCGACAGCGTGGCGTTGATCGCTTCGTTAAAGATTTGCGGCATATCATCAATGCGTGACGTGCGGATCGTTTCACGAATCCGGTCATACACCACAATCGTATCGTTTAGCGAATAACCAATCACCGCCAGAATGGCCGCAAGAACCGTGAGGTTAAAGTCGAGCTGGAACAGCGCGAAGATACCCACCACGATAATAACGTCATGCAGCAGCGCAAATAGCGCACCGATGGCAAATTTGTATTGGAAGCGAAAGGCCACGTAGAGCATCACAATGCCAAGGGCGACCAGCATGCCCATCCCGCTTTGATCCCGCAATTGCTCGCCGACTTGGGCGCCGACAAACTCCGCGCGGACCAAATCAACATTGTCGCCATCGGCACGAAGCAAGCTAACCACTTCGTTGCCTACTTCGGGGTCAAAGGCTTGCTGCAGGCGGATCAGTACTTCGGTGGAGGCACCAAAGGTTTGCACCGAAACGTCCTGGAAGCCGCTGCTTTCCAGTAACTGGCGAATAGCATCCAGTGAAGGTGCTGCACCATAGCGAACTTCCACCAGCGTACCGCCGGTAAAGTCGAGCCCTAGATTGAGCTGCTGAAACAGAATGGCGCCAATCGACACAATAAGCATCGCGGCTGAGACAACGAACGCAATGTTGCGCCGTCCCATAAAGTCGATCCGCAGGTGTGATAGGGGTTTCATTACCACCTCTTAAATTCTGAGCTGAGCACGTTTTTCAAATCCACAGCTTTTTGACGGGTTTGCTGCCATAGGTCAGGTTAACCATGGCACGGGTCACCAGCAGGGCGGTGAACATCGACGTCAAAATGCCGATGGAAAGCGTAACGGCAAAGCCTTTGACCGGGCCGGTGCCAATAGAGAACAGGATTACGGCGACTAGCAGCGTGGTGATATTGGCATCCACGATGGAGGTAAAGGCGCGTTCATAACCCGCGTGTATGGCTTGCTGGATGGACATGCCGTTGCGCAACTCTTCACGTATGCGCTCGAATATCAGCACGTTGGCGTCCACCGCCATACCCAGCGTCAGCACGATGCCGGCAATACCTGGCAGCGTTAACGTTGCCCCCAGCATCGACATAACAGCAATGAGCAGGGTCAGGTTGAGCGCCAGCGCAATATTGGCAAAGATACCGAATACCTTGTAGCGCGCGAGCATAAAGATCACGACTAACATCAAGCCGATCTGAACTGAGAGCAAGCCGCGCTCAATGTTTTCGGCGCCCAGGCTTGGGCCGATAGTACGTTCTTGCACAAAGTAAATCGGCGCAGCCAGTGAGCCAGAGCGCAGCAGTAGCGCAAGCTCTGCGGCTTCGGTGGGTGAGTCTAGCCCGGTAATCCGGAAGCTATTGCCTAGTGCGCTTTGGATGGTGGCAAGGCTGATCAGGCCGCGCTCAACGTAAGGCTCGCGAACGACGGTCTCTAAGCCGGTTTCTGGGTCAGTTTCAACCCGGTCTTCACTTTTGTGCTCAATAAACAGCACCGCCATATTGCGACCAATATTGGTCCGCGTGGCGCGGTTCATTAGCGTACCGCCGGTGCCATCCAGGTTGATATTGACCTGGGGGCGGCCGTTTTCGTCAAAGCTATGGCTGGCGCTGGAAACGCTATCGCCTGTAATAATCACATCACGCATCAATTCCGCCGAACGCGAAGTGTCGTTGCGGAATGTGTGGCGCTCGGTTTCCATGTCGGGCGTGTCGCTGCGCGCTTCTAAACGGAACTCCAGGTTAGCGGTGGCGCCGACAATACGCTTTGCAGCCACGGTATCTTGGATGCCCGGCAACTCAACCACAATCTGGCTGGGGCCTTGGCGCTGCACCATCGGCTCGGCAACGCCTAGCTCATCCACCCGGTTGCGCAGGGTGGTTAAGTTTTGGTTAACCGCGTAATCCTGTATTTCGTTGACCGTTTGGTCGCTAAGCGACATCACCAGCCGAGAGGTGCGGCCATCGCCTTCGCTGCTGTAGTCAAAGTCGGGGAAGTCGCGGCTGATTAAGCGGCGCGCTGCATCACGGTCATCGCTGCTACCAAAATCAATAGAGAGCGAACGCTCGGCTACTTCGGTGTTGCGGTAGCGAATGCGCTCACCGCGCAGCAGCTCGCGCATTGCGCTAGCATTGACTTCTAACCGCTGGGTAAGCGCGGCGTCCATATCCACTTCAAGCAAAAAGTGGACACCACCACGTAAATCTAAGCCCAGTGTCATGGGTGACGCGGAAACGGCTTGCAGCCAGCTCGGCGTTGCTTCTGCAAGGTTGAGTGCAACGGTAGCCTGGTTGCCGAGTATGTCGGTAGCGACGTCGCGGGCATTCAGCTGGTCATCGTTATTTTTCAGGCGAATTAGCCACTGGCCATTCTCCTGCTCGATGGTTTTGATTTCGATGCCACGTTCGTTAAGCGCTTCTTCGACACGGGTTAACTGACGCTCATCCAGCGCATCGCCCTGGGCGCTGCTAACTTGGATAGCGGGATCTGCGGGAAATAAGTTGGGAAGCGCGTAGATAAGGCCAACCACCAGGACGACCAGTATCAGCAGATACTTCCACAGGGGGTAACGGTTGAGCATGCAAGCCCTGCCTTCAATTACATACGGAAGTGCTGCACGCGGCCAGGCCGTGTGCAGCAACGTTCACCATCGTAGCTACCATGTCACCCCTGCCGGGGTGGCTGGCACTGTCTCGGCAGGGAGGACTTCAGGCGTTAGATGGACTTAATAGTACCCTTGGGCAGAACGGCAGCGACGGCATTTTTCTGCACGTTAACTTCGTTGCCTTCTGAAACTTCTAAGGTTAAAAACTCATCGCTCACTTTGGTAATGCGACCCACCAGGCCGCCACCGATGACGACTTCATCACCTTTAGCTAAGCTGGTGACCAGCTGTTTGTGCTGCTTGGCGCGTTTTGCTTGGGGACGCCACAGCAGGAAGTAGAAAATCAGCACGAAGCCGACCAGCATGACAATTTGCGCGATGCCACCGCCTGCACCGGCTTCTTGGGCATGGGCTGGTGAGATGAAGAAATCCAGCATTGCAGAGAACTCCTGGGTTATAAAAAAGTGGTCGAATAGTTTAAACCACGCGCGCAATGCGCGGGGCGATTAATTCGTTAGGGTTGAGCGAGAGGAGGCACTGGCAGCCCACGCTGGGCATAAAAGCCTTCCACAAAGGTCGTCAATGTACCCGCTTCGATTGCCGCGCGCAAATCAGCCATTACCCGCTGGTAGTAGCGCAGGTTATGGATAGTATTGAGCATAGAGCCCAGCATTTCGTTGCAGCGGTCAAGGTGGTGTAAATAGCCCCGCGAGAAATTCTGGCAGGTATGACAGTCGCACTCATCATCAAGCGGGCGGGTGTCGAAACGGTGTTTGGCGTTGCGGATTTTGACCGTGCCGTCGGAAGTGAACAGGTGGCCATTGCGCGCATTGCGGGTGGGCATTACGCAGTCAAACATGTCCACGCCTCGGCGCACGCCTTCTACCAGGTCTTCCGGTTTGCCAACGCCCATCAGGTAGCGCGGCTTCTCATCGGGCATCCAGGTGGGCAGGTAGTCGAGGACCTTGATCATCTCTTCTTTGGGTTCGCCAACGGACAAGCCGCCAATCGCTAAGCCATCAAAGCCAATTTCTAGTAGTCCCTTGAGTGAGCGTTCGCGCAGTTCAGGGTGCATGCCGCCTTGAATAATGCCGAACAGCGCGGAAGGCGAGTCACCGTGGGCATCGCGGGAGCGCTTGGCCCAGCGTAGCGACAGCTCCATGGATTTTTCAGCTTCTTCAAAAGTGGCCGGGTAGGGGGTGCACTCGTCAAAGATCATCACCACGTCAGAGCCCAGCGAGCGCTATACCGCCATGGACTCTTCCGGCCCCATAAACACTTTGCTGCCATCGACCGGCGAGCGGAAATGCACACCTTGCTCGGTGATTTTGCGCATTTCACCCAGGGAGAACACCTGAAAACCACCGGAGTCGGTCAGTATGGGTTTGTCCCACTGGGCAAAATCATGAAGGTCGCCGTGGGCTTCAATCACGTCGGTGCCTGGGCGCAGCCAAAGGTGAAACGTATTACCAAGGATGATCTCCGCGCCAATCTCTTTCACGGAGTCTGGCGTCATGCCCTTGACGGTGCCGTAGGTGCCTACCGGCATAAAGGCCGGGGTTTCGACGGTGCCACGGGGGAAGTGCAGGCGGCCCCGGCGAGCGCGGCCATCCTCAGCGAGGCGCTCAAAGCGCATAAAGCATTCGTTTCGCATCACAATAACTCGTTAATTAGCGGGTAAGCAGCATTGCATCGCCATAGCTAAAGAAGGCGTAGCGCTCGTCTACCGCCGAGCGGTAAGCGTTCATCATGTGGTCGTAGCCCGCGAAAGCAGACACCAGCATCAGCAGCGTGGATTCGGGTAAGTGAAAGTTGGTGATCAGCGCATCCACGCAGCGCCACTCGTAACCCGGGTAGATAAAAATATCGGTATCGCCGCTGTAAGGGGCTATCTCACCGTTGGCGCTTTTCATACAGGCGCTCTCTAAGCAGCGCACGCTGGTGGTGCCAACTGCAACCACTCGTTTACCAGCCGCCTGGGTATCGCGCACTTTTTGGCAGGCAGCTTCAGAAACCTCAATCCACTCGCTGTGCATGTGGTGCTCAAGGATGTTATCAACCCGTACTGGCTGAAAGGTGCCGGCACCCACATGCAAGGTCACAAATGCACTGTTAATGCCTTTTTCGGCCAGCGCGTCTAGCAGCGGTTGGTCAAAATGAAGCCCCGCTGTAGGGGCGGCCACCGCGCCGTCGCGACGGGCATACACCGTTTGGTAACGGTCTCGGTCGCTTAGTTCATCTTCGCGGGTGATATAGGGCGGCAGTGGCATATGGCCATGCTTTTCCAGCAGGGCAATCATCGGCGTATCGCCTAAAAAACGCAGTTCAAACAGTGCATCGCGGCGGCCTTCTACGATGGCATGAATATCGCCTTCAAAGATTAGCTCGGTGCCGGGCTTCGGCGATTTGCTGGAACGGATATGCGCCAAGCCGCGATGAGTGTCTAAAGGGCGCTCCAATAGCATTTCGACTTTTCCGCCGCTGGCTTTATGACCGTGCAGGCGTGCCGGTATGACGCGGGTGTCATTGAAAACCAGCAAGTCGCCGGGCTCGAGAATTTCAAGTAAGTCGGTAAATCGGCGATGGTCAAGTGCGCCGCTCTGGCCATCCACGCATAGCAAACGGCAGTCGCTGCGCTGCTCAGAGGGGTAACGGGCAATGAGCTCATCGGGTAGCTCGAAATGGAAGTCCGCGCGCTGCATGGAAATGGCTCTTTTCAGTGGTCAAACAGGCGGCATAGGATAGCGCTTTCGATAGATAAAGTCAGTCAATGTGATTGACCTAGAGGGTTATCTCCGTATAATGCGCTTCCATTGCCGGTGTGGCGGAATTGGTAGACGCAGCGGATTCAAAATCCGCCGCCTTTACGGGTGTGCCAGTTCGAGTCTGGCCACCGGCACCAAATTTTAGGGCTTAGCGTTCATCGCTAGGCCCTTTTTTGTTGTGCCTGCCCAAATTACTTCCCCGACGCATGTTTATGAAGCCTCTAATGCGCTTTAACAGGCAATTAAGCGTCCTTTTTAATGGTTTATTTGCTACTTCTTTGTGGAATACTTAAGACCATTTTTCTAGTGATGTTGATTGCTGCTTATCACCGCGGCACATCGTCGGTTAACGGCGATCCGAAATAAAAATACGGCGCATAGCGCCATTGACCTTTAGTGGAGATGTGCTTAATGGCGACGTCATCAGCCGATATTCTTAAGTCGACGCAACCAGGCGTGATTAGCGGCCATTTGCTTAACGGTGTCAGGGTCAGCAGTGCTACTTCACAGCATGCATGGCAGACAATGGCCGACACCCGCGGCGATGTTATGCGTATCGACATACCGGCTGATCCACAGGCGCGAGTGGCGTTCGTGCGCCGCTGGATGGCGAAAAACCAAAAAGCACTAAAAAATACCGGCATGGCTGCCACGCTCGTTTTACCCCTTATGGCCCAGCAGGCGCTTGCTGACTCCAAAGTGGCGATTAACGATTTACAAGGCGTCGCCGAAGTCATTCGCATGCCTAACGGCAGCCTGACGCTGCTAATGAATAATGGCTATCGTATCGACCTGGCGGCTGCGGATGTTGCCCTTGAGGGTGGCCGTGTGGTGGTTGATATCACCGCGCTTATGGAGGCGCTAGGTAATGATAGTGGCCTGCTAGTTCCCCTTAGCCAGCTTCCCGATGTGCAGTCATGGGAGCTGCTGCCAAACGGTGATGTGCTGATTACCCGCGCGGACGGTAGTCAAATGACGTTGGCGCGTGGTGCAGTGGTACAACAAGGGGATTTGCTGCTTATCAGCCCCAGTAGTGCGCTCCAGTACGGCGTGGCAGAAGGCACTGACTTCGGTAACTTACTTTTTGTACCGAGTGCTTCTTTCAGCCCCGCTGTGTCAGGCACAAGTACGGCAAGTAGTAGCACCCCTGTTAGCTCTTTCGCGGATATTCCACCCTGGTTGTATGTTGGCGGAGGCGCGATTGCCCTGGGAGCTGCTGCCGCGGGTGGTGGTGGCGGGGGAGGGGGCGAAACCGGGCCTTCAACGATTAGCGGCTATGTAATTGATGGGTATATCTCGGGTGCTACCGTTACCCGTGAGTTCGACGCTAACAGTGTGACCACCAATGGCAGCGGGTTTTTCTCCGGCTTGCAGGGCAGCGGTATTCTTACCGCCACTGGCGGTGTGGATATTTCGACAGGGCTTCCCTTTACAGGTGTGCTGCGAGCACCCGATGGCTCGACAGTCATTACACCACTCACCACCATGATGGTGCAGTTATCTCAGCAGTTTGGCTTCAATAATAGCGATGCCGAAAGCGTTATAAAAACCGCTTTGGGGCTTGATAGTCGACTTAACCTGTTGACCACTGACCCGCTGGCCGAAGCATCGGCGAACGTTGACCTGCTAATTGCCGGCGTCAAAGTCGCAAGCCTGTTATCTATGGCGGCAACCGCAGGCATCAGTAGTGCTGATGCACTGTCACGGTTGGCCTCTGCCTTTAATCAAGCGAGTGAAAACGGCCGCGAATTAACCAATCAGGAAATGGCGGATGCATTAGGCCTTCCTTCAATTGCAGGCCAAGTGAAGCAGGCGCTTGACGCTATTGATGCGGCGGGCGTCAATTTGGATTTAGACGCTTATCGTGAAGGGGCTAATAATCCACTACGCAGTGCCCAACGTGATGCTCAAGACCCTAATAGCGAGCTTTCCAATACCCTTGAAGCCCGCGCTGACCTTCCCTATCTCACCCTTCAGCAAGCATTAACGCTGGCGCAGAACGGTGAGCTGCCTGACCAGTACTTGATTAACCCAGGCCAGCCTTTTGACGCTGGGATGCTTGGCCTTACGGCCGCGGGCAACCAGCTTGGGTTGGTTGAGATGATTTTGGCGGGTGATTTTGACGTAGACACTGCGCCAATTGGCCTTGGCAGTGTTTATACATGGTCGATTCGTGCCGATGCCGAAGATGTGCTGGTAAGCGGTGGCTTAGGCCGACCAGAAGTGGTGGGCGCTCAAAGCGTCACATTAACAAATGCCACCATTCGCCCCGATCAGTTTGCCGACCTTAATACGTTAAATAACTTTGTTCTTGGCAACACGGTGGTGCCATACACGTTAGAAGAGGCGTTAGGCACAGCCGACATGCCAGCTAACTATACGCTGGCCCCAGGCGCGCTATTTAACGCTGGTAATGTAACGGTACGAGAAGCGGCCGAACTCATTAATAATACGCGCCAGCTACTCGATTTAGCACAAAATACCGGTTCAGATGGCCTAACGCGTCCCATGTTACTTGAGTGGCACATTGTTGATAGTTTGGCGAATATTCTGGCAACGCCCTCTGTTCGCCCGCAAATTAATGAGGCTGAAAGTATTCGGGTCACTGAAACGATCATCACACCCGCTCAATTTGTGCAGCTAGACGCGCTAGTTAATTTCGTACTCGGCGATACAGAAGTAGATTACACGCTGGCCGAGGCCCTGGCCGCTGACCCCTTAGCCAGTAACTACATTATTAACCTTGATGAAGTTCTTGATGCAGGCACCGTTACGGTTGCCCAAGCTGAAGGCACCTTTGCGGATGTGTCTCGCATCTTGGAAGGCGCTAACAACCAGCCACCGCTGACGCTATTTGTCTGGGAAATTCGTGATACGGCTGCCGCTATTATCGCGGATCTAGACCAGCCCCACGTGATTGAAGCGAACCAGGTAGCAGTAAGCAATCGAGTGATTAGCTCCGCGCAGTTTGAACAATTGGATACGCTGGAAAACTTCGAGCTTGGTAACACCATCGTACGCTACACGCTGGAAAATGCGGTAAGTGCTGACTCCATCGCTGCAAACTACGAAATTGATACGGAAACACCCTTTAACGCGGGCAATGTGAGTGTTGAGGCTGCGCGAACCACGCTGGCTGCCGTTGAAAGCATTTTGGCAGGGGCGCTCAATCCACAAACTCCGAATGCTGACGCACTGTTTAATTGGACTGTACTAGATACGGTCGAGGCCATTCTTGAGGCGGGCAATGTTGCCCATTTGCTGCGTGCCGATGCGGTGAATGTGAGTGATGCGCTAATTACCCTGGCGCAGTATCAAGCACTGGTTAATCTCGACAGTAACTATGTCCGTTCGGGTGAAACCGTCGAGTACACCTTGTCGGAAGCCATTTCCGCTGAAGATGCAGGCACGCTGCTTGCTAACTACGCCATCAACCTGGACGCCATACTCAACGCAAACGAAGTCACCGTTGCAGAAGCTAGGGAAGCCTATACACAAATTGATGGCTTGGTTGGCAACGCTGAAAATAGCAATGAACTGCGTGAGAATCTTCCATTTAGTTGGGTAGTAGTCGACGAAGCGGATAGAGTCATCGCAGATGTCGAAGAGGATCACGTGACGCTTGCGGATCAAGTGCGTGTTACAGAAACGCTGATCGTTCAGGATCAATACGAAACGCTGGAGGGGCTAGCTAATTTCGACCTAGGCACAACGGTGGTTGAATATACGCTTGAAGGTGCGGTTACTACTCAAATTACGCTAGCAAGCAATTATCTGCTGACAAACGACACCTATAATGCGGGTGATCTTACGGTCAATGCTTCTCGCGTTACGCTGGGTCGTGTTGACGATATAGTGGCTGGCGCTAATAACTCAGCCCAGCTAGATGCGGATACGCTATTCAATTGGACGGTAGTCGATAGCGTCAATAATGTGCTCAATGCCATTAACGAAGAGCATCTTGCCCGTACTGATCTAGTCAATGTCAATAATCAGCGTATAACAATTGAGCAATTCCAGCAGTTGGAAGGCTTGGATAAATATGAACGCTCAAGTGAATGGGTTGAATATACGCTTGAGCAGGCATTTACCGAAAGCGAGGGTGCGCTAGTAGATCGCTACGCCATCAATGAAGGAGTTCGTTTTAACCCTGAGCCCTTAACCTTTGCTGATGCGGCTGCCAATCTCAATACGGTTCGTGAGCTAATTGCAAACGCTGAAAATACGGCTGTATTAGGGGATGTGTACCAATGGAGCGTTTTGGACAGCTACGGCAATATACAAGCCCAGCTCGGAGCGGACTTGCCCGATGGCTTGCGTCTTGCTTTAGAGGTACAGGTCACTAACCCCACACTGGAGGCTGAGGAGTACGAAACGCTTATAAGTGGCCTAAATAATTTCGAGTTAGGCGCGACGACCAATGTTACCTACGATGATATTAACGATGCACTGCGCGCTAGGGGGGAGGGCCAATTGGCTCCGAATGGGCGCTTCAGTTTGCTAGATGAGGCAACGCCATTTGCACCCGGCGAGCTTTCCGTTGCTGATGCATCAGCAGAGCTTGCTAACGTGCGTGCAGTGCTTACCGGCGCCAACGGGCTTGAGAACAATGATGCAACAGTGCAGGCATTGTTTGATTGGACGGTTACCGATAGCGCCAACAATATTATTCAGGCGATTAATCAAGGCCACGTCACGTTAGCGGATCGCGTATTGATCACTAACGAAGAGATCACTTTTGGTCAATATCAGTCGCTGATTACATTGGGTAACTATGACTATGCGGCCAACCCCGTTGTTGTGCGTTACACCATGGAAGAAGCGCTGGCTGTTATTGACGATGAGGGCATTGCGAATTTAGATAGGGATGGTGGTGCCGATAGCGTTGGTTATCGTATAGGCAGTGAGGTATTCGCTGCTGGCACGTTTACCGTGATGGGGGCAGATACCGTGATGGGGGCAGAAACGCTGGTTGCAAATGCCAATGCGGCTATTTCTGGAGCTAATGCTCCTCAGGAAACATTGACGGATGTCCTTGAATGGCAAGTGAATGATAGCTCTGTGACTATTCTGGAAACTCGTAATAACGATAATGAGTTTCCAGAGTACATCTCAAGTGCTACCCAAGTTTCCGTTGACGACGATATTTTGACGTTAGCGGATTACCAACGTCTTAACGTGTTGAGTAACTTTGAACTGGGCGATACGCCCGTCCGCTTTATATTTACTCAGAATTTGTCGTTGCAAGATATCCAAGGTATTGCAACCAGCTATGAAATAATAGCTAGCACAACTGGGTTGCCAAACTTTAATCGTAATAGTGTTGCCGACACCGAGCAGCGCTATTTGAAAACCCAAGACATTGTTGATGGCGCTCTCAACAGCAATAATATTACCGTAGAAGAGCTGCAAACCTGGACTATTACCAGTGCGGAACCAACTGCTTTGTTTAATGCGCGTGGCGAGGCTTGGGTGATTGGTGCAAATAGCATTACGCTTGCGCTGAATGATGATGAGGTTTTGACGCCAGAACAGTATGAAGCGTTTGTAGCCCTGGAGAATGTCGATTTAGACGACGTCGTTGTTGAATATACGTTGGAGCAGGCGATCAGCGTAATAGAAGAAGGTGAATTTCTTCCGGCAGGTACAGTTGATCGTCCCGGTGTTTATCAAGTTGAACCTGCTGTGCTTTATAATGCAGGTACTTTTACGGTAGCGAATGTGAATCAGCTACTCACTGACTTTGCTACCGTTTTGGAAGGTGCGCAAAACAGTGCTGATCTGGACCGCAGCGTGTTGCTAAGCTGGGTCGTTGAAGATAGTGCTGATAACTTGATTGCTGCCCTGGAACAGGATGCTATTCAAGACGCTAGTCGCGTACGAGTGAATACAGATGAAATTGGCTATTTAGATTTTGAAGCACTCAGTGTGCTGGATAACTTTGACCAAACCGGTCTGACGGTGTCTTATCCCTTAGGTGAGCTGGTGAGGCGTTTCCTTAGTGGAGGTGAGATTCCGGACACCTATGCTCTGGACACGAGCGAAGATGCTTTTTTTGAGGCAGGTGCCCTAGATGTACACGCCGCAGAGCGTTTGTTTGATACTGGGACGACGCTGATTAATGGGGCGGTTAACAACGATGTTGAGCTTTCGTCGCTAACTTCCTGGACTGTTCAGGATACCTACGAAAATATCTACACGCTAAATGTCTCGGGTAACGGCGGGGTTCCTGCATCTTTTCTTATTGATGATGCGGCTAGCATAGTAGTAATTGACGACCCGCTTGACGATGACGATGAACAAGATCTTAATGTCGCCTTTACTGTAAATGGCTATACGCCCCAGCCTGGCGCTGAGCCGGGAGGCAGTGTTGCTCAGCTATCCAAAACGTTTACAGTAGATGGCCAGCCAGGTGGTGATGTTGATCTAATTACCGATTTCCGCGTCGGTAATGCCGCTGGATTCGACGAGTTATTTGTTGACCTAACGGCAGATGAAGTGAAATCGCTACGGGGCTATCCTGACGAGAACGATGGAAGTGCTTGGGAAAACTTTAAAATTTATAAAGAGAGTACTGATAACTTTAGCTCGCTAGACAGTGATGGTGACATTGCCTTTGCTGTCTTTACCACCGCAAGCTTCGAAGGAGATTGGTTAAACGACTTAACGTGGCTCGATAATGGTGAGATCGTTTTCCTGTTAGCAGGTGCTGGTGACGAAAGTGACGATGCCTGGCTTAAGCGCGTTGAGGGTGTTGAGGGCAGCGAGGCTGATTACGAGCGTCTAGCCACTTTTGAAAACCTGGATCTCAACAACTTCCTCGAAGAGAACTGGAATACCAACTACACCTTTACCTGACCATTTAGGGCGGCTCCGGCCGCCCTAGCGGGTGCCTTGCTGCGCTCGTTACACCGCACTACGTGATTGTTGTTTCATTACCCAACTGGGCATCAAGCGTTTACTGGGCGTTAACGCTTGATGGTCTTTTTTGATTCAGCCGTTCTATAGTTCAATGATCCCTCTTGCACCCATTCAACGGTACATCCATGGCCCAGTTTGAGATGCATAGCCGCAATTTGGCCCCAGAACAGGTGGCGCACTCCCACGATTTTCACCAATTAATCTTGGCGACGTGTGGCGTAACCGAACTTGCCATGGAAGGCCAAGGGGAGCGCGTGACTGCTCGCCGAGGCTGTTTGATCCCCTCATCGCGCCATCACGAGTATCAGGGCGATGGCAGTAACCGAACGCTGGTGCTGGATATTCCCGTGCAGCACTTAGCCACGCTGGAAAAGGGCAGTGAGATTGAGCGCTTATTCGATAAGCCGCGATTCTTTACCGTTCCGCCCGCCTTAAATCAGCTCACCCATGCGCTGGCTCATCAGCTTGATCAGTGCCCGGCACTGCAAAATGAAATCGCTGTGCTATTGCTGCGGGCGCTCTATATGTACCTGCAGGATGCGCCAAAACAGACGGCTGACCAGCTTGGGGTGCGGTGTATCAGCGAGCGTCTCGATCTCGAGCGTTTAGATGCTTGGTTAGATCAGCATTTGGCAGATGACGTGCGCGTTGAGCAGTTGGCGGCCCTGTGTGCCTTAAGCCCCGGGCATTTTCATAGCTGCTTTCGTGAGTTAACCGGGGTGACGCCTCTGGCCTATGTTCAGCGTAGGCGCCTAGAACATGCACGAACGCTGGTTCGCCACAGTACGCTGAGCCTGGGGCATATTGCCATGCTGGTGGGTTTTCGCGATCAAGGTAGCTTCTCCCGCGCCTATCGGCGCTACTTTGAAATCGCCCCCTCTTCTGATAGATAAGCTTTGTTGCTAATACTTTTCCTTAATAAACGTGCTTGGTGCGTTTCAGCATTTGCGGGCAAATTTTTCAGAGTTTCGGGCAAGCGCGCGGCACTCCATCGTCGTAGTCTCCAACATCTGCTACTACGATTGGAGATCTCGCAATGGCCGCAATGTATCCAGATCATGACTACTTCCAAGTGGTGATGGCAAACAACGCATTGAGAAGTCGGCCCAGCAGGGTAAAACGACACAGTGGGAGGGCTAAGTGATGCGGGTTGTTTCCTCTTCAGATGTCGCACGTTACCTTAGTTGGAAAGGCGTGATTAGCCGGTTACATCATACTTTTGTGAATGGTGTTGAATCTCCGCCGCGTCACCACCACGCCATGCATCGGCCCGATGGTGAAGCCACTATGCTGCTGATGCCTGCCTGGGAGTCGGCGGGCTATATTGGCGTGAAAATGGTAAACGTCTTCCCGCAAAATGCCGATTACGGTATTCCTGCTATCTCTGGGCTTTATCTGCTTAGCGAAGGACAGCACGGTCAGCCCCTGGCCTGTATCGATGGCAGTGAGTTAACCCGCCGACGCACAGCAGCAGCCTCTGCGCTGGCCGCCCAAGCGTTGGCCATTGAGTCGGCAGAAACACTGTTGGTGGTGGGTACGGGCAAACTGGCACCTATGGTGATTGAAGCCCACGCCAGCGTTCGCCCCATCAAACGTGTGCTGATTTGGGGGCGTAATCGGAGCAAAGCAGCGGCAATCGCCTACGAGTACGCTGATCGCTTTGAAACTCACGTAGTGGAAGAGTTGGCCGCCGCTGTAGGAGAGGCTGACATTGTGAGTTGTGTCACGCTATCCACCCAACCGCTGATTAAAGGCGAATGGCTAACACCGGGCACGCACCTGGATTTAATTGGCGCGTTTCGCCCCCAAATGCGTGAAACCGACGCAGAGTGCTTACGCCGTGCCGAGGTGTTTGTGGATACCTACGCCGGGGCCAAAGGCGAAGCAGGGGATATTCTGCAAGCTATAGAGGAAGGCGCTTTCCACTTTGATGGCATTCAAGCCGAGCTTGCAGAGGTGTTGTCAGGTGCTAAGCCGGGGCGTTCGGATAAAGAGGCCATCACGCTGTTTAAATCGGTAGGCGCCTCCTTGGAGGATTTAGCCGCTGCGATTGAGCTATGGGAAACACTTACTTCTCACCGTGTTGAGGGCTGAAGCGCCTTTTCCAGCGCGGCTAACTTACCTGGTTCCAGTGCTTCTTCCACCGCCGTGATGCGGATTACATTCGCCAACTCAGGGTGCGCTAAACGTGCGACCAGCACACCCTCTGCCAGTAGCTCCTGATGTACCGCGGTGGCGAGTTCTACGCTGGGAAGCCGGATGCCGATAAAGTTGGTGGCGCTGGGCAATACATCTGCCCCCAGACCGATAAAGTGCAAGGCCAGCTGTTCGCGGCGTGCTTTGACATCCGCGATATGCTGGCGCACTTCCTCAGGGTGGTCGAGCACCACTTCGGCCGCGGCTTGGGTGAAGGAGGAAACCGCGTAGTGAATACGCACCTTCATCATCATTGCCAGCACGGTAGGCTCGGCAATTGCATAGCCAATGCGTAGCCCGGCCAAACCGTGTGCTTTGGATAGCGTACGCAGGCGAATCACCCCCGGAAGCGCCTTGCTAGCAAAGTCGCTATCCGCATCGTCGCGAAAATCCCCGTAGGCCTCGTCTAATAGCAGCCAGCAAGTTTCGGGCAGTTCTTCGCGCAACTTGAGAATCGCACTGTCGCTATGCAGATGGCCGCTGGGGTTGTCCGGGTTGGCTAGATAAACCAACCGAGCATCTTCTTGATGGGCGGCCGCTGCCAGTGCTTCTAGATTGGGAGCGAGTACGCCAGGCGCTTCATGGTAACTTGGCTCAATCAAGCGGCAGCCCTGGCCTTGGGCAAAATAACCAAAGGTTGGGTAGGTGCCCGCGGTGCTAACTACGGTTTCACCCGCTTTGCAGGTGGTGCGCAGTGCCAGGGCAATCAGGCTATCGGCACCGGCATCTACCAGTAGGTGCTCAAGCGGAATGTTCTGCAGCGCGCTCAAACGCTGCCGCACCCCCAGCGCCTCGGCATCGCCATAGCAGTAAACGTGCTGCGCCACCGCATCCCCAAAGTGCTCGCGCAGGGCGCGATGGGGCATATCCAATCCTTCGTTAGAGCCCAGTCGATGAGGAATCTCCCGGCCAATTCGGCGCTCCAAGACTTTAATGCCAGGAAAAGGGTTAACAGGGCCTTCGCCAGTGAGGTGGTCGGGATAGCGGGGCATAATGTCTCCAAATCAGATTGCGTAAACGGTAGCCTAACACTGCAATGACAATACCCGTCCAAGGATACAGCATGGCGCCAACCCGCTGTGCAGCCTGTCGCACCATTAAAAAAGCCGCCCATTGAGAGCGGCCAAACACTACTTTTTTACATCATTCACTTAACGCCAAGAAGGCCCGCCCATAACATCGGGTAACCAGAGTGCGATTTGTGGAAAGGTTAATACCAGCGCCAACACCACTAACTGCGCAATAATAAAGGGCACCACCCCTTTATACATATGCTTGAGCGTTACTTCTGGAGGGGTGATAGCCCTTAAGTAGAAAATTGCCGGTGCCAATGGCGGGGTTAGATAGCTAGTTTGCAGCACCACCAAGAAAGCGACACAGAACCAGATCTCATCAAAGCCCAGCATTCTTACAATTGGCATGGCCACAGGGATGATGATGAGTACCACCGAAATCAAATCCAGCACAAACCCTGCAATAAACGCAATCAGCAGAATCATGCCTATAATCATCCAGGGGCTCAGGCCGGTATCCATCAGCAATGCCTGAACCGTCGCCATTCCGCCTGAGGCAAAAAACACCCCAGCAAACATACTGCCACCTAACACAATGAGCAGGATCATCGCAGAAATATTCACGGTCTTCACTGCTGACGTCCAAAGGACCGCAACTTTCAAATTTCTGTAAGCCGCTGCCAAGATGATAGAGCCTAGAGCTCCGCACGCGGCGGCTTCTGTTGGCGTTGCCAAGCCCATAAGAATAGTGCCCAGCACGGTAAAAATCAGCAGCATGGTGGGGACTAACGCAATTAGCGTAATACGCAGTTTCTCACCTAAAGCAACATCTGGTTCTTGTTCTTGAATACGCGGCGCCATTTCTGGCTTTAAGTACGCCACGCCAATGATGTAGGCCATAAACATCAGCGCCATCAAAAACCCTGGGATCAGCAAGCCGCTGAAAAGCGAGCCTACTGATACACCGGCAACAGGGCCAAGCACCACCACGGTAATAGAAGGTGGTATCGCCGTTCCTAATGAGCCGCTGGCACAGATGGTGCCTGACATCAGGCTTTTGCTGTATTGATGCTTGAGCATAACGGGGATGGCCAGCATTCCAATAACTGCTTCCGTTGCTCCCACCACGCCGCTGGAAGCGGCAAACAGGGTGCCCAAAATGATCGCCCCGATACCCAGCCCGCCAGGCAGGCGGCGCGTCCACATATGGATCGCTTCAAACAAACGCTCGGCGATGCCGGAGCGCTCAAGCATGGCGCCCATAAAGATAAACAGCGGTACGGCCGCAAGAATCGAGTTAGACGCGGTGTCTTCGATTTTGGTCAACAGTTGGTAAGCGGCCACATCGCCAAACTGAATAATGCCAAAGCCGGTGGCCACCAGAATCATTGAAAAGGCGATTGGAAAACCCGCAATGATTAAAGCCATCAGCGCGGGGAACATCAACAACGCAAGGTAGCTACTCATTCGGCCGACTCCTCTGCGGGATGTTTACCCATGAGTAAACACAATGATTTCAGAAGCTCAGCCACTACCTGCAGTGCCAGAAGCGCAAACCCCGCGAACCATACCGTGAAGATCGGCCAAACCACTGGGTTCCAAGCTGAACGACCTGAGCGCTCATTGGTTTCAAAAGCAGACAGTGCATACTTTGAGAGCTCCCATGTCAGCCATATCAATACGGGTAGAAAAAGCACATAACCTATCGCGCGAATAGCAGCATTTGCACGCTGGCTAAGCTGTAAAGCCACAATATCTACGCTGACGTGTTGGCCTATACGCAACGCATTGGCCATACCCAGCATGAACATTGCCCCCATTACCATGTAACTCACTTCAAAGGCCCATAATGTTGGCCTACCGGCTACATAGCGGCTAAATACTTCAATGATTAATGCGCCTATTAAAGGCAGGACTAGGAGCGCGCCCAACCAGCCAGCAAAGCGGGTGAGCGCCTCTATGGATCGGATTAGTTTCATGAGGGAATCTCAGCGGATCAAAGGGACATAAGCCAACAAACAAAAGAGAGGCCCGTTAAGGCCCCTCTCATTGTTTTAAAAGTGGCTACTAACGGCCCATAACACCAATGGGCAGTCGATATTCAGACCAGTTGCTCATACTGTCTTTAAACGAGCGCTGAGATTCGAGAACCCGAGCAAACCACTCATTTTCAGCGGCATACTCATCTTCCCACTTGGTGGTCTCTTCATAGATGGCATCGATGAATGACTGATCCAGTTCTATCATTTCGTTGGGGCCATCAACCAACTCTTGATAGGCCTCAAGATCAGCGAACGAGCTAGCAAGCCAAGTATCGAAAACTGACAACTTACCTGCAAGACGCAGCATGCTTTGGTCTTGTTCAGTTAACTCTTCCCAGGTGTTGCTATTCACTTGGCACTCAAGGAAGCCGCCAGACTGGTGGACGCCAGGAGTAATCACGTACTGCGCGACTTCCTGAAACCCTGTTGGGCGGTTCATTTCAGGGCTACCCCACTCCGCAGCATCTATCACGCCTCGCTCCAGAGCACTGTAGATATCACTACCCGCCATGACGACCGTAGAAGCGCCTAGACGAGAAGCAATTTCTGCCCATGCGCCAGAGGTACGCAGCCGCAGGCCCTGGAAGTCTTCAAGCGTCCTAACCGGCTTGTTAGAGTGAAGAAAGATTTCGGTGCCAAGAATGGCACAAGGGAACGCCACAACATCAAACACTTCACGACGATACTCTTCGTAAAGGTCTGCACCACCGCCTTCGTACATCCATAGCATGAACTCTTCCGGTGTTAAGCCGCTTGAGTGACCTGCCAGCAAAGCAGTAGTGGGGTCTGTGCCATAGTCATAGTTAATGTAGTTATGGCTGACCTGAGCAACGCCAGATTTAACGGTGTTGGTAACGCGCAGTGCGCTACCCAGTGTGCCACCAGGGTAGACTTCGATAGCGATTTTTCCGTTGGTCAACTCGCTAACGCGATCAGCAAACAGCTGCGCATCGCGCTCTAGCCATGGGCCACCGCTCCATGGGGTTGCCATTCGCCAGTTTATATCCGCAGCGGAAGCAGTTACGGATACGCCAAGGCTTAAACCGACCGCCAACGTAATTTTGTTAAGCTTATTCATGGTAGTTTCCTCATAAATGGAGCGTTATAAGTGTGTTTGCTGGCCGTTACTGATGTTTATCGTTTTTTTGAAGTTACCATCTTCGTACATACTGCATTTGGCCCAAACTCAGAAGAATTATGCTGAACCTCAGTAATGAGCAAACCCAACACACCAAAAACTGCTTTTGCGGTCATTGCTGACCTTTACGTCGGTGAAATCGGCTAGACCGTATAGGGCCTTCCATAGCAACAGGGATAATACCTTTTGCATAAGTATCCACTAGGTGATCTAAATCGGCGTCGCGAAAAGATGACGCTTTGGCTTGTGTCTAGTAAGAGTGGCAATATAGCCACTTTCAGCGATCAGCAAAACGATCCGGACAGCCATTGAAATAGTCATCGAAAGGATACGGCATGGCTCACCTATTGCGAATCGTGATGATTCACGGCCACCTGGAAGGGGTGGTTGAACTGAGTGTGGACGGTCACACCAATATTTGCGGCACCAACGCCTCCGGTAAAACCACGCTACAGCGCCTAGTGCCGGTATTTTACGGCGAGCTACCCAACAAGGTCGTGCCCAAAACGCGCATGAAGTTCGACGCGTTTTACCTGCCCCACCGCAACAGTTACCTGGTGTACGAGTACCGCCGTGAAGCGGGCAATATCTGCCAGGCGGTGCTGACCCGCAAAGCCGAAGGCGGGGTGGAGTACCGTTTTGTCGGCGCGCCTTACCAGCCGGAAGACTATCTGGTGGAGAGCGACGCGGGCGTAGCGGCGCTGGACTACACCCAGTGGGCCAGCGGCCTGCGGCGCAGCAGCACGCCGGTATCACCCAAGCTGTCTGCTACCTCTGAATTCCGCTCGGTGATCCAGAACGACTTTACCCAGCTGCACGGCAACAGCCGTGACGGCCTCAAGCTGCGCCAGATCGCCGCGCAGTTCAGCCTGGTCAAGCCCGAGCGGCGCATCCGCCATATCGAAAAGCTGGTCTCTGCGGTGCATGCCAAAGAGGGCAAGATGGACACCCTCAAAACCATGCTGGCGGCGATTTTCGAAGAGGATGGCGTTGAACTCCCGGTGACCCGGATTCGCAACACCAAGGCGCGGGAGTGGATTGCCCAGATGCGCCAATCCATGCGCCTGGAACCGCTGCAGGCCTCTCTCGCCCGGCTCGCCGGTATCGATCGTGAACTCGCCGACCTGGATGCCACGCTGTGGCAACTGAAGCCTCAACTGGAAGACGACCGCCAGCATGCCGAACGGCAAATGGCCGATCTTGATGCCGAACTGGCCCGCCACCAGCGCGAATTCCAGCAGCGGGAGAGTGATTATAGTGAGGCGCGGGACGCGCTAAACGACCGCCACAGCGAAGTGGTCAGCGATTTGCAGCATACCCAGCGCCGCTTGAACGACCTGCAAACCCAGTACGAGCAATACGCCGATGCGGACATGCCCGCCCTGGAGCGCGACATCAACGCGCTACCCCAGAGGCGGGAGCAGCGCGACCAGCTGCGTACTCACCTGAACGTGATGCAGGACGCGGTAAAAGAGAGCCAGGCGCGCCTGGACGGTCGGCTACGCGAGCTTTCCGAAGCATTGGCCCGCCAGACCCGTGAATCCCAGGAACTGATCGACGCCCTGGTCGAAGAGAAAGCCCTGCGCCGGGAGCAGCAGTGGGAGTCCGAACAGCAGCTCAACGAACGCTACCAGCAAGAGCGCCAACGCCTGGAGGGTGAGTACCAGGCGCAGTTGGAGCTCGGCGTCGAGCAGCTAGCCGAACTGAAAGCGCAGCTCTCGCTCTCGACCCAGACCGCTGAAGAGGCTTCCGAGGCGGAGCTTGCCCAGGCGCGCCTGGATCAGGCCCAGCAGGAGCGCAACGCCTCGGCCGCTACCCTGGATGGCCTGCGCCGGGAGTTTGAAAGCCGCAAACGCGAGCGCGACAGTGCCGAACAGCAGCTGGTGCAACTTCGCCAGCAGCTGGAGCGCGCCGAGCAGCGCTGTTTTGCGCTCTATCAGCAGCGCGACCCGGAGCAGGGCAGCCTGCGCCACTTCCTGCGCTACCACCGCCCCGGCTGGGAGCAGCAGCTAGGCAAGGTGATTGCGCCGGAGCTACTGGAGCGGCGTGACCTCGCCCCGCAGCTGGCAGAAGGCGCTAGCGATGATCTGTTTGGCTTAGCGCTGGATCTCTCCGCCATTGCCCTGCCGGATTACGCCCAGGATGAAGCCAGCCTGCTGGCCGCCATCGAAGAGGCGGACACCGCCAAACGCCGGGTGCAAACGGAAAGCCAGGCCGCCGAGAAATCGCTCAAACAGCATAACGAGCGGGTGCAGCAGGCCGATGAAGCCCAAGACCAGGGCCGCATGGCCCACAAGCGCGCCGAGCAGGAAGTCGAGTTTGCGATAGAGGCCCGCCGCCAGCAGCAGGAGCGCCACACCAAACGCCAGCAGGAGCGTCGCGCCGCCCATCAGGCCGCGTTAGCCAGCCAGGAGCAGGCGCAAAAGGAGCTGCGCGAAGAGAAGCAGCAGGCGCTCGCCGCCCTTAGCGAGACCCACCAAAGCCAACTGCTGGAGCTCAAGGCCGACGGCCAGAGCCAGGTGGATAGCCTGGATGCCCAGCTGCGCCAGTATAAGCAGCAGTTGAGCGACGCCAACACCGAACACCAGCGCCAGCGCGCGGAACTGGAAGAAGCCTTTAGCCAGGAACTGGCCGAACAGGGCGTCGACCCCGCCAAGCTAAAAGATACTAAAGAGCGCCTGGCAAGCCAGGATGAGCGCATCCGTGTCACCGCCGCCCGCCAGGATGAACTCACCGAGTACACCCGCTTTATGCGCGTGGAGTGGGGGCAGCACAAGCCGCAACTGGTCGCGCAAGAAGCCGAGCTGGAGCAGGCGGAGAAAAAGCTGCAGCGCGATAAAGAGCACCTGAAAAATGACTTCCAGGCCGCCCGAAAAACCCACCAAAGCACGGTCAGCACGCTGAAAACCCAGCGGGAGAGTGAGTACGCCTGCCTGGAAGCCTTGAAGCCACTACTTACGCAGTTGGAAGCCTTGGCCATTGAACCCGACGGCCAAGCGCCCGGCGCGCCCCTGGGCGATGTGGATGAGCGCATTGAGCGCGCCCGCCAGGCCTTGGGCAATCGCCACCAGCAAATCGAGCAGCTGCGCCGTGGCTGCCTGGAGGTCGAAAGCCAACTGATCAAGGACGCCAGCAGCGGCTTTGCCGAAGCGCTAGAGAGCGAGCGTAGCAAACTGCAAAGTGACAACCCGCGCCTACAGCTGCCGCTTCTGCGCGATATGCTCAAACTGCTCGAAGATCAACAGCAGCAGTTGATTCAGGAAGGCCGCAACCTAAGCGACGATCTGGATAAGTTCTTCACCGTGTTCCGCGACCTGAACCGGCGCATCAGCGCCCAGAGCCGCCGGCTCTCTGAAGAGGTCGCCGATGATCTGCGCCTGGAAGGCATCACCAAGGCCGAAGTGCGCATCCAGTCCACGATTGATGAACTGGGCTTCTGGGAGCCGCTGAAGCTGTTTGCCCAGCGCTACAAAGAGTGGCGGGAATCCGGCCAGACGCTGCCCAGCGACGACTACCTCAACGCCCTGGCGGACGTGGTGGACTTGCTGCGCAGCGACCAGCAGTACAGCTTCGAAAGCCTGCTGCGCCTGGAGCTGCACCTAAATGAAGGCGGCACCGATCTGGTGATCAAAAACGACCGCCAGCTGCTGGAGTCCTCCAGCCACGGCATGGCGTACCTGATTCTGTGTAAATTCCTGCTCGCCTTTACCCGCCTGCTGCGCGGCGATGCGGAAATCGCCATCCACTGGCCCATCGATGAGATCGGCACCCTGGCGTATCACAACGTCGAAAAACTGTTCGACGCCTGCGACAGCAACCGCATTCATATCGTCGGTGCGTTTCCCAACCCCGAGTCCGATGTGCTGCTGCTGTTCGCCAACCGCTACCTGATCGATCGCGATGAGGCCAACCCTAACAAGCGGGTGTTAAAACGTATCGAGCCACGGCTAAGCCGCCTGGCCGAACGGCTCCAGGAACGTCAGCAGGAGGTGACTGTATGATCGAACATGGCCCACTGCTAGAGCGCCTGCTGGCCGGTGAATTTGTCTGCCCGATCAGCGATGAGAGCGGCTATCGTCATCTCACCAATGAAGAGACCCGGGAAGAGATCGATACCTACCTGCGGCCGCTTAACCGTCGGCTGGCCAGCAATGAAGATGGCAGCGTCTATTTTCTCGCCTGGCGTCAGCTCAATGACAACGCCCGCGATCAGCTCTCCCGCCAGCTCGGCGATACGCTCAACAGCCTGCTGCCGCTGCTGGAGTGGCTACAGCTGGTTCAAGAGGCCCTTGGCCGCGATACCCTGGCCGCCCCCGGCGATGTGCTCAAACCTGCCGAGTTCAGCGCCAAGTGCGAAGACAACCAAAGCCTGCGCGAACGCCTGGAGCGCTTGGCCACCGACAGCTTTTTTGGCTCCCAAAGTGACCAGCTCGATGCCCAGGTAAAGCAGGTTTTCAAGCGCCTTAAAGAGCACGGCTACCTGCTCCAGCCGCATTCAGAGCGGCAGGTATTCGTGGTCACCGGCAAGATCGACTACCTGGTGGATCTGGTGCGCTTTATCCGCGATGAAGAGAACCTGCCCATCGAATCCGGTAGCGAGGAGGGCTCCGGTTCCCAGGAGGCCCTGTTGTGAACTCAAACAGCGAACACGCCCTGGAAAGCCGCCTGCTCAAAACCGGCAGCGAACGGCTGGCGCTGCTCGGCAAGCATGCCGATACACTGATGCAGGCCTACACCCGCGATGAAGTGCCGCTGGAATCACTTAGCGATAGTGCGCTGCGCAAGCTACTCGCAGCGCGCATTCTATGGCGACCGGATGAGCAGAGCGGCGTGAAGCTGGCGCCCAAAGTGCGTGAACTGATCGCCGAGATGCTCGCCGACGAGACCCGACGCCATGTGAACGCCGACGTAGCGGAAACCCTGGAGCTGATTCGCGCGCTGGTGCACAGCTACCGAGAGGCGCGCAGCCGCGGCGAGCACTGGCGGCTGGAGCAGCAGTTGATGCGCCTGCGCCAGGAGGTCGACGACCTGAACGGGCGCTTCGCCGATGCCATCGACAGCTTATGGCAGCGGCTGAATAGCGATTTTGGTTTCGTCAGCCAGCTCAACGACAAGATCCGCGAAAACGACCGCGCCCAGAAGCAGATTGCAAGGCTGCTGGATGGCCTGGCGCTGATCGACTTCGACGAGCTGATCGAGCTGGTGGGCAGCGACGGCGGCCTGCGCAAGCTATTGATCAGCCAACTACAGCAGCAGTTAAGCCACCATTACACCAGCCTGCGCGAAGTGCAGCGGCGTTTGATCGAACTGATGGCGCGCTTTCGCAAGCAGCAGGCGCGCAGCCGCTTGATCAGCGGCATGGCCGCCTTTATGCGCGAACACCCCGGATATGAATTCAGAAATTACGCTAAAGGCAGTGACGTACCCAACTTAGTCAATCAAGCTATCCCGCTAAGGGCGGCGGCCGCCCCGGCGCTGGATCGCAACCTGGATAGCCGGTTGCTCGCCGACCTGCTGCACCAGCTACCCCAGCCGCGCCACACCACGCAAACCGTTGAAGCAGCGGCCCCTGCCCAAGCGCAAGAGAGCAGCCTAGCCACCGCTCGCCAGCAGGCACTCAAGCAGGATGTGGAACACTTCTATTTAAGCGTGATCGATCAGCCCCAAGCAGAGCCGGTCAGCGCCCTTGAGTACCTACACGAAAGCCCGCTGGAGTGGCCGGAGGAAATCTGGCTCTTCCAGGTGATTTCCGAATACCAGGGCCTGCCGCGCAGCGACCAGAAGGCGTTTCGGCTCAAACAACAGGAGAGCCAGGCGAGTACCTTCAACCACCTGCGCCTGATCCACGATGTAGAACTGCAGCTGGCCGTATGAACCTACCCAGCCGCGCACGCAATGGTCTTAACGGCGTCGCCCGCGAACTTCTCCGCCAGCCCACGGTGGAGAAGCCGCGCCGCCATTGGGTAGACGACGTAGTGGCCTGGTGCCACCAGCACGACATTGACCTAGCCTCACGAATCAACGGTAAAACGCTGCGTTTTGATGCCGCCTTGCTGGCGCAAATCAATGACGTGCTAGAAAGCGCTCGGCTAGCGCCGCTAGGCCGCTCACTCAGCGGCTTGAGCAGCAGCGCCCAGGCTAAAGAGGGCGTAGAGGAAGACAAAGCAACTCGCGAAAGCCCCCGTGCAAGAAGGGTACTCGTCAGCTTTCCGCCCCAGCCAATAACCGGCCTTGCCAGCGAGCCACGCGCCATTCGCGATGTGGATGTACTCGGCCTAAAGCTGAGCGCGTTCAGCGCTCTAATCCAGGTCGAAAACCTGGACAGCTTCTATGAGTTTTCACCGGAACAGCCAGCGCTAAGCGGCTACGCAAACCCGCTGGTCGTCTACCGCGGCGACAGCCACTACGGCGGCGGCTTTGCCTTACTGGCCGAGGCCTGGCACAAAACCCGCCGAACACATATATACGCCGGAGACTTCGATGTAAAAGGCGTTACGCTAGCGCTCGACAGCAACGCCACCCACTTGCTCCTGCCCGACATTGAATGGATCACCCAGAATGCCACGCCGTTGCATGTGCCTGCTGAACAGTTTCCCTATCAACGGCGATTGCGTAAACACCTCGCCGCGCTGCCATCAGCTCATCCATTGCTTGACTATCTAACGCTGTTGTTGGAAACGCAGCGGGGGCTTAAGCAGCAGTGGTTTGGTGGGGAGGTGGTTTGTGTAGAGCTTGGTTAGAAGTCGTCTTGTTGGTGCTGCTACTCAAGACAGTGTCTTTTCTTTTTCCTTGGGCGAATCCATGGGTGGGAGTCAGCATAGGTAACTAATTAAGTTCAATAAGTACGCCTACATTTTTTGTCTCTGCAAGGTACGCTTGAGCTTAATATAATTAAAACTTTAGTTGATATTTAGCCTAGAGAAGCCTGGCGAAAATTTGACTTACATAAAAGCTAATAATTTGATCAAAAAAATTGGGGTCTGAGGGCGAGCGATAGAAGAAAAATTTTATAATAAGTTGAAAATAAAATCGTTGCTTGATAAAGTCGAATTTGGCTTATGGGCAGATTTTGGGTCGCGTATCGCGATCAGTGAAAAGAATGTCCGGCAGGAATGCATCTTTAGAGTGTTACACTTGACGCTAGGTTGACCTTACATGCGTAGGGGTGCCCATAAGCCATTCCTTCTCTTCGTGAATTGACCTAGTAGCCAGTTTCTTATGAATAAATTAAACAAGCTTAAAGCTGTAACGACTAAACAAGAGCTTGCCGAATTGCTCGGAGTTAAAGCTTCTTTTCTTACTTATGTGTTATACATATTAAGACCAGAGAATCAATATGTGCAGTTTTCTATTCCTAAAAAGAATGGTGGCAAACGAAAAATAAATGCACCAATAGAAAAGCTAAAAAGCCTTCAGTCAAGTCTCTCAAATCTTTTGTTTGATTGTGTTGATGAAATTAATAAAGTTAAGTTTCCATTTTCTGAAATAAACAAAGATAGAGACAGAAATTCTAAAACTAATAATTACGAGATTCTTAAGGTCAAGGTTCCTAATGCTGATGTGAAACAGCAGTCACTTTCTCATGGATTTGTTCGTAATCGTTCGATTATCACTAATGCTATGATGCATTTAGGCCAGAAGAATGTATTGAATATAGATTTGAAAGATTTTTTTGGTAGCTTCAACTTTGGCAGGGTTAGGGGCTTTTTCATTAAAAATAAAAATTTTAAGTTAGACTCGCATATTGCCACCGTTATTGCTCAGATCGCTTGCTACGATAACAAGTTGCCCCAAGGTGGCCCTTGTTCTCCAGTCATAACAAATTTGATTACTCACTCATTAGATATTCGATTAGCTGCGCTGGCTGAAAGGTACTCATGCATTTATACCCGATATGCAGACGACCTTACTTTTTCTACACGTGAGAAGTTTTTCCCGGAAAAAATTGCGAGATTGGATAACGGAAAATATGTTGCTGGAAAGAAACTGAAAAGTGAAATTTCTCGTTCCGGTTTTTCTATAAATGATAAAAAAACAAGAGTTCAATTTAAAGATTCTAGACAAGATGTAACAGGCCTTGTTGTTAACCGAAAGCCCAACGTGAAAAAAGAGTATTGGCGAACAGCTAAATCACAATGCCATAGCCTCTTTCGAACCGGTAGTTTTACAAAGGTAGTCTAAGGTGTCGTTGTCGATGGAAATATTAATGAGCTCGAAGGTCAGCTTAATTTCATTGACCAAGTTGATAGCTATAATAGGCTAAGGCAAAAAGCGCCGCTGAATTATATTTACCAATTTGCTAGGCATGGCCACAATACTTCGCCGCTTTTAAGTAACCGAGAGAGAACATTTAGTCGGTTTTTATACTATCGTTTGTTTTATGGTAACGCTAAGCCAACAATTCTTTGTGAAGGTAAAACGGATAATGTGTATCTCAAAACTGCGATAAAAAAGCTAGTGAGCGCTTACCCAACGCTGGCAAAAACAAGAGTCAACCCTGAATCTAGCAAGCCAAGCTATGAACTTCTCGTGCGTTTTTTAGAGTATTCCAAACGTACGAGATTTTTAGTGCAGCTTTTCGGTGGTACATCATATCTAAATTATTTTATTAGCAAATTTGAAACTCAATACGCATTTTATAAAGCTCCAAAACCACAGCATCCTGTCTTGATTATTTTGGATAATGATTCAGGATTTTATAAAGAAATTGAAAATAAGTTAAAGAAAATGGAAATGCCAACCATTTATCCAATTTCATTGAAAAAACATGATTTTCGTAAAGCTGATTTTATTCACGTGATGCATAATTTATATATAGTATTAACACCATTGAGCGCAGCTGGTAAAGACACGGAAATTGAAGATCTTTTTGATACTGCTACTAGAGGTGTAGTCGTGTCAGGTAAGACATTTAATCCTAAAGACGGAAGAGATAATGTAAAGGAGTACGGGAAGGAGGTCTTCGCTAAAAAAGTTATACAAGATCAGAGAAATAAAATTAATTTCGATGGTCTAAAACCTCTTTTAGATCGTATGGTTAGAGCTATTGAACATTATGATTCTATTAAAAACTCTTAAGTGAGGTTTTTTTTAGGACTATGAGCTTCTTTTTTTCAATATTGTTATATGTATTTTAATGGTGCCTGTTATTAAAAGAAATTTGCAGTTTTATTTTCCCCGGCCATCCTTTTAACGTCGTTAATAGATATAGATAAGTACGGCTGAAGAAATAATGAATCGCTGTGAGCGAAACTTTTCACTAATTATTTTTCCTTAAATTGTTTAAGCTAAGCTCATAGTGTGTAGGTCAGTTTCAGCATACACTAATGTATGCCTTGTTATAATCGTAAAAAGACTGCTGTTTTTATATAACTAGCTGAAATTCCATTGGCTTAGTCTTAAAACGAGTGCATAAGATAGAGCATTTACGCAATATGAACCTACTGTTCCTCGGCACCCCCGCCGGTGTGCCCACCAAAACAAGAAACGTCTCCGGCATCGCCTTGCGAGAGATCAAGGGCAAACGTTGGTACCTAATCGATTGTGGTGAGAGCACCCAGCATCAGGTCTTGCACATCAAGCTGTCGTTTCATTCGCTTTTTTTACGCTGGCACAGGTGTATAATCTTACTAAATTGCTTGGAGGTGCTCATGAACACAAAGATAGAAGCGTACGGAGTTAAGGCTGTTAAACGTCCCAAAATTGTGGCCAGCAAGAAACTTGATCTCTCTGGTGAGTCTGGGCAGCAAATTGTTAAGTCTGAAACCAAGCTGGTTCTCAGAACGCATAAGCGCACTTTCAAAAAGCTAGCTGATATGTGATGAACCTTATTTTCTTTCCTTTCGAGCGTGTTCTTGAGATAAATATCTTCATCCTTGAGCATGAGCCAGGTATGAAAGGGGCTGCCGATATAAATAAGCTTCAAGGCGCTTTAGGTAGAGTAGACAATGCTATCGCATACTCTGGCTTAGATGACGTCTTCGAGATTGCGGCAAAATATGTAGCCTCTATTGCTCTTTCCCACTCTTTACCAGATGCTAACAAGCGAACTGGTTTGGCAGTCGGCCTGGAATATTTGTCTCTTAATGATTTCGAACTTACCGCTGATAACGAGCTGTTTGCTGACGCAGTTAGAGATTTAGTAATCGGTGCCATTGATGAATCCGATTTTGCTGATTTACTCTACTCCCAATATGCTGCAGAACAAGATAATAACGGCACTCATTTGCCTGCAAGTGGATGACCTGCATCACCGCTACCGACCTGAGCAATATCATGAACTTACTCTTCCTAGGCACCTCCGCCGGTGTACCAACAAAGAGCAGAAACGTCTCCGGCGTCGCCTTACGAGAGAGCAAGGGCAAGGGCTGGTACCTAATCGATTGTGGTGAGGGCACCCAGCATCAGGTCTTGCATACGAAGCTATCGTTCCATTCACTGAAAGCCATCTTGATTACCCACGTGCACGGCGACCACTGCTATGGGCTGCCTGGCATACTCGCGAGTGCGGGAATGGGTGGTCGGAAAGCGCCGCTTACCATTGTGGCGCCCGCTGGCATCAAGGCATGGTTGGAGGCCACCTGTGAGGTCACGCAGCTTTGCTTGCCCTTCGCCTTGGAATTTATCGACTCGGACGCGCTGCCCAGCGTTGAGTTTGAGAGCTTTGCGGTGTCCACCTACAGGCTTTCACACCGGGCTCCTTCCTATGCCTATGGGTTTACGGAGACAAAAGTCGATGCTGCCTTGGACGTGGATAAGCTAGCGCAAAAGGGGATTCCGAGAGGGCCGTTGTGGGGGCAGTTGAAGCAAGGGTTTGATGTTGAGTTTGAGGGTGAGCGGTTAAAAAGCCATAACTACCTGATATTCAAGCACAAGCCGCGAAAAGTGGTGATCGCTGGGGACAATGACCAGCCTGACTTGTTGATGGATGCCTGCGCGGGCGCGCAGGTACTGGTGCATGAAGCCACCTACACCGAAGAGATGGCCCAGAAGGCCGGTGATGTGGGGCATAGCTACGCCAAGCTTGTCGCCGCGTTTGCCGAATCGGTACAGCTCCCCAACCTGGTGCTGACGCACTTTAGCCCCCGTTACCAGCTCAACCCCCATGAATCTCGTTCCATTGAGGATATTCGCAAAGAGGCCCAGGGCGTCTATTCGGGCTCACTTTATTTAGCGCGGGATTTTGGCGAATACACCCTGGATAAAGCGGGCCACTTTGCTGAGAAAGAGAGTGAGTAACTTTTTCTGCGCGTTGATCAGTAGGGATAACGAAACTGGGTGGCTCATGCCTTCCGGTACAGTAAATCCCTTTTAGTGTTGATTGTAGTGCCCATCGATAGCGAAGATATAAATAGGGGTATCGTCGAATCTGTATACCAAGTGATCTTATTCATTGGCTGTTCAGAGGCTGTGAGCCCTGGCGGCGTTTATGTGTTTCAAGGGAGTGGGCAATTTGTTGCATAAGGTTGCTGCTTTGCAATACGTGGAGCGTTTCTTGCTCTCTTTCCCAGTCTTCCGCGCTAATCACCACAAAAGCCTCACCAGCCCGCCGAGTCACCTTGAGGGGTTTATGGCGGTTGACGACTTCCTTTACAGCATTATCTAAGTTGTCTCTAAAATTGTTGATGCTAATTGTGTCCATAAAACCACCTTTATGCACGGAAATACCGTACAAATATACATCCAGCGTCTTTGTGAAGGCCAAGCTATTTGAGCCCTGATGACCGAACCCAACAAGGAGACTCCCCATGCAGAAGGTAAGAATCGACCTAGTGTCCGATGTGGCCTGCCCGTGGTGCGCCATTGGCTACCGGCGCTTGGAGCAAGCGTTAGAGACACTCAATGGCGAGATCGACGTTGAGCTGGTTTGGCAGCCATTTGAGCTGAACCGCGATATGCCGCCCGAGGGCGAGCCGATCTTGGAGCACTTGTGCCGCAAGTACGGCAAAGATGCGGCCACCATGGAGCAGTCCCAGCGCGAGATTATGGCCGCCGCCAAGGAACTTGGGCTGAATTTCCGTGGTGCCCTGGAGCGTCGGGCGAACAATACCTTTGCTGCCCACCGCGTGCTGGCGTGGGCCGGAACGCAACACCAAGAGACGGCGCTTCAGCTGGCACTCTTTGAGGCCTACTTCGGTGAGGCGAAAAACCCCGCCGACCCAGCGGTGCTTCGTGAGAAGGCCATTCAGGTGGGGCTGGACGGCGACACCGCCGAAGCCATCGCCCGCTCTGATCAGTACGCAGATGAAGTGCGCGCGGCAGAGCAGCGCTTTATGGACGCGGGAGTAAACGCCGTACCAGCATTTATTCTCGATGGTCGCTACCTGATCTCAGGTGCTCAGCCCGCCGATGTGTTGGTCGATGCGCTTCGTCAGGTGGCCGAGGAAAACGCCAACCGTTAACGCCCTATAGGTGCCGACCTGAAATGAGGTTAGCCCTGAAATGAGGATACACCTAGCGGCTTATTACTCAGCAAGGGGGGCAAAACCTGCGTTTATCTGCGCTTATCTCCGGTGACAGGTGAGGGCGGGCACTAGGCAATATGACAAAAAAAGAAAAGGCCTGCGAATGTTTAACCATCGCAGGCCCTGATGTAGATCGCTAAAGCAAATAGGTGTTAGCGAGGTTCTAACGCAAGCCAAGAAAAGAAAGAATCGCTACAACGATTACAATTGCACCGACGATATAGACGATATTAGTCATAAATAAATACTCCTTTTAATAAATTTGAAGTCGCAGGCGCGCCACCATCCATGTGGCGCACGATATAACTTCCTGTGGAGGCAACTCCTTTGCCTCATCTCAACTCAGAGTAGGCTATCGGCTTTATAGGGTCTGTTCGCTGGAGCACTGAGTTGCGAAAATAAAGGGCAATGCGAGAGGCCCAGCCAAGCGGTGGCTTTAATCTCAAGCCAGCGCTTTATTGCACAAACTCCTGCAATGTATTAACTAGCCTGGTCGCTTAGGATATTGGGTTGAGTCAAAGAACCAAGCAAAGGAATGAAAATAGTTATGAGCAGTAAACGTTTCTTCGATTTAAGCGATGAGAGTGGCGTTCTTAGAACCTCTATCGCGGTGACGCTGGTGATTGCTGGCCTGGGTATTGGCTTTGGCCTGATATCGGGGTCGTTTTCGATTATGTTCGATGGCATCTATGCGATGGTTGATGCCAGCATGAGTCTGCTCTCGTTACTGGTAGTGAACCTGATTACCTCCTTCGCAGCCTCGAAGGGGCTTTCCCGCAAGCTTAGAGAGCGGTTTTCAGTGGGCTTTTGGCATCTGGAGCCCATGGTGTTGGGGGTGAACGGTACGCTACTGATTGGCGTTGCGGTTTACGCATTGTTTAACGCCATCAGCAGCCTGTTGGAGGGCGGGCGCGAGCTTGAGTTTGGGTGGGCGATTGTCTACGCAGTGATTACGCTCATTGCATGTGTAGTGATCGCCACCGTTGAAGCCCGTGCCAACCGCCGGATAGGCTCAGATTTTGTGCGGCTTGATGTAAGAGGGTGGGTGATGTCCGCGGGCATTACTGCTGCGCTGCTGGTGGCATTCTCCTTTGGCTATATCGTGCAGGGAACCCCATGGGAGTGGATATCACCCTATATCGACCCGGCGGTGCTTGCGGTTGTGTGTCTTATTATTATTCCGCTGCCGGTTTCAACCGTCAGGCGAGCTTTGGCAGATATCTTCCTTGTCACTCCGTCAGCACTTAAACAGCATGTCGACCAAGTGGCACAAGCATTTGTCCAAAAACATGGCTTCACTACCTATCGTGCTTATATTGCGCGTGTGGGCCGCTCCAGGGAGATCGAGCTTTATTTTATCGTTCCCAGCGATGCTCCGGCGCGGACCATTGGCGAGTGGGATGCTCTGCGTAACGAGGTGAGCGACTTGGTGGGCGATGAAGGGCCGCACCGCTGGCTAACGGTCGTGTTTACCGGAGATCTGGAATGGGCCGATTGAGGTGATACGCCGAGCAACAGACATGATTAAGGAGTCCGTATGGCAAGGGTGCAAGTAACCCCGCTGGTGACCAGCATCATTGCACTGCTGGGGCTATGGATGGTATTTCGGCATGTACCGGACTTCGCGGTATCGCTGACAATGGTGTTATTTGGCCAGGAGGATATCCCCGCTCGTGTGTTAACGGTTCAGGCTGTGCATTTTTTCAGTAATACGCTGATAGGTCTTTGCCTTATTTTATTGCGCGAGAAGCTGGGCCGGTGGTTGGTACCGCAAACTGCAGTAGTGTTAGTGAGTGCACCCGCATGGCTGGCAGTAGGTACGGCGCTAATGGGTATTTATTTTGTGGCGATGGGCGCAGTGTCTTTTGGCGAGAGTTTTGCACAACCGCGCCCAAACTCTAATCCCTATTTACTATGGCGGGGTAGTGCCTCTGTCGTAATGGGAGTCCTGCTATTTGTGGGCTCGGCGGGAGTTGGCCGACTGTGGGCGTTATTATTAGGCTTGCGACGTGCTGGATGGTGATTACAGAAAGACTAGGCTATACCGAGATTGGTCTACTAATTTAGCCAGCGCTTTTCGGGGCGTGAAGCTGGTTTATAGCGCCATGTTGTAAGCGCTGGCCCCGAAGAGCCAGCGCTCACTCCCTTACTTCAAAAATTCCCGCAGCGTTTCGCTGGTCTGGTCGATGGATAGCACACCATCCAGGTGGCCTCGGTTGCCTTCCAGGGTTTCAAGCGTCACCTCGTTGCCGCCTGCTTCAATTAACTCGGCGGTATGGCGCACGCCTTCGGGGGCGAATACTAGGTCGTTTTCGCTGTAGAGCATCAGCGTGGGGGCGTTGATGGCGGCAAGCCCTTCCTCTAACGATTCACCGTGACCCGCCATAAAGAGTTGGTTGGCGCGAACCAGGTACAGTAGATGGTTGGCATCGGAAACCCCTGCACGGGCGGCAGCAACGTCATCCAGGGTTTGCTCAATGGCGTAGCGGGCGTTGATATCCTGCGCGGGGTCGCGCTCTTCGTCAGCCCAGTCGCGGTTGAAGGTTTCGTTGGCCCACTGCCAGTGGTTGGCGTTCAGCGTGACGAGCTTAAGTGCTTCTTTCAGCCCGTCGGTGGGTGGCTCACCGTCGTAGTAGTTACCTTCGTTCCAGTTGGCGTCCAGTCGAATCGGCGCGGCCCAGGCGCTAAGCGTTGCTAGCAGCCATGGGTCGGCTACGCCGCCGCCGATAACAGGAATTAGCCTATCGACCTTATCCGGGTAAGCACTGGCCCACTCGATTGCTTGCAGAGCA
This sequence comes from Halomonas sp., assembly GCF_017515565.1. Lineage (GTDB taxonomy): Bacteria > Pseudomonadota > Gammaproteobacteria > Pseudomonadales > Halomonadaceae > Vreelandella. Next base: position 38,065 of record NZ_JAFWFN010000035.1, read on the forward strand.
CCCATGGATGCGCCCATCACCGCATGCAGCGATTCAATGCCTTGGCTCTCTAACAGTTCGCGCTGCACTTCTACAAAGTCGCGAATCGTCACCACGGGAAAGTCCATTCCCCAGGGCTCGTTAGTTTCTGGGTTGATTGAAGCAGGGCCTGTGGTGGTGACATTGGGGGCATTGGCATTCAGGTTTACCAGCGTATCTGAGGAGATGATGTAGTACTCATCGGTATCCAAAGGTTTGCCGGGGCCAATGATCGCATCCCAGTAGCCGGTCGGCTCGCCATCCGCATCATAGCGGCCTGCGGCGTTGCTGGTGCCGGAGAAGAAATGGGTAATTAAAATAACGCTATCCCGGGCATCGTTTAATTCACCGTAGGCTTCCCAACCCACGGCTAGCTCGGGAATTGTCTCGCCCCCTTGAGTCGTAAAGTTTTCCATCTCGAAGGTTTGCTTTTCGACGACGCCATCCCACGCGAAAAGAGGAAAGGCCGCGAGTAAACCGAGGCTGGTTAACGTCACCACGGTTAATAAAGAGTGTCGTTGCTTGAGAACCATACGCTTTCCTTAAATAAGTGATTGTTGTGATTATTGTTGGCAACGGCTGCGTTGCCGCCCTCTCAGCGTAGTCTGTTTTAGAAGGCATAGTCTGTTTTAGAGAACGTAGCGGCGATGGGCGACAAAGGTGTCAATAGCGTTGTTGCCATACAGACCTTGCCCTGCAAAGTTAAACAAGGAATTATTAGTCGGACGGTTGTTGTTAACATGAGGGTGATGGGTCGAGCAGTAAAAACCTCACAATCATGTTTTTCTACAGGATTGTTAGCTAGTGAAAGGAGTTCAGGGTCATGTCTGCAGCAGCTTCCTCAAGCGGGCGCTCCGCCCTAAGCCGGTTTCTACGCGAAGAAGCTCCGTTTTTGGTGGCGTTAGTCACGTTTTTAATCTTTCACTTCGGGCTGCATGACGCGCTAACAAAAGCAGTCACCCCTGAAACTGCCCAGCCCTTGATGGGGGCTTTTTTTGCAGCGTGGCTTTTTGCAGTGGTGATTTGGGCGGCGTTTGGCGTTGTTCGACATGCTGATGTTCTCGCGATCAAGTTGGGCGAGCCGCTGGGTACGCTTATTCTTACACTGGCTGTTGTGGGTATCGAGGTCTCGCTGATTTCGGCCGTTATGCTGACGGGGGCCGAGGCTCCAACAATGGCACGGGATACCATGGCGGCGGTGCTGATGATTGTGCTGGGCGTCCTTACCGGCGCTTCGCTGTTGATCGGCGGTTTCTTCCATGGTGAGCAGGATTACAACCTGCCAGGCGCTCGCGCATACCTGGGGGTTCTGGTGCCGCTTGCTGTGTTCGCGCTGGTATTGCCGGATTTCACAACGTCCACTGATAGCTCTTCGTTTACCCCGGTACAGGCAGGGTTCTTCGCCATCATTACGCTGGCGCTTTATTGCATCTTTCTCGCCATTCAAACCGTGCGACATAAAAGCTATTTCGAGCAGCCCGTGCAGGAGAGAGCGGCGGATCACGAGGCGGCGCCTGTGCACTCGCATCACCATGGCCCGCTACACTCCACTACCTACCATGCGGTTCTGTTGATCCTGACCCTGCTTACCATTGTGCTTCTGGCGGAACTCATCGCAATGATTGTCGATTTCGGCATTGTCCAGGTGGGCGCGCCAGTAGCGCTTGGCGGCGTTATCATTGCACTGGTGGTGTTGACCCCGGAAAGCATGGCGGCACTGGCCGCAGCCCGTGCCAATCAACTTCAGCGCTCGGTCAACCTGCTGCTTGGTTCGGCGCTATCGACGATTGGCTTGACCCTGCCTGCCGTTGTCGCCGTTAGCCTCATGACGGGAGCCAGTTTGGAGCTTGGCCTTGATATGGCTCCCATGGTGCTGTTGCTGCTAACACTGGTGGTGTGCCTGATGACGTTTGGAGGCACGCGGACGAATGTGCTCCAGGGAGCGGTGCACATCGTCCTTTTCCTGGCCTATCTGCTGCTGATCTTCAACCCGTAAGGCATGTGTTCGGTGGCGCGTTTCAAGCGCTGTTACGGTGCGTTCATCGCGTCTTCAGGGCTAACGCATTTTAAATGGGTTCAGCCCGTTGGCCTGTTGCATCATCATGCGTTTGGCGAGCGGTACGCGTTCGGCAAGGTGCAGGCTTAAATCGCCTAACTGGCGCAGCGGTCTGGCACCGGTAAACAGGTGGTGGAAGCTGTCGGTGGCGGCGATCATCGCTTGGTTGGCTAAGCGGCGCTGGCACTCGAAGCGATGCAGGTTGATAGTGTCACCAGGGTCGCGGCTTTGAATGATCAGCTCCGCCAGGGTGTCGGCGTCGTGCAGGCCAATGTTAAGCCCTTGCCCCGCCAGCGGGTGCACCACGTGGGCGGCATCGCCAATTAGCGCTAAACGCTTGCCGATATAGCGCTTGGCGTGTTGGCGCTTAATCGGGAAACTGGCCCGCGCCACAATACGAGTAAGCCCGCCCAGGCGCTTGGGAAAGGCGGTTTCGATGGTGGTTTTCAGTGCGTCATCGGAAAGCTGTTCGCGGGCTTGGGTGGCTTCTTCGCTGTCGTACCAGACTAATGATGCGCGCTGGCCGGGCAGCGGTAGCATGGCAATTGGGCCGGCGGGGGTAAATACCTGCCAACTGACATCCTGCTGGGGCAGCACGGTTTCCACGTTAATAATCATCGCCCGCTGATGGTAGTCGTAGCTACTAATACCAATGCCTGCAAGCTCTCTGAGCCTTGAGCGGGCGCCATCCGCGCCAACAATCAAGCGGGCGCTTAGGGTTTTACCGTTATCCAACTCCAGCATGCGACCAGTACTGGCCGCCATGGTGCTTAGCGGTGCGCACTCGGTGTAGCAGGTAACGCTGGGAAGACTCTCCAGGCGTTGCCACAGCGCGTACTGCAGCGTGCGGTTTTCGATAAAAATGCCGAAGTCGTCCATGCCGCTCTCTTCGGCGGAAAACAGCGAGTGGCCGGAGCCGTCCTGGTTGGACACATCAATATGGCGAAACGGGCAGCAGCGCTCTTCAGGAAGTTCGGTACCGCTCGCTTTCACAAACGCCAGTGAGCGGGCATTCAGCGAAGAGATACGCAGGTCATAGTCGCCGCTAGGCGGGTTTGGGGCGCTGCCGCGCTCTACTAAGCCAACCGACATACCCGCATGGCCAAGCCGAGCCGCCAAGGCGGCGCCTACCATGCCGCCGCCGACAATAACAATCTCGTGATCCCACTGCATGAGACACTCCTTACGTTGAAAACGAGGGCACATTGCATGTGCTTTGATTGTCATACAGTATCGTTTACTTGTAGCAATATTGCCTAGGGTGATCCATTGACGCAGGCCGTGGAAATGACAACTAGCCCCGCGCAAGCAGGGGAAGCGTTGGCGGATTTTATCGAACGCCATTCTAAATTGTGGGTGATTACCGGGGCAGGCGTAAGTACTGACAGCGGCATCCCTGATTACCGGGATGCCGATGGGCAGTGGAAGCGGCCGCCGCCGGTGCAGCATGGCGATTTTATGGCTTCACTCGCCGTGCGTCAGCGCTATTGGGCGCGGGCGCTGATCGGTTTTAAAGCCATGCGTGAAGCTCAGGTGAGCGGCGCCCATCGGGCGTTGGCAGCGCTTGAGGCGATGGGCCATGTAGAGCTACTGGTAACGCAAAATGTGGATCGTCTACATCAGCGGGCGGGGTCTAAAAAGGTAATCGACCTGCATGGCAGGGCAGACGTGGTGGCCTGTATGACGTGTGGGTATCAAATGATGCGCCACGCGATGCACAGCGAAATGGCTAGGATGAACCCCTATTTTGCAGCGCTGGACGCTCGCCATGCCCCCGATGGCGATGCGGATTTAGAGACTGATTTCTCTACCTTTAAGGTACTGAACTGCCCGCGCTGCCAAGGGATCTTAAAGCCCCAGGTGGTCTATTACGGCGATGTGGTGCCACCTGCACGGCGGCTCGCCGCTCAGGCGGGACTTGAAAATGCTAACGCGGTGCTCGCGGTGGGCACTTCGTTAATGGTTTATTCCGGCTACCGTTTCTGCCGCGAAGCCCACGCCATGGGTATGCCGGTGGCTTCGCTCTCCCTGGGCGTCACCCGGGCGGATGCGCTGTTAACCTATCAGTGGCGGGCGCCGTTAACCCCCGTTTTAGAACATGCGGTTGCCTGCCTTAAACGAGGCTAACGCGCTTTTGATACCCAAGGATTGTTGTTTATCCACAGCCGCCAGGGGGCATCGCGGTCGGCGGGCTGGGCGTAATCGATACCCACGCGGGGGCCAGAGGCGATGGCGTGGGGCGGCTCGCCTGCCGTTATCCATAGCGCGTTAGGTTGAGTCATATCATGGCCATACAGCGCTTTATCAATACGTAGCGCGCGGGAGAGCTTGCCGGGGCCATTGCTCAGGTTACGCCCCCGCACATCACGCAGCGCACGCATAGCGGCTTCGCCTGTAACCGGCTCCACCGCGCGGATAAGCACTGCGCAGGGGTTGCCTTCTGGCTGGGTGACCACGTTCAGCAGCCAGTGCATGCCATACACCAGATACACATAGGCGTGCCCCGGCGGGCCGAACATGGCCTCGGTTCTTGGTGTTTTCCGCCGGTGTGCATGGCAGGCTGAATCTTCAGACCCGCGGTACGCCTCAGTTTCCACAATCTTCGCTACCATGAGTTCGCCATCATATCGGCGTACTAAATGGCAGCCCAGCAGGTCGTGGGCAACTTCAAGCGTATCTCTGCAATAAAAATCCTGCGTAAGCGGTGTTAAATCGCCGCCATCAGCCTGGGGCATACCATTGGTTAATGGATTCGTCTGCGGCATGTTATCGCCAATTACTTGAGTAAGCTGCTAGGGTATTCCCTAGGCGACTATTTTAAAAGCGGAGGCCCCTGTGCTGCCATTTGAACACCAGTTTGCAACGCTTCCCGAGCCACTGTGGGCTGCCTGTCAGCCCACGCCAGTGAGCCACCCCACGCTGATTGCGTTTAATGAACGCTTGGCGGAAACGCTAGGTATGAAGGAGAAGCCTGACGATGCCACCCTTACCCAGTGGTTTAGCGGCAACCAGCTACCGCCAGGCGCAGAGCCACGGGCGCTGGGCTACGCTGGGCACCAGTTTGGCAACTTTGTACCGCAGTTGGGCGATGGCCGCGCACTGCTGTTGGGGGAGGTGGTTGACCAGCGGGGTGTACGGCGCGATGTGCAGCTAAAAGGCAGCGGCCGCACGCCGTTTTCACGCGGCGGCGATGGCCGTTCGCCGCTGGGCCCGGTGCTGCGGGAGTATCTCGTCAGTGAGTTTATGGCCGCGGTTGGTGTGCCGACGACCCGCGCCTTGGCGGCGGTGGCGACCGGCGAGCGGGTGGTTCGCCAATTACCCGAGCCCGGCGCAGTATTTACCCGCGTGGCCAGCAGTCATATTCGCGTAGGCACCTTCCAGTTTGCCGCCGTTCGCCGGGTCGAGCAGGCGCTTAAAGCCTTGGCGGATCACGTTATTGCGCGCCACTATCCCGAAGCGGCCAGTGCCGAAGACCCCTACCTCGCCCTGTTAGAAGCGGTCGCCGCTCGGCAAGCCACGCTGGTAGCGAAGTGGATGAGCCTTGGCTTTATTCATGGCGTGATGAACACCGACAACTGCAGCATTGCGGGGGAAACGATTGATTACGGCCCCTGCGCGTTTATGGAGCAGTTTGACCCGCAAAAGGTGTTTAGCTCGATTGATCAGGGGCGCCGCTATGCGTTTGACAACCAGCCCACTATTGCCCAGTGGAATCTAGCCCGCTTTGCTGAAACGCTGCTGCCACTGATGCGTGAAGATGGCGATGCGGTGGTAGAGCAGGCCACCGATATTATTCGTCGCTTTGAGCCACTGTTTGATGCTGAACAGCGCCGCCTACATGCGGATAAGCTCGGCCTTACGGCGGACAGCGACCAAGCCGTGCCGCTAATGAAGGGGCTGGAAAGCCACATGCATCAAGGGCGTATGGATATGACCGCCACCTTTGACGCGCTAACGCATTACGCAGAAACCTTAAGTGAGCAGCACAAAGAGGCGCTGCTGGCGCTAACGACCGAGCCCAGGGAGCTAGCAGCATGGTTAGCTACCTGGCAAGTAGAGCAGGCGGCCAGCCAAAACAGCGAGCGCTTAGCCACTATGCGTCGCGCCAACCCGGTGATTATTCCCCGCAACCACCGGGTTCAAGAGGTCATTGATGCCGCTTACGAGGGCGATTTTGCGCCGTTTCACACCTTACTTGCGGTGGTCACCCAGCCTTATGATGAATCCGAAGAAGCGCGCCGCTTAGCCGCGCCTGCAACGGAAAACGAGCAGGTACTGCGCACGTTCTGCGGCACGTGATTTAAATCAGCGGGTTTTCCGCTCATCATCGATACAGCATGCCTTGTGATAAACTGTGATTTTTTACAGGCGGAGGCAAGGCTAGCCTGTGCGCAAAATTATTCATTGCGACTGTGATTGCTTCTACGCAGCGGTAGAAATGCGCGATAACCCGGCGCTTAGCGATGTGCCTATTGCGATAGGCGGCAGCGTTGAGCAGCGCGGGGTGGTCGCCACCTGCAACTATCCTGCCCGCGCGTTTGGCATCCACTCCGCCATGCCCATGGCCCAGGCGCTTAAGCGCTGCCCGCATTTAACGGTAATCCGTGGCGATATGGCTAAATACAAAGCGGTGGCGCGCCAGGTGTTTGCGATATATCGCGAAGTGACCGAACTGATTGAGCCGCTCTCGCTAGATGAAGCCTTTTTAGACGTTTCCGACGTCACGCTGCATCACGGCAGCGCCACGCTGATGGCCGAAGCGATTCGCCAGCGGGTGAGTCGCGACGTGGGTATTACCGTTTCAGCGGGTGTGGCGCCCAATAAGTTTCTGGCCAAGATCGCCAGCGACTGGCGCAAACCCGATGGCCTGTTTGTCATCACCCCAGACCAGATTGACAGCTTTGTGCAGCAGCTGCCGGTAAAGAAGATTCACGGGGTTGGGCCACGCACCGCTGAAAAACTGGCAGGGCTGGGTATCCATACCGGCGCGGATTTGCGCGCTCGCCCGCTGACCGAACTGGTAGAACAGTTTGGCCGCTTCGGGCACCGGCTGTTCGAACTCAGCCACGGGCGAGACGAGCGCCCAGTGAAAACCCACCGCGAGCGCAAATCGATTAGCACTGAGCAAACCTATTCTAAAGACCTGCCGACCCTGGAAGCCTGCCACCAAGAGCTTCCCGAGCTGCTCAGCGACTTAGAGCGTCGCTATGCCAGACTAGACCCTGCGCCCGCCGTGCGTGGGCTAATGGTAAAAGTGAAGTTTAACGACTTTACCCAAACCACCGTGGAGCACGCCGACCCGGCACCTAACCTGGAGCAATTTGAAACGCTGTTAAATGTGGGGTGGTCACGGAGAGAAAGGCCGGTTCGGCTATTAGGCGTGGGGTACCGCTTGGCAGAAGAAACCACCGTTCAGCAATTGTCGCTGTTTTAATTAGCGGGTTAATACGTATGTCGATTGACGCTCTTCTTGGTAAGCGTTAAAACAGACGTATGATAGTTTGTCTGAATAATAGATACCGTGAGCAGGCGAAATGCTCACTTACCGCTTCCCTGCCTTATTACCCTGCGAGCCCTCCATGTCTGCCCAACGCCCCCGTTTAGTGTTTGCCCATGCGAATGGCTTTCCTGGCTTAAGTTACCGCACACTGCTGGAACCATTGGCAGAGTCGTTTGACCTCCATCCGCTGGATCGGTTGGGTCATCATCCTGACTACCCGGTGAACCATAACTGGAGCAATTTGGTTGATGAACTGATCAGCTATCTGCCAAAAAGTGACGCGCCGTTGCTAGGCGTTGGCCACTCGTTAGGCGGCACCCTGATGGCCATGGCGGCCGATAAACAGCCCGAGCGTTTTTGCGGGGTGATTATGCTCGACCCTCCCTTAATGCTGGGGCCGGATGCCTGGGCGATGAAGGCGGCCAAACGGTTTGGTTTTATTGATCGCATCACCCCTGCTGGTAAAACCCAAGGGCGGCGCAGCGTGTGGCCAAGCAGAGAAGCCATGGCGAACTCGCTGCGCCGCCGTGGGCTGTTTTGTCGCTTTACCCCAGAGGCGCTAAACGACTACATTGAGGCAGGTACGCGCCTGTTAGACGATGGCAGCGCTGAGCTAACCTTCGACCCGCGTGTTGAGGTGGAGATTTTCCGCCATTTGCCGGATCACCTCTCCGGGCTGCCGCGCCGAGTGGGTGTGCCCATTCAACTGGTGGCGGGGCAGGAGTCACATCTGCTGACGCCTTCACGGGTTAAACGGCTTAAACGTCACGGGCTGGCCATCAGCGAAGTGCCTGGAACGCACATGTTCCCCATGGAGCACCCAGATGAAACGCGGGCAGCCATTGTGGCGGCGTGGCAGCGTTTTGAGCAGGGAGCCAGCAAGCGAGCATAAATAAATAAAAGGAGGCAGGATGTATCTTTCCGTACAGCTAAGCTATTACCCGCTGGCCGATGACTTTAAGCCAGTGGTTAAAGACGTGGTAAAACGCCTGGAAGCCACAGGGCTTGAAGTGCACCCTAACCGGATGAGTACCCAGGTGTTTGGGGAGTTCGACGAGGTGATGGCGGCATTAAGCGACGTGATGAAGTGGTCGTTTGAGACTCACGGAAAAGCCGTCTTTACGGTGAATTTCCTAGAAGGCGACCGACGTCCACGTTAAAAAAACGCCGCCCATTGGGCGGCGTTTATCTTGGTGCTAATGACCTTTAAATCAGCGATTCCAAGCAGGATTCGATAATATCCAGGCCTTCGTTCAGCACGTCATCTTCAATCGTGACCGGCATTAGGAAACGAATCGTGTTGCCGTACATGCCGCAGGAGAGCAGGATTAGCCCTTCTTCGCGGGCTTTCTTACACAGCGCAGCCGCTAGCTCAGCGTTGGGCGTGCGGTCGGTTTTATTTGAGACCAGCTCAAATGCTGCCATGGCGCCCATGTTGCGCACGTGATCGATGCAGTCAAACTTGCTCTGCCACTGGTTGAAGCGTTTGGCTAGCTTGTCACCCAGGGCTTGGCTTTTCTCAAGAATGTTCTCTTCTTCGAATACTTCCATCACGGCCAGTGCTGCAGCACAGGCGGTGGGGCTGCCGGTATAAGTGCCGCCCAGGGAGTTGGGGCCAGAGGCATCCATCACCTTGTCGGTACCTACAATCGCTGAGATGGGCATGCCGTCAGCCATACTCTTCGCCATGGTCATCATGTCTGGCTCAACGCCGCTGTGCTCAATGGCAAACATTTTGCCGGTACGGCCAAAGCCCGACTGCACTTCGTCGACGATCATCAGCATGCCGTGCTCATCGCAAATCTCGCGGATCTTCTCCAGGAAGCTCTTAGGCGCCGGATAGAAACCCCCTTCGCCCAGTACCGGCTCTAAAATAATCGCGGCGGTATCTTTGGGATTGGCATCGGTTTTTAGCGTCATTTTCAGGCCACGAATGGCTTCGTCTTCGCTAACGCCGTGGTAGGGCACCGGATAAGGGGCGCGAAATACCGTGCCTGGCATCGGGCCGAAATCAGTTTGATACGGAGCCACTTTACCGTTCATTGCCATGGTGTAGAAAGTACGGCCGTGGTAGCCGCCGTCAAAACAAATCACGTTAGAACGGCCTGTCGCAGCGCGGGCGATCTTTACTGCGTTTTCCAGCGCTTCTGCGCCTGAGTTAGCCAGCATTACTTTGGCATGGCCACGCACCGGGACGATGTGGCTCAGTTTCTCAGCGACTTTTACGTAGCCTTCATAGGGCATCACTGTTTGGCAGGTGTGCATCAGCTTATCGAGCTGGGCTTTGACTGCTGCGACTACCTTGGGGTGACGATGGCCAACGTTTAATACACCGATACCGCCTGCGAAGTCGATGAAGCGGTTACCGTCGGCATCCCAGATCTCAGCGTTTTCGGCGCGATCCGCAAAGGCGGTGGCGGGGCTTGCAGCGCCCGCCGCGACGTATTTCTGCTTTAGTTCGTTTAGCTCGGCATTACTCATGGCTCGCTCCTATTGGTATAGGGAGTGGTGGACAGGTTGTCGTTTTAGCATAGTGTGAAATAAGCGTAATTACAGGGCTGACGATGCGATAACGACGCGGTTGCGCCCGTTTTGTTTCGCTTGGTACATCGCTTTGTCAGCACGATCAAGCATTCTAGTGCTGGAGGCTTCAACATAACATGCAATGCCCGCAGAGAGGGTGACCGTCAGCTTATGTTCAGTACAGGGTGATTCAGCGACACATTGGCGAATACGCTCCATTGCCGTATGTGCGGCTTGGGCGTTGATTTCAGGCATGATAATAAGGAATTCCTCGCCGCCCAGCCGCACTTGCACGTCAGTCGAGCGAAGCTGACCATTCACTTTAGCGGTTACTTCTTGAAGTACACCGTCGCCGGTAGCGTGGCCGTAGGTATCATTGACGGCTTTAAAATCATCTAGGTCAAACATGGCAATGCTAAGCTCACTGCCGTAACGCTCGCAGCGCTTAAGCTCTTCCTCTAAGCGTTTAAGCCCTTGCCGCCGGTTTACAAGCCCAGTGAGTTCGTCATGACTAGCCATATATACCAAGCGCTCATTGGCCTGCGTTAAACGCTCTTCGAGCCGTTTGCGCTGGGTGATATCGACAACAAAGGTGACTTTTCTTGGTTTGCCATCATCGCCAATAGTGCGGGCGGCCTCGGCAATGATGGTGCGTGTTTCGCCGTTTTTACAGCGCACTTCCCACTCTTGGCGAAGCTCATGGGTTTCATTGCCTTGAATAAACGCATCGTGAAGTTCTGCCATGTGCTGGCGGTAGGCGGCGGGCACCACCAGCGTAAAGTGCTTGCCAATAAGCTCCTCTTCACGATAGCCATAAAACTGGCAGTAGGCGGGATTGACCATTTCAAAGTGCCCTTTTGGGTCGGTAATGCAAATACCCAGGGGAGCCGTTTTAATAACGTTTTCAGTATTTTTCTTAGAACGATTGAAAAGCTCATAGAGGTGGTCAGCGCTAATGGCAGTCATCCATAGCTCCCTTCAGGCCTGTACTTCTGCTCTTAACTCCAGCAGTAGCGGGGTAAGGTGGTTTCCCAAGGAATTTATAGCCGGTTTAGCATAAAAGAAGCCTTGCTGACGTGTAATTCCTGCTTTTGCTAACCATAGCGCTTCTGCGCGGGTTTCTACACCTTCTGCAATCAGGGTGGTGTCTAGCTCTTTCGCGAGCAAAATAATGGCATTGAGCAGTGCTTGGCGCCGAGGGTCTTGATCGCAGTTCATCACCAGCTCACGATCGATTTTTAGTTTATCAGGGGTGAGGTCGGTGAGAAGGTCAAGGTTGGCATAGCCGTTGCCAAAGTCGTCTAGCGCGGTTTTAAACCCCATTGAACGATACGCATCAATGATGTTGCGTAAGTGTTGGCGGTCGCGCACTTTCTCGGTTTCAGTAATTTCAAAAATGAGCCGATGTGTGGGCCAGCCAACGCGCTCTGACACTTCCAACGTTGCCTGGATACAGGCTTCTGGCTCATAAACAGCATTAGGCAGGAAGTTGATCGACAGATCCGTCTGCATATTTAACGCACTCGCCATTTCAATCGCTTTGACACGGCAGGCTTGATCAAAACGGTAGAGCATTTCGTCGGTTACTTGGGAGATAACGCTCCAAGCGGACTCTCCGTTGATACCGCGCACGAGGGCTTCGTGGGTGATTACTTTCGCAAGCGAGACATCCACAATGGGCTGGAACGCCATGGTGAACTCAAAAGGCAGCTCGCCTTCGCAGCGCTTACACGTTCCGTTGACCCGTGCGCAGTTAGCCATGATGTCTCCTTTTTGATGACGCTTATTAAACTAGGGGTGCAGGCTCTTACTACTGACACTGGTCAATTAGCGTGAGTGTAGAAAATATCGTAATACTTTTATTTTAGTCGCTTGTTAACTTTATGTACAGGTGTTGTATAAATTGCGAATAAATTGATATTGCGACCAAAAAAAAGCGCCGAAAGGGCGCTTATAAAGGAGATTTTCAGGAAGGGATTGTTAAATAACACCCGCCGTTCGTAGTGCTTGGCGCTGTTCGACGGTAATGCCGATCTCTTCTAGCACACGTTCCGTATGCTCGCCTAAGGAGGGCGGGGCAGTGGTAGCACTCATCGACTCGCCGTTGATACGGATCGGGTTAGCCACTAAATCTACCTGGCCCGCTTGGCTGTGCGGCAGGGTCTGTTTAAGGCCGCGTGCTTGCACATGGGGGTCATCAAATACCCGGTCGAGGGTGTTAATAGGGCCGCTGGGAACGCCGACGGCTTCAAACGCTGCCAGCCACTCATCGGTGCTGCGCTGGGCAAGCGCAGCTTCAAGCAGCGGTACGAGCTGTTCGCGATGAGCGACCCGCTCGCCGTTGCTCGCAAAGCGTTTGTCTTGCGCTAACTCAGGCAGTGAGAGTACTTGGCAGAAGCGTTTGAACTGCTCATCGTTACCTACCGCCACAATCATGTGGCCATCCGCCGTGGCAAATGCTTGGTAAGGCACAATGTTGGGGTGCGAGTTGCCTAGCCGCTGGGGCACTTGGCCTGAGGTGAGGTAGTTAAGCGCTTGGTTGGCCAGCACGCCCACTTGCACATCCATCAGGGCCATATCGATATGGCAACCATCACCGGTATCACGACGCTGATAAAGCGCCGCCAGTACCGCATTGGCAGCATACAGCCCGGTGAAAATATCGGTGAAGGCAACGCCGCTTTTCACCGGGCCGCCTCCCGGCTCCCCATCCGGCTTGCCTGTTAAACTCATAATCCCGCCCATGGCTTGGATCATAAAGTCATAGCCCGCCCGGTGGGCATAGGGGCTTTCCTGGCCAAAACCGGTAATTGAGCAGTAGATCAGCCCTGGGTTAATCGCCTTGAGACTGGCGTAATCCAGGCCATACTTTTTTAACCCGCCCACTTTGAAGTTCTCAAGCAGTACGTCCGACTGGGCGGCGAGCTGCTTAATCAGCGCTTGGCCCTCGGGCTTAGCCATGTCTACCGTGACCGAGCGTTTACCGCGATTAGCGCATAGGTAATAGGCGGATTCAGCGCTGCCTGATAGCCACGGAGGCCCCCAGTGGCGAGTATCGTCGCCACTAACCGGGCGCTCGATTTTAATCACTTCGGCCCCCATGTCCGCGAGCATTTGCCCGCACCACGGGCCAGCCAGTACACGGGAAATATCGAGTACTTTAATGCCTGCCAGTGGTTTGGTTGCTGTGCTCATCAATGGCCTCGCTTGGTATGTTCATCGCATGGGCTGGGTGTCGGCTGGCCGTTTAAAAGAACGACTGGATACCGGTTTGGGCGCGGCCAAGAATCAGCGCATGCACGTCGTGGGTGCCTTCGTAGGTATTCACCGACTCCAGATTTACCATGTGGCGAATCACGCCGTACTCGTCGGAAACGCCGTTGCCGCCGTGCATGTCCCGGGCAACGCGAGCTATATCTAGCGCTTTGCCACAGTTATTGCGTTTGATCAGCGAGATCATTTCCGGTGCCCAGTTGCCGCTATCCATTAACCGGCCCACTTGTAGGGCGGCTTGCAGGCCCAGGGTGATCTCGGTCTGCATATCAGCAAGCTTCTTCTGGATCAGCTGGTTAGCGGCCAAGGGGCGACCAAACTGCTTGCGGTCTAGGGTGTACTGACGGGCGGCATGCCAGCAGAATTCGGCGGTGCCCATCACGCCCCAGGCGATGCCGTAGCGTGCTTTGTTCAAGCAGCCGAAAGGGCCTTTCAATCCGCTTACGTTGGGTAGCAGGTTCTCTTCGGGTACGAAGGCGTTATCCAGCACGATTTCACCGGTGATGGAGGCGCGTAGCGAAACTTTGCCCTCAATTTTTGGCGTGGTGAAGCCTTCGGTACCGCGCTCAACAATAAAGCCTTTAATTTGGTTGTCGTGGGCGGCCGACTTGGCCCATACCACGGCGATATCGGCAATTGGGCTGTTGGTGATCCACATTTTAGCGCCGGTCAAGCGGTAGCCGCCGTCGACTTTTTCAGCGCGGGTAATCATCGAGCCGGGGTCCGAGCCGTGGTCAGGTTCGGTGAGGCCAAAGCAGCCAACCATTTCGCCATTGGCAAGTTTGGGCAGGTACTTATGTTTCTGTTCTTCAGAGCCGAAGGCTTCGATGGGGTACATCACCAGCGATGACTGAACGCTCATGGCCGAACGGTAGCCAGAATCTACGCGCTCCACTTCACGGGCAATCAAACCGTAGGCCACGTGGTTAACACCCGCGCCGCCATACTCGGGGGAAACGGTGGCGCCGAGGAGGCCTAGCTCACCCATCTCGCTCATGATCTCGCGATCAAAGCGCTCTTCACGGAAAGCCGACAACACTCGCGGCTGCAAGTTTTCCTGACAGTAGTCGTGGGCGGCATCGCGGATTTGGCGCTCTTCATCAGTGAGCTGATTTTCCAGTAGCAGTGGGTCGTCCCAGTTAAAGCGTGTCATGGCGTGCACTCCTTGATTCGCGTTTAAAGACGCCCACAGCGCCTATAGCGAAATTGAACAGTAAAATGGCTTAGCTCCAAGGTATCGCCGTTTTGATAAAATATCTACATTTTTTTAAAACGCAGAATTTAGTTAATCCCTCGCGCGGTTAAAACCCGGGTAATTATCGGCACAGGCGTTATTAGATGATCGCGCATTAAATTAGCCGCCTGATCGGTGTCTCTTGCCAAAATAACATCCACCAGCGCGGCATGTTCCTGGCGTTTGATGTCTAGCGCCTGGGGAGACATCACTGTTTCTTGCAGCCACAGGTGGCGGTAGCGCTCAACCTGATCAAACAACGTATTGCGCATTTGCAGTAAGTGCGGCGAATTGCAGCCGCTGGCAATGGCGGTATGGAACGCCTTATGGCGCAGATCCCAGCCATCCAGCAGTTCATCGGGGGAGCTAATGTCGGTCACTTTGGCAAGGCGATGAGCGGTGGCCAGTACGCTGGCTTCCCAATCGTCGTCGCCCCGCTCGATAGCCAGGCGTAGAATCAGTCCTTCCAGCTGGGCGCGGGCATCGTAAATATCGTTGAGCTCAGCCAGCGACATCGGCGCAACGCGGTAGCCGCGCTGGCTAATGGCGACCACTAGCCGGTCGGCGACTAACTGAGAAAGTGCTTCTCGCAGCGGGCCGGTACTAACGCCGTAGCGCTCCTTGAGGCGGCTCATTAATAACTTCTCTTCAGGCGCATAGCGGCCGCGAATAATGTCGTGTTTTAACTCGCGATAGGCGCTGATAGCGAGATTTTGGCGCGGCGCATCGTGCTCCATGGTGTCTCCTTAGACCAACGTCGGAACGTGGCGATCAACGTTAATTAACGGCTATTATCAATAAATTTAGAAAATTTGGCACAGGAAACGACATTTATGTGGGATTTCATCATTATTGGCGGCGGTATTTTGGGTATGTCCACCGCTATGCAGCTGAAACAGACTTACCCCGATAAACGCATGCTGGTGATTGAAAAAGAGACCGGCCCGGCTCAGCACCAAACCGGCCATAACAGTGGCGTTATTCATGCAGGGGTGTACTACACGCCGGGGAGCCTAAAAGCGAAGTTTTGCCTTGAAGGTAACCGCGCTACCCGCGAATTTTGCGACCAGCACGGCGTGAACTACAACATCTGCGGCAAGCTGCTGGTGGCAACGAACGCCCTTGAAAAGCAGCGCATGGAGGCGCTTTGGGAGCGAACGGCAGCCAATGGGCTAGAGCGGGAGTGGCTGGAGGCTGACGCGCTTAAAGAATGCGAGCCTAATATTACCGGGGTGGCGGGTATTTTTGTGCCTTCCAGCGGCATTGTTAATTATGCGCAAGTGACCTGCGCCATGGCCGCTGAATTTGAGCGTTTAGGTGGCGAGATCCGCTATGGTTGCTGCGTGACTGGCCTTGAGGAGCGCGCCGAAGAGGTAGTGGTAACGACTAATAATGAGTCTTTTACTAGCCGCTACTTAGTGTCCTGCTCGGGCCTGATGGCGGATAGGGTGATCCGCATGCTGGGCCAAGACCCTGGCTTTACGATCTGTCCATTTCGCGGTGAATACTATCTGCTGCCTGAACGCCACAACCATATCGTCAACCATCTGATATACCCGATTCCTGATCCCGATATGCCTTTTTTGGGCGTGCACCTGACCCGGATGATTGACGGTACGGTGACCGTTGGACCAAACGCAGTGCTGGCGCTTAAGCGCGAAGGCTACCGCAAGCAGGATATGTCGCTGCGGGACATGGGGCAGATGTTTACCCACCCCGGTATTTTAAAAGTGCTCGGCAAGCATTTGAAGCCAGGCCTGTTGGAGATGAAAAACTCGCTCTACAAACGCGGCTATTTGGAGCTGGTGCGTAAGTACTGCCCCAGCTTAACGGCGGAGGACTTAACCCCTTACCCAGCAGGGGTGCGCGCCCAAGCGGTCTCCAACGACGGCAAGCTGGTGGATGATTTTTTGTTTGTGAATACTAAGCGCACGGTGAATGTAGGTAACGCGCCTTCGCCTGCGGCTACCTCGGCCATCCCCATTGGGGCGCATATTGTTGAACAGGTAAAAGCTCAGCTTGGCTAGCGATGTTGCTATTGGCATCAAACGCGCAAGCCGTGCTAACTTCTCCCCACCGTTTCTGCTTGCCGTTTACGGCAGCGAGAGGCTGGGGCTTCACACCTCCCTAATTTGTCTACCATACCTATAAGTCCAAGTAAGGACGGAGGAAACGCTCATGAAAACGCTAAAATACGCAGCGGCAGCATCCATGTTGGCCGTAGCACTGCCTGCCAGTGCGCAACAGCTTTCCATTGCCACCGGTGGCACCGGCGGCGTTTATTATCCGATCGGCGGTGGTTTTGCCGAGATGATCAACAATCATATTGAAGGTGCCCAGGCGACGGCAGAGGTCACAGGGGCCTCGGTTGAAAACATGGGACTGATTATGCGCGGCGACGCGGATCTTGCCCTGGTGCTGGCGGATACCGCCTACCAAGCCTATACCGGCACCGGTGATTTCGAGAGCCGCCAGATCGAAAACACCCGTGCGCTGGCCTCCGTTTACCCAAATGCGGTGCAGTTAGTTACCCTAGCCGATTCGGACATTCAGAGCATTGCTGACCTTGCCGGTAAGCGCGTTTCAGTGGGCGCGCCAGGCAGTGGCACCGAGCTAAATGCCCGGGCTTTGCTGGAAGCTAACGGCGTTAGCTACAGTGACTTTACCCCTCAGCGTCTTAACTTTAACGAAACTGCCGATGCGATCCGCGATGGTGATATCGATGCCGGCTTCTGGAGTGTTGGGCCGCCCACGAGTTCTATTCTCAACCTAGCCGCCACGCGGGATATCCGTTTAATTGGTTTCTCGGATGAAGAGATTGCTAACGCCCAGGAAGCCGAAGCAGTATTCGCCCCATACGAGTTAGCCGCGGGCATGTACGACGGTATGGACGAAGCAGTACAAACCATCGGGATTCCCAACGTGCTGGTCGTTAATGCGGATATGGATGAAGAACTTGCCTATCAGCTGACCCACCTGCTGTTTGAAAACACCGATGAGCTGATTGCCGTTCACCCGGCCGCTAACGACACCACCGTAGAGTTCACTATGAACTCTACGCCGGTTCCGCTGCACCCGGGCGCGATTCGTTACTTTGAAGAAGTGGGTGCCGACATTCCGGACCGCCTTCGTCAGTAATCGCTAGTAGATAGCGCGTGAAGGGCTTTTTGCTATGCACCGCCAGGCACTACGGCTAGTAGCGCTCTTCTTGATATGTTTACCGTTCGCCGAAGCGGGGGAATCCCCCGCTTCGGCGTCTGCGTATGCGCGGTTAATGGTGATCTCGGAGCAAGGTGAAACGCTAGTCGCCGCTGCTGCGCCTGTGGGTACGCGTTGGTGTATCCAATGGAATCACTCAGTAGCCAAGTTTACGGTGCTGGACTGCTACCGCAACGTAGCAGGCGTGATGCAGTTAGAGCGTAGCCACCAACCCGACTTTGCCGCAGGCCTTGGGCATGTAGAAGGCCGGGGTGAGCAAGTCTCCGATGGTCACGGGGGATACTGGATCAATGCAATTCATGAGCCCGTCCCCAACAATCGCTATGTATTAAGAGTCGGTTCGCCTGCGGTTAATCATCAAGTGGTGTGGCCGGATGGCGAGCATCCCGCAGTCAGTTTAAGTGACAGCGCGGCAGGGCAGCGCGTGACTATACTACTGGCAGAGCCTTACGCGATTCCGCGCGAATAAAAAATAAGCAAGACAACGCTTCCGAGGACTTCATGAGCGAATCCACTCCACCGCCGGTTGTCATGCCAGGCGGTAATGCGATTCAACCCCGAATGGTGCTGTGGTGTATCACCATTGTGGCGGTGGGTCTTTCCCTGTTCCAGCTTTACTCTGCGGGCATTCAGCCACTGGGGCTGTTTTATCAGCGTAGTATCCACTTAGCGCTAATCATGCTGCTGGCGTTTCTAATGTTTCCAGCCTTCGGCCCCAAGCGCAAACGCGGCGTGCTTGGCTGGGGGATAGACTGCCTATTTTTGGCAGGCGCGCTGCTTACCGGCGGCTATTTAGTACTTAACCTGGATGCTATCTTCAGCCGCGCGGGGTTTTGGAGCGAAACCGATATCCTGGTGGCCTGCATTGCCACCGTGACCGTGTTGGAAGCCAGCCGCCGTGCGGTAGGTTTTGGAATGACGGTGATTGGCCTGCTGGCCATTATTTATGCGTTTGCCGGGCCACGGGGCGAATTGCCTTGGCTCGGTGAGTGGATGCCCGGCATTCTCTCGCATCGTGGTTACTCCCTTGACCGCGTAGCGGGGCAGCTCTATCTCGGTCAGGAGGGTATCTTTGGCCTGCCCTTAGGGGTGGCAGCGACCTATATCTTTATCTTTGTACTGTTTGGCGCTTTTTTGGAAAGCACCGGTGCAGGTAAATTCTTTATTGATATGGCCTATGCCGCCACTGGCCGCCAGCGCGGCGGGCCTGCCAAAGCAGCGGTGCTTGCCTCGGCGGGTATGGGGTCTATTTCTGGCAGTGCCATAGCCAACGTAGTGACCACCGGCGCGTTTACTATTCCGTTAATGAAAAAGCTCGGTTATAAGCCGAAGCAGGCGGGCGGTATCGAAGCGGCTGCGTCTACCGGGGGGCAAATCATGCCGCCTTTAATGGGCGCCGGGGCGTTTTTGATCGCTGAGTACACCAATACGCCATATTTAGAGATCGTCAAAATCAGTATTCTGCCAGCGATTATGTACTTTGCGACGGTGTACCTTTTTGTTCATATCATCGCTTTAAAGCAGGGTATGCAGGGCTTGCCTAAAAGCGAGCTGCCGCAAATGCGCCAGGTAATGAAAGATGGCTGGCACTTTTTACTGCCCTTGGCGGTGCTGGTATGGCTGTTGGTCATGAACATGTCGCCGATGCGGGTGGGCTATTACGCAGTGGTGACCATGGTGGTGGTGGCGGTATTGCGCTACGCCTTGTGGTACTTCTTTGTTGCGCCAGGGCAGGGCCAGCCGGTAACGTTTGAGCGCACTCGGGGCGTGCTATGGGCTGGCCTTGTGAAGTTAGTGCAGGGCTTAGAACTAGGCGCCCGCAATGCGGTGGCGGTCTCCATGGCCTGTGCGGTGGCGGGTATTATCGTTGGGGTAGTCGGCCTTACGGGGCTGGGTCTGAAATTCTCCTCCATGATGCTGGCTTTCTCGGGTGGTAACTTGGTGTTGGCGCTGGTGATGGTGCTGCTGGCAAGCTTAATCCTTGGCATGGGCCTGCCGGTCACCGCAAGCTACATTGTGTTGATCGTACTGGTGGGACCTGCGCTTACCGCTGAGTTTGGCGTGCCGCTATTGATTGCTCACTTGGTGGTGTTCTGGTACTCCCAGGACTCTAACGTGACGCCGCCCATCGCCTTGGCAGGCTTTGCTGGGGCGGCTATTGCGGGCAGTAAGCCAATGGAAACCGGCTTTCAAGCGTGGAAGTTTGCCAAAGGTCTCTATTTGATTCCGCTGTTTATGGTGTTTAACCCGGAAATCATTGTCGGTGGCCCTGTGCCTATCGTGATCTGGAATGCGGTCATCGCGATTCTTGCCCTTGGTGCCTTTGCGGCCGCGTTGGAAGGCTATCTCTTCACCAAAATGTCGCTGTTACCGCGCTTAGCGATTGCTGCTGCTATCGTCGGTGTGTTCTACCCAAGCTTAATCACCGAAGTAGCGGGCGTAGTAGTTATGAGCTTGGCGATAGGTGCCAATTGGCTGGCCAGTAAGCGTGAACCTCAGGCAACGCCAATGACGGGTTAAGCCTTAAGCTGCCGCGAGGCCAGTGAAGACAGCCAGTAATATTGATGTACAAAATTGGCTGACTTAAAAAAGCCCGGGAACCATTAGGTTTCCGGGCTTTTGCTTGGGGCTAGTTGTTGACGGTGCTGCTTAGAAGATCGACTCCGCAGTGCCAGAGCCTTGCGAACCGCCTACCTCTTCTAGTTCACGGCTAATACGGCCAGTCTGATACTCCGGCAGGTGATCCCGATGGAAAAGTTCGGAGATACCGCCTGACTGGTTATCTTGCAAGCGACGGCCTGTGTCTGCGTCTACCCGTGCAGCAACAACATTGTCTGGACGATCGGGGATCGCAGAAGGAGAGCCTGCTAAAGCGCCGCCCATAAACTCGATCCAAATCGGTAGGGCAGCGTTAGCGCCATACTCGGCAAGGGTTTCGTTGCTGTCTTTACCTACCCACACAGTGGTCACTACATCGCTGTTGAAACCGGCGAACCAAGCATCACGCTGGTTGTTGGTGGTGCCGGTCTTACCCACGATGTCGTCACGGTTCAAGCTCAGTGCCGCGCGGCCTGTTCCTGAGGTGATAACGTCGCGTAGCATGTCGCGCAAAATATACACCGCTGCGGCGTCAGCCACACGGGGCGCAACCGGATACTCTTTACCGTCGATCTCAACGGTTTCTTGTCCCTCTGCACAGCTTGGGCAGGCGACCTGGGGTGTTGCTTCGTCAATCAGTTCGCTGTCATCGTTGCGGGTAACCCGCTGGATAAACCATGGAGCCACCTGGAAACCACCGTTAGCGATCACGGCGTACGCATTGGTCATCTCCATTGGCGTCAGATCGGCGCTCCCCAGCGCTAACGATAAACCACGGGGGAGGCGGCTGGAGGCAAATCCAAAGCCTTCTAGATAGTTGATCGTATGATCCAACCCCATGGTTTGCAGGACGCGAATGGTTACAAGGTTGCGCGAGCGAGCCAGGGCAGGGCGAAGGCGCGTGGGGCCTTGGAAGTCGCGGCTTGAATTCACCGGGCGCCATAATGAATTGCTGCCGTCATCCAGTACCACGGGCGCATCATTTACAACGCTTGCGGCGTTCATTTCACCATCTTCCAGCGCTGCTAGGTAAATAAACGGCTTGAAGATAGAGCCCGACTGGCGCTGGGCTTGAACGGCACGATTGAACTTGCTGGCGTTAAAATCAAAGCCGCCTTGCAGGGCTAAAATTGCCCCGGTGCGCGGGTCTTGAGCAACCAGCGAGCCTTCTGCATCAGGCCGTTGAGACAAACGTAAAGTGCCGTCTTCGTTTTCAAACACGCGCACTAAGTCACCACGAACGGCAATTTGGTCGGCAGAGCTCGGCTCGGCCCCCCGGCTGCGTGGGCTTAGGTATTGGCGTGCCCAGCTTAGGCCGCTCCATGGGATGGTGTGCAGTTCGCCACCACGAACTAGCACCTGCATCTCGCGGCCACTGCTTTCTACTACAACGGCGGGGCGCAACAGGCCAAAGTTGGGTGTGCGGTCTAATACTTGTAACCAGTTACTTACATCGCCATCAATGCCTTCCACTTCCGTTTGGCTGCGCTGGGCTGCTTGGCGCGCCGTTTGACGGATTTCGGGAGACTCCGCAAGCTCTTCCTCCAGCCCTTGGGTGGCGGTCTGTTCTTGGGCTTCTACCAGGCTTGATGCGATATCACGCTGTTCAGGCCCGCGCCAGCCATGGCGAAGATCGTAAGCAACTAGGCCATTGGCCAGTGCTTGGCGTGCATAGGGCTGCATTTCACTGTCGATGGTGGTGTAAATGCGGTAGCCACCGGTGTAAGCGGTATCGCCAAAGCGTTCCACTGCGTACTGGCGTGCCATTTCAGACACATAAGCGGCATCAACTTCTGTTTGGGTAAAGTAGCGGCGGGCAGTTACCGGCGACTGAACCGCTTCCTGATATGCTTCGTCATCAATGTAGCCCAGCCCGCGCATACGGAACAGAATCCAGTTACGGCGGATCAGTGAGCGCTCAGAATTAGCCAGTGGGTTAAAGGCAGAAGGGGCCTTGGGCAGCCCGGCAATCATGGCGGTTTCTGCTAGGGTAAGCTCAGCCAGGGGCTTGTCGTAATAGGTTTCTGAGGCCGCCGCAATGCCATAGGCGCGGTTGCCCAGGAAAATTTTGTTAACGTAAAGCTCAAATATCTCTTCTTTGCTGAGTAGCTGCTCCATTTGCAGGGCAAGCAGAATTTCACGGATCTTCCGAGTGAAGGTTTGATCCAGCGTCAGCATGTAGTTACGTGCCACCTGCATGGTGATGGTGGAGCCGCCGGATTGAATCGTGCCACCGCTCTGTACCAGTTCCACGGAGGCCCTTGCTAAGCCCCGAGGATCGACGCCTGAGTGGTCGAAATAGTTGGCATCCTCAGCTGCAATCAAAGCATTGATCATATCCTGAGGGATCTCGGCAAAGTCGATCGCCATACGGCGCTCTTCACCAAACTCACCGATCAGCTTGCCGTCGTTGGTGAAGATACGCAGGGGTGTGTGCAGCTCGAAGTTCTGCAGCTGACGCACATCGGGCAGCCCTGGCGAAAAATAAATAGCCGCGCCTACTACTGCCAGCGCAGTGGCTCCAATCAATGCCACAATCAGCGAAAACAGCGACAGGATGAGGGTTCGAAAAAACGTCATGAACAGAAGGCACCCGTGGAAAGAAGTAATAGGTACGGCGCTAAAAGGGCCGTAACACGTAATTGGCTGCCATTATAGGAAGGTGAAGCAGCGGCCACCAGTGTTGATGTGCCGTAAGGCCATCTGCGTGTGACTTAACTAAAAATCATGTAACCTCAGAACTCGCAAGATTGGCAGGCGGAGCCGAACCCCACATGCGCTTACTTAAACCCACTAAAGGGTTGATTGGTGTCGATATTACCTCGGCAACCGTCAAGCTGTTAGAGCTCAAGCAGTGCAACGATAATTACCAAGTAGAAAGCTACGCTGTGCGACCGCTGCGCGAAGGTGCCGTGGTAGAACGTCGCATACGCGATATTAACGATGTAGCCAACGTGCTAAGTCGTGCGGTGGAGCATGCAAAACCATCTACGCGTAAGGCTGCGGTGGCCGTGCCGGCAAGTGCTGCCATTACTAAAACGCTCACGTTTCCAGCATCGCTTAGCGAAGATGAAATCGAAGAGCGGATAGCCGCCGAATCAGACCGTCATATTCCGTTTCCGTTCAGTGAAGTGGCATTTGATTTTCAGTGTTTGGGGCCTGCCCCGTTTGATGAAGACCAGCAGCAGGTGGTGTTAGTCGCGTGTCGTCAGCAGGACGTGAGTCAACTAACCGAAACCTTAGAGCGCGCTGGGCTTGAACCGGCAGCTGTTGATGTTGAAACCTTTGCTATGGAGCGCTCGCTGGCTGAGCTGCGCCGCCAGTTAAATGTTGAAAACGACCCAGCAGCGTGTGTTGGGCTGGTGGATATTGGCGCCAATATGAACGCGTTTCACGTGGTGCGCGGAGGGCAAATTGTCTATAGCCGTGACACGGTGTATGGCGGGCGCCAGCTTACCGATGCTATTCGCGACCGCTATTCGATGAGCAATGAAGAGGCCGGATTTGCCAAAAAACGCGGCGGATTACCCGACGATTACCAGGACATGGTGCTTAATCCGTTTTTAGACACCGTGGTACAGCAAGTGGGGCGCTCGCTGCAGCTGTATTATACGGCGGCTCGCCAGCATGAGGTGCAGCACATTGTGCTGGCGGGAGGCTCAAGCGTTATTCCTGGCCTTGCCGAACGTATCGCAGAAGATAGCGGAATGTCGGTGACCATTGCTAACCCGTTCCAACGCATGCGGGTGAATAAACGCTTAAATATTGAAGCACTCACCAACGATGCCCCCGCCATGTTAACGGCCGGTGGCTTGGCGATGAGGGTCGGCCAGTGAGTATTAATATTAACTTGCTGCCCTGGCGTGAAGCGCGCAGGGAGAAGCAGACCCGCGCCTTTTATGGCGTGGTGTTACTGATGCTGTTAACGGGCGGTGCGCTGGCCTATGCCGTCTCGTATGTGTATCAGCAACAGCTTGTTGCTCAGCAGCAGCGTAATGCTTATATCACTACCCATATAGAGCGGCTGAATAGAGAAATTGCCGACGTACAGCGCTACCAATCCGACGCTGAACAGCTAGGCGAACAGCTGCGGCTGTTTCAAACGCTACACAGTGAGCGCATCCATACGGTTCAGCTATTTAATGATTTGGCGGCCAGTGTGGCCCAGGGCGTGGTTTATCAGCGCCTTAGCCGAAGCGGTGAGCGCATTAGCCTCTCGGCCGTAGCAGGTAACGAGCGCCAGGTATCCGAGCAGTTGCGCCAAATAGCCAGCATGCCTGGGCTTGGGGTGCCGGTGCTTTCTGAAGTGTCTAGCGGGCAGAATGGAAGCGAGCGTGCTTTTCAGTTCGAGGTTGTTCAATCTGCTGGCAAAGCGGCTGCCGAGGAGGCTGGGCAATGAGCTGGGATCGAGAACGCTGGCGCTCAGAGTGGCAACGCTTTCAAAATCTTGATTGGCAAGCGCTGGACATCAAAGAGGCGGGAGAGTGGCCCTCGCTACTTAAAGGGTTATGTGGGGTGCTCGCTTTCTTGATGATGTTTGGTGGCATCAGTTGGTGGCTGGTGGGCGAAAAACGTGAGCAGCTAGCGATTGAGCAGCGTCAAGAAGTGCGCTTGCTGAGTGAGTATCGCAGTAAAGCATCAGAAGTGGCTTACTTACCCGAAATACAAAGCCAGCTTGCCACACTGGAAGAGCAGATGGTGCAAATGCGAGCAATGTTGCCTACCAGTGCCGAAATTCCTTCACTACTGGATAGTATTAGTGATGCCGCCGTGGATAACCGGCTGACGATCGAGACAATTCGCTTGAGGCCGACGGTAAGTAAGACACACTATATTGAGCATCCGCTGGATATTCAGGTGCGCGGTGGCTACCACCAACTGGCGCAGTTTGCTGCGGATATAAGCCAAATGGCACGTATCGTTACCCAGCATGACCTCACTCTGGTACCTGTTGACCAGCAGGGCGATGTTCTACGGCTCTCTCTGCTTGCCCGTACCTACAGCTATATAGAAGCAGCAGATGAAGGGAGCACACCATGAAGCGCTTGATGTGGGTGTGCTGTAGCATTGTGGTGGCGGGATGCAGTGATGCACATCTTGACCAGTTAGATACAACGCTAGCTGAGATACGCCGCGCTCCCGGTGGGCAGGCGCCCGACATTATCTCGCCACTGCCTGCGCCACGGCCGCTTGATTACCGATATGCTGAGGTGCGCAGCCCTTTTCTTGCCCCGGAAAGCGTGCGCAGCCAAGACACGTTATTACAGCCGGAAGCGAGCGAGTTTGCCCCCGACCAGCAGCGCACCACTGAACCGTTGGAGCATTTTCAGCTTCAGTCGTTACGGCTGGTAGGCACGCTGGGCATGGGAGGGCAGCAGGTCGCGCTGATTGCCTCGCCGGATGGTAAGGTGACCAGCGTTCGGGTGGGGAATTATTTAGGTAGTAACCACGGGCGAATTACTCGTATTACCTCCCAAGAAATCACGCTTGTGGAGCGAGTGTTTAGCCAACAGCAGGGATGGCAAGAGCGCCAAGCAGCGCTTGCCATTGATGAATAGCCTTTTTTTACTTGTTACTGGATACCACGCCATGGTCGCCGCGCTTCGTCGAATTACGCTGTTATTGCTAACTCTTACTCCCTCGTTAAGTTTGGCCTCAGTGCTAACGGATATGGATGCACGTCAATCCAGCAGTGGAGAGGTGGAGCTGGTGCTGCGATTTAGTGGCGGTGTAGCCGAGCTAACTGGCTACCGGCTAGATGCGCCGCCGCGCCTAGCGCTAGATTTAGCTGATACCCAAAGCGGCCTGGCTCAGCGCCGGTTGAATGTGGGCAGTGGCGGTGTCGAGCGTGTAACCGCCATTGAAGGTAACGGCCGAACTCGGCTGGTGGTCGACTTATCAGAGCCTCTCGATTATCGCTCCCGGGTGGAGGGTGATCAGTTGAAAATCACCCTAGGGGCGCCCAGCAGCAATGAAACAGCGCCTGCGCTCGAAACCTTTCAGGGCCCCAGCGTTGAAGATATTGATTTTAGCCGCGGCCCCGATGGTGCAGGGCGCCTGCTAATCACCTTTGACCGAGAAGGCGTGGTGAGCCAAGTACGTGAAGGCAGTGAAGGCCGAGTGATTGCCGAACTGCGCGATGTTGACCTTCCCGATGCGCTTAATCAGATATACGACGTGACCGATTTTTCCACGCCCATCACCCGTATCACGCCGCGCCCTGGTCAGCGTGATACATTGCTGGAGCTGCAAACCAACGGCCCCTACGCGATGATTTCCTCTCAAAGTGGGCGAACGCTCACTATCGAAGTGCAGCCCGTTAGCCAAGAGACCCAGCCCGTTCGTGAGCGGCAAGGCGATAGCTTCACCGGCGATAGGTTAAGTCTCAACTTTCAGGACATCGAAGTCCGCGCGGTGCTGGCAACGCTTGCCGAGTTTACCGGGCTTAACCTGGTGGCAAGCGACAGCGTCACGGGGCGCGTGACACTCAACTTAAACGATGTACCTTGGGATCAGGCGCTAGCGCTGATTCTACAGAGCCAGGGGTTGTCCAGCCGGGAGCAGGGCAATGTGATTGTCGTTGCCCCCGCCAGCGAGCTGGCGGCCATTGAGCGCCAAGAAATTGAAGCGCGCAATCAGCGTGAAACGCTCGCCCCACTGGTTACCGAGTTCATTGAAGTAAAGTATGCCCGGGCAGAAGACCTCGCCCAGTTGCTGCGCGGCGGTGATGGGTTTGGCTTATTGACCGAGCGCGGCCGCGTCAGCGTTGACCAGCGCACCAATACATTATTGATTCAGGATACCGCCGAGCAGGTGCGCGATATTATCCGCACGCTAGACCGCCTTGATGTGGCGGTGCGCCAAGTGCAAATAGAGGCGCGCATTGTTATCGCCCGAGATACAGCCTCACGGGAGCTAGGGATTAATTGGGGGCTCGACAGCACCCGAGGCTTTTTAGAAGGGGAAGGTGGTGCGTTTGAAAGGCGTAATATTAACCCCAATCGCATTAATCGTGCCCAAGGTGGGTTAGCGGTAGATCTAGGCTCGACGGGTGGGGCTGGCACCGGCTTTAGCTTCGGCTACTTATCCGGCGATATATTGCTAGACCTTGAGCTGCGGGCGCTAGAAAGTGAAGGCAAAAGTCAGACGATTTCCCAGCCCCGCGTCATTACTGCTAATCAGCGCACGGCCATTATTCGCCAGGGTGAAGAGCGAGCCTTCCAAAGCGTGGATGCCCAGGGCAATCCAGATACCGAATTCAAAGAGGCTGAGCTCTCCCTAGAGGTAACGCCGCAAATTACGCCAGATAACCGCATCATTATGGATTTGGTGATTAAAAACGACAGCTTCCGCGAGAGCGAGTTTGGCGGCGAGCCACCTATTGATACCAATCAGATTGAGACCCAAGTGCTGGTGGATAATGGCCAAACCGTGGTGCTAGGCGGTATTTTGACCACAGAGCAGTTGAGCCAAATTGCTAAAACGCCCCTGCTGGGTGACCTGCCGCTGATTGGCCGGCTGTTTCGCTATACCCAAGAGAGTAATGAAAAGGTAGAGTTATTAGTCTTTATTACTCCACGACTCCTTGATGATGGTTTGATGACTCGCTGATGCAGGATTTACCCAATCTTTTTTTAATTGGCCCCATGGGGGCTGGTAAAAGCACGATAGGCCGTCTATTGGCGGGAGAGCTATCGCGCCCGTTTTACGACAGCGATCATGCCATACAGGATCGCTGCGGAGCCGATATACCCTGGATATTTGATGTCGAGGGTGAGCCAGGCTTCCGCCAGCGTGAAATTCAAATGATTGACGAGCTTACCCAGCTATCAGACGTGGTGGTGGCTACTGGCGGCGGCGCGGTTCTGCGCGAAGAGAACCGTCGGGCCCTGCGCGAACGCGGTACCGTAGTGTATCTAATGACCACCGTTGACCAGCAGCTTAAGCGCACTGCCAAAGACCGTAACCGCCCTCTGCTGCAGTGTGCCAATCGTGAGCAGGTGCTGAATGACATGTTCGCCACCCGAGACCCGCTTTATCGCGCCACGTCGGATATTACCGTACGCACCGACCGGCGCAGCCCGCGAGCCGTGGTTAATGAAATACTGCGCCGTGTGTATCGCTTGGTAGACCCGTTGGAAACCGCTGGATTGCCAAATAAAGTGCAGAATAAAAAGGTATCGCAATGACAGAAACGCTCAATGCCCAGCGTACGTTAACGGTGTCACTCGGTGACCGTAGCTACCCTATTCACATTGGTGCAGGGCTACTTCAGCATGCCAATGGGCTGACGCCTTACTTAGCGGGTCAGCAGGTGATGGTGGTGACCAATGACACCATCGCGCCACTTTATTTAGAGGCGCTTTGCGCCACGCTTCCTGGCCACCTCGACGTGCGAAGCGTTGTGCTTCCTGACGGCGAACAGCATAAAACCATTGAGCAGGTGGGGCGCATTTGGGATGCCCTGCTGGAGGCGGGATTTAACCGCCGCTGCACGTTGATCGCGCTTGGCGGCGGCGTGATTGGCGACATGGTGGGTTATGCCGCGGCGTCTTATCAGCGCGGTGTGGCTTTTATGCAGGTGCCGACGACGCTGCTTTCTCAGGTGGACTCGTCTGTCGGGGGGAAAACCGGCGTTAACCACCCCCTAGGCAAAAACATGATTGGCGCTTTTTGGCAGCCTAAAGCGGTGTTGGTGGATACCGATACGTTAACCACACTGCCTAGTCGCGAGCTTTCCGCCGGACTTGCCGAGGTGATTAAGTACGGGCTGATCCGTGATGAGGCGTTTTTAAGCTGGCTAGAAGAAAACATGCAGGCGCTACGCAGCGTTGAGCCTGAAGTGATTGCGGAGGCCATCGCCAAGAGCTGTCAGATCAAGGCGGATATCGTCGCTGAAGATGAGACCGAGCAGGGAGTCCGCGCGCTGCTGAACCTTGGTCACACCTTTGGGCATGCCATTGAAGCGCATCAAGGCTACGGTAACTGGCTGCATGGTGAAGCCGTGGGGGCGGGAATGGCGATGGCAGCAACGCTGTCACATCAATTAGGTTGGATTGATGAGGCGGCGCTGACAAGAGCGCAGGCAGTCATTCAAAGCGCTGGGCTACCGCTGGCTGCACCGGCAAATATGTCGGCAGATGATTTCTTGGTGCGTATGCGGTTGGATAAGAAAAATATCGACGAGAAGCTACGCTTAGTGCTGCTCAAGGCCTTAGGCGATGCCTGTGTTAGCGATGCAACCCCCGCTGATACCCTTTTGGGCCTGCTTCAGCGCTATCCTCGTGACTAGCTCTTAGCCGCTAACGCTGAAAACACACTATTTGCCTGTATGGATGAACCCGCCTTTGTGCGGGTTTTTTATTATCTGAGCGTTAGGCTAAATAATCACTTTGCGTGTAATCCGCATGCCTTATGCGCTATCGGCATGGGTTTTTAGGCTAAATTTAGACTAAAGTATATAAAGTATTTTTTACCGTTTAAAAATCGTTTTATTGGTTTGCAAGTGGTTGAAGTGTATGTGTTTTTTATAATTAAGTTAGTGTAACTACAGGATTTGACGAGGGTTTTAGAGGATTTGGTGGGCGCGAGAGATTGCGCGCTCTAGGGGCAAATAGCTATGCTGAGCGACCATTTCTTGCAGCAGCGGTTAGGGGAAAACCCCTGTCTGGGCGGGTGATAAAGCGTCATAAAAAAATAAAAACCCGAAACTATACCATGCAAACGCTGCTAATAAAATACGCTTAATAGAGGCACGCCCATGAATAGAGGTCTCCACCAGCCCGGCGAGTTTCGCGACAACTGTGGCTTTGGCTTAATTGCCCACATGGAAGGGCAGGCCAGCCACGACTTGCTGAAAACGGCTATTGAATCACTTACCTGCATGACCCACCGTGGGGGCATTGCGGCCGACGGCAAAACCGGCGACGGCTGTGGGCTGCTGCTTAAAATGCCGGTTCAGTTTATGCGCGAAGCGGCAAAAGAAGCGCTGGACGCAGAGCTAGGCGAGCAATTCGCTGTAGGCGTGGTTTTCCTGCCCAATGACGACGCCCGGGCAAATGCCGCCAAAGAGACCTTGGCCCAAAAGTTAAGTGCCCGTGGTTTAGAGGTGTTGGGCTGGCGTGAGGTGCCTACGGACTCCAGCGTCTGCGGCCCCATGGCGCTTGACTGCCTGCCACGCATTGAACAGCTCTTTGTGCAGCCCGGTAGTAGCAACAGTTTTGCTGTCGATCTGTTTATGGCCCGCCGTCTCGCAGAACAGGCGCTGCGCAAAGAAGAAGAATTTTATGTCGCGTCGCTCTCTTCAGAAGTGGTGTCGTACAAAGGTTTAGTAATGCCGGAAGACTTACCGGCGTTCTATAAAGACCTTAACGACCCCCGCCTGGAAACCGCTATCTGCGTTTTCCACCAGCGCTTCTCAACCAATACCGCACCCCGCTGGCCGCTGGCGCAGCCGTTCCGCTTGCTTGCCCATAACGGCGAAATTAATACCATCGAAGCCAACCGTGGCTGGGCAAACTCCCGTAAAGCGAACTTCGTGAACGAGTATCTGCCGGATATCGCTGAGCTGGATGAAATCGTCAACACCACCGGCTCTGACTCCTCCAGTATGGATAACATGTTGGAAGTGCTGCTCACCGGTGGCATGGAACTGCACCGCGCGGTGCGTATGATGGTGCCGCCTGCCTGGCAAAACGTGGAGACCATGGACGCCGAACTGCGTGCGTTCTATGAGTACAACTCCATGCATATGGAGCCCTGGGATGGCCCGGCGGGTGTGGTAATGACCGACGGCCGCCAAGCGGTATGTATGTTGGACCGTAACGGCCTGCGCCCAGCGCGCTGGGTGATTACCAAGAACGGCTATATTACCCTGGCGTCTGAAATTGGCACCTACGGTTACAAGCCGGAAGATGTTGTCGCCAAAGGCCGCGTTGGCCCTGGTCAGATACTGGCCGTGGACACCCAGACCGGTGAAGTGCTGCATACCCATGATATCGATGACCGCTTAAAATCTGCGTACCCCTATAAGCGTTGGTTAAAGCAGGAAGCCAGCTATTTAGAGTCCGCGCTGGCCGAGCTTGCGCGTTTCCAGTCGATGGATACCGACGCGCTTAACGTTCAGCAGAAGATGTTCCAGGTAACGTTCGAAGAGCGCGACCAGGTACTGCGCCCGCTGGCAGAGAGTGGCCAGGAAGCGGTGGGCTCCATGGGTGATGATACCCCCATGGCGGTACTGTCTAGCCGTCCGCGCCTGCTGACCGATTTCTTCCGCCAGAAATTTGCTCAGGTGACTAACCCGCCGATCGACCCGCTTCGCGAGGCGATCGTGATGTCACTGGAAACCTGCTGTGGCGCCGAGCTAAACGTCTTTAAGGCAACGCCTGAGCACGCTCACCGCTTGATTTTAACCACGCCTGTTCTGTCACCGCGTAAGTTTACTGCGCTGGTCAGCCAAGACGACCCTGCGTTTGCTAGCCACACGCTGTCGCTGGGCTACGACCCAGAGCAGACGAGCTTGCATCAGGCCATTACTGCGCTGTGCAAAGAAGCCGAAGCGCAGGTCAAGGCAGGTAAGGTCATTCTTGTACTGACCGATGCTGAGCTGCCCAAGGGGCAGTTGCCAATTCAAGCCGCGTTGGCGGTAGGTGCGGTTCACTCACACCTTGGTCGCTTAACGTTACGTCCTAATGCCAACATTGTGGTGGAAACAGGCTACGCCCGTGATGCTCACCAAATGGCCGTGCTGTTTGGCGTAGGCGCCACAGCGGTTTATCCGTGGCTGGCGTATCAGGTCATGGCGGATATGCACCGTACCGGTGAGCTGAGTGGCAACCCTGCCGATGCGCGGGAGAATTACCGCAAAGGCATGCAGAAAGGGTTGTTTAAGATTCTCTCGAAAATGGGCATCTCGACGCTGGCTTCTTATCGCGGTTCGATGCTGTTTGAAGCAGTGGGCTTGTCTGATGAGATTATGGACACCTGCTTTGTGGGCATGGCGTCGCGTATCCAAGGCACCGGTTTTGCCGAGCTGCAGTTACAGCAGGAGCTATTAGCGAAAGATGCCTGGATTGCGCGAAAAGGCATTTCCCAGGGCGGCATGCTGAAATACGTCCACGGCCACGAGTACCACGCTTACAACCCAGACGTTGTGACGTCGCTGCAGGCGGCGGTACAAGAGGGTAGCTACACCAAGTGGAAAAAGTTTGCCCAGCTGGTGAATGAGCGCCCGGTAGCGACGATTCGTGACCTGCTGGTTCTCAAGCCTGCGGAAAACCCCATCGCACTAGATGAAGTAGAGCCCGTTGAGGCGCTGCTGCCGCGTTTTGATAGCGCCGGTATGTCGCTGGGTGCGCTTTCGCCTGAAGCTCACGAAGCGCTTGCTCAGGCCATGAACGAGGCGGGTGGGCGCTCCAACTCTGGCGAAGGCGGTGAAGACCCCGCTCGCTATGGCACTATCCGCAGTTCGAAAATCAAACAGATCGCCTCTGGCCGCTTTGGCGTGACGCCGGCATACCTAGTTAATGCCGAAGTTCTGCAGATCAAAGTAGCCCAGGGGGCCAAGCCCGGCGAGGGCGGCCAGCTGCCCGGCGGTAAGGTCAATCAGCTCATTGCTCGCTTACGCTACTCTGTGCCTGGCGTGACGCTGATTTCACCGCCGCCACACCACGATATTTACTCCATTGAAGACTTGGCCCAGCTGATTTTTGACCTTAAGCAGGTCAACCCTGAGGCACAGGTTTCCGTGAAGCTTGTGTCCGAGCCGGGTATCGGCACTATCGCCACTGGCGTAGCTAAGGCCTACGCAGACTTGATCACGGTTTCCGGCTACGACGGCGGCACGGCGGCAAGCCCGCTAACCTCCATCAAGCACGCGGGTTCCCCCTGGGAACTGGGTTTGCCGGAAGTGCATCAGGCGCTGCGCATTAACGGCCTGCGCGACAAAATTCGCCTGCAAACGGATGGCGGCCTGAAAACCGGCCTCGACGTTGTTAAGGCGGCGATTCTAGGTGCAGAGAGCTTCGGCTTCGGCACGGCACCGATGGTAGCGCTGGGCTGTAAGTACCTGCGTATTTGCCACTTGAATAACTGTGCCACGGGCGTTGCGACGCAAGATGACTTCCTGCGTGGAGAACACTTCCGCGGCACCGTGGATATGGTCAAAAACTACTTCCGCTTTATTGCTGAAGAAGTGCGCGAACTGATGTCGATGCTAGGTGTTCGCAAGCTGACCGATTTGATCGGCCGTACTGATCTGCTTGAAGTGTTGGAAGGCAACACGGCTTCTCAGCGCAAGCTCGACTTAACGCCGCTGCTGGCTAACGACTTTGTACCCAAAGATGCGCCGCAGTTCTGCGAGGTGAGCCGCAATGTGCCCCACGACCCGGGTGCTAAAAACCAGGAAGTGCTGGCCGCATTAAAAGAGGCAATTGAAAACCAGTCAGGCGGTACCTTTGATTTCACCATTACCAACTGCGACCGCAGCGTAGGGGCGTTGACCTCTGGGGCGATTGCCAAACGTTACGGTGAAGATGGCCTTGAAGCTGCGCCGATGACCGCGCGTTTTACCGGGGTTGCTGGGCAGAGCTTCGGGGTGTGGAACGCCCGTGGTTTAAACCTCTACCTTGAAGGCGACGCCAACGACTACGTGGGCAAGGGCATGAACGGCGGCAGCATTGTGATTGTGCCGCCCAAGGTTAGTCAGTTTGAGAGTCATAAAACGGCCATTATCGGTAACACCTGCCTGTATGGCGCGACGGGCGGCACGCTGTTCGCCGCGGGGACGGCCGGTGAGCGTTTTGCGGTGCGTAACTCCGGTGCTACCGCAGTGATTGAAGGCGCAGGTGATCACTGCTGTGAATATATGACCGGCGGTTTGGTCTGCGTATTGGGTGAAACCGGCGTTAACTTCGGCGCGGGCATGACCGGTGGTTTTGCCTATGTGTTGGATGAAGACCGCAGCTTCGTGGATAAGTACAACCATGAGTTGGTTGAGATCCACCGGGTCAATACCGAAGCGATGGAAGCGTATCGCCGCCACCTACGGGAGATGATCGACGCCTACGTGACAGCGACAGGCTCGGCCCGCGGTGCGGCGATTCTGGAAGACTTTAGCGACTACGCGCGCCACTTCTGGCTGGTGAAGCCAAAAGCGGCAAGCCTGGGTAGTTTGCTGAATCAATCTCGGCGTCAGCCGGAATAACCCGCCAGAGCCTACGCTTCGAGGAGAGAGATCATGGCTAGCCGTTTAAATAACGATTTCCAGTTTGTTGACGTGGGTCGTAAGGACCCAGAGAAAAAAGCCGCACACACTCGCGCAAAAGAGTTTGCGGAAATTTATGAGCCGTTCAAACCCACTGATGCAGCCAGCCAGGCACACCGCTGCCTGCACTGCGGTAACCCATACTGCGAATGGAAGTGCCCGGTACACAACTACATTCCTAACTGGCTGCAGTTGGTGGTGGAAGGCAACATTATTGAAGCCGCCGAGCTTTCCCACAAAACCAACTCGCTGCCTGAAGTGTGTGGTCGGGTATGCCCGCAAGATCGCCTATGCGAAGGCGACTGCACGCTAAATGATGGTTTTGGTGCGGTAACCATTGGCTCGATTGAGAAGTACATTACCGACACTGCCTTTGCCATGGGCTGGCGCCCGGATATGTCAAAAGTGGTGTGGACAGACAAGAAAGTCGCCATTGTAGGCGCGGGGCCTGCGGGTCTTGGCTGCGCTGATATTCTGGCGCGCAACGGCGTTAAGCCCGTCGTGTTTGATAAGTACCCGGAAATTGGTGGGCTGCTGACCTTTGGTATTCCAGAGTTCAAGTTGGAAAAAAATGTGATGGAGCGTCGCCGCGCCGTCTTTGAAGAGATGGGCGTTGAGTTCCGTTTGAATACCGAGATCGGCACTGATGTCGAGTTCGAAACGCTGCTTCAGGAGTACGACGCCGTATTCCTGGGCATGGGTACTTATAAATATATGGCGGGTGGCTTCCCTGGAGAAGACCTGCCTGGAGTCTACAAGGCGCTGGATTTTCTGATCGCCAACGTCAACCGTCGGTTGGGGTTCGAAAAAGATCCTAACGATTTCATCTCCATGGAAGGTAAGCGCGTGGTGGTGCTCGGCGGTGGTGATACGGCGATGGACTGTAACCGTACCTCAATTCGCCAGCGGGCCGCGAGCGTCAGCTGCGCTTACCGCCGCGATGAAGAGAATATGCCCGGCTCCCGCCGTGAAGTGGCTAATGCGCGGGAAGAGGGCGTTGAGTTCCTGTTCAATCGCCAGCCGGTAGCGGTGGTGGGTGAAGAGAAGGTCGAGGGCGTTAAGGTCGTGCGCACTCGCTTGGGTGAGCCAGATGAAAATGGCCGTCGTCGCCCTGAGGTGGTGCCTGGTTCAGAAGAGATTATCGCCGCTGATGCGGTGGTGGTCGCTTTCGGTTTTCAGGCAAGCCCTGCACCCTGGTTCGATAGCGCTAATATCGACGTTAACGAGTGGGACTTGGTGAAGGCGCCGGAACATGGCCAGTACGCCTTTCAAACCAGCAATGAAAAAATCTTTGCCGGTGGCGACATGGTGCGCGGCTCTGACCTCGTGGTTACCGCTATCTATGAGGGTCGCCAAGCGGCAGAAGGGATTTTGGATTACCTGAGCGTATGATATTGGATAGTGAGGGGCGATGTCGCCCCTCAGCTAGAGCAGTTCAAATTGAGCCTTAAGGCTTACTCTGCTATTCTGTCGTCCCATCCTGGTGTGGCTTTCTGTTACGCCTTTTGATCACGTTTCGACAGGTTTTCCATGACACGATATATCTTCGTGACCGGCGGCGTTGTGTCCTCTCTTGGCAAGGGCATCGCGTCTGCCTCGCTGGCGGCGATTCTCGAGGCCCGCGGCCTTAAGGTCACCATGCTCAAGCTCGACCCCTACATCAATGTGGACCCGGGCACCATGAGTCCTTTCCAGCACGGCGAGGTGTTCGTCACCGAGGATGGCGCCGAGACGGATCTGGACCTTGGTCACTACGAGCGCTTTATTCGTACTAAAATGACCCAAGGTAATAATTTCACCACAGGCCGTGTGTATGAGCACGTGCTGCGTAAAGAGCGTCGTGGTGATTACCTGGGTGGCACCGTTCAGGTCATTCCGCACATCACCGATGAGATCAAGCAGCGCGTCTACGCCGGTGGTGAAGGCTTCGACGTGGCGTTGGTGGAAATCGGCGGTACGGTAGGTGATATTGAATCGCTGCCCTTCCTAGAGTCGATTCGCCAGATTCGCAGTGAGTTGGGGGCTAACCGCGCTCTTTTCATGCACCTTACACTGGTGCCGTACATCAAGACTGCTGGCGAAACCAAAACCAAGCCAACTCAGCATAGTGTCAAAGAGCTGCGCTCTATTGGTATCCAGCCGGATATTTTGATCTGCCGCAGTGAAGTAGAGCTTGAAGAGAGCGAGCGTCGTAAAATCGCCCTGTTCACCAACGTGGAAGAGCGTGCGGTGGTGCCGCTGCAGGATGCCGACACCATTTATCGTATTCCGCTGATGCTCCACGAGCACGGCCTGGACGATATCGTGTGCGACAAGCTGCGTCTTGAAGCCCCCGAAGCCGACCTGTCCGAATGGGTTAAGGTGTTGGATTCCAAGCTGAACCCGCTGAAGTCGGTAAGCATTGCCATGGTCGGTAAGTACATGGAGCTACTGGATGCCTACAAGTCGCTCAATGAGGCGCTGATCCATGCGGGCATTCAGGGGCGTATTAAGGTCAATGTCGACTATATTGATGCTGAAGATATTGAGCGCCACGGTACCGAGCGCTTAGCGGGTAAAGATGCCATTCTGGTGCCGGGTGGTTTTGGCGAGCGCGGCGTGGAAGGCAAGATTCTTGCTGCCCAGTTTGCCCGTGAAAACAAGATCCCCTACCTGGGTATCTGTCTAGGCATGCAGGTAGCCGTTATTGAGTTTGCCCGCAACGTGGCTGGCTGGGAAGACGCCAACTCCACCGAGTTTACTCACGACACCAAGCACCCGGTGGTGGGGCTGATTACTGAGTGGATTAACGCCGAAGGCAAAATTGAGCTACGCGATGCGGCCTCTGACCTTGGCGGCACCATGCGTCTAGGCGGCCAGGTTTGCCATCTAGCCTCAGGTAGTAAAGCTCGCGCGGCCTATGGTTCCGATGAGATTGTTGAGCGTCATCGCCACCGCTTTGAAGTTAATAACCAGTTTATTGATGAGCTGGAGAAGGCAGGCTTAGTGGTTTCAGGGAAGAGCGTGGATCAATCGCTGGTCGAGGTGGTGGAGCTTGCAGACCACCCCTGGTACGTGGCGTGTCAGTTCCATCCGGAGTTCACATCGACACCGCGCGATGGGCACCCGCTGTTCTCAGGTTTTGTTAACGCCGCCGTTGAGCACAAAGCAGCACGTACCCGTGCCCACGCGGCGCCTCAAGAGTAAAGGGGGGAAGCATGGCTTCTCACGCACCAGCCCCAGAGCGTCATATCAACGTTGCCGGCCTAACCGCCGGCAATTCTTTGCCGCTAATGTTATTGGGCGGCATGAATGTGCTGGAGTCGGCAGAACTGGCCGATGAGATCGCTCAAGCGTACGTTGAAGCGACGCAAACACTGGGTATGCCTTATGTATTTAAGGCGAGTTTTGATAAAGCCAACCGCAGTTCTATCCACTCCTACCGTGGGCCTGGGCTGGATAAAGGGTTGCAAATCTTAGCCGACATCAAAGCCCGCTATGGCGTGCCGATTATCACCGACGTACACGAGCCATGGCAGGCGGCGCCCGCCGCCGAAGTCGCTGATATCATCCAGCTACCTGCGTTTTTAGCGCGCCAAACCGATCTAGTGGTGGCGATGGCAAAAACGGGGGCGGTTATTAACATTAAAAAACCGCAGTTTTTAGCGCCCCACGAAATGCGCCATATTCTCACCAAGTTTCAGGAAGCGGGCAATGACCGCCTGATGCTGTGCGAGCGAGGCACGAGCTTTGGTTATAACAACCTGATCGTCGATATGCTGGGCTTTGGCGATTTGAAACAAACGGGTTACCCGGTGTTTTTTGATGTTACCCACGCACTGCAGCGCCCCGGTGGCCGTGCTGATAGCGCTGACGGGCGCCGTGCCCAAGTGGCGGAACTGGCTCGCGCGGGCGTTGCTGTTGGCTTAGCCGGGCTGTTTTTAGAAGCGCACCCAGACCCAGACAACGCCAAGTGTGATGGCCCCTGTGCGTTGCCGCTGGACCAACTAGCGCCATTTTTGTCGCAGCTTGCTCAGCTAGACACGATGGTCAAAGGCTTCGGCCCGCTAGCCATTCGCTGATCGTGATAATAAACGTGGTATATATTTGACCCACCACCGTCTATCAGACTGACAACCTAAGGATACTGTCATGACCAAAATTGTTGAAATCAGTGCGCTGGAAGTGCTCGATTCTCGTGGCAACCCAACCGTTCAGGCAATGGTTCGCCTGGAAAGTGGCGCCGTGGGCGAAGCCTGTGCACCAAGTGGTGCGTCCACAGGCTCTCGCGAGGCGCTTGAGCTGCGCGATGGCGACAAGACACGCTACCTCGGTAAAGGCGTTTTAAAAGCCGTTGAAGCCGTGAATGGCAGTATTCGTAATGCGTTGTTGGGTATGGATGCGCGCGATCAGCGCGGCCTGGACGATGCCATGCTGGCGCTAGATGGCACCGAAAATAAGGCCACGCTGGGCGCCAATGCGATTTTGGCCGTATCGCTGGCTGCCGCTAAAGCCGCCGCTAATGCCAAAGGCGTACCGCTGTATGCTCACATTGCTGAGTTATATGGCCAGCCGGGCCAGTACAGCATGCCGGTGCCGATGATGAACATTCTCAACGGTGGGGAACACGCGGATAACAATGTCGATATCCAAGAGTTCATGGTGCAGCCGGTGGGTGCAGCCAACTTCCGTGAAGGCCTGCGCATGGGCGCAGAGATTTTTCACGCGCTAAAAAAAGTACTTTCGGCCAAAGGCCTGTCTACCTCGGTGGGCGATGAGGGCGGCTTTGCACCTAACCTGGCGTCTAACGCTGATGCGCTGGCCGTGATTAAGCAGGCTGTTGCCGACGCCGGTTACTCTCTTGGTAAAGATGTAACGCTGGCACTCGACTGCGCCTCCTCTGAGTTCTACAAAGATGGCCAATACAACCTCTCCGGCGAAGGCAAGGTATATGACGCTGAAGGCTTTGCTGACTATCTAGCGGGACTGTGCGCCGACTACCCGATTGTGTCTATCGAAGACGGTATGGATGAATCCGATTGGGCGGGCTGGAAAGCGCTGACCGATAAGCTGGGCGATAAAGTGCAGCTGGTAGGCGACGATCTGTTTGTTACTAATACCAAAATTCTCAAGCGCGGTATTGATGAGCAGATCGGTAACTCCATTCTGATTAAGTTCAACCAGATTGGCTCGCTGTCTGAAACCCTGGATGCCATCAAGATGGCCCAGGACGCTGGCTTTACCGCGGTTATCTCCCACCGCAGCGGTGAAACGGAAGACACCACCATTGCTGATTTGGCCGTGGGCACCTGTGCCGGGCAGATTAAAACCGGTTCGCTGTGCCGCTCTGACCGGGTTGCCAAGTACAACCGTTTGTTGGTGATTGAAGCTGAGCTGGGTGAGGTAACTTATCCGGGTTTGAAGGCTATTAAAGGCCAGTAAAGGTAGAATTTTGCGCTGGCGTGTAAGAGATGTCTCAAGATTTTGTAAGAGATCTCTTACAAATGCCGACGACATTCGCTTGGTTAAGGTAAGATAAAACGAAATTTTCCACTAATCATAATTTAAGTGGCTGATTTTTAAGTTATTAAAAAATAAAGGCGAGCCGGCAAGGCTCGCCTTTTGCGATTTTGGCCTGCTTGTGGTGCCCAAATTATCTGCCACAATACGTTCAGGACTAGGGGAGGCAAGGATGCTTCAGGCAGGATGCAACGGGATGCAGGTAGGTGCGCCGGGTGACATAGTGACATGAGCCCTGGCAAGGACGTCATCTAAGGAAGTTGACACAGGGAGTGGTCAGAGGAAGTGCTTGGAGCGGGCGGCCTACGGGCCGCCTTTTTTTGTGCGCGTGCGTTATAGAGGTACAAAAAAGGTGCGTAAAAAAACCAGCGCGAACGCTGGTTTTTTTATAGAGCTGTGAGCTTTAAGCGGTGTTGCAGTTTAGCGCTCCAGCTTCTCAAGCTTACCGGTTTTACCATCCCACTCTTCTGCGTCTGGCAGTGGGTCTTTCTTCTCGGCAATGTTTGGCCACACCTCGGCCAGTTCCGCATTAATCTCAATAAACTGCGTTTGGTTATCGGGCAGCTCATCCTCGGAGAAGATCGCTTCAGCGGGGCACTCTGGCTCACACAGGGCGCAATCGATACACTCGTCTGGGTGAATAACCAAGAAGTTAGGGCCTTCGTAGAAGCAATCGACCGGGCAGACTTCCACGCAGTCAGTGTACTTGCACTGGATGCAGTTCTCGGTAACGACAAACGTCATCTTGCTATCCCTCTTGCAGGACCAGAAACGCTTCCGGTCATGGTCAATCGTGAATGGTTATAAATCAGCCGTTTTTTATAAGCTAAAAAGTATGGGCGACATTCTAGAGGTGCCCTTACCCGTGGGCAAGCGCCACATGACCTTCTATTAAGACGATCACAGTAGTTCGCGCCATTGATACAGCAGTGCCAACGCCTCCCGAGGTGATAAATCGTCCACGTCTGCCTTTTCAAGTGCCTCTACAACGGGATGAGGTGCGCTGGCAAACAGGTCGTTCTGCTGCGGCGCGCCTTGTTCTAAACCTGCCGAGACAGCGCGGCGCTGCTGTTGATCAACGTCACGCTGCTCCAGGGCGATCAGTTTTTCCCGTGCACGGGAAATCACAGGCGTGGGCACGCCAGCGAGCTGCGCGACCTGTAAACCGTAGCTTTGGCTTGCAGGGCCAGCCTCAATACGGTGCATAAACACAATGCTATCGCCGTGCTCGGTGGCGGTTAGATGAATGTTGGCCACGCCGATTGCCTGTTCAGGCAGGGCGGTCATTTCAAAATAGTGGGTGGCGAACAGCGTTAACGCACGGGCAGTCGCTAAATGCTCGGCGCTTGCCCAGGCAAGAGAGAGGCCGTCAAACGTGCTGGTCCCGCGTCCAATCTCATCCATAAGCACTAAGCTGTGTTCAGTCGCGTTATGCAGAATGTTGGCGGTTTCGGTCATCTCCACCATAAAGGTGGAACGCCCCCCTGCTAAGTCGTCCGATGAGCCAATGCGGGTGAAGATACGGTCGATAGGGCCAATTTCAGCGGCGTCAGCTGGCACAAAGCTACCGCTGTGAGCCAGCAGGGCAATTAGCGCGGCTTGGCGCATATAGGTCGATTTACCGCCCATATTGGGACCGGTGATAATCAGCATGTGTTGGTCGGGCGATAGCGTGACATCGTTGGGCACAAACGGCTTATCGCTCACCTGCTCAACGACCGGGTGGCGGCCTGCGCTAATGCTAATGCCAGTGGCATCGACTAATTGCGGGCGCACCCAGTTGAGCGCTTCGGCGCGCTCGGCAAAGGCGCACAGTACATCTAGCTCCGCCAGTGCCCGGGAGGTGCTTTGTAGCGCGTGGAGCAGCGCATTGAGCTCTCCCATTAGCCGCTCGTAGAGCCATTTTTCCCGGGTCAGCGCCCGCGATTTAGCCGAAAGCGCTTTATCTTCAAACTCTTTAAGTTCTGGAATAATAAAGCGCTCGGCGTTTTTTAGCGTTTGGCGACGAATATAGTCGGCGGGTGCCTGCTGCGCTTGGGAGCGGGGCAGTTCAATAAAATAGCCGTGCACCCGGTTATAGCCCACCTTTAAGTTGGCCAGGCCCGTACGCTCGCGTTCGCGTAGCTCTAATTGAACTAGGTATTCGCCGGCATTTTCGGCCATGCCGCGATGTTCATCCAACTCAGCGTCAAAGCCATTGGCAATCACGCCCCCGTCGCGGATCACTACGGGCGGGTTTTCGACCAGCGCGCGCGTAAGTGTGTCGGCCATTTCCGGGTAGGGGCGAATATGCGGTTTTAGGCTATCCAAGGCGCTGCCGCTATCCATCTCGGCCAGCAACTGCTCAAGTTCAGGAAGCGTAACTAGCGCATCACGCAGGCGAGCTAAGTCACGAGGGCGGGCGCTATACAGGGCAACACGGCCAAGAATACGTTCTACATCGCCCACGTCGCTTAGGGTGTCGCGCAGTGCCATGTAGGCAGCGTCGATGGACAGCAGCGCCACGCCTGCTTGGCGACCCTCAACGATATCTCGCTGGCGCAGCGGGCGATTCAGCCAGCGCTTTAACAGCCGAGAACCCATCGCGGTGGCACAGGTGTCTAAAACACTGGCGAGGGTATTATCGCTGTTGCCGCCAAGGTTAATGTCGATTTCTAGATTGCGTCGGCTGGCGGCGTCAATGACCACCGCATCGTCGCGGTTTTCCACGCTAATTGCTGTGACGTGGGGCAGGCGTGAGCGCTGGGTGTCTCGGGCGTAATCGACCAGCACCCCGGCGGCAATGAGCGCGGTCGTTAAGTGCGCGCAGCCAAAGCCGCGTAAATCCTGTACTTCAAACTGGTCGCAGAGGCTGCGGGTGGCGCTCTCTAGGTCAAACAGCCACTCGCCTTGGCGTCGCAGGCTACGTTTTTGCGACCAGGCATCAGGCAGCGTCAGGCTTTCCGGTACTAGCAGTTCAGCGGGGGAGAGGCGAGTTAATTCCGCCAGCATCTCAGCTTCACTCTCTACTTCCAACACGTTGAAGCGTCCACTGGAAAGCTCAAGCCAGGCAAGGCCAAAGCTCTCTTTTCCAGGGGCAACGGATACCAGTACGTTATCGCGACGTGCGTCCAGCAGAGCTTCATCGTGGAGCGTGCCGGGGGTCACAATACGCACGACCTGGCGATCAACGGGGCCTTTACTGGTGGCGGGGTCGCCAATCTGTTCACAAATCGCCACCGATTCACCGCCAGCGACCAGGCGCGCCAAATAGCCTTCCGCGCTGTGGTAAGGCACCCCCGCCATTGGGATAGGTTTGCCGCCCGATTGGCCGCGTTGTGTCAGGGTAATATCCAGTAGCGCGGCGGCCCGCTTGGCGTCGTCGAAAAAGAGTTCGTAAAAATCCCCCATTCGGTAAAACAGCAGTACCTCGGGGTGGTCGCGTTTAATCTTAAGGTATTGCGCCATCATGGGCGTATGAGGGGGGCTGGCCTGTGACATGGGTGTCCTGGTTGAGCGTGGCGTAAGCCATCACGGCTTACGGCATGTTCGTTGGGCAAGTTCTTCGAGTAAGCTCCTCGAATAAGTCCTTCGCGAACGTTTTTCGAGTAAATTCTATGAGCAACTGCTTTAAGTCAGCTTTATGAGTAAGTTCTTAGAGCAAGTTCTTGGAGTAAGTTCTTTGGGCAAGATAAACGCTGTATTCTACGCTGAACTGAGGTCTTACATGAAGGAGTCACTATGGCACCCAGCGTTTCCAGCCTGAAAAATCTTGATTTATCGCTGCTTGCCCAGAGGATGGGGCGGTTGTGTCAGCAACTTGGCGTGGAAGTGACCACTGCGGAGTCGTGTACTGGTGGCGGAATTGCTAGCGCCATCACGTCGGTAGCGGGCAGCTCGGCTTACTTTACCGCCGGGTATGTGACGTATTCGAACGCCGCGAAGAGCCGCCTATTAAAGGTGCCAGAAGCTACCCTTGAAAGTGTAGGGGCGGTAAGTGAGCCGGTGGTAAAAGCAATGGTAGCAGGCGCCTGCCGGGAAAGTGGTGCAAGTTTAGCCGTGGCGGTGAGCGGTGTAGCAGGCCCCGACGGCGGCAGCGAAGAGAAGCCGGTGGGTACCGTATGGCTGGCATGGGGTGACGCTGAGCATCAGCAAGCCGAGTGTTTTCACTTTCCTGGCGACCGTCAGGCGGTGAGAGAGCAGGCGGTGCGCGAAGCGTTGGCGGGTTTGGTGGCGCGTCTCACCGAGCAGGCAAAGGGTAGCAAAAAGAAATAATCGTTAAATATAGCGTTGAGGATTTGTTTAACCGCTAATCTTTGGCATACTACTGGCTAATTATACAGCTTGTTATGAGGAATCTCTGAATGGCTCAGGACGACAACCGCACAAAAGCACTCAATGCAGCGCTTAGCCAAATCGACCGTCAGTTTGGCAAGGGAACCGTCATGCGCTTAGGCGATGCGCCTCGCGTTGTGATGCCGTCGGTTTCAACCGGTTCGCTGGGGCTGGATATCGCACTCGGTATTGGCGGGCTTCCGTTCGGCCGGGTGTGTGAAATCTTTGGCCCAGAGTCATCAGGTAAAACCACACTGACGCTTTCAGTGATTGCCCAAGCGCAGAAGCAGGGCAAGGTTTGTGCCTTTGTGGATGCCGAGCACGCCCTTGACCCAAGCTACGCTGAAAAGCTGGGTGTAAATTTAGATGACCTACTGGTTTCCCAGCCGGATACCGGCGAGCAGGCGTTAGAAATTACCGACATGTTGGTGCGCTCGGGCGGTGTAGACGTGATCGTTATCG
Source organism: Halomonas sp. (assembly GCF_017515565.1). Taxonomy (GTDB): domain Bacteria; phylum Pseudomonadota; class Gammaproteobacteria; order Pseudomonadales; family Halomonadaceae; genus Vreelandella. Next base: position 83,024 of record NZ_JAFWFN010000035.1, read on the forward strand.
ACTCTGTTGCTGCCTTAACGCCGCGTGCTGAAATCGAAGGTGAAATGGGCGACTCCCACGTTGGCCTGCAGGCGCGCTTGATGTCCCAGGCACTGCGTAAAATCACCGGTAACATCAAAAACGCTAACTGTTTAGTCATCTTTATTAACCAGATCCGCATGAAAATCGGCGTGATGTTTGGTAGCCCCGAAACCACCACCGGTGGTAACGCACTGAAGTTTTACGCTAGCGTGCGTTTGGATATCCGCCGCACTGGCTCGGTGAAGGTTGGCGATGAAGTTACGGGTAATGAAACCCGCGTTAAAGTGGTTAAAAACAAAGTGGCACCGCCGTTCCGCCAAGCGGAGTTCCAGATTCTTTATGGCAAAGGCATCTACCACGCCGGTGAAGTGGTTGACCTGGGTGTGCAGTGCAACCTAGTGGATAAAGCGGGTGCTTGGTACAGCTATAAAGGGAAGAAAATCGGCCAGGGTAAAGCGAACTCGGCCCTGTATCTGGAAGAGCATCCGGAAATTATGCTAGAGATCGAAACCCAGATTCGTGAGCAGCTGTTAGCCAAGCCTGACCCTAAAAAAGAAGAGGCTGCGCCTGTGGCAGACGTGGCCGCTGACAGCGACGATGATTTGCTATAAGTCCCTTGTGATGCGCGGTTTTAAAAGGATGGGCGAGCGCTATGTTTGCTTCTGGCGGTGACGCCACCCCGCGCGACGTTGCGATTCAACTGCTAGCTCGGCGCGAGTACTCGCGCGCCGAGCTAGCGCGCAAGTTGCGCCAAAAAGCATTTGAGCCAGAGGCTATACAGAGCTGTTTGGATACGCTGGTTGAGCAATCGCTGCAGTCAGATGCGCGGTTCGCGGAAAGCTTTATTCGCTCGCGCATTGCACGCGGGCAGGGCGTTATTCGCATCAAAGGTGAGCTGCGACAGCGTGGTGTTGATCAAGAAACGTTATCCGCTGCACTGGCGGCGGTAGAAGAGCGTGAAGCGGTAGATTGGTTTGAATTAGCCCGAGAAACCTTAGCAAGGCGATACACATCCCCCGGAGACACGCCTAAAGAGCGCGCCAAGCGCGAACGTTTTTTGGCTTCACGTGGGTTCGATTTTGAGCAAATTCGCTATGCCCTCAGCTGTTTATCTGAGTCTTTTTCCCTCTAAATATCCCCTCAGTTTGGAACTCTGCCACTAACTGCGGCTTTAGTCGTTTGACAACTGCGTTATAATGCTTCTTTTGCGACCCCAGCGGGTAGCGGCGACAGCGCCCTGGGGCATCACGCTTTCTTGTCACGGATACCCTATGAAAAGCGCAGAAATCAGGCAGGCTTTTTTATCGTTCTTTGAAGAGCAGGGGCATACGATTGTTCCCACAAGCTCCCTAGTGCCGGGCAACGACCCAACGCTGCTATTCACCAATGCAGGCATGGTGCCGTTTAAAGATGTGTTCCTGGGGCGTGACCCGCGCCCTTATGTGCGGGCCACGTCTTCCCAGCGCTGTGTTCGCGCAGGCGGCAAGCATAACGATTTAGATAACGTCGGCTATACCGCACGCCACCACACCTTCTTTGAAATGCTGGGTAACTTTAGCTTTGGCGATTATTTCAAGCGCGACGCCATTCGCTTTGCCTGGGTTTTCCTAACGGAAACCCTGGGGCTGCCGAAAGAGAAACTTTGGGTAACCGTTCACATTAGTGACGATGAAGCTGAGCGTATCTGGAAAGATGAAATCGGCATCGACCCGGAGCGCTTCTCCAAGTTGGATGAAGATAATTTCTGGCAGATGGGCGATACGGGTCCCTGTGGCCCAAGTTCGGAGATTTTCTTTGATCACGGCCCTGACGTGTGGGGCGGCCCGCCGGGAAGCCCAGAAGAGGACGGCGACCGCTATATCGAGATATGGAACTTGGTGTTCATGCAGTTCGATCGCGATGCATCAGGGACGCTAAACCCGCTGCCCAAGCCGTCTATTGATACCGGAATGGGCTTAGAGCGTGTTGCCGCTGTGATGCAGGGTGTGCACTCCAACTATGAAATCGACCTGTTCCAGAATCTGTTAAAAGCAGCGGCTGATGCCACCGGCCACCGCGACACCGCAACGCCTTCGCTGCGGGTTATTGCCGACCATATTCGTTCCTGTGCCTTTTTGATTGCCGATGGCGTGCTGCCGTCCAATGAAGGGCGCGGCTATGTGCTGCGGCGTATTATTCGTCGGGCGATTCGTCACGGACACAAGTTAGGCGCCTCAGAGCCGTTTTTCCACAAGTTGGTTGGCGCGTTAGATGCTGAAATGGGCGAGGCTTACCCTGAGCTACATGAAGCCAGTGGGCAGATCGCCCGCGTCCTGCTCAAAGAAGAGGAGCAGTTTGCTCGTACGCTGGATCACGGTATGGGGCTGTTGAATGCGGCACTTGAAGAGCTGCAGGGCAATGTGTTGTCTGGCGAGACGGTGTTCAAACTCTACGACACCTATGGCTTTCCCTATGACCTTACCGCTGATGTATGCCGTGAGCGGGAGGTATCGCTGGATGAAGAGGGATTCCAGCGTGAGCTTGAGGCACAGCGTGAGCGCGCTCGTGCTGCCAGCCAGTTTGGCGCAGACTATAGTGCCTCCATTGAGCTTGAAGGTGAAACCCGCTTTACCGGCTATGAAAAACTAGAAGACCAGGCAACGGTCACCGCCATCGTTGATACGGAAGGCAGCGCGCTGGCTGCCTTGGAAGCCGGCCAAAAAGGGACGGTTGTGCTCGACCGCACGCCGTTTTATGGCGAGTCAGGTGGGCAGGTGGGTGACACCGGCTACCTGTATGTAGACGGCGGGCGTTTCCAGGTAACGGATACCCAGAAGCAGAGCGGCCACCATCTACATCAAGGCATCATGGTTGAGGGCGCGCTTAACGTAGGCGTCAACGTTCGCGGTGAAGTGGATGCCAGCCTGCGCAGCGCCACCATTCGTAACCACTCGGCAACCCATCTGTTGCATAAAGCGCTGCGGTTGGTGCTGGGTGATCACGTTCAGCAAAAAGGCTCGCTGGTCAACGCCGAACGGCTACGCTTCGACTTTAGTCATTTTGAACCAATGACGGCTGATCAGCTGGCTGAAGTAGAGCGCTTGGTCAATGAGCAGATATTGGCGAACGCGCCGACCAAAATTGAGCAAATGAGCTTGGCTGATGCCAAGGAGAAAGGCGCAGCCGCGCTGTTTGAAGCAAAATACGCTGATAATGTACGCGTGCTGACCATTGGGGCCGATGACTTCTCTATAGAGCTTTGTGGCGGCACCCATGTTAACCGCAGTGGCGATATTGGCTGCTGTCATGTAATTAGCGAAGTGGGCATCGCGTCAGGTGTGCGCCGTATAGAAGCGATTACCGGTGAAAATGCGCTGGCGTACTTCCGCGAGCAAGAAGCCCGTGTGCAGCGCCTTGGTGAGCGTCTGAAAACCAAGCCCGAGCAAGTAGAGGCAAGGGTTGAGTCGCTAGTTGAACGTAACCGCGCGCTTGAGAAAGAGCTTGAGCAGCTTAAGGCTAAGCTAGCTAGCGCTGCAGGCAGTGACATGCTTAGTCAGGTGCAAGAAATTAATGGCGTTAAGCTGCTGGTGACTCAGCTTGAAGGCGTATCGGGTAAAGACCTGCGCGGCGTACTGGATCAGTTGAAAAACAAGCTTGGTTCAGGGGTTGTCATGCTGGCTACGGCAGACCCCGCAGCGGGTAAAGTCAGCTTGATTGCTGGCGTAACCCAGGATTTGACCAACCGCGTCAAAGCGGGTGAGCTGGTTAATCACGTTGCTTCTCAGGTGGGCGGTAAAGGTGGTGGCCGTCCGGATATGGCGCAAGCAGGTGGTAGCCAGCCCGACGCCCTGCCAGGAGCGTTGAACAGCGTTCCGGCTTGGTTGGAAAACACGCTTCGCTAATAACGAGGGCCGGTGGCATTATCTGCTACCGGCCTTTTTGTTAGTTAAGAAAATTAGCAATAACAACATTCACCCTCCATTCCCGAACCCATAGGAAAACGGCATATGGCATTATACGTACAGAAGTTCGGCGGCACCTCGGTGGGCTCTGTCGACCGTATCAAGGCCGTGGCGGAAAAGGTCAAAGGCTTTCGTGATCAAGGCCATCAGGTCGTCGTCGTGGTCTCTGCGATGAGCGGCGAGACTAATCGCCTGACCGATATGGCGCAGGCCCTCAATGAAGAGCCGGCACCGCGCGAGATGGATATGCTGCTGTCGACCGGCGAGCAGGTCACCATTTCGTTGCTGGCCATGGCGCTCCAGCAAATTGGGGTTTCCGCCACTTCTCACACGGGTGCCCAGGTAGGTATTCATACCGATAGCGCCTACACCAAAGCGCGCATTCAGCGTATTGAAACCGACGATCTGAAAGCTGACCTGGATTCAGGCAAAGTGGTGGTAGTAGCTGGCTTCCAGGGCGTTGATGAGAACGGCAATATCACGACGCTGGGGCGCGGTGGTTCAGATACCACGGGTGTTGCGCTGGCCGCAGCGCTGGGCGCCGATGAGTGCCAAATCTACACCGATGTAGACGGTGTTTACACCACCGACCCCCGCGTATGTTCCAAGGCGCAACGCCTTGAGAGCATTACAGTGGAAGAAATGCTGGAACTGGCGAGCTTAGGCTCCAAAGTGCTGCAAATCCGTGCTGTGGAGTTTGCAGGTAAGTACAACGTACCGCTGCGGGTGCTGTCGAGCTTTGAAGACGGCCCTGGCACCCTGATTGTTGCAGACGCAGACCAAGACGAGGACTCTATGGAAGAACCGCTGATCTCCGGTATCGCTTTTACCAAAAACGAAGCCAAACTCACCCTGTTGAACACGCCTGATGTGCCCGGCGTGGCATCACGTATTCTGGGCCCGATTGCCGACGCCAATATCGAAGTGGATATGATCGTCCAGAACGTGGCGCCAGCAGGCGATTACACTGACTTCACCTTTACGGTTGCCAAGGGTGACTATAAAGCCACTAAGAAGCTTCTTGAAGAGACCGTTATTCCTGATTTAGGCGGTGGCGAGCTGCGCGGTGATGATAATATCGCCAAGGTGTCGCTAGTAGGCGTCGGTATGCGCTCGCATGCAGGCGTTGCTTCTAAAATGTTCCGCGTATTGGCCGATGAAAACGTCAATATTCGTATGGTGTCTACCTCTGAAATTAAAATTTCCGTGGTGATTGACGAAAAACATATGGAGCTTGCGGTTAACGCATTACACAAAGCTTTCGGCTTAGATAAGACAGATATAGAATCTGAATAACAATAATGCCTTAAACCTTCTACGCTGAAGGGGTGACTCGCTGCTGAGTGGTGGTGAGCTTTCTTTCAACGGGAGGTTAAGGTGTCATGGAGCCAGAGAGCCATTGGTGACGAGCGACGCCATGCAGCATAATAGGTTGGCGTCGCTTCTGGCGGACACATCCCGTTGTACTAAAACGTCTGAGAAGGAGATCAGCCATGCTCATCCTAACCCGCCGTGTTGGCGAAACGCTGATGATTGGTGATGAAGTTACTGTCACCGTACTCGGTGTAAAAGGCAACCAAGTGCGCATCGGTGTAAATGCACCCAAAGATGTAGCGGTTCACCGCGAAGAGATCTATCAGCGCATTCAGCGCGAACGTAATAGTGAAAGCGAAGCTGAGTAAATGGCCGTGATTGTCACGCCCCACGTAGGGCGTTTAAGCGGTAACATCCGGTCGGTGCGAAAAAAATCTGTAGAGGACTAGACAGTAGTCGTCATAATCGGTAATATTCGCGCCGTGCCGTTGAGGAGAGGTGGCCGAGTGGCTGAAGGCGCTCCCCTGCTAAGGGAGTATAGGGTTTATAGCCCTATCGAGGGTTCGAATCCCTCTCTCTCCGCCAACCGCATATCAAGTAGCAGTACCACTTGAAAAAGTAATATCGTACTACCGTAATGTGTAAGAAGATTAGCGCCCGTAGCTCAGCTGGATAGAGTACCTGACTACGAATCAGGGGGTCGGAGGTTCGAATCCTCCCGGGCGCGCCATCTTACAGGCGGGTGTTATTGAAGATCAGTTCTTTGAAAAGCAAGTTTTTGAAAGAACAAATTTTTAAAAACATACGTTGTTAAAAACACATGTTGTTGAAAGCGTAAGTATCTGATGTTACACTTATTTCATTGTTTAATACGTTAGACATGAATGTAAAGCGCCCGTAGCTCAGCTGGATAGAGTACCTGACTACGAATCAGGGGGTCGGAGGTTCGAATCCTCCCGGGCGCGCCAGAATTTAAAAACCCGCTCTCACAGAGAGCGGGTTTTCTGTTTTCTAGCCTGGTCAGCGTGGCTCGCACGCTGATCTTGCGATCGTGTCAAGCGCCCCCGCATTTGCGGTAGGGCGCTTTTTTTTGCTCGATTCGTTTAGCTGGGCCTGGTGAGGTTATGCACTGCGCAGTAAAGTTGTATGAGTGGTAGCTAAGCACTGTCTAGGCCGGTTCACAGGCAGGAAGAGGGGTGCCGCTAGGTATTAGGTTGGTTAATAGCGTATCGAGGTCTGTGAGGCGCTTTAAACGCTGAAAGTGCTGGTCGGCTTCTGCGTTGCCTTGGCGCATTTGAGCCAGCCACTGTTTCACAAGTGATACCACCACGCGATCAGGTAGTTGCTGTCGTTGTGTGGCGGCGTACAGCTTAAGTACGCTGACACGCATTTCCCAGGTGGTCTCAGGAAGTCGCTCGCCGGTGCGCTGCCAGTGGCGAATGCGGGGTGCAAGCCAGGGGTCTGCTAATGCGCTGCGCCCCAGCATGACATCGCGACAGCCAGAGAGCGTGCGCGCTTTCCAGTAGTCTTCAAGCGTCCATATATCCCCATTGGCTACCACAGGAATAGACACCTGATGGCGAATTTTGCTGATCCACTCCCAGTGCGCAGGTGGGCGGTAGCCCTCATCCCGTGTTCGGCCGTGCACCACTAGCCGGGCTGCTCCGCCGGCTTGGGTGGCTTGGGCGCAGGCGACGGCCAGGCGTCGATCAGAGAAGCCAAGGCGAATCTTGGCCGTCACCGGTATTTGGCCGTCCAGGGCCTCGGCAACTGCCTTTACCGCTTGGTAGACCCGTTCTGGGCGGCGAAGTAACGATGCGCCGCCGTCGTGGCGGTTAACCAGTTTTGCTGGGCAGCCGAAATTCAGGTCGATGCTTAGCGCGCCAAGGGCTAGCGCTTGGCGCGCATTTTCCGCCAGCGCGGTAGGATCCGAGCCGAGTAACTGAAGATGCACCGGTACACCGCTTGGGGTGGCGACGGGGCGTTGGGTAAGTTCGGGGCAGTGCCTGTAAAACACACGTGGCGGTAGGCGTGCATCAACCACCCTTACAAACTCGGTTACCGACCAGTCAAAACCTGCTTGCCGGGTAAGTAAGTCGCGGGTGAGAGCGTCGATAACGCCCTCCATGGGCGCAAGGCCTATTTCGCCGTTTTGTAGTAAATTAACAACCATGACTTCCACTATGGCGCCATTGCAATCTATTCTGGATGTGGCAGGTTAGTGCATAGACCTCACTGCGCCAAGTGCCTTTAGAGGCTTTTGAGGTACCGATAAGCATTTGAAATAAGGAGAATGCGGTATGCAAGATACAGAGCTACTCCACGAGGGGCTGGCCCTAATGGGGCTTGGTATGGGCTTTGTTTTTGTTTTTCTTACTGTTTTGGTAATTAGCGTTACGCTAATGTCAAAGCTGATTGGCCGCTTTCAGCCGACTCCGGCGGCGGTGCCTAGCAGTGGAAACGGCAAAAAAGCAACGGCCGCAAAAAGTCAAAATGACGAGGTGTTAGCCGTGATTAGTGCTGCAGTGCATCGTTATCGTTCTTCGCGCCGCCAATAGGCAGCCCTTTTTGTAGCTAGCTTGCTGCGCTACCGGCATTTTCTTTGTTAAATTTACTACAAATTCATAATGTACCAACTGTGAGCCACGACCATGAATGAAATAAAACGTCCTCTGGGAATCACTGATGTTGTCCTTCGCGATGCCCACCAATCGCTGTTTGCTACCCGGCTACGGCTTGATGACATGCTACCGATTGCCGAAAAGCTCGATAAGGTCGGTTACTGGTCGCTCGAAACCTGGGGTGGCGCTACCTTTGATTCGTGCATTCGTTATCTGGGCGAAGATCCGTGGGAACGCATCCGTGCGTTGAAAGAAGCGATGCCCAACACGCCCCAGGCGATGCTACTGCGCGGCCAAAACCTGCTGGGCTATCGCCACTACGCCGACGATGTAGTGGATAAATTTGTCGAGCGCGCAAAAACCAATGGCGTTGATGTGTTTCGCGTGTTCGATGCGATGAATGACCCGCGCAATCTAGAGCGTGCGATTAAAGCGGTACGCCAGGTAGGTGGGCATGCGCAGGGCACTATTTCCTACACGGTAAGCCCGGTACATACCCTGGATAGCTGGGTAGATCTAGCCAAAACCATTGCCGCAATGGGAGCAGATTCGCTGGCTATCAAGGATATGGCGGGGTTGCTAACGCCATATATTGCTTATGACTTGGTAACGCGGCTGAAAAAAGAGCTGTCTATCCCGGTTCATTTGCACTGCCATGCCACTACCGGCCTCTCCACCTCCACAATCCTCAAAGCTGTGGAAGCTGGGGTCGATAATGTCGATACCGCTATCTCCTCAATGTCGATGACCTATGGACACAGCCCCACCGAGTCCGTGGTCGCGATGCTCAAGGATACCGACCGTGATACCGGCCTGGATCTGGAGCTTTTAGAAGACATCGCTAGCTACTTCCGCGAAGTGCGTAAAAAGTACGCGGCCTTCGAAGGGTCGCTCAAAGGCATTGACTCACGCATCCTGATTGCTCAGGTGCCGGGCGGCATGCTCACCAACATGGAAGGCCAGTTAAAAGAGCAGGGCGCTGGCGATAAGCTAGATGACGTGCTTAATGAAATCCCCCGCGTGCGTGAAGACCTAGGCTTTATCCCCCTGGTGACACCGACCTCACAAATTGTGGGCACCCAGGCCGTTATGAACGTCATGATGGGCGAGCGCTACAAGTCGATCTCTAAAGAAGTTCAGGCACTGCTTAAAGGTGAATACGGCTACGCCCCGGCGCCGTTCAATGCCGAGCTTCAAAAGCGGGTGTTGGAAGGCGGCGAACCAATCACCTGCCGCCCGGCGGACAACCTGTCGCCGGAAATGGACAGGCTGGCGACTGAGCTTAAAGAGAAGGCCAGCGCAGATAAAATTCGCCTGGCTGATGGCGAGCGGGAAATAGACGATGTGCTCACGTACGCCTTGTTCCCACAGATTGGCCTGAAGTTTCTGAAAAATCGCGACAACCCAGACGCCTTTGAACCCGTTCCCCAGGCGCCTGATGCTAGCGCTGCCAAGGTTCCCGCTAAGGTCGAGAAGAGCGCCAGCGTTCCTGTGGCGGCGAGCGGCCCAGAAACTTACACCGTTAAGCTCAACGGCAAAGCGTTTGTGGTGGAAGTCTCAGAAGGGGGCGATATCGGTGAGGTGAAAGAGCAAGTCGCCGGTGCTGCAAAAGAGCCAGCGCCTAGTGCTGAGGCCGAAAGCAGTGGCGAAAGCATCGACGCACCGCTGGCGGGCAATATCTTCAAAGTGAATGTGCGCCCCGGCGACCAAGTAGCGGAAGGTGATGTCGTGATTATTCTGGAAGCCATGAAAATGGAAACCGAAGTGCGTGCTAGCAGCGCCGGCACCGTATCGAAAGTTAATGTCAGCGAGGGCGACAGCGTTGCCGTTGGCGACTCGTTGATCGAGCTTTAAGGGCATTCGGCAATGGATAATTTAATCACCTTATGGGAGGGCTCAGGGCTTTATAACCTTGAGCTGGGTCAGGCGGTTATGATCCTGGTGGGGCTTGGGCTGCTCTACTTGGCTATTTATAAGAAGTTTGAGCCACTGTTGCTGGTGCCTATTGGCTTTGGCGGCATTCTTGCCAACATTCCTGAGGCAGGGTTGGCTATTTCGGCCCTTGATCAAGCAATGGAGGTCGCGCAACCAGCCGTTTTGCATCAGATAGCCTCGGCGCTGGGCGCAACGCTTGATCCACTGGCTGGCGTAGAAGCATGGCGGGAAACATTAAAGGCGATTGCTGAAGACGCTGCTGCACCGGATCAGCTGCGTGCTGCCAGAGATGTTGCCATGAATGTTGGTTATGGCGATGGCATGCTTTACACCTTCTATAACATCGCTATTGCCTCTGGAATCGCGCCGCTGATCATCTTTATGGGTGTTGGGGCGATGACTGATTTTGGTCCGCTGCTGGCCAATCCGCGTACGCTATTTTTGGGCGCTGCTGCGCAGTTCGGTATTTTTGCCACGGTCTTTGGCGCAGTCGGTATGTCGGCAATGGGCTGGATGGATTTCTCCATCGAACAAGCGGCGGCTATCGGAATCATCGGTGGTGCTGACGGCCCAACGTCTATTTATGTATCGAGCGTGTTAGCGCCAGAATTGCTGGGCGCCATTGCTGTAGCTGCCTATGCCTATATGGCGTTAGTGCCGATGATCCAACCGCCGATTATGAGGTTGCTGACGACGAAGAAAGAGCGTGAGATTGCGATGACTCAGCTGCGTCCAGTGTCCAAGCTTGAGAAGATTATCTTCCCGCTGGCCCTGCTGATGCTGGTAGCGCTCTTTTTACCAGATGCAGCACCGCTGTTGGGGATGTTCTGCTTCGGTAATTTAATGCGCGAGTGCGGCGTGGTGGAGCGCCTGACGGACACGGCTCAAAACGCTCTGATTAACATCGTCACGATTGTGCTGGGCTTGGCAGTGGGGTCGCGCTTGATGGCCGACTCCTTCCTGGCAGTGGAAACACTTGGCATCATGGCGCTGGGTATGGTGGCCTTCGCTATTGGCACGGCGGCCGGTGTTCTCATGGCGAAGGTGATGAACGTGATGAGTAAAATGCCGATCAATCCGTTGATTGGTGCTGCTGGCGTGTCAGCGGTGCCGATGGCTGCACGGGTAGCCAATAAAGTTGGCTTGGAGTCGAATCCGCATAACTTCCTGCTGATGCATGCGATGGGCCCCAATGTGGCTGGTGTCATTGGCTCAGCAGTGGCCGCCGGGGTGATGATCAAGTACCTCAGCTAAACCCAGTCAAAATGTAAAAATACGCATAGCCCGTTAACGCGGCTTATCGAGCAAGCGCTCGCTTAAGTCGCGTTTTTTGTTTTGTGAGTTTTATTGGCGCAATCTAGTCAACGCGTAGTCTAGGCTTTCTGGATGTCGAGCGTCATTTTGAGGCGGTTTTCGAGCGTTGCTAGGTCTAGCGTAACGTCCCGCGGCCAGCCAATGGTCAAGCACACCCCGTTACCATCATAATCGACATGATGAATAGGAATTTGCTGTTCATCGCACCATGCCCGCGCCATTGCTTCGTGGGCAAAGCCAACGCTTAGTTGATAGTCATCTCGTTCAACAACTTCTCGAAGTGGCAACGCTTCAAGCCCTGAATTGACTGCTTGGGCGTAGGCGCGGGCAAGCCCGCCGGTGCCGAGTTTTGTGCCGCCAAAATAGCGAATTACCACACAGCCGATTTCACCCAGCCGACTGCCTAATAAAGCTTGATACATGGGCCTTCCGGCTGTACCGCCAGGTTCACCGTCATCTGAAAAGCCAATATGCGTTTGCTCCCCAGGTGGTCCTGCAATAAAAGCGGTGCAGTGGTGGCTTGCGTTAGGGTGAGCCGCTTTGGCTGCATGCAGCAGCGAATCAAAAGCTTCTTTGTTCGGTGCATGGCACACCCAGGTGAGAAATTGGCTTTTCTCTACCTCTATAACGTCTGTGTGCCACTGTGTCGGGGGTAAGTCAGGGATGCGGTAACGCACTCATTACTCCTGAGAGTCGTGAGGCTTGAGTTAGCCTTAATGATGCTGTGATGGTGAGTCGTGATGCTCAATGCCCATCACCATGCCTAAAACTTGAATATCACAATTATGCAGGAATACCGCTGGTGTTGCTGCGTCTTCAGGCAATAAATGCACGCCCAGACGACTAATCGAGAGCTGTTTTAACGCGACTTCACGCTGGTTAATAGTCGCCACCGCTGTTTCCTGTTGGGTATCATGCTGATAGCGGCGAATAATAATAACATCGCCATCGAACAGGTTGCTGTCACGCATGCGGTCGCCACGTACTTTGAGTGCGTAGGTGTTGCGTCGTGTAATGTGTGCAGCGTTACGCTGCCGCGCGGTGGTCGTGGAAAGTGGTGCTGGCTGAAGGGGGGCGCCCTGGATGGGTCGTGGTGCTGGCATCGACATCGTCATCGTAGTTTCTCCAATGCAGCGCCCGTTCCTTAGGCGTTTGGTTGTATTGAGTGCTGTATTTTTATGGGGTGTTTTTTCATACAGTAGATGCAGTATAAACCTGTTCTTGCATACAGTTCCAGTGGTGCGTTTTCACTTATCACTGGCGTGCGGTTTTGGTTCTCCTATTGATATGCATCATGCTGCGACCCCAGGCCGCAGAGTGCGACTGGCGAGAAAGTGCCTTTCCGTGTAGAGTTCGATCCGAATTCAATATGGCTGGAGAGACCTTTGAGCCTGTGCCTACAAGCCCGACAACTGGCCTGTGAACGCGATGATCGCTGGCTATTTGAAGGGCTCGATCTTGATATCCAACGTGGTGAGATCGTACGCATTGAAGGCCCTAACGGCAGCGGTAAAACAACGCTGTTGAAGATTCTCTCGGGCCAACTGAGCGATTATCATGGCGAGCTTTACTGGAATGGCGCATTAATGCGTGAAACCCGTGAACATTTTCTCGCCAATTTGCTCTATCTAGGACACGCCCCGGGGGTTAAATCGGGTCTGACCCCCCTAGAAAACCTTGCTTGGTATCAGGCGCTTAGTGGTGATCAAGGCTCTGAAGAGCAGCGTGAAGAGGCCTTGGCTAAGGTGGGGTTGAGAGGCTTTGAAGACGTGCCGGCAGGGCAGCTTTCTGCGGGCCAGCAGCGGCGAATTGCGCTGGCAAGGTTAACGCTTACCCCTAGAGCTCTCTGGGTGCTGGATGAGCCCTTTACGGCGATCGATCGTGACGGTGTGGCAGCGCTTGAGACGCAATTAGTTGCACACGCCAAAGCAGGAGGGTGTGTACTGGTTACCACGCATCACGAGTTAACCGCTTCACCCGTACTCCGAAGAGTACAGTTGGGGTAAAAGGAGATAGCGTTGTCCAGTACAAATGCCACCGTCAGTGCCCCGGTAATGCCTATGCATGACCCTAAAGGGGGGCTCATTGTTGCGCTTAACGCCACACTCAGGCGTGATTTAACGCTGATGCTTAGACGGCGAGGGGAGGTGCTTAACCCGCTAGTTTTTTTTGCCTTGGTGATTACCCTTTTCCCCATTGGTATTTCACCAGACCCCCAGTTGTTAGCGGTCATCGCGCCTGGGCTATTGTGGGTAGCCGCACTGTTAGCAGCGCTACTCTCCTTAGATAGCTTATTTCGCAGTGACTATGAAGATGGCAGCCTGGAGCAACTGCTTTTAGCGCCGCAACCTCTGGCAGCGTTAGGGCTAGCAAAAGTGGCTGTACACTGGCTGCTTACCGGCCTGCCACTCGCACTAATGGCGCCAGTGTTGGGTATTATGTTGGCGCTCCCTGCTGGTAGCTATTTAGTTTTAGCACTTTCACTGGCGCTTGGTACGGCTAGCTTGAGTTTAATTGGTGCGATTGGCGCCGCGCTAACGGTAGGTTTGGCACGGGGAGGGGTACTGCTGTCACTGCTGGTGCTGCCGCTTTATATTCCAATACTTATTTTTGGTGCAGGCGCCGTACAGGCTGCGATTATGGGCGATGGGGTAACGGCGCACTTGGCCATTTTGGGAGCGTTACTGGCGATGGCTTTAATGCTTTCACCCTGGGCTATTGCTGCATCGCTACGCATCAGTATCAACGGCTAAAGGACGGAAATTCCATGTGGGCCTTTATTAATAAACTGAGATCACCCAAGTGGTTTTACGCAATTAGCGCTAAGCTGCAGCCTTGGTTTTGGGCGCTAGCAGCGCTGCTGTTGATAACCGGCACGGTATGGGGACTTGCTTTTGCTCCTGCGGACTACCAGCAGGGTAATAGCTTCCGGATTATTTATGTCCATGTGCCAGCCGCATTTTTGGCCCAGTCGATTTTTGTTTCCATGGCCATCACTGGGGTAGTGTTTATGGTGTGGAAGATCAAGATCGCCGATATGGCCGCAACCGTTATGGCCCCCCTGGGTGCTGCAATGACGTTTATAGCGCTGTTTTCGGGGGCTGTATGGGGGGTGCCCACCTGGGGCACGTGGTGGATGTGGGATGCCCGCCTTACCTCCATGCTGATTTTGCTGTTTCTGTACTTAGGCGTCATTGCCCTGCGGGGAGCGTTTAGTAGCCGAGACAGCGGCTCACGCGCCGCCTCAGTATTGGCGATGGTAGGCGTCATCAATATCCCAATTATTAAGTATTCGGTTGATTGGTGGTACACGCTACACCAGCCCGCCACCTTTACCATTACCGGCCGAGCGGCGATGCCTTTGGAAATGTGGGCACCGCTGTTGATTATGGTGCTGGGGTTTTACAGCTTTTTTATTGGCTTAACGCTGATGCGCACGCGCAGCGAAATCTTACGCCGTGAGGCCAGTAAGCGCTGGGTGCGTGACCTTATAGAGGAGTCGCGTTAATGGCTTTCTCATCGATTAATGAATTTCTCGCAATGGGCGGTCATGGGCCTTATGTATGGGCCGCCTGGGGCGTTACTGCGCTGTTGTTTTTAGTCATTTTGTGGCATGCGCGGCTGGAGCGTCGCCAGTTGCTTAGCGGCTTAAAGCGTCGTGCTCGCCGTGAAAATCAGGCTAACAGCTACCCACAAAAATCAGCGCAGGCACCGGTTAAACCTGTTCAAGGGGACGTTCATCATGACGCCTAAACGTAAGCAAAAGCTGTTTGTTATTTTAGGGTTAGTCTCGTTAACGGCGATTGCCGTTGGGCTGACCCTTTACGCGCTGCGTGCCAACATCAATTTGTTTTTCAGCCCGGTACAAATTGCCCAAGGCAATGCACCCATCGAGCGCCAAATCCGTGCGGGTGGCATGGTGAAAGAGGGCTCTGTTTCTCGCGATCGAGAAAGCTTGAATGTTGAGTTTACGGTGACTGACTACGTAGATGATCTCGACGTTTATTACAGCGGAATTTTGCCAGATCTGTTCCGCGAGGGGCAGGGAGTGGTAGTCGTTGGGGAGCTTCAAGCCGATGGGCGTTTCCGGGCTGACCAAGTGCTGGCGCGCCACGATGAAAACTATATGCCGCCAGAAGTTGCCCAAGCGCTGAAAGAGGCAGGCTACTCACCGGCCGACTTCCAAGCGAAGGCGGCTAAAGTCGGCGAGCGGTTGGAGCAAGAAGGCGTTCCACACGCTAGCGAATACTAACAACGCTCAGGCTGCCCTGCTGCGCAGCATGCTGTTTTGCCCAGTGCTATCCTCGGAGCGCTCATGTTCATAAAAATGATTCCTGAAATTGGCCATTTTGCCCTGGTTATCGCCCTGCTAATGGCGATAGTTCAGGCGATTATGCCGCTTGCAGGGGCGGCAACCCGCCGCCCACTGTGGATGGCTTATGGTCGTCCTATGGCCGCCGGCCAGTTTTTCTTTGTCGCGATTGCTTACATCTGTCTTACGACAAGCTACATGCTGGATGATTTCAGCGTTGCTAACGTTGCCAACAACTCTAACTCGCTACTGCCCTGGTACTACAAGTTTAGTGCCGTATGGGGCAACCATGAAGGTTCGGTACTGCTATGGAGCCTGATGCTGGCGGGCTGGGGTTATGCGGCATCGGTGTTCTCAGGTGACTTGCCACGGGACATGGTGGCACGGGTCCAAGGCATCATGGGAATGGTGTGCGTTGGCTTCCTGCTGTTTATCTTAATGACCTCCAACCCCTTTGAGCGCCTGCTGCCTAACATGCCGCAGGATGGTGCGGATCTAAACCCGCTGCTTCAAGATTTTGGTCTCATTGTGCATCCGCCGATGCTGTATATGGGCTATGTAGGCTTTTCCGTTGTTTTCGCGTTCGCTATTGCAGCGCTTTTAGGTGGCCGTCTAGATGCCGCTTGGACACGCTGGGCGCGCCCTTGGACCAACTTGGCCTGGGCGTTTCTTACCGTGGGGATTGCGCTAGGCAGCTGGTGGGCCTACTACGAGCTTGGCTGGGGCGGCTGGTGGTTCTGGGATCCGGTCGAAAACGCCTCGCTGCTACCTTGGCTCACGGGTACGGCATTAATGCACTCGTTGGCGGTGACCGAAAAACGCGGTTCGTTTAAAAGCTGGTCGGTATTGCTTGCGATCTCCACGTTCTCACTCTCATTGCTGGGTACTTTCTTGGTGCGCTCCGGTGTACTGACCTCGGTGCACGCCTTTGCCAACGACCCTTCCCGCGGCTTCTTTATTTTGATGCTGCTCACCATCACGGTCACGCTTTCATTGTTGGTGTTTGCACTGCGTGCGCCACGGGTTAGCCATAAGGTTGGCTTTAACTGGCTTTCACGGGACTCACTGCTGCTGATCAACAATATTCTGCTGGTCATCATGACGGTGACTGTGTTGTTGGGAACAGTCTACCCGCTGATTCTCGACTCGATGGGACTGGGTAAAATCAGCGTAGGGCCTCCTTACTTTAACGCGTTATTTGTACCTCTTACGGTCATCATGTGCGTCTTTATGGGCCTAGGCCCCGTGGCCCGCTGGAAGAGCATGCCTGCGGGGGAGCTGGTGCGTAAGCTATGGCTGGCAGGGGCTGCATCTTTGGTATTAGGCGCTGCAATGCCGCTGCTGTACGGCGGTGAATGGAACCTATGGGTGTCGTTAGGGATTATTTCAGCCCTGTGGATCGTGTTGCCCATCGTGCGCGATCTATTTGATAAAACGCGTCACGCCAGCTCGTTTTTGGCTGGCCTGCGCAAGCTCTCGCTGGCCTATTGGGGCATAGTGCTGGGCCACGTGGGTATTGCGGTGACGATTGTTGGGGTGGCGATTGTTTCTAATTACAACATCGAGCGTAACGTGCGTATGTCGCCGGGCACCACGGTGGAAGTCGCGGGCTACCAGTTCACCATGACCGAGCTTACCAATCGCCGTGGGCCAAACTTCTTGGCAGACACGTCGATTATCCATGTACAGCGTGGCGAAACAGGGCGTAGCTTCATCATGCGCCCGGAAAAACGTCTGTATTTGGCTACCGGTATGCCGATGACCCAAGTTGCCCTGCGTCCTGGTTTATTCCGCGACCTGTATGTAGCTATGGGTGAGGATCTGGAAGACGGCAGCTACGCCATGCGTGTTCAATATAAGCCGTTTGTTCGCTGGCTGTGGCTGGGTGGGTTGCTGATGTCCTTCGGCGGCATACTTGCCGTGGTAGATAAGCGCTACCGTCGGGTAACTGCGCGTAAGTCTGCGCCTGCCGATGCTGCTCAAGCGTCGTCAAAGGAGGCTACGGTATGACCCGTCGCTTGCTACTGCTACTGCTGCCGGTTGGCTTTATCGGTATTGCGCTGTTTCTTTATCAGGGGTTGGGGATTAACCCCTCTGACCGGGATTCCGCGCTGATGGCGCGGGAATTCCCCGCCTTTGAAGCCAGCACTCTGCGCGATGCCAACCGCCGGGTCGACCAGTCGTTGCTCACCGGCGAGGTTACGCTTGTGAACATATGGGGTGAGTGGTGCCCCGCCTGTAAGCAAGAAATGCCTCAGCTGTTGGCATTGGCTGACCACAATATCCGTATGGTGGGTGTTAACTATCGCGATACCCGCGAAAAAGGGCTGGAATTTTTAAGCGAGTTTGGCGACCCCTTTGAGGTCAATATCTTTGACCCCGATGGTAGTCTGGGTTTTGACCTGGGTGTTTACGGCGCGCCAGAGACTTTTTGGTCGATGCCGACGGTGTTATTCGCTATCACCATAAAGGCTACGTATCGCCTGAAGATGTCCGCGAACGCATCCTGCCGGAGGTAGAAAAATGGCGTTAATTCGTACGCTTTCAGTTCTCTTGATGTTGCTCTTTACAGCCAGCGCAATTGCTGGCGGTATCGAAGTTAGAGAGTTTGATGATCCGGTAACGGAGAAGCGCTACCGCGACTTGACCGCCTCCATGCGCTGTCCGCTATGTGAAAATCAGGCTATCGATGACTCCGATGCGCCTATCTCAGGTGATATGCGCGAACGGGTTTACCTACTGCTGCAGGATGGCCAGTCGGACATAGAAATTATTGATCATATGGTGCAGCGGTTTGGGGATTATATTCTTTACAACCCACGCTTGGAAAACCGCACCTACCTGCTATGGGGACTGCCCATTGGGCTGATTTTTGTGGGGATGCTGGTGGTCGTGTTAATGGTGCGTGCCCGCCGTAATGCTTCCGCAAAAGCCCTTAGCGCCGAAGAGCGCGCCCGCCTAGATGCGCTGATCAACCGCGAGAGGTCCTCATGACACCGCTCTGGATAGCAATTGCATTACTGTTACTGCCTACGCTATGGCTGTTAATAGCACCTATGCGTGGCGCCCGTACGCTGAGCGATCAGCTACACCACTTTGAAGCGAACGATACCTCTGCTGAACAAAATGTGGCGATATTTAGACGCCGCTTAGCTTCCCTGGAAGCCGCCCGCGAGCGCGGTGATATTGATGAGGCCCGCTTTGAAGAAGATCGGCTTGAGCTGGAGCGCAGCCTGCTGGACGATACGGTTGTTATTACTAAACGCCCGTTAAAAGCCGCGACTGCCGGTAAAGTTGCGGTCCCCATACTGATGGTGACGGTTGTCGTTGCAAGCGTGTTTTGGTATCAACAGCACGGCGCTGAGGGCGATCTAACCCTGTATGCTATTCAGCAAGAGGTTAGAAACGACCCAGATGGCTCTTTAGCCATGTATTTAGAGCGCATGGAAGCCGAGGCCGCCCGTCAGCCCAATAATCCTAACGTGTGGAGCTTGCTCTTTCCGCTATACCGCGATTCGGGCCAGCCAGAACAAGCTGCCGCTGCCTTGGAGCGGTTAATAGAAATTGACGGACGCATTCCGCCGCTGCTTGCCCAGTTAGCCCAGCTGCGTTTCTTTATGGCCGAGCGTGAGCTGGTTCCAGAGGTTCAAGACTTAGTGGATGAAACCCTGGCGCAAGATCCGCGCCAGCCCACCGTGCTGGGTATCCTGGGCATTTATGCCTTTGATAACGGTGAATATGAAGCCGCTATTGATCACTGGCGCCGGGCTCTTGCTAATATTGAAGATCCCAATACAGCCTCTTCGCTGCGCGATGGTGTTCGTGTTGCCCAGCAGCGCTTAGGTATTGAGCCTGAAACAGCCAATGTAGAGGCCGCGCAAAGCCAGGGTATACGGGTAACCGTGTCGTTAGATGAGGCCTTAGTGGGCAGTGTCGATGACGATGCGGCGGTGTTTATTACCGCACGGGATCGAGAAGGTGAGCTGCCGCCGCTAGCGGTGGTCAGTGCCCAGGTCTCTGAGCTGCCGATCACCGTGGTATTAGACGACACCGCTGCTATGTCGCCCGACGCGCAGATTTCCCAAGTGCGCGACGCGCGTCTGATGGTGCGTGTTTCGCCTTCTGGCCAGGCAACGCCTCAGCCCGGGGATCTTTTTGGTGACTTGGAAAGCGTTAGCGTAGGCCCCATTAGCGAAGATGAAGCGGCGAATGTCGTTATCAACCGCGTTTTTGAATAACCGCCACGCAAGTAACTGCTAAGAAGGGTCGCAATGCGCTTAACCTCTATTCGTCTGGTTGGGTTTAAGTCCTTTGTTGACCCTGTCACCGTGCCCTTCGATGGCAACATGACGGCCATCGTTGGGCCAAACGGTTGCGGTAAATCCAATATCATTGATGCCGTGCGCTGGGTAATGGGGGAGTCCTCAGCAAAAACTCTGCGCGGTGAGTCAATGGCCGACGTCATCTTCAATGGCTCAACTGGGCGTAAGCCCATTGGACAAGCGTCCATTGAGCTAAAATTCGATAACCGTGATGGCGGCATGGGTGGCGTGTATGCCCAGTATTCAGAGATTGCCGTTAAGCGCCTAGTAACCCGGGATGGTCAATCCAACTACTTCTTTAATGGTCAGAAGTGCCGCCGTCGGGATATTGCGGATCTTTTCATGGGTACCGGCCTTGGTCCGCGCTCCTACGCCATTATTGGTCAGGGAATGATTTCCCGGCTGATTGAAGCCCGCCCCGATGACCTGCGCGCTACGCTTGATGAAGCCGCGGGTATTTCCAAGTACAAAGAGCGCCGCCGGGAAACTGAAAACCGCATGCGCCGTACTCAGGAAAACCTAGAGCGCCTGGATGATATTCGTGAAGAGCTGGATAAACAGCTGGAACGCCTTAAGCGTCAGGCAGAAGCGGCAAAACGCTATCAAGAACTAAAACAGCAGGAGTATCGGCTTAAGGGCGAGCTTGCTCTACTGCGCGGTCGCACGCTGCGTATTGAACAGTCCCATCAAGAAAGCCGCGTCCGCGAGCTGGAAATTGCCGTAGAAAAAGACGTGTTTGGCGTTCGCCAGTGCGAAACCCGCCTTGAGCAGGCCCGTGAGCAGCACGATGAGCTGGCCGAGGTGCTTGACCGCCACCAGCAGCAGTTTTACGAAACCACTACGCGCATCGCCCGCCTAGAACAAGATCAAGCTCACCGCCGCAGCCGCGATGCGCAGCTGGCAAGCGATATCACCACCGCCCAGCGCGATCTGGGCGAGCAGCGTCGGGTAAGCGAGGGCGACCAAGAGCGCCTAGCGACAATCAACGCTCGCTTCGATGACCTGCTGCCTGAGCATGAAGCGCTTGAGGAGCAGTTGGAGATTCTTGAGCAGACCCTCGCAGATGCCTCCCCCGCGTTAGAAGCCGCCGAGCAGCAGTGGAGTGATGCCGAGAATCACTGGCGGGATGCCAGTCGTGAAGCTGACCGTAGCCAAGATCAGCTACGTAATTTAGAGCAACGCATTACCCGCCTACAAACGGAAAGCCAGCGGCGTCGGCAGCAGCAAGGGGAGTTGGCCGATGTCACCGCGCTGCGTTCCGAACACGCCAAATGTCAGGAGCAGCGTGACGAGGCCGAGCAGCGCAGCGACGCATTTCAAGCTGAACGCGACCAGTGGCAGCAACGCTACAGCGATGCCAAAGCCGCCTACCAGCAGGCTGTTCAGGCCCGCGACCAACAGCGCGCCGAGTTAACGCAGCGCCAAGGTGAGCTGGCTTCGCTAAGCGCGTTGATCGAAGCTGCGTTAGCTGACCACGACCCAATGCTAGCGGACGTCTTAGTGGCCCATGGCCTTACAGCTGCCCCGCGCTTGGGAGAAGCCATTAGCGTTACCCAGGGGTGGGAGCGGGTAATTTCCTGGCTGCTTGAGCCGTGGCTAAATGCCCGCTTGGTTGCCACTGAGCAATTAAAAACCTTACCTGAAGCGCTAGCAACTGACTGGTGTTTGATCGAACAAACGGCGTATTCACCGTCACTTCGCCACCGTCTAGATTCGCTGGTAACCGGTGCAGGTGCTCTCGGCGAGTGGCTGGCCCGTATTCACTATGCGGAAACCACTCAAGAAGCTGAGGCGCTGCTTGCGACCCTGGCGCCCGGGGAAAGTGTGGTGAGTCGTGATGGGGTCTGGCGTGGGCGTGGCTGGCTTCACCAGCAGGCCAATGGCGAAGGCGTGGATGCGCTTTTGGTCACTCGCCGCCGCTATGATGAGCTAGCCGCCTGTCGCGAGCAGGATGAAGAGGCGCTGGCACTGCTAGACGCACAGTGTGACGCCGCTAGTGACACTATAGAAGCGTTAGAGCATGCTCGGGAGCAGCAGGCCTCAGAAGAGCGCGCCCATGCGGCGACGCTGCAGCAGTTAGCGGTGCAAGAGCAGCGCCTTGCCCAGAGGCTGGAGCATCTAGAGGGCCGTGCCAGCGAGCTTAACGATGAATTGGCACAGCTGCAGGAGGATGAGGCGGAACTAACGCTCACGCTAGAAGAGCAGCGTGCCCGTTGGCACAGTGCCATGGAGCAGTTAGAAGCCGCTGCTAAGGCGCGTGAAACGAGTGTTCAGCAGCGTAGTCGCCAGCGCGAGCAGCGCGAGCAGCTCAACCAGCAGCATGTGCCCCTTAAAGCGCGCCAGCAGTCCCTAGCGCTTGAACGGGAAAGGCTAACCGCTGAGCGGGACAGCCTACGCGCCCAGCAAGCCCGCAGTAGCGATAGCGAAGAGCGTTTGGCGCTGCGTATTGCCGAGTTAGAAGAAGCACGGGAAATGTTGGTAGAGCCGGTTGAACTTGCCGCCGAAGAGCTCGAAGAGCTGCTTTATCAGCGCGAACAGCAAGAGCGTCGCTTAAACGAGACTCGCCAACAGGCCCAAGCCTTGGCTGAGCAACTGCGTAATGACGAGCTTGCCCGCCAGCAGCATGAGCGAAATTTAGAGCAGAGCCGTGAGCAACTGCAGCAGCGCCGCATGGACGTGCAAGCGCTGGTGCTAAAGGCCGCTACCCAGGATGAACAGTTAGCCGAGCTTGGCCACAACGCAGAAACCCTTGCCGAGCACTTGCCCAGTGACGCCAGCGAAACCGCATGGCAGGAGCGTTTAGAGAGCACGACGGATAAAATTCGTCGCCTGGGCGCCATCAATCTTGCAGCCATTGAAGAGTACGACCAACAGGCTGAGCGGCGTAACTACCTGGAAGCCCAACATGCCGAGTTAACCGAAGCGTTGGAAACTTTGGAGCGTGCGATTAAGCGTATCGATCAAGAAACCCGCGTACGCTTTAGGGAAACGTTTGAGCAGGTGAATACTGGGCTGCAAGCGCTGTTTCCGCGAGTATTTGGCGGCGGGGCTGCTTGGCTAACCTTAACCGGGGATGATCTTTTGGAAACCGGCGTAGCGATCATGGCCCGCCCGCCAGGCAAGAAAAACAGTACGATTCATCTTTTATCTGGGGGGGAAAAGGCGCTAACGGCGCTCTCCCTAGTCTTTGCGATTTTTCAGCTCAATCCAGCGCCGTTCTGTATGCTAGACGAGGTAGATGCCCCGCTGGACGACGCTAACGTTGGCCGTTATGCCAAGCTGGTTAAAGAGATGTCTGAAAGCGTGCAGTTTATTTACATTACCCACAATAAAATTGCCATGGAAGCTGCTGAGCGCCTGATGGGGGTGACGATGCAGGAGCCTGGGGTGTCGCGGCTGGTCTCGGTGGGGATTGACGAAGCCGCCGCGTTGGTGGATTAGCATTTTCCCTGCACAGGTTTAACCACTAAGCATCAGTGCATCCCCCTAGGCGGACAGAATCTTTTAGAGAAATTCGCAAGAAACAAAAACATTCACTAGCCTTACATTCAGCAATAGATGCTGGAGTGATTAATCAGCGCTGAGCATTGATCACTTTTGTTAAACTATTCAAACACCATGGCAGTATCAGAAATGTTAGATTCGTATAGAATTTAATGATGTTGGATTTAAAGGTAACTGGATTAATGAGTTAGGTGGTCGAGTGGGCCGCCTTTCGCTTAGCGAGTGAGCAAAGCCAAAGTGAAAAGATGCAGTGTTTGATGTTAATAAGCACTAAAATTGCACTTTTCACGGTTGATACGGTCGGAAAATTGCCTTAAAAACATCTAATGCGTCGCACTAACTTAGAAATTAGCAAAAAGTGGCCCTTTTCGTAGCAATCGCGCTATGCTTGGTGATAATTAGTTACTATCCAAAAGGTTTCCGTCTTCAGGCATGGCGCCTTAGCAACCGGTTAAATGACCCATGGAATGCTCGACATGGAATTAAGAGAGTGGTTAATCATTCTAGGACTGGCGCTGGTTTCGCTTATCGTGGTCGACGGTGTGCGAAGACTCCAGCGTCAGCGTCGCGTCCCTCGACTAGACCAAGCAGTCAACGACTTACCGGCCGTTAAACCGGAAGAGTTCGATGACGCTGCTAAAGAGGCCGAGATAAATTGGGAATTACCCAACGGTGGCGCCAGGGTAGTGAAACCTGCTGACTACAGCGGGCTTGGAAAAAAGCCCAAGTTAGAGCGCCAAGAACATCCTGGGCCTTCCAAAGTGCTCAATGATTTTAAACGCTCTTTTTCTAAAGCGATGCCTAAGCATAAATTTACGGCTAAGCAGAAAACCGCGTCTGTTCCACCTAAAACTGCATCTGCTCCACCTATTGCCAAGTCTCAGACCAGCGCGCCCTCAACCCATGAGGCCCTGCACAGTGAGCAGCCAGCATTCGAGCAAGAACGTCGCGAGCCTAGTGTGTCCATGGCCGATAACGACAGCCGGATGTCCTCAGCGACTGCCCAAACAGCAATCGTTCCTGAATCCATAACGCCTGGAAGCATTGATTCTGAAACAACTGCTTCTGAAACAGCTTCTTCTGAAGCAATCATTGCTGATGAAAAGCCAAAGAGTGAAAAAACCAAGGTAGAGCAAGTGCAGCCTCAGCCTGCTGCCCAAACCGCTGAGGCTAACATCACCGCTTCTAAACAGCCTGTTTCAGATGTTAATACCTCATCTGTCTCTCTCACGATGGCAGAAGAAGCCGAAGAATCCACCGCACAAACGGAGGCGTCAAAGCAGCCAGAGCGCCAAGCAGAGCCAGAACCCGTACTGCGTGCCGAGCCGGATGATGCTGTGTTTGCCAAACACGCGTCTGATACGCCTAAGCGCCGCCAGCTTCGCTCGGATACGGTGGGTGAACATGACGAGCTTGATGACGATGAAATTGACGAATACCGTTTGGTTGATTTTGAGGGTATTGGACGCTCCTTTAAACGCCGTTTGATTGAGCGCCGCAAGCAAAAAGCCATTAAGAAAGCTGAAAAAGCCAAGCGTGCAGAAGCATTAGCCAAACAGAAAGCTGAGCGCAAGGCCCTGGAAGCAGAGCAGCGCCGCGAGGCGAAAGAAGCCGCTGAAGCTGAGAAGGCCCGTATTGCCCAAGAGCGTGCAGAGGCCCGAGAAGCGGCGGCCAGCGCAGCGGAAGCTCAGCGAGTTGCAATGCAGGAAGAAGCGCGTGAAGCTGCCGCTAACTCTCCGGTGAGCCGCCATGATGAAGAGCATCATCAAGGCCACTCGGAGGGGTATGCTAACGACTATTCCCAAGGTTATGACAGCGTCGATGAGTATGATGAATATGTAACCGATGCTTATGCCGCTCAGGATCGCGTTGTACGTGCCCACCCAGCGCTTGAAAAGGCTTTACGCCATGACGTGAATGGCGCACATGCCAAGGAAACGTTGACCAACGCCGATGAAATGGTGGTGATTAGCGTTCTATCACGTGACCCCGAAGGCTTTGATGGCGCCAAGCTACTTGAATTAATGATGGTATGCGGGCTGCGCTACAGCCGTGAAATGGGCGTTTTTCATCGATTTGAAACGGAAAGCGCTGATAGCGAGCTGCAGTTCTCAATGGTTAACGTGCTTAAGCCCGGTACTTTCCCCATTGAGGAAATGAATGAGTTCGTTACCCCGGGTATTACTTTCCTGATGCCACTGCCCGGTGCGACGGACAGTTCCGCCGCTTTTGAGGCCATGGTAGAAACCGCAATGGTGTTGGTGCGCCACATGGGCGGTGAGTTGAAAGATGAAAACCGCAGCGTGATGACCGCGCAAACCATTGAGTTTGCTCGCCAGCGGGTGCACGAGTTTGAGCGCCGCCACCGCCTGCACCGTCAACTGCAGGCGCGTTAATCACCGCGCTTGTTATAGCACCCGCCTTCTACGAAGGCGGGTGTTTTTGTTATTAAACGTCTGTTTTTCTTTGTATGCCGGAATCTCCTGAATGAGTCAGACTGACCCCCGTTTGCTTGAAGAAATTAGCCAGCTCCGCGCCGATCTAGATGATGCTAATTACCGCTACTACGTGTTGGACGAACCGAAACTGACCGATGCGGACTATGACCGAAAGCTTCAACGCTTAACGCAACTAGAGGCTGAGCACCCTACGCTGATATCCCCCGACTCGCCCACCCAGCGTGTAGGCGCTGCACCGGCTGATGGCTTTCCTGAAGTCGCCCACGCCATTCCCATGCTTTCATTGGATAATGCCTTTAGCCGGGAAGATGTGGTGGCCTTTGCTGAACGGGTCGCCGAGCGGTTGGAGTGCCTGGCAGAAGAGATCGAGTTTAGCTGTGAGCCAAAGCTCGACGGTGCGGCGGTATCGCTGGTGTATGAGCAGGGCGTATTAGTGATTGGCGCGACCCGAGGAGATGGACGCATCGGGGAGGGAATTACCTCGAACTTACGCACCCTGCGTTCTGTACCGCTAAAACTGATGGGCAAAGACCTGCCTGAGCTGTTGGAAGTTCGCGGTGAGGTGATTATGCGCCATGCGGGTTTTGAGGCGCTTAATGACCGTGCCAGGGATGAAGGCAGTAAGGTGTTTGCCAACCCGCGCAACGCCGCTGCGGGCAGTTTACGCCAGCTTGACCCGCGTATTACGGCTACTCGCCCACTGGAGTTTCATGCGTATCAAGCGGCACGGTTGCAGCCTGATAGGGGTGACACTACCCATAGTGCGCTGATGGCGCGACTATCGACGCTTGGATTTCGCACCAGCGCCGAGTTGAGCACTATGCGCGGGCCCCAGGCCGTCGCTGACTACTGCGAGCAGCTAGGCGAGAAGCGTGATCAATTGGGCTACGACATTGATGGCGTCGTGATTAAAGTGAATGATCTTCGTCACCAGCGGGAGCTTGGCTTTGTGGCCCGTGCCCCGCGTTGGGCAGTGGCGTTTAAATTTCCTGCCCAGGAAGAGGTCACCACGCTGAATGATGTAGAGTTTCAGGTGGGCCGCACCGGGGCTATTACGCCGGTCGCGAGGCTTGAGCCGGTGACGGTTGCCGGCGTAACGGTATCCAATGCGACGCTGCATAACGCCGATGAGATCACCCGCCTGGGTGTGATGATTGGCGACACCGTCGCCATTCGCCGCGCGGGGGATGTTATTCCACAGGTTGTGCGGGTGGATACCGATAAACGCCCGGCGGATGCGCGAACGATTACCTTTCCTGACCACTGCCCGGTGTGTGGCTCGGACATTGAACGCCTGGAGGGCGAAGCAGTTGCCCGCTGCTCCGGTGGGCTCTACTGCGCTGCCCAGCGCAAGGAAGCGCTTAAGCACTTCGCCAGCCGCAAGGCGCTGGATGTGGATGGGCTGGGTGAAAAGCTTATTGAGCAGTTAGTGGATCTAGACTGGGTGAAAACCCCGGCAGACTTGTTTCACCTGACGGCGGAGCAATTGCAGAGCCTCCCACGCATGGGCGAGAAGTCGTCAACTAACTTGGTTAACGCGCTGAATAAGGCTAAAAACACCACCTTGGCGCGGTTTATTTATGCCTTGGGCATTCGTGAGGTAGGCGAGGCGACAGCAGCTAACGTGGCCAACCATTTTGGAACCTTGCAAGCGCTGCAAGACGCCGACCTCGCGGCGTTAGAAGCGGTTAATGATGTGGGGCCTATTGTGGCCGCCCATATCCACACCTTCTTCCGCCAGCCCCATAACCTAGAGACCCTTCAGGCGCTGCTGGATGCCGGTATCACCTGGCAAGAGAGCGAAGTGACCCAAGGGCCAACTCCCCTTGAAGGGCAAACCTGGGTGCTGACAGGCGCCATGGACACCATGACCCGGGACGAAGGTAAAGCGCGGCTGCAATCGCTGGGGGCTAAAGTGGCGGGCAGCGTCTCAAAGAAAACCACCTGCTTAGTGGCCGGTGAGGCAGCAGGCAGTAAGTTAACTAAAGCAGAGCAGCTGGGCGTTGAGGTCATTGATGAAGCAACATTTATTGAGCGCTTAGCTGCCTGGGAGCAGAGCGAATGAGCCGATTTATCGAAGTGCCGGCGCGCATGCTGCCGCCGGAAACACTGAATGCCCTGTTGGAAGCGTTTGTCACCCGCCAGGGCTATGACACCACCGATACAACCGGCGAGGGCATGCACGGCTGGGTAGCCGAGGTGAAAAAGCAGTTAGAGCGCCATGAGCTGATTATTGCTCATGACCTGGAGCTGGAAATGACCGAAGTGATGACGCTCGCCCAATGGCGCTCCTTTGGGCGAGACCTGGCTGACGATGAGGAAGAGGGCGACTACTGAGCTCGCACCAGCGCGCTGATGATGCGCCGGCCAGGGTGCAGGTGATCTACCAGCGGTAACTCTAGCGGTAGCGGGTCGTCGCATATACTTGAGGCAATCACTTCAGCGCACAGCGGGGCGCTGGCAAGCCCGCGAGAACCGTGGGCAGTAGAGATCCACAGGCCGGCGTAGTGCTCTCCCGGGGTGCTGGGTATCTTAGAGGCATCTTTGCGCAGCACGGCGTAGTCGCATTGCCAGGCAGCGGCATTCGGCACTGGGCCTGCGTAGGGGCTTTTATCTGGGCTTGCTGCACGAACAGCAGCGCGGCCTTCTAGGGCCTCAGCAGTTAACGCTACGCCAGATGTCTCAAGCTCTGCGACCCACTCGGGTAGCGCTTGGCGTAGCTCGTCAATATTGCGTTGGTGGTCATCAGTGGTGACGTGGTGGGTGGCGTCATTGGGCACAAAGCTGGCGCCAAAGGTCAAAATGCCTTCCAAGGGTGGCGATACATAGCCTCTGGCGCACACTACCCGCTGCGGGGCCTTTGTCCCCTCTGGAAGCGTTAGTTCACTGACTTGGCCGCGTACCTGCTGCAACGGCAATTCAGCGGTCTGTGCAAAGCGATTGGCAAGCGTCGCGTTAGCCACTACCACGTGATCAGCGCTGACGGAATTGCCGCTGGCCATCTCAACCTGCCATTGGCTGCCGTCCTGGTGCAAAGCGGTGGCATCCCCTTCATAGAGCGTGATATTGGCGTGTTCAAGCAGCTGCTCACATAACCGTTTGGGCCGGACCCAGCCCGCCTGGGGATAAAAAAGCCCGTGATCGGCTGATACCGGCACGCCGCTGAGTTCGCTAAGCGCTTCTGTCTGGCCAGAAACCACGGTTTCTGGCAGCGGATGGCGGGCCATAAAACGCTGTTGGCGAGCGGCCTCTTTGTTGCTTAAGGCTAACTGCACCACGCCGCAGGGCTGCCACAGAGGAATCTCAAGCGGCGTGTTGGAAACGAGCTGACTAAGCCAGCGTTGGCTATAGAGTAATCCCGCAAAATAGAAGCGGCTTTGAGGATTGGTTTCGGCGGCGAGTTTTGCATACAACGCCCCTTGTCGGTTGCCAGAGCCGCCTGCACCGGGGGCATCTCTTTCAATAACGGTCACGTTGAGCCCACGCTTTGCCAGCGCCACCGCCACGCTGCACCCGGCGATGCCGGCACCTATGACGATCACATTGTTAGCGGGCTTCACCTCGGGGGGCGTGAACCATGGTGTTGGTTGGCGGCGGGTGTCGCTAGGTGGCGTGTCGATAGAGCCTGCAAGCATTTCCCGTTTACGCCCAAACCCTGGCACCTTTTGCCAGCGAAACCCTGCCGCTTTTAAACCGCGTTTAACGATGCCTGCACAGGTAAACGTGGCAAAAGTAGCGCCCGGGCGAGAGCGGGCGGCCATGGCTTCAAACAGCGCTGGCTGCCACATATCAGGGTTTTTAGAGGGCGCGAAGCCGTCTAAAAACCACGCGTCCACCAGGCCTGCTAATAGCGTCAGCCGTTCGGTGGTATCGCCAAAGTGCAGGTCTAGCGTGACACGCTCGCTAAGATGTAAACGGTGGATACCGCTGACAGCCTCTGGCCATTGGGCGCACAGTCGCTGTGAATAATGCGCGAGCGAAGGCCAGGCGCTTAGTGCGCGGGTCAATGAGTCTCGGTCGAGGGGAAACATCTCTGTGGATAACAGATGTAGCCGCGCGCTGGCCGGTGCGTGTTGTTCAAAACAGGCCCATGCGCAGAGCATATTTAATCCGGTGCCAAAGCCTGTCTCACCGATCACAAAGGCGCGGGTGTGCTGCCAAGTGGCAAAACGCTCGGGTAGATGGTTGGCCCCTAAAAAAACGTGCTCGGTTTCTGCGCGGCCATCTTCTCGGGAAAAGTAGACATCACCGAAGGCATCTGAGTGGGGTGAGGCGTCGTTCCAGGAGAGCAACGGGGCGCTTAACGCCGCAAGGGGAGGTAGGGCAATGGGGCGTTGAACAGGGCGTTGGGTCACGCGGGTATCCGTGGTGATGAAGTAAATAATGAAAGTTGGTTAAAAAATGACCAATTTGTTAATCGTGGCGCTATCGCTGGCTTATAGAAAAGCGTCCGCCGAGTTTTCACAGAGTTTTCCACAGGCTCTGTGAAAAAGACGTCGGACCCTCCACACTCACTCTAATCGGTCAAGGCAAAACTTTCTTGAATGGCTTAACAACTACCTTGGCATACACCCCTGCAATGATATAGGGGTCAGCGTCTGCCCAGGCTTGAGCGGCATCTAAGCTTTCAAACTCTGCGACCACTAAGCTGCCGCTAAAACCGGCTTCACCAGGGTTTTCGGCATCAATGGCCGGATGGGGGCCTGCTAGCACCAAGCGGCCTTCATCGCGTAATGCTTCTAGCCGGGCGAGGTGGTCTGGCCGGGCCGCTAAGCGGCGCTCTAAGCTGTTAGATACATCTTCACTAATAATCGCATATAGCATAGGTGTAACTCCTTGAATGTAAGAGGGGGTTGTTAAGCCGTAGGATTGACCGCCTCTACATTAGCGCGCACCATGGCGAGCGCCTGTGAACCGTTAACGGGAAACAGGATGCCTGTTTGTGTATGACTCACCTATTCTGACAAACTCGCCACACGGCGTCATGCTTATGCCCCTACTTCCTGCAATTTCTCTGCCCCACGTGTTTGATGCCGACCAGCGCTACCCGGTGGATTTACACATGCACTCAACGGCGTCCGACGGCGCGCTTACTCCAGCGGCGCTAGTGACGCTGTGCGCTGAGCGTGGGCTTAGCCACATGGCATTAACCGACCACGACACCATGGACGGCATAGCCGAAGCAGCAGAAGCTGCTCAGCACGCAGGGCTATGCCTGGTACCTGGCTGTGAGTTATCCACCCGTTGGCAGGGAATTAATATTCATGTGGTAGCACTCATGCCCGGTGGACTGCAAGGCCCTATGATAGAAGGGCTTGAACAGCAGCGCCTGGCACGCATACAGCGCGCCGAGGTGATTGCTGAGCGGCTGGAGAAAGCGGGGCTTGCCAATGCGCTTGATAAAGCCCGGCAACAAGCGGGTAGCGAGCGCCCCTTGGGTCGCCCTGATTTTGCCCGCGCTTTGGTAGCCGATGGCATGGTGCCCGACTGGGCGGGCGCGTTTAAGCGCTACCTAGGCAGCGGTAAAAAAGGCGATGTAAAAGCGCTCTGGCCAGAAATTAGCGAGGCAGTCGGGTGGGTAGTGGCCTCGGGGGGCGTGGCGGTTCTCGCGCATCCGCTGCGCCACGGGCTCACCCGGCGCAAGCGCGGCCTGCTCATGGACACCTTTCAAGCAGCCGGTGGGCAGGGGGTAGAGCTGGTGAGCGGCCAGCAAAACCCCGACAGCACCCGTGACCTGGCACGCCAACTGGTCGAACGTGGTTTCTACGCCTCTATGGGCAGCGATTTTCACTTTCCCGGCAGCCACGCTGCCCCTGGCAGCATGAGTTTGATCCCCCGCACCGCTGCGCCGCCCATCTGGCAGCATCCACGTCTTGCCCATCTGCGTGATGCGCCTAGTGGAATGCTGGCGCGTGGGTGATAAGCCGGCGAATCAGCTAAGATGAACGAATACAGCTAAAAAACATCTAGCGAACATAGGCCTACAGCAGGAGTAAGCGATGAGTCAATATTTTCAGATACACCCAGAAAACCCGCAAAAGCGCTTGATCGATCAAGCAATAGAGATCATTCGTAAGGGCGGTGTCGTCGCCTACCCAACCGACTCAGGCTACGCACTGGGCTGCCATCTGGGCGACAAAAAGGCCATTGAGAAAATTAAGTGGCTGCGCTCGTTAGATGACAAGCACAACTTCACGCTTGTATGCTCTGACCTTTCTGAAATTGGCACCTACGCCAAGGTAGATAACGCGGTGTTTAGGCTGCTAAAAGCGCATACGCCCGGCCCCTACACCTTTATTCTGGACGCCACGACCGAAGTGCCGCGCCTGTTACTGCATCCTAAGCGCCGCTCTATCGGGGTGCGCGTGCCGGACCACCGCATTACCCACGCCTTACTAGCCGCGCTGGGTGAGCCTCTCATGAGCGTAACGCTTATTCCGGTCGGCGATGACCTGCCCATGAGCGACCCTGAAGAGATCCGCGAGCGCTATGGCGCCCATTTAGACGCCATTATCGACGGTGGTGCCTGTCATTTAGACCCCACCAGTGTGATCGACCTGCGTGAGCTGCCGCCTAAAATTCTGCGCGAAGGCCGGGGCGATGTTTCGCCGTTTACGAGTTAATACCCTGCTAGCATTGATGACCAGCCCCCTGATGACGGGGGCTGTTTACGTTTACCTTCTGCATGTATCTATCATCCATCCAGAGCAGTGATAACAAGCGCACCAATAGTGCTTTCTTTGGCATGTCTCCTTTCTTATTTGAATGAGCAATAAAAATAAATTATGATGATAATGCTTAATATCGATAATTAATTGTGATGAATGGTGTGGGGGTTCCCCCGCGACTTGATAATCACCAATAACTGGAGATTGCTTAATGACGATATCTCGATACCGTAATGCTGCCACAGCAACGGCTTTCGCAAGCTTAGCGCTACTCCCGCTGTCGGGAAACGCTGTAGCCGATGACGCTAGTGCCTGTGAACAGACTGAATACGCCATGGGACTTCGTTACCAACAGCAATCCGCAGAAATAATTGCTTTACAGCGCCAAGGCTTCGAACTGGCGACCTATCGTCTGGAGAAACAGATTGAAGCGCATGGTGAAGATGCCGACTTGGCCATCATTACCGATGTGGATGAGACCCTTATCGATAACAGTGCCCTATTAGTGCGCGATATGCAGGCCTGTCACGACTTCACTGTTTGGGATACTTGGCTGCATTGGGAGCGCGAAGGCGAGCCGCGTTTGATCCCAGGTGCCATGGAGTTCCTGAAGTTTGCCGATGAGCAGGGTGTGTCGATCTACTATGTATCGGATCGCTACCAAGAAAATAAAGCGGATACGCTGGCTACCATGGAAGCATTAGAGTTTCCCCAGGTATCTGACGAGCGAGTGATGTTGCTTGGCCCTCCGAAGACCGAGCGTCGCGCGATTGTCGAAGACAACCACACGCTTGTGATGCAGCTGGGCGATACGCTGCATGATTTCTCGGGTGACTTTGTCGACGCCAGCCTTGAAGAGCAGCGCGATCTGGTTAATGATCATGCAGAACGGTTTGGTAACGACTGGATTGTGTTCCCCAATGCGTCCTACGGAAATTGGAGCGGCGCGGAGCTTGAAGCTTGGCAAGCACCTTTTGAAGACGAGTAAGTTGTAGCTGCCCACTTGAAAGCTAGCCAGCTCGCTGAGGAGGCCCTAGTGCATGACTAGGGCCTTTTTTCGTTTTTGTGCTCTTTTTTCTTCTTGCGTGGATCTTCGCTCTCTTCGTCCAGCCACGTGCCGCAGCGCAAGCAGTAGCGAGCGCGTTTTTCGTGTCGGTCGTGGCCGCAGCCGGGACAGGCTTCATCTGAATAACGATCCTCTCGAATAGAGCGTATTACCTGGGCCGAAAACACCCCGGTGGGTACGGCTATAATCGAGTACCCCAGCAGCATCAAAATCATAGTGATCGACTTGCCCAGGGGCGTGGCGGGCACGATATCGCCGTAGCCTACGGTGGTCATGCTAACAATCGCCCAATAAATGGACATGGGGATGCTGGTAAAGCCTGCCTCGGGCGACTCAATCGTGTACATCAGCGCAGCAAACAGCGTGACGACCATCAGAATGCTGCTAAAAAACAGCAAGATTTGGCGTAGGCTACGTTTGAGCGCATCTATTAGCAGCCGCGCTTCGCCGACAAACTCCATCAAGCGCAAAATGCGGAAAATACGCAGCACACGCAGCAGCCGAACAATGACCAGCCCTTGGGCGCCGGGCACTAATAGCACTAGCCACGTGGGCAAAATGGCGATCAAATCTATGATGCCGTAAAAACTTTTTAGATAGATGGCTGGGCGTTCAAGGCAATAGATCCTTACTGCTAGCTCGATACTGAAGAGCAGTGTAAAGGCCCACTCCACATAGAAGAAAAGTGTTCCGTAACGCTCTGCGTAGGCTTCCACGCTGCTTAGTAGTATTACCGCCACACTCATCAAAATGGCGATAATCAGCACAAGATCAAATGCCTTGGCCCCCGGCGTATCAGACTCAAAAATAATATGGAAAAGCCGCGTGCGCAGCCCTTCTGCACCGGGGGTTAAATGAAAGCTCATCGTGTCATCCTGAAGTGGCCTTAATGCGTATCAGCGTAGCGGGGTTTGTGTGGACAAGCGATGGGCCAGCGTTAACGCGGCGTGGCCGTAAGCAGCACTCGGTTGCCCGCTGGCAGAAAGTGCATTGGGCAGCTGTTGGGCAATAGGGCGTAGGTTATCGTCCAGCTGAGGGTGAGTGGCCAGGGTATTCAAGGCCTGCTGGGCCGCCTCTAAGTGCGTGTTTTGACCACTGTCGTGATAGGCATCTAACGCCAGGGTAGCCCGGTGTAGCCACTGGGCGGGCGTGCTGGCGTCGGGGAGCGGCCACTGGTTAGCGGCCAAGGCGTTACCCCGTGCAGCTTTGCTGCTGTCAGATGGGCGCAGTGGTACGCTTTCTGTAAGCGCTAGCGCCAGGGACCATAGCGCTTCAGGTTCGCCCGCCTTTAACTCCAGTTCTACCTCGCAAATCGACGCGCGGGCGCCGCTGCTGATAATTTCCCCCTCGTCCAACACCAGCTCAATATGGCTACCTTGCCACGTTAGCTGCCAGCTGTGACGGGTAAAGTCGGTATTTAACGTAGGGGTTAGTTGCTCAATGGCCCTTGTTAGTTCGCCTTGAAAGGGGGGAAGTTCAGCAAGAGCGGTAGCGTCAAGCTGCCGGTGGGTAAGCGCCCACTCCCACTCCTGGCGGCTTGATAGGCCTCCGCCGCCATGGCCTGCAGTTTTGACCGTTTGCAGCACATGGTTATCTACTTGGCGCAGGCGAACGGCAATCTGGGCCCTGGCTAAATCACCGGCAGGCGTGTCGAAGTAGGTATTAACTAAATGCTGTTTTAATGGCGCCGTGCCCACAATGGTCGCGTGGTTAAACAGCGCATCAACCTGTGTGGAAGGCAGTGCCAGCTTAAGCTCAACCTCATTAATGGCGGAATTGAGGTTTGAATTTTTCATGATATCAGCCACCTTAGCTGTGTGACGGTTTGGCGAGTTTCTAACGACATTGTGAACTTTTTATGACGGGGGCGGGCGCACTCTTTATACTAGCGCCCGCCATTTCCAGGCACCCCGAAAACAGGCTAAAGGCTATATGGTTACCTCCAACCCTTTTTCCGCGATGTTTGGCCGCTCGCCATTCCAGCCGCTGTTGGCCCACATCGTCAAGGCCAATGAATGTGCCGATCAACTGTTGCCCTTCTTTGAGGCAACCCTTATCGGCGATTGGGAAACCGCGACCACGTTGCGCGAAAACGTGACCCGTTTAGAGCACGATGCGGACATGCTCAAAACCGAGCTGCGGCTGAACCTTCCCAACACCATGTTCTTGCCAGTATCGCGCTCTGACCTGCTCGACTTGATCAGCGTACAGGACAAAATCGCTAATAAAGTACGCGACATTACCGGCATTATGCTGGGCCGTAAAATGCGCGTGCCTGATGAGCTAGCAGCGCCTATGCGTGAATATATGCTCACCAGCGTGGCCTGTGTTGCCCAAGCGCGCCAGGCGCTCGAAGAGCTAAAAGACCTGCTCGAGTCCGGGTTTGGGCGAAATGTCTCCGATGTCATGCAGAACATGATTCGTGAACTGCATACCCTTGAACACCAAGCGGATGGTCAACAAGTGGCGATTCGCCGCCATTTGTTCGATTTAGAAAATCAGCTTCCGCCAGTGGATGTGATCTTTCTCTACAAGATTATTGACTGGGTCGGCGAGCTATCTGATCGTGCCGAACGCGTGGGCAGTCGCCTACAGATTTTGACCGCTCGCTAAGGGGTTCTCATGCTGATTATTGCCCAGCACGGTGAAATTTTTATTATCTTAGCCTGTTTGTTTGGCTTCTTTATGGCCTGGGGCGTAGGTGCCAACGATGTAGCCAACGCCATGGGTACCTCGGTGGGGTCGAAAGCGATCACCATCAAGCAGGCCATTATCATTGCGGTCATTTTTGAATTTTTAGGTGCCTGGTTAGCCGGTGGGGAAGTGACCGCAACAATTCGTGGCGGCATGCTTGATCCGGTACTGCTTGAGGCAAATCCGCAGCTACTGGTCTACGGCATGCTCTCTGCGCTACTAGCAGCGGCGATTTGGCTGATGATTGCCTCTGCTCGCGGCTGGCCCGTATCTACCACCCACTCTATTGTGGGCGCTATTGTCGGCTTTGGTGCGGTAGGGTTGGGTGTTGAAGCGGTGGCTTGGAACCGGGTAGGAACCATTGCTTCGAGCTGGGTTATATCGCCTCTTTTGGCCGGTACCATTGGTTTTGTGCTGTTTAAATCAGTGCATCACCTGATTTTTGAGAACAAAGACCCCTTCACCGCTGCCAAGCGCTACGTGCCGGGCTACATTTTCTTGGTGGGCTTTATCGTTTCCATGGTAACGCTGACCAAAGGCTTAACCCACGTCGGTTTGGATCTCTCATTTGGGCAAAGCTTCCTACTCTCAGTGTTGCTAGGCATTTTCATTATGGCGCTGGGCGTGGTGATGCAGCGGCGTATCAAATACGAACAAAATGCAAGCGACCACTTTGGTTACGCCAACGTTGAGCGGGTGTTTGGCGTGTTGATGATCTTCACAGCCTGTGCGATGGCCTTTGCCCACGGCTCTAATGACGTGGCTAACGCCGTTGGCCCGTTGGCGGCGGTGATTAGCGTGGTGCGTAGCGATGGTGTTATCGACAGCGCTGCCTTGGTGCCTTGGTGGGTGCTGGTGCTTGGTGGCGGTGGTATCGTCTTTGGTCTTGTCACCTACGGCCATAAAGTCATTGCCACCGTAGGTACTGGCATTACCGAGCTAACCCCCAGCCGTGGCTTTGCAGCCACTCTGGCGGCGGCCACTACGGTCGTTCTGGCTTCCGGTACTGGCCTGCCGATCTCTACCACCCACACCCTGGTAGGGGCAATCCTTGGGGTGGGCTTAGCACGCGGCATGGCGGCTCTTAACCTGCGTGTGATTGGTACCATCGTGATGTCTTGGTTGATTACCCTGCCAGCAGGGGCAGGCTTAGCTATTCTGTTCTTCTTTATGTTTAAAGGCATGTTTGGCTAACGGGCGATTAACCTCTTTGGCGCGCTTTGGCATGGAGCCAGGGCAGGCTATGAACCCAGCGGCACCTTCTTTTCATAAGAAGGTGCCGCTGTTTTTTGTGCTCTGTTAAAGTAAGCACGGTTATTATCTTTCACCTGCTGCCGGAGAGCGGCCCTTGGACACACGTTTCCCCTTTGTTGATTGGTTTCGCAATGCCTCCCCCTATATTAATGCGCACCGGGGGCGAACCTTTGTCATCTTAATTGAGGGCGAAGCCATGGCGTCTGGCCGAGGGGAGCAGCTTATTCAGGATTTGGCGTTATTGCATACCCTGGGCGTGCGACTAGTAGTGGTATTTGGCATACGTCCTCAGGTGCATGAGTCCCTCACCGCTGCCGGTGTTGAGCCAACCCGTGTCGATGGTCGCTGGGTGGCGGACCGCGCCGTCATGGCTCACGTGGAGCAGGTGGCCGCCCACCAGCGGCTATGGCTGGAAGCGCGGCTGTCACTCGGCCTGCCCAGCACGCCGCTGCACGGCGTGGAGCTTAGCGTCATTTCCGGCAACCTAGTGACTGCCAAGCCATTGGGCGTGCGTGAAGGGGTCGACTTTGACCACAGTGGTGAAGTACGCCGGGTGCGGGCCAGTGCCATTGAAGGGCTGCTGGAAAAAGGCTCACTGGTGCTGCTACCACCGTTGGGCTTCTCCAGTACCGGCGAAGTGTTTGATTTAGACGCCTCGGAGGTAGCTCAGCACGCCGCCGTTGCCCTAAAAGCCGATAAGCTGATTTTACTGGGTGAGTCTGAAGGGCTAGAAGACGAGCAGGGCGCGCTGCTGCGCCAGCTCTCCCCCGCGGAAGCCGAGCCTCGCCTACAGCACGCAGTGCCGGGCAGCGAGTTGGCTCGCCACTTAAACGCGGCCTGTACCGCTGCCCGGGAAGGCGTGGCTCGCACCCACCTGCTTTCCTGGCGTAACCACGATGCGCTATTGGGGGAGCTGTTTACACGTGACGGGGTGGGCACCATGATCACCCAACACCGTTACGAGCAGCTTCGCCCGGCCACGCTTAACGATGTAGCGGGCCTGCTTGAACTGCTGGAGCCATTAGAGCATCGCGGCATGCTGGTGGCCCGCTCCCGGGAGCGGCTTGAGCATGAAATAGATGATTACATGGTGATTGAGCGGGACGGCATGGTGATTGGTTGCGCCGCGCTGCATGTTTTCCCCGGCACCACCGTGGGCGAAATGGCCTGCGTGGCGGTACACGGTAACTACCGGGGCGGCGAGCGAGGCGAGCGCTTAGTCGAGGCGTTAGAGCGCCGCGCTCGCCAGCGTGGCCTGGCAGAAATGTTTGTGCTCACCACCCACACCGCCCACTGGTTTGTGGAGCGCGGCTTTCGCACGGCTAACCTGGATGATCTGCCGCCGTTAAAACGCGAAACCTATAACCACGCACGAAAATCCAAGGTGCTGGTGAAGTCGTTAAACGGGTAACGTTGACCAAGACGAAGCGGGTGAAAAACTGGATAATGGGCCGCAATTCGCCTGGCGCTTTATTTTAAACGCCAAGGCACACTCATTGCTCCGGACGCCCGCTCATGGAAATTAAAGTTAACTATCTCGATAACCTCCGCCTAGAGGCTAAGTTTGACGACTTTACGGTGATCTCTGACCAGCCGATTCGCTACAAAGGCGACGGCTCGGCCCCCGGTCCGTTTGACTACTTCCTGGCATCTTCTGCCATGTGTGCCGCCTACTTTGTGAAGGTCTACTGCAACGCCCGGGACATTCCCACCGAGAATATCCGCCTTTCCCAGAACAATATCGTCGACCCGGAAGATCGCTATAAGCAGATTTTCAAAATCCAGGTCGAGCTGCCGGAAGATATCTCTGAAAAAGATCGTCAGGGCATTTTGCGCTCCATTGACCGCTGCACCGTTAAGAAAGTGGTGCAAACCGGCCCCGATTTCCAGATTGAAACAGTCGAAAACATCGATGAGGATGCCCAGGCACTGCTAATGGGCGCGCCAGAAGGCAGCACGACCTACATTCCGGGTAAAGACCTGCCGCTAGAACAAACCATCGCCAACATGAGCGCGATGCTGGCCGACCTGGGCATGAAAATCGAGATCGCTTCCTGGCGTAATATTGTGCCCCACGTCTGGTCGCTGCATATTCGTGATGCCGCCTCGCCCATGTGCTTTACCAACGGCAAAGGCGCGACCAAAGAAAGCGCACTGTGCTCGGCCTTGGGTGAGTTTATCGAGCGCCTGAGCTGCAACTTCTTCTATAACGACCAGTTCTTTGGCGAAGAGATTGCGGGCAGTGATTTTGTTCACTACCCCAATGAAAAGTGGTTCCAGCCGGGGCCTAACGACGAGCTGCCCAAAGAAATCCTCGATGAGCACTGCCTGGCCATCTACAACCCGGAAGGTGAGCTATGCGGTTCGCACCTGATTGATACTAACTCCGGCCGAGAAGACCGGGGCATTGTATCGCTGCCGTTTGTGCGCCAATCCGATGGCGAAACGGTTTATTTCCCCTCCAATCTGATCGAAAACTTGTTCCTGAGTAACGGCATGAGCGCGGGCAATACCTTGGTAGAAGCTCAGGTGCAGTGCCTTTCGGAAATTTTCGAGCGGGCGGTGAAGCGTGAAATTCTCGAGCAGGAACTCACCCTGCCGGATGTGCCGCAGGCGGTATTGGCAAAATACCCTGATATTGTGGAAGGCATTAACGCCCTAGAAGCCCAGGGCTTCCCAGTGCTGGTGAAAGATGCCTCGATGGGCGGGCAGTTTCCGGTGATGTGTGTCACCTTGATGAACCCACGAACCGGCGGCGTGTTTGCTTCTTTTGGTGCCCACCCAAGCTTTGAAATAGCCCTAGAGCGCAGCCTGACCGAGCTGCTCCAAGGCCGTAGCTTTGAAGGGTTGAATGACCTGCCGTTGCCGACGTTTAACTCCCAAACCGTGTCCGAGCCCAATAACTTTGTTGAGCACTTTATTGACTCTTTCGGCGTGGTGTCCTGGCGCTTTTTCAGCGCTAAGCCTGATTTTGAGTTCAGCGAGTGGGACTTCTCCGGCAGCAACGAGGAAGAAGCCGAGACGCTGTTCGGTATTTTTGAAGAGCTAGATGCCGAGGTGTATATGGCGGTACACGAAGACCTGGGCGCACCGGTCTGCCGCATCCTGGTGCCGGGCTACTCTGAGGTGTACCCGATTGAAGATTTGATTTGGGATAACACCAATAAGGCGCTGGATTACCGCGAAGATATTCTCAACCTGCACCGCCTCGACGATGATCAGCTCACCGACTTGGTAGAACGGCTGGAAGAGAGCCAAATGGATGACCACGCCGATATCATCACGCTGATTGGTATCGAGTTTGATGAGAACACCGTGTGGGGGCAGTTGACGATCCTAGAGTTAAAGCTGCTGGTTTACCTGGCACTTCAACGCCACGAAGAGGCGCTGGACTGTGTGCAGATGTTCCTGCAGTACAACGACAACACTGTGGAGCGCGGCTTGTTCTATCAAGCGGTGAACGCGGTGCTGGAAATTGCACTGGATGACGAGCTGGCGCTTAAGGACTACCTGCCCAATTTCCAGCGCATGTTTGGCGAGGCCACCATGGCGGCGGTGGTGGGCTCAGTCAGTGGCGAGGTTCGCTTCCACGGTCTAACGCCAACGAATATGCAGTTAGAAGGCCTAGAACGCCACCAACGCTTGATCGAAAGCTATAAAAAGCTTCATGCGGCTCGGGCGGCAAAAGCGAACAGCTAACCCTTTGGCTCTATAGTGATTAGAGCCATCTAGCGATCAACGGTGCGTAGCCTTAAAAGGCGCGCACCGTTTTGCTATTTGCTTGAGGAGACGCTGAGTTTTGTTACGGTCGCGAGTATTAGCGCCATGCCAAGCATTTGAACAACGCCTAGCTGTTCACTCAGTATCACGACGCCGAACAGTGTTGCCGTGATGGGTTCAACCATGGCAATCATAGAGGCGAGGGCAGCAGACGTATGGTTGATGCCTACGATATAGAGTAGGAAGGAAAGGCCCGCGCCGAAAATACCCAGCGCCAAAAACAGCGTTAAATCGGGTGTGCTCAACACGCTGATAGCTTGGTTGATATCGGTTGGCACGAGTAAAACGATAGCTAGGACAGCAAAGGCAATAGACAGTATCGCTTGAGGGCTACCATGGGGTGCGGCGTATTTAAAACCAAAAATGAAAACGGCATAGGAGAGCCCTGCCAGTAGCCCTGCGCCGACCCCAAACAGCGATAGTTCGCTAGTGCCAATCTCATACAGCTTGGTCAGCATAGCGATGCCCAGCATTACTAGAGCGATCGCGACCCACTTTCCAGCCGTCGATTTTTCGAGCTTTAACACAAAGGAGATGAGGTAAACGAAGATTGGTGCGCAGTACATCAAGGTAGCGGCTACCGCCACATTGCCATGATCAATACTGATGAAGTAGAAAGTGAAATTTCCAGCTACGCCAAGGCCAGCGATAACCGACCAAAACCAAAGCTGCTTGTTTCTCAGGCCGCTGTGCTTTCGTTGAAGCAGCAGCCAGAGTAATGCGAAGAGAAGTCCGACAGCCCCACGGTAAAATGTAACGACAGATACATCCCAGCCATCGTCTAAAAGAATGCCTGCAATTCCTCCTGATAGCCCCCAGAAGAAAGCGGCAAGCACGATAAACATGCTGCTTTTACTTAGCATTCCATCTCCCATCATCCATGATGACGCTTAATAAACCAGCGTAATAGACGTTTAACTATAGTCTAAAAAGCATCTTTGTGAGGCTTGGTTGAAAAATGAATAACACAACGTTCATAAAATGAGAATGGCAGCCATATAGGCTGCCAAAATAGAACGTAGTTTATCGGGTGGTGGGCAACACCTGCCTAGACAAACTGTGTGTTTAACAATGAAGTCGTAGAGTAGAGATGCAGCTTTCATTAGCGCTTGGCTAGTGCTTTTTTACTTTCCAAACTCGCCAGGTAAGCGTAGCGATAATAAGGGTACCCAGCGGGATTAGCACTGCGGCGGCAACGTTGGGTTCGATATCGATTCCTAGGGCACTTAAACTTTCCAGCCCTAACTTCATTAAGCCAAAAATGTAGTAGCTGATCACAATGATCGAAAGCCCTTCGACTGCTTTCTGTATTTTTAGCTGGCTGCTGGCGCGAGCATCTAGGCTTTGCAAAATTTTGTAGTTTTGCCCTTCGATTTCTACCTGGGAGCGTGTGCGTAGCAGGTCATTAAGTCGTGTTGCACTGGTGGCAAGGGTTTCAACGCGGCGATTCATGGCGTCGCAGTAGCGAGTGGCAGGCTCAAAGCGGCGCAATATAAACATGCCAAGTTGAGGATAATGGCCGACCCGTTCTTCGCGCAGTTCACTGATGCGAGCAAACACAATGCTCGAGTAAGCCTCGGTTGCGCTGAACCTCTGGCGGGTTTGTACGCCACAGCGTTCAAGCTTTGCCGAAAGCAGCGTTAGGGCACTTAGCAATGGCTCCGCCGGGGACGTGTGTTGCTCGGCGTGTTGGTTAGAGAGAGTAGAGAGTTCGGCTTCATAGTATTGAAGTTCACTGCTTAATGCTTTTGCTTCAGGCAGCGCAAGCATGGCCATCATGCGGTAGGTTTCAATATCAAATAGTCGCCTCGCCATT
The DNA here is from genome assembly GCF_017515565.1 of Halomonas sp. Classification (GTDB taxonomy): domain Bacteria; phylum Pseudomonadota; class Gammaproteobacteria; order Pseudomonadales; family Halomonadaceae; genus Vreelandella. Next base: position 126,045 of record NZ_JAFWFN010000035.1, read on the forward strand.
CGACCTAGTCGGTAGTTGTCCAAGCGGTCGTTGACCAGTAAAAAGCGGTTGATGTGCCGATCATCTAGGTTGAAATCGCTCCATACAGTGGCATCGTCGCCCCCTATCCGCGAGCCAGCGGGTTTGTCTAAACCGTAGGCCTCAACACTGCCTGCCCAGCGGTGGGCGGTTTCTACGCGTAGTGTGCTGGCGCTGATAATTTGATCAGCATAGTCTGCCAAAACGCTATGTAAAAACTCGGGAGGCGTTGGCCATGTTTGCGGGTCGTCACTGTTTGCTTGCTTGATGGTCAGCGTAAAAAACTCAGTGTGCCGCTCCCATTTCACAGAGCACTCTTGGTAGCTAACAATCTGCTGCACTTGATCCGGGGAAACCGTGGTGCCTGTTGCATCCGCGAGACGAATAAGCAGCGCATCAACCTCATCGCCCTCAATTACAAAGGCGAAGTGATGTAGGCAGGCTGGGCCTTCAAAATAGATAGGGGGTCGGGCGTGGAGCTCGTTATGAAGCGCCGCATGTTGGTAGTGCATAGGTAGTTACTCAATATATTGTTATAGAAAAGTTATGCAGTGGCTTAGTTGGCGCTAAGCTGCCTAGCCAAAAAACCAGTAGCAGACTGCAATGGCCGTAAAAATACCAGCGGCATCGGCCACCAGGGCGCAGCCTAAGCCGTGACGAATACGGCGAATTCCAACGGCGCCAAAATAGACGGCGATAACGTAAAAAGTGGTTTCAGTGCTGCCCTGCAGGGTGGCGGCCAGTAGCCCTGCAAAACTGTCTACCCCGAAGGTATCCATGGTTTCAATCATCATGGCGCGGGCGCCGCTGCCGGAAAGCGGCTTCACAAAGGCAGTGGGCAGCGCATCCACAAAGCGGGTGTCCCAGCCAAACCCTTCTACCAGCCAGCGCACGCCGCCTAGCCCGGCATCCAGTACGCCGCTGGCGCGTAGCACACCCACCGCCACCAGCATAGCGATTAGATAGGGCAGCAGGGTGACGGTAAAGCTGACGCCCTCTTTTGCGCCTTCAATAAAGGCGTCATACACCTTCACGCCCCGTAGCGCACCCACCACTAAGAACATAATTACAATGCTGAAAAGCGTTAGGTTGCCCACGAGCGTTGAAGCCGCGGCTAGCGCCTGTGCTGACATGCCCGCCAGCGTGGTAATTAAAAGCCCCAAGGCAAGCGCAGCGGCGAGTAAGTAGGCAAGCACAACAGGCTGCCAAAGCTTTAAGCGCTGCATTAACGCCACCGCCAGAAGCCCCGCTAGGCTAGAGGCGCTGGTGGCCAGCAAAATAGGTAAAAACACCAGTGTTGGCTCGGCGGCGCCCTGTTGGGCGCGGTACATAAAAATAGTGACCGGCAGCAGCGTGAGCGATGAGGTGTTCAATACCAAAAAAAGAATTTGCGCGTTACTGGCGGTCTCTTGACTGGGGTTGAGGCTTTGCAGCGAGTGCATGGCCTTGATGCCAATGGGGGTCGCTGCATTATCCAACCCCAGAATGTTAGCCGCAAAATTCATACTGATCAGCCCCATCGCAGGGTGGCCACGGGGTACGTCAGGCATAAGGCGGCAAAACAGCGGGTCAAGCACACGACCAAGAAGGCGAATCAGCCCTGCTTTTTCAGCAATGGAAAGAAACCCCAGCCACAGCGTCATGGTACCCAGCAGCACCAAAATGATATCGACGCTCACCCGAGCCATATCGAATAGCGACTGCACAAGACGCGCAAATACTTCGCTGTCGCCACCCACTAGCCACTGCCAAACAGATGCTGCAAAAGCAGCAATAAAAAAGCTTAACCAAATTCCATTTAGCATGAGGCGCGAGCATCCTGGGCATTGAAGCGATGGCGATTTAAACCGTCAGAGCTGCTTATCCTAACCAATACAAGCCCATGGTTGCTAACCGGATAGCGAAAGAAAAAACAGGATTAGCGGTGGGGAGAGCAGCGATAAGATAAAGCCGCTGACCACTGCCACGGGCACGCAGGCCACGCCACCATGTTGTTGGATGACGGGTAGAGTGAAGTCCATGGAAGTCGCACCGCCGTAACCAATGGCCAGGGCGGTGTGGCGGTGAATGACCAGCGGAATCAGGATAAACGCCAGCAGTTCGCGGGTAAGGTCGTTAAAAAACGCTACGCCGCCCATCAATGGGCCAAGCTGGTCGCCAATTAAAATGGCTGAAAGCGAATACCAGCCAAAACCTGACGCCATGGCAAGGCCTTCGTTCCAACTCAACGAAAGCAGCGGGGCGGCCACCAAGCCCGCCAGCAGCGAGCTAAGTGCTAGCGTAACGGCAATGGCTAACCCCATGCGGTTGAGCAATATCTGCTTTAGTGGCATGCCCGAGTTGCGCAATTGGCAGCCAATCAACACCAGCAGCAGATAGAGCACCCATTCAGCCAGTAAATCGGCTGTGTTGAACAGCGCTTCACCAAGATAAGGGCCAAGCAACAGGCCGACTATAACGCCTACCACCACTACTGCGACTAGCAGTAGAGACCCCTGCATCGCGGCCAGTTTGCTGGTAGGGGCATTTTTTACCACCGGCGAGCTGCCCACTTTTAACGTTAAACGACACGACAACCACCAAAGCGCCGCTAAGTTAAATGCGGTGGTAATGCTAAATAGCAGCAGGGCATTGCCGCCCAAGCGTGAAAGTTGACTGGTAAGGTTTTCAAGCCCCGCCAAGCTAATGCCCATAAACAGCAGGATCAGATAAACCGAGCTACTCACGGCTCGGTTTATCTGATCAAGTAAGTGGGATGAGCGAATGCGGACTAAGTAGCCCAACACCAGAGGCAGTAGAACGATCAGTAATCCTGAGAGCATTTAGGGCGTATCTACCTCGGCGGGATTAAATTGCGTCATGGTGAGCTGCGTTTGACGGCGTCCCTCTTTCTCATACCGCGCCGACAGAATTAGCCCCGGCCATTCAGGGTGGAAGTTAATCTGTAAATGGCGGTCGGGCTTCTCCACATCGAATAGCGTCACGCGGCGCGCTTCAAATTCACCTGCTGGAACGCTTACGGTGCCAGGCTCGGTCACGTAATACTGAAAATGCTCGTCGCGCCCGCGATGGTCGACAAATTCGACATCGCACGGGGCGTTTGCTGTGCAGCTCTCGTGGCCTGCTCGGCGGGAGAGGTCGAACAGCGCGGCCTGACGGTCAAGGGAGCTAATCTCACTTTCGTCTAGCTGATAACTATCGCCTATTCCAAACAGCGAGTAGCTGCTGTTATAGAGCAGTGAGTGGGTCTCGTTATCATTTAATGTAAAGCGGCTGCGTTCTTGGCCCCGTGCCACTGCCACAGAAAAACGCATATCGCTGAGCCAGTGAAGCCCTTCATTGTTGAGGGTATGGGTGATGGAGGCGTTCGGCCAGCCGCGAATTTCAAGCTGGTACTGAGCCTCAAAAGGCTGCGGCATGGGAAGCGGCTGGGTATCGGCATTAGGCGCGGTATCGGCGGCGGCAGAGCTGTAAAAAGCCAAGCCGCACATTGCCAAAATAGCAGTGCTGCTTAACTTGCTTTTAGTTAAACGTAGCGAAACGTTACGCAAAAGCCCATCCTCCATTGATAGTGTAGTCCTAAGAGTTTTTGACCAGCACTTGGTTCCCAGTATAACGAGGGCGGCGGGCAGCGTCAGTAGCCTGCATCAGGATTGACAGTGGCAAGTTCTTCACCTGTTTCAAAAGCGCGAAGATATGAGATTACTTGGTCAATAGCGTCGTTTAGCGGCGTGGGGCCGGCCATGTGGGGGGTGACGATAACCCGCGGATGCTGCCACAGCGGGTTGTTGGCAGGCAGTGGCTCTTCACAGAAAACATCCAGCAGTGCACCGCGTAGATGCCCTGGCTGGCGATCATTGCCAAGCGCGTCTAATAGTGCCTGTTCATCAATAAGGCTGCCTCGGCCTGGATTTATGACGCAGGCACCTTGGGGTAGTTTTGCCAGTCGTTTGGCGTTGAGAATACCGTGAGTCTCTGCGGTATCAGGCAGAATAGTCACGACGCACTGCACCTGGCTAAGCAGTCCATCAAGCCCTGCGTCACCGTGAAAGCACTCGACACCAGTAATCTGCTTTGCTGAACGGCTCCAGCCTAGTACTGGAAACCCTGCTTGTGAAAGGTGAGTGGCCACTAGGCTACCAATCGCCCCCAGGCCAAGGACGCCTATTGGCCAGTGGGATTTTTCAGGCACCTGGTGAGGCTGCCACTGGGCATTAGGCTGCTGCTGGGCGTAGCGATCCATGCTGCGATAAAAATGCAGTACGCCGTAAAGGGTGTAGTCGGCCATTAGTTCGCCCATGCCCGCGTCGCGTAATTTTACGATCGGCACATCGCTGGGCAGACCAGGAGTTTTCAGCAGGTAATCCACCCCCGCGCCTAAGTTAATAATTCCCTTAAGCTGGGCTTGTTCCTGCAATAAGTGCGCCGGGGCTTTCCAAACCGCTAGGTAATCGGCATTAGCACGCGCCTCGGCGGGCGCGTCGCTTGTCAACACCGTTGCCTGGGGTAGCGCTTTCTCAATCGCCGCTTTCCACTGGGCTGCATCGTCAATATGCACCACTATTTTCATGTCGTTTCCTCAGTCTCGTTACCTTGTTTTGTCAGGCTATCATGGTGAGCGCTAAATCCTGCTACAAGCCGATATAGCGTATATAACGGTTCCTTATGCACTTTTTATAATAAAGGCTTTGACCGCCAACCAAGGGTGAGTGCTAGTATCGGCTTAAGACGACATTGGCGGGCCTACTGCGGCGGTGGCCAGGTCGATCCTGTGGCCCAGTACAGCGCCTATTATGGGTGGTGCGCTGGTTCTTAGTGATCTTTGATGGCGAGTTGCCCGATGACTGAGGTTTCCCTGCCTTTTACGCGCGAAGAGTATGCTACCCGCCTGTGGAAGGTGCGTGCAGAAATGGCTGGCCGTGGCATTGATGTGCTGATCGTCAGCGACCCTTCCAACATGGCGTGGCTAACCGGCTATGACGGCTGGTCCTTTTACGTTCATCAGTGCGTGCTGGTGGGCCTTGAAGGCGAGCCGGTATGGTTTGGCCGCCGGATGGATGCCAACGGCGCACTGCGCACCTGTTGGATTCATCCCGATAACATCACCTACTACCCGGATTATTATGTTCAGAATCCGGATATGCACCCCATGGAGTATCTGGCTCAGTCGATTATGCCTGACCGCGGCTGGCATACCGGCGTGGTGGGCATGGAAATGGACAACTACTACTTCTCTGCCAAAGCGTATCAAAGCCTGCTGCGTGAGCTTCCCCATGCGCGCTTTATGGATGCCAATGCCCTGGTGAACTGGTGCCGAGCGATTAAGTCGCCACAAGAAGTCGCTTATATGCGGGTTGCGGCCAAAATTGTGGAAGGTATGCATACGCGCATTTTAGAAGTAATTGAACCGGGCCTGCCTAAAAGCAAACTGGTGTCGGAAATTTACCGCGTCGGCATCGAAGGGTTTATCGACGAAAACGGCAAAGTGTTTGGCGGTGATTACCCCGCCATTGTCCCCATGCTGCCCACCGGCAAAGACGCCGCCGCGCCGCACCTTACCTGGGACGACACGCCCTTTCGCAAAGGCGAAGGCACGTTTTTCGAAATTGCCGGGGTGTTTAAGCGCTACCACGCACCGATGTCGCGCACGGTGTTTTTAGGCACGCCACCCGCGGAATTTATCCGCGCGGAATCAGCTCTACTGGAAGGCATTGAAAATGGCTTAGCCGTCGCCAAACCTGGCAATCGCACGGCGGATATTGCCATGGCGCTGGGCGCCGCCATGGATAAATACGGTTTTGACCGGGGCGGTGCTCGCTGTGGTTACCCCATTGGTATTTCTTATCCGCCCGACTGGGGCGAGCGCACGATGAGCCTACGCCCCTCAGATGAAACCATTTTACAGCCCGGCATGACCTTTCACTTTATGCCTGGTCTATGGGAGGACGATTGGGGCCTGGAAATCACCGAAAGCATACTCATTACTGAAACCGGCTGTGAAACCCTGGCCAATTTTCCGCGCCAGCTGTTTGTTAAGTAGCTGAGGGTTTGGCAACTGTTTGCATAAAAGGAATAACCAATGACCGATCAACCGAGCCAAAAGCGGCCTAGCCCTATCTCCGCCACCGTTGATTTTGATGCCGATGGGGTGCAGCACGGTTTTTTAAAGCTGCCGATCTCCACCGATGAGTCGGCCTGGGGCGCTGTGATGATTCCTGTCACCGTGATTAAAAACGGCGAAGGCCCCACGGCGCTGCTAACGGGTGGCAACCACGGCGATGAGTACGAAGGGATTACCTCGCTGCTTAAGCTTTCTGCATCGCTAAATGTAGAAGAGGTGACGGGGCGGGTGATTATCGTGCCGTGTATGAATACGCCGGCGGTCATGGCAGGCAAACGCACCTCGCCGATGGATAAAGGCAACTTGAACCGCAGCTTCCCCGGTGACCCCAACGGCACGGTGACCTCGCAAATTGCCGATTACTTTACCCGCGTGCTGGTGCCTATGAGCGACGTGGTGCTCGACCTGCACTCCGGTGGTCGCACGCTGGATATTTTACCGTTTGGCGCGTCCCATGTGTTGGACGACAAAAAGCAGCAACAGTCAGCCCTGGAGGGCGCC
>NZ_JAFWFN010000036.1 GCF_017515565.1 Halomonas sp.
CTGCTGATGCACGGTTTTTCGCCGGACCGCATGCGCGGAAATCTCGCCGCTTTCTTTATTTTAACGTCGCTCTTAACTCTTACCACGTTAGCCCTCGCCGGTTTGGTGAGCGTCTGGCATTTTAAGTTGGCGCTCACTTTCCTGCCTGCGGTGTTAGTGGGTAATGCTCTGGCGGATGCCGTTGCTCATCGCTTGGATAAGCGAATGCTCCAGGGGGCCTCGCTTGCGCTATGTACCTTAGCCGCCCTGGGTTTACTGATCTAACGACTCATACTCTGTTTATAGTCATAAAAGTTTCATGAACAACCTGGGGGTATGTCACCGAAGTGTCATAAGCCGCTTTTATAGTGACAGCCATCGGTCGGCAAACAAAGATCGAGTACACAAGCTGTTACTGACCCCCAGGGAGACTCGTATGAAACTTAAAGCTCTAGCCGCTGCTGTTATTGGTACGTCACTGATCTCAACTCATGCTTTAGCAGTTGATCCTAACTTGCCAGAATATGAAGCAGTGAGCGGTATCACAGGCAACATGAGCAGCATCGGTTCAGACACGCTCAACAACCTGATGACCCTGTGGGCAGAAGAATTTGCTAACTTCTATCCTAACGTTAATATCCAGATTCAAGGTGCGGGCTCTGGTACAGCGCCAACTGCACTGACCGAAGGAACTGCGCAGTTTGGCCCAATGAGTCGTGCAATGCGTACTAACGAAATTCAGGCGTTTGAAGAGCGTCACGGCTACCCGCCCACCATGGTGCCGGTCGCTATCGATGCCTTGGCTGTATACGTCAACCAAGACAACCCGATTGAAAGCATTACACTCCCGCAAATTGATGCCATTTTCTCTAGTACCCGCCGCTGTGGCTACTCAGATGATATCACTCGCTGGGGTCAGCTGGGTCTAGATGGTAGCTGGGAGAATCGCGACTTTACCCTTTACAGTCGCAACGCTGTATCTGGTACCTACGGTTTCTTTGCTGAAAACGCACTGTGCGGCGGTGACTTCAAAGACTCCATCAATGAGCAGCCTGGTTCAGCTTCCGTTGTTCAAGGTGTGAGTGAGTCGATCAATGGTATTGGTTATTCTGGTATCGGCTACATCACTTCTCAGGTGCGTGCTATACCGGTTGCTCGCGACGAAGGTGAAGAAGCCTTTGAAGTTGATCAAGAACAGTACCCATTAGCGCGTCAGCTGTTCGTTTATGTAAATAAGCACCCCAACGAAGATTTAGCGCCGCAGCAAGCTGAATTCCTGCGCATGGTGCTTTCACAGCAAGGTCAGGAAGTGACAGCGCGCGATGGCTATATCCCGCTTCCGGAAGCAATTGCTAGCCGTGTTCGTGCAGAACTTGGCCTAGATTAACAAGCTATTACCATTTAATAGCCGGGGGTGCTTTGCACCTCCGGTTTTTTTATGGGATCTGAGCCGTATGAAGCGCTTGTCATCAATTTGTCACGTTAGCTGGATACTCTCTGCGTACCTTTCCACTTGCCCGGAATTGCCAATCCATTATGAATGACATTTCCCAATTATCGACGCTGAAACGACGTGGCTCGCTTTTGCCTACCCCAAAAGAGCGCGAAAAGCGTAGGCGAAGACGCATGTTCAAAGATAGCTTTTCTCGATACGGCATAACTGCCGCCGGTATCGGGGTGGTTATCGCTTTAGGGATGATTTTTGTTTACCTTTTTTCGGAAGTTTTTCCGCTATTTGCCTCTGCAAAAGTAGAGACGCAGCAAACCTATCAAGCGCCTGGTATTGAAGAGGGTGAATCCCTAGAGCACTTAGTAATAGACCGCTATGACGAGCTTGGCGCTAGCTTCTCAAATACGGGCCGAATCACATTTTTTGAGCTTGAAGATGGCGCGGTTCGTACAAGTTTTGAAATGCCTCAGCCTGAAGACGCAGAGCAAACTACGTTCGCTAAAGGGTTCGCAACCACACGCAGCTTCGCTTACGGCTACGATAACGGACAGATAACCTTGGGCGTGGTGGACTACAATATTTCCTACCCTGAAAACCAGCGCTTAATAGAGCCGGTGCTTGAATTCCCGCTAGGTGAAGACCCCATCACCATTGATGAGGAAGGGCGCAGCATTCGCGTGCTCGGCCTGCAAATGAGTGGCCGCGGTATATATGCCGCTGCAGCCTTAGAGGATGGCACCTTACAGGTTACCTCTTTTGATGTGCGTGAAAATGTAATGACGGGTGCGGTGACCATTGAGCAGACATCGGCAGAGCTGCCTGGAATTGAAGGTGAGGCGCGTCAAATTCTCATCGACAACCGTTACCGGCACCTATACGTGTCTGATAGCAGCGGCTACATACACCACTACGATATTGGCAATCTCAATAATCCCGAGTATCGCGGGGCGGTTCAGGTCACGGATAACGGCTACGTGTCGGAAATGACGTATCTAAATGGCACGGTGTCCATCATTGCAGGCACCAGCGATGGTCAGGTGCGCCAATACTTTCCCGTTCGCGATAGCCAAAATCAACACGACTTAATGCATATACGCGACTTCGCTCGCTACGGCGCACCTATTACTCATATCGAAGCTGAATACGCCCGTCGCGGATTTTTGGTAGGCGATGAGGCCGGTAACTTAGGTATTCATCACGCCACCGCGTCGGCTGATGTATATAAAAGCACGAAGATGGACGGGCCGCTGAACCGCATTGCTATATCTCCTGTGAACTCAACGGCGCTATTGGTCGATGAGAATAATCTGCTAGAGATGGCAAGCGTGCGTAATAATCACCCGGGCATCTCCTTCACCTCACTCTGGCGCAAGGTGTGGTACGAGGGCAGCAGTGAGCCACGCTATGTATGGCAGTCTACTGCCGGTGGTGACGAGTTTGAGCCGAAGATGAGCCTCATGCCGTTAACTGTCGGCACCTTGAAAGCTGCCTTTTACGCCATGCTGTTTGCCACACCGTTGGGCCTAATGGGGGCTATTTATACGGCCTACTTTATGTCGCCTAAATTGCGCGGCAAGGTAAAACCAACCATTGAGGTGATGGAAGCATTGCCAACGGTAATTTTGGGCTTTCTGGCAGGTCTTTGGTTGGCACCCTTTATCGAAAATAGACTCCCCGCTATTTTTGGCATTCTTATACTAATGCCGATTGCCATGCTCGCGTTTGCGTTTGCATGGAGTCGACTGCCATCTAATTTTAGAAACCGTATCCCTGATGGCTGGGAAGCCGTATTGCTAGCGCCCGTTATTATTTTAGTGGGTTGGTTCTGTGTATCGGTTAGTCCCTATGTGGAAATCGCCTTCTTCGACGGTAGCCTTCGCCAGTGGTTAACGGATAACGGCTTTAACTATGACCAACGCAACGCGCTAGTAGTGGGTATCGCCATGGGCTTCGCGGTAATACCGACAATTTTCTCTATCGCAGAAGATGCGGTATTTAACGTGCCAAAACACCTGACCCAAGGGTCGCTTGCGCTGGGTGCTACGCGTTGGCAAACCGTCGTAGGTGTGGTGTTGCCCACGGCCAGCATCGGTATGTTCTCTGCTGTGATGATGGGCTTTGGACGCGCGGTAGGTGAAACCATGATCGTGTTAATGGCAACCGGTAACAGCCCGGTTATGAACTTCAATATCTTTGAAGGTATGCGCACACTATCCGCCAACATCGCTGTTGAATTAACGGAATCTGCGGTGGGGTCAAGCCATTTCCGGGTGCTGTTCTTAGCCGCACTAACGCTACTAGCGATGACATTTATCTTGAATACGTTAGCTGAACTGGTTCGTCAGCGCCTTCGTAAGCGTTACGGCAACCTTTAATTCCAGGAGACAGTGATGAAATCATGGTGGAAAAGCGGTGCCCCCTGGATTTGGTTGAACGGTGGCGCAGTCGCTATATCAGTGATTATGGTGCTGGGGTTAATTGGCTTGATTGCGGTACGCGGTCTCAGCCACTTTTACCCAACAGAAATAGTCGAATTTCAAGTAGGCGACCCGGAGCTTGGCATTGGGCAAATGGTAATGGGCGAGCATGTTCGCTCTGAATCGATTCCGGTTCCGGTCGCCCGTGATGCGGGTATTGCGGTTCCTCCTGAGCTAGATAATGACGACATTGTGGTACGTCATTTGATTAAACAGGGTAACCGGGATGTGACGGGGCAAGATTTCGCCTGGTACGCTGAGCTGCAAATGACCGAGTGGCA
>NZ_JAFWFN010000037.1 GCF_017515565.1 Halomonas sp.
CCTGTACGACCTGCCGCCAGAAGAAGGCAAGTCAGTACCGACCGTTGCAAACAGCCTGGATCAAGCGCTGGAAGCACTCGATGTTGACCGCGCGTTCCTAACCGAAGGTGGCGTGTTCACCGACGAAATGATCGACGCCTACATCGAACTGAAGATGGAAGACGTTGAGCGTATCCGCATGACGACTCACCCAATTGAGTTCGACATGTACTACAGTTGCTAATCAGCGTTATTAATACCTAGCTGCTACTATCACCTCGGCGGTGGTTGTCAGTAGCGAAGTACGTGCGCTAACAAGTACGGTAGTACGTACTGTGATAAGCACTGTAATAAGTACCGTGATAAGTACTGAAACCCCGCCTCGGCGGGGTTTTTTATTGGTACAAACAACGTAAAGGAAGAGACGCGATGACGTGTGGGCGGCGTTTTAAAGCAAATAATAGTTTATTCACAGGTGCTTTATTGGTGCTGTGCCTGTGGGTAAGTGCTGCGCAATCACAAACGGTTTACCGGGTGCTGGATGAACAGGGTAGGGTCACCTTTACCGATAATCCGGAGCGCGGCGGCGAAGCGCTGACGTTAGCCCCGCTGCCCAGCGTTTCCACGTCTTCTCGCCCCGCCCCATCGGCGCCGCGTCGCCAAGGTAGTCCTGGGCAACCCTTTATGCCTTACGACCGCTTTGTGATTAGCGCGCCCCAGGGCGGGGCAGCTATTCGCGATGGCATGACTGCCGTTGAGCTGCACGTGTCACCCCCGCTGCGGGAAGATCACAAAGTTCAGCTATTGGTGAACGGCGAGCTTAGTCAGACGGCGCTGCATAGCGATGCATTTTGGCTGACGGGCCTGTCCCAGGGCCAGCACCGGCTTCAGGCTGAGTTGCTAGATAGCAGCGGCCGGGTGCAGCACCGCACTGATCCGGTGAGCATTTCCGTTGCTGGCGAGTAGCCTTGCACTATAGTGGTGCATTCGCATCGCCAAGAAACCGCTACATTGCGCTAGAACGTCTCGCCGTGTGCGGAAACGATGCCCTCAAGCCGTGCAACTGGGCGCTTGCCAATAATTGGCGTGCTTTTTGCATTTCTTCCTTCACAACCGGCAGCGCGCCTTTTGGCTGAATCAAGTGTGCGTCCGCAAGAATATTATTTGCACACTGTTTTAGCGTATTACGTCAGCTCACTTAGTCAGGGTATGCCATGTATCAACGTTTGTTAGAACATCTCACAACGGCGGTACTGTTGCTGGATGGCGAGCTACGCGTTCGCTGGATGAATCCTGCTGCTGAAGCATTACTGGCCGTTAGCCTGAGCCGTGTACAGAATATAAGTTTGGATACCCTGCTGGGCAGTGGCGATAGCATTGATGACGTGCTCGCCAAAGCCCGGGATGCGTTTCACCCCTTTACCCAGCGTGAGGCGCGCATTACGCCGCTAAATAGCGAACCCCTCACGGTGGATTACACCGTTACCCCCCTGTCAGAAGATGAACTGCTGTTAGAAGTAGAACCCCGCGATCGCCTGATGCAAATTTCCCGGGAAGAAGCGTTAACTACACGCCAGGAAACCATCAAAATTTTAGCCCGCGGCTTGGCCCATGAAGTCAAAAACCCACTGGGGGGGATTCGTGGTGCTGCACAGCTCTTGGAACGAGATTTAGATGACCCAGCGCTGCGCGAATTTACCCATATCATCGTCGAAGAAGTAGACCGCCTACGTGACCTAGTGGACTCCATGCTTGGCCCCAACCGCATCGTTAAACATGAACCGGTTAATATTCACAAAGTGTTAGAGCGGGTGCGAGCGCTGCTAATAGCCGAACACCCGGACATCACCATTAGCCGCGATTATGACCCCAGCCTGCCCGACCTTTCCGGCGATGAGGCGCAGATGATTCAGGCGGTGCTTAACGTCGCCCGCAACGCGGTTCAGGCCATGAGCGATGCAGGCACCCCATCACCTGAGCTGATCCTGCGTACCCGTGCCAAGCGCCAGTTTACCCTGGGGGCCGAACGCCACCGCTTAGTGAGCGAAGTGGACGTGATTGATAACGGCCCCGGTATTCCTGATGCATTACGCGAAACGCTCTTCTACCCCATGGTTTCTGGGCGCGCTGAGGGCAGTGGCCTGGGGCTATCCATTGCTCAGTCAATTTTGCACCAACATCAAGGATTGATCGAATGCGATTCACGACCCGGCCACACCGAATTTCGTTTACTGATTCCATTGGTTATTAATTTCACCGGAGAAGCGTCATGACTGAGGCGACACGTACCGATGTTGCACGGGTGGTCATTGTCGACGATGACCGCGCCATCCGTTGGGTGCTCGAGCGCGCGCTGGCGCAGCCAGACCTGCAAATAGAATGTATTGAGCGGGCCGACACCGCCTTGGCCCGGCTGTTAGAGAACCCGCCAGATGTGCTGGTGACCGATATTCGTATGCCGGGTATTGATGGGCTTGACCTGATGTCGCGGGTGCGCGATGCCCACCCCGATTTGCCCGTTATCGTGATGACCGCTCATTCTGATTTAGATAGCGCGGTGGCCTCCTACCAAGGGGGGGCATTTGAATATCTGCCTAAGCCGTTTGATGTGGATGAGGCGCTTGCCCTGGTGCGTAGAGCCGTTGCCCATGCCCGGGAACGCCAGCGCCCGGTAACGGCTCCAGAAGGCTTAAGCGCTGAAATTATTGGCGAAGCGCCTGCTATGCAGGAAGTGTTTCGCGCCATCGGCCGCCTTTCGCACTCGCATATTACGGTGTTAATTAATGGGGAGTCGGGCACGGGTAAGGAGCGCGTTGCCCAGGCACTTCACCAACACAGCCCCCGGGCGGGTAAGCCGTTTATCGCGCTTAACATGGCGGCGATTCCCCGTGACTTAATTGAGTCTGAGTTGTTTGGTCATGAAAAAGGCGCTTTCACAGGTGCGGCCCAGCAGCGTCAGGGGCGCTTTGAGCAGGCCAACGGCGGTACGCTGTTTTTAGATGAAATCGGCGATATGCCTGCCGAAACGCAAACACGGCTGCTGCGAGTGCTGGCCGACGGTGAGTTTTACCGCGTGGGTGGGCATACGCCGGTAAAAGTCGATGTGCGCATTATTGCGGCCACTCACCAAAACCTGGAGTCGCTGGTAGAGGATGGGCGCTTTCGGGAGGATTTGTTCCACCGTTTAAATGTGATCCGCGTTCATCTGCCGTGCCTGGCTGAGCGTCGGGAAGATATTCCCCGCCTCACGCGCCATTTCTTGGCCGAGGCGGCGAAAGAGCTGGCAACGGATATCAAAGTGCTCACCGCAGAAGCGGAGGCCCACCTTACCCGTTTGCCCTGGCCTGGCAACGTGCGTCAGCTGGAAAATATTTGCCGCTGGCTAACGGTCATGGCGTCGGGCCGTGAGATCCTCATTGAAGACCTGCCGCCGGAGCTGCGTACGTTAGGCGCGACCGAAAACAGCGCCCACGGCGATTGGCGCTCGGCCTTCAGGGAGTGGGCCGACCACGCCTTGGCAGAAGGGCATACCCATTTGCTGGAAGAAGCCGTGCCGGATTTCGAGCGCATCTTAATAGAGACAGCGCTGAAACACACCGGAGGCCGCAAAGGGGAAGCCGCCGAGCTGTTGGGCTGGGGGCGCAATACGCTGACCCGCAAACTAAAAACGCTACTGCCCGCGCTCGCCGATGAGGGGTGATGACACCGAATTAAGCGTTTAAGCGTTTAAGCACCAGAGAATGACGTATGACTCGCGCGATACGCTGACTGCTCGCCATCAAAGCCGTGATTTTATCTATTTCGTGAGGCGGTTGAAACGGCAACGCTGTTTGATCACGACGGCCATTCGGTGCCTGTAACGGCCAGCATAGGCGTGGCTTGCCCCCAGGCCTTGGAGCCCAGCGAGGAGGTTCTCAAACGGGCGGATGCACACCTTTATTGTGCTAAAGCCAAGGGGCGTAACTGCGTGGTCGCGAGTCATCTATAAAAAAGCGCCCGCTGCTTATGCTTAGCAGCGGGCGCTTTAGTGTGGCTTAGGTGTTGCTTATTCTTCTGCGCCGGGTACGCCGCCTAGTTCTTCAATCAGCGCTTTGTAGCTTTCGGTCTGCTCGGTTAGCGTTTGAGTGACTTCATCTTCTGAGAGATAAACCACCGGCATTAAGATGCGCTCTTCGGTGATTTCAATAAAGCGCTCATCCTGGGTAGCTGCTTCCAGTGCTTCGGCCAAGCGTTCAACGTGGGCGTCAGGCGTGTTTTTGGGCACCATTACCACACGGATTTCCGCCGGGTTAATGTCATAACCGGCTTCTTGCATGCTAGGGGCATCGGGGAAAGCCACTAAACGCTCTTCCGCCAGGCTAAGCAGTACGGGCATTTCGCCAGACTCGGCATAGCCCGAGTGGGTGCCGCCGCTGTAGGCAAAATCTACATCGCCGGAAAGAATCAGTGGCGCCATGCCGGCACCCCCTGCTGTCGGGACGATGCGAAGGTCGAGGCCTTCTTGCTGAGAGATGTACTCAATAATCATGCGATCAAGTGCGGTTTGCGTGGCGTAGCTAGTGCCGGGGTTTTCCCGCGCGTACTCAATCAGGGATTCCCAGCTGTCGCCAAAGGGGCGGTCTTCGCCGGTTACAATAGCTGACTGTCCTAACGTGACGCCTGCAACGTAGCGGAAATCGTCCAGCTGATAGGCGGTTTCAGTTGCCAGCGGGCCGTAAGTAATGGTCATCGAGGTGCCGAAAGCGAAGGTATAGCCCTCATCGCGGTTATTGGCTAAGCGTGTTAGCGCAATACCACCGCCAGCACCGGGCTGGTTGACCACGTTAACGGGCTGCCCCAGCTCATCTTCCAGTACGTTGGCAAGTACACGCGCCTGAATATCGGTGCTGCCACCCGCGCCAAAACCAACCACCAACGTAAGCGGCTTGTTAGGGAAGTCGCTTGCTTGAACGGTGCTCATACCGACGGCCAGTGCCGCAGAAAGAATCGCTGTGCTAAGAAGTGTTTTTTTCATGGTGCCATTTCCTCAATCGTTTATAGGAATAGTTGTTGATTTTTTTATATGTCGCTTTGTAAAAATAGTTTTTAGGTGTTGGTGGGTTTGAGAACCGCGTGGCTATAGAGAGACCGAGCGGCGCTGTCGGTAAGTGCGGTAGCTGCTCCAAGCGAGATGCAGCAACATCAGTACCGTGGCGACGACGAAGAACAGCGCGATAGGCCGCTGCAGCAAAATGCTGATTTCACCGCCGGATAGAATCACCGATTGGCGCAGATTCATTTCCAGCATAGGGGTCACAATGAAGGCTACCAAGAACGTCACGAAGGAGTAGTCGTGCTTCTTCAAGAAATAACCAAAAATGGCAAAACCGAACACGGTTAATAAGCCAAAGGTGCCGTACCCCTGCACCTGTATGCCCGCCAAGCACAGGAATATAACCACCGGAATTACGATGTTCTGTGGCACATTAGTGACTTTGGCAAAGATGCGTAGGCCATACCAGCCTACGGCAAGCATAAGCAGGCTTGCCACCACCATGCCCGCAAAAATAGTAAACAGCATTTGTGGGTGGTCGCGCAGCATAAGCGGCCCCACCTGAATGCCGTGAATCATAAATGCGCCCACCAGCAGGGCAGCAGAAACGCTGCCAGGAATGCCTAAACCGAAGAGTGGAATATAGCTGGCGGGGATAACCGCGTTATCGGCTGCTTCCGCGGCGGCAATGCCATTTGGGTTGCCTTTGCCAAAGCTGTGCGGGTCTTTAGCACCCCGCTTAGCAAGCCCATAGGCCATAAAGGAACCCACCGATGGCCCAAGGCCGGGCAGCGCACCTACAAAGGCGCCTACGCCGGTGCTTTTAAAAATAGTAGGTAGCGTCTTTTTAAATTCGCCGTAAGAGAGGTCATCATCAGGGTTATGGCCAAGCCGCACCGAGCTGCCCCCTTTGGTACGCCGGTACTCGTCTAACTGCACAAACATTTCCGAGAGCGCTAAGGTGCCAATCACCAGAGGAAGAATAGGGACGCCTTCCATCAACTCAGCGAAGCCAAAGGTTAAGCGCATCGCCCCCGTTTCAGGGTCGAGGCCTACCGTTCCCAAAATAACGCCCATACCACCAGCCGCCATGCCTTTTAGGAACGAGCCGCCTGCCATGCCAGCAATGAACACCAACGCAAAAATCAGGATAGCGGCTAACTCATAAGGGCCAAATTTGAGTGCCACAGAGGCAAAAGGAATCACCACGGCGATCAGTAGTAAGGTCGAGAGTAAGTCGCCAATGACCGAGGCTAGCAGCCCAACTTTAAGTGCTTTGCGGGGCTGGCCATTTTTGGCCATTGGGTAGCCGTCCAGGCAGGTAGCCGCTGAGGATGGCTCGCCAGGCGTGTTAAGCAAAATAGCTGAAACGGCGCTGCCCGCCGCCGTGCCTTTGGAAAGTCCGATAAGAAAGGCGATAGCCGCATAGGCGGACATATAGAACGTGAGGGGAATAGCGATCGCGATGGCAACGGAGCGGTTTAAGCCAGGAATTACCCCGACTAAATAACCTAATAGTACACCGCCAAGGATGACGCTAATGGAGTGCAGGGTTAACGCGTCGCTAAATGCACCCGTAATTGCGCTAAGTTCCGGCATATCAGACCACCCCTATGCGCATTAGATGAACCGTTAATAAATAGAGTGCTGCGGTAGGAATGGCCGCTGCCAGAAGAATAACGTACCAGCGTCGCTCACCAAGTAGCGCGACCAGGGTGCCTACAATAAAGGGAGCTAACCAGGTGAGCGGGATAAACGTTGCTAGCCCGATAAACAAAAGCACATAGAAGAAAGGCCAAGATTGGTGCCAAATGTTTGATAGGGGAGGGAGCTTAAACAGTGGCGCACGGCTTTTTTTAAGTTGTATCAGGCTAGCAAGCGCAAGCGCAGCGGCACATAGCAGCATTACCCAAGCACCTAGCGTGGCAAGGCGTTGGGGGTGCATGCCAAAGGCCATGCCTGAACCACCATACCGAGGGATAATCCAAATTAGTAGCCAGCAGGAAAGAAGGGTAACCCCGAGTCCTGACCACAGATTTTTACGGCGTTCTGCGATATCGGTTGTCATAGTTATTTTTTATTGAAATGAGTTGAGTATCACCACCCTATGAGTCGAGCAGGCAATAATCAACTTGCCGCAATAAAACATTTAAACGCGACAATCAACGCTTTTTTAAGTAAATGCGACGCCGTTAACGCTGTCTGTGAGAAAAAACAGCTGGGTTACTACTTGTGATTAGTAAGTGCAGAGTGAATGTGAGCATCTGCCTCAAGCACAAACACAGCATCTGCTAATGAAGGGTCGGGTATCTGGCAATCGTTACGCTCCCAGGGTAACAGGCTGAACGTATACTCTATTCCAACACCGCTAAGCTGATGAGCAACGCCTTCGTTATAGATGACATGGCCTAGGCCCATTAAGCCCACGGCCAAATATCCCTGGTGTGCTTCGTCGGCTAACCCGTGGGCCATGGCGACGTCCCAACTGAGCTGGGCGTTAATGAAGCGCGCTAGCCGGTCAGGGTCGTCCATATCCATGGCGTGCTGCTCAAATGCCTCTTGCAGCCTTTGTTGGTAGGCGGCAGGCGCGTCTTGCGGGGCGGGAATATGGTGGCGCTGGTCAGCGGGAACGTTTTCAAACCCCTCTGCAGACAAGCGCTGGCGCAACGCCGGGGTAATATTTAAGGCAATGAGCGGGATCTGCTGCAACCGCGCGAAGTGAAAAATGGGTAGGTAAAGCGCAGAATCAAAGCCCCATGTCTCTTGCCACTGGGTCTGCTCTAACAGTTCATTTTCATTCAGCTCGCCTGCCACCCAGTCGTCTAGTACCGGCTGCGCGTGACGTGGCAGCATCTCCAAACCGATAACCATATCATTACGCAATGCGTGCAGCCCCGCTAATGTGCTTAGCTGCCAGCGGTGATGGTCAATAGCGTCATGCCGCTCGCCTAGTAGCACTACCTGTTGCTGGGCAGCCTGAGCGAGAAGTTCATTATTGGGTACCGATTGATTAGCTTGCCACCATTCGCCTGGGCTGGGGCAGCTGGCGTTCACGCTGAGCGGCGTTAAGCCAAGAGCTGCCAATGAGGCGGTTATCAGACGTAAATTCATAGGGTTGATGCCTACTTTTCAGCCGCTTTTAGACGGTTGATCTCTGCCAGAAGGGCTTCCGCCTCTTCTGTTAAGGTGGCGTTAGCCCGCATGTCGCCGTTGCGAGACGCTTCCATCGCCGCCTGCAATTTACGTTCATAGGCCTGTTGCAGCTTCTTTTTTGGGTCGCGCTTAAATAGTCCGAACATGAGCACTCTCCTAGTTGGTGTATATCATTTGTATAGGTTTATGGGTTGCATGTCGAATATTTGTTGAAATGCCTCATGTGAAGACCACTTAACAAGAGCGGTTAAGTGCCACGCACTGGCCTAAAAAGCGCTCAAAATCAGCAAGAATAGTGTCAAGGCTATCGTGTAAACGGTGGTCGTCATCGACCATTCGTAGAGACAGCCGCTGTAAGCGGGCGCGTTCGATAACCGGCCCTGGCGGTACTACATCGTCCCGCCATCCATGAACAATATGAGTGACGGCTGCTTGAATAGTCGGCGATGTTTCAGGGTAGTCGGGTAGGCCCAGCGCGGGTGCCAGCAAAAAACAGCCAAGCACGGGCTGCTGCGCACTCACGGCAGCGCTTAACCAGCCACCGATGCTTGAACCAGCCAATACACATTGGGCGGGGATATCGCGCCGGGATGCCATGGTGGCCCGCAGGTGTTTCAAGCATTGTTGCGGTTCCGGCATTCCGCGATAGTCCATGACCACCGGCTCACAATCCTCCAGCTGTTCAGCAATGCCGTTTAGCGCCTGTATTTTTAGCGCTCCAGGACCACTTTCCAAACCGTGGGAGAGGTAGACGGTCATCATAATAGTTAGCTACCTGCTGAGCGTTGAAGGGCCTCGCCGCCCTGTTCGATATCTTGACCCACGCCGCGAACGGTATTGCAGCCGCTGATAATAAGTAGGGTCGCCAGTACTAACACGCCAAGTAAAAGTGTGCGCTTCATCGAAGATTCCTTACAAGGACACGAGCCCAGCACGGGCAAAGAGGTTCACTGATTAAAATAAGCCCAGTTGGCGAGTGATGCCACAGGTTTAAGGGGGGAAGACTGATGTTTGCCGCAATTTTTTGTCTCATGTGTCAGTTTTATACACTAAAAAACGATTTTTTAAGCCACCTCAGTCGATTCCCCAGTAAATGATTTTTTAGTAAGTCTATGTTTTTAAAAATATTAATACGTTAATTTGGCTTGTTGGCCTATTGTCTGCAGGTACTGTGTGTACCCTGAAGAAACGCTGTCATTTAAAGGATTATAGTTAAAGGATTACTGCAGCCAGCAACGGAAGCGTTAGCAAGGATGGTAACTGGCAATGACAGAAAAATAGTACGAGCAAGTTGACAGGTAAGACAGGAAGACAGGAAGGCATGGAGGCCAGCAGTTGAAAAGGACTTAAAAGGACGCTCAGTTTGCTTGTTACTACCCGCGCAGGGAAGCGTTGGTCATCAAGGTCATGGAGCGGCAATGATGCAAAATCACCATCTCGTTTAATCGAGGTGGTTTTTTTGCATGTTTGTGATTTAATAATGCGCTGATATTTATCGGATTTACTAATACCCTTGCGTAACGCTCGGCTTTTGTACAGATGAATAGGGCTTTTTGGTCTATTCTTGCGTGACACGCAACTTTTAGCGGTTATAAAACGTCAACGCAGCAGCCGCACACCTTCAGGGACGAGCGCTATGGCCATGGTACTGATGTTATGCATGTTCGTGCTGTTTCTAGTGTTCTCAGGGCTTGGGCTTTACATGATGTTTAAAACATCATTCTTGGCGACTGTCGACGATATTGACGATATGCCCCCTGAGAGGTGAGCCCGCCACATAATCACACCAACGCCCGCAGCTGCGGGCGTTGGTGTTTTAAGTAGCACTATTTTTATTTGTTTTTATGCCACCTGCCCTTCCCGCGCTCAGGCACCATGCGTCCAAAATAGAGCAACCCAAAGGCTAACCAGCTGATGGTTAAAATGCCGGTAAATATAAGAATGGAAAGTGCCCCAAACTGAGCGATGAGCGGTAGTGCGGCGGCCGTAAATAGCCCGCCCCCCACGACGGGTTCGAACATCAGTTGCTTATAGCCAAAGCTTTCAAGTGCGCCGGATTTATTTTTGGGGTCGGCCATTTTCATCAGCAGCAAGCCGGTAACAGTGACCCCCATGGATTGGCCAAAATCACCTATGCCGCGCTCAAACCAATTTTCGGGTATCACCCGTGGGGCAATGACGATCAGTACGAACAGTGACCAGCCGATACCTGCCAGAGCAAGCAATAAGAAAGGCATGATGTAGTCACCTAGCGTTGTTAGCGACAGAGTGGCCAGGGCAGAAACAATGGTAAAGTCGAGCGCGGTACCTGCGATGCGCGATATGGTTCGAGTGGATACATGCCGCTCCAAGTTAAAGCGCATAATAAACAGTTGAACAATGACGCCACCAATCATGGCAATCGGGAAGAGCGGCACGTGGGCTAATATTTCCAGCCCGTCATTGCGTGCCCAAGTCACTTGTTCTATCCACTGAAGGGCGGTGAGCAGCAGCCAGCCAATGACAATGGCAATGCCCACTAAGCCGATATGAAGGCTGAGTGGATCGGTAGTGCCTGCTTCTTGCATCAGGTCTTTCTTAAACTCGCTAAACTCTTCGGTTGAAGGGCGATCATCATGACGCATCAGCTCGTCGGGGTCTTCTTGCTCGCCTTCAAGCGTTACCACCCCTCTGCGGGCAGCAATATTGATTAGTACGGTGCCAATCAGTATTCCTGAAACAATGCCTATAGTGGCAAGCCCTAGCGCTAAGTCAGCACCCTCCTCAAAGCCTAGTTCTGAAAAGGTGTCGGCCATGCCCGCGGCGGTACCGTGGCCACCTTCAAAGCCAATTTCGATAAGTGCGCCTACCATTGGGTTCATATTAAAAATGGGTACTAACACTAAAAGCGCGAGGCTAAGCCCTACCACATACTGGCCCCAGGCCATGGTTTGTCCCACGACCACCTGGGGCCCTGCACGTAGCCAAATGGTGCGTAAACCAGGAATGGCGGTGCCTATAAAAAGTGCTGCAAATACGACGTTAATCAGCAGGCCCGGCAGGGCCGACCAGCTTTCTTGAACATAGGCGGGGAATAGCCCTGGGCTGTTTGTAAATATAGTCGGCATAAACCGACCAATAACGTCAGGCCCAAGAAGTAGCAGAAGTAACCCACCAATCACTGAGCTTGGCAAGAAAAGTCGCCGCAGCCAAGGTAACCAAAGGCGTAGTGCGTTACTCACCAGCAGAACCATGGCAATAATCACCAGCGCGATAAACAGTTCACCCACTGATAAAGTCATTTCATCACTCCTTGATGAATAGCAGGCGCCGAAGGCGATTCGGCTAAGCCTAAAAATAGACAGGAATGATGTAAACGTAGTGGGAAATGGTTTAAAGCGCTATTTAACCGACGCTATATCAAGCGCTTTAGCCCATGACATACAGACTAAGAAGCGCGAACCCATACCCGATGGCGGCCCCTGCTACCACGTCGCTGGTGTAGTGCAGCCCCAGGCCCACCCGTGAAACGGCGATCAGCAGTGAAAGCGGCAGCACAATCGGCAGTAACCACGGGGTATGCGCGGCGACTAATACGCAAAACATAACCGCATGCATGGTATGACCACTAGGGAAGCTGTAGCGGTCACGGGCAGGCTCGCCGCAGTGCACGCCGTTGCGGTAGGTAATAAAGGGCCGCTCGCGGCATAGACGCGTTTTAAGCAACCGGTAAGCAACAATCGCCAAGCAGGCAGTGGCGGCGTACTGCGCCAAACGCCAACCATGCTGAGGCTGCAGCCAGGGCTGAGCGGCAATCAGCGCTACCCACACTGGCCAGTCGCCTAATCGGCTAGCTGTTTGCAGCGTAAGGCGCCAAGGGCGGTAGAGGCTGAGCAGCGTGATGCGCTGACAAAACCGCCACTCCCACAGGTCAAGACGGTCGAATACGGCAAGCGGGCGTGGACGCATGGTTGCTCTCCTGGGCTTGGTGAAGGTAACGCGTGAACTGTTCAGCAATGCCTGACCAGCTCTGTTCTAACACCCGTAACCGGGCAACACGGCCAAGGCGCGCGTAGTCGGCGGGGTGTTGGCATAGATCAATGGCTGCCTGTGAAAAGGCAGCGGTATCGTCTGGGGTAACGGTAATACCGTTATGGCCGCTTTGAATGAGTTCGGCGCTGGCGGCATGCTGGTAAGCCACCACCGCCAACCCACTTGCCATTGCCTCACTAACCACGTTGCCCCAGGTTTCAGAAAGCGAAGGAAACACAAAAATGTCGGCGCTGGCGTAGTGGCGTGCCAAGGTCGATTTATCGACAAACCCAGTAAAGTGAGCCTCGGGCAGTGCCTTTTGCAGTTGGGCACGGCCCGGGCCGTCGCCAACAATCACCTGTGCCATATCAGGGCAAACGTTGCGCATGGCTTGAAGCGTTTCTTGAAGTAGCGCTAAGTTTTTTTCTGGCGCTAAGCGCCCCACATAAAGGGCAACAGGTTGATGGTCGGTAACGCCCCATTGACGACGCAGCAGGCAGTCGCGGTGTGCGGGTGAAAAGTGTTCGCCGTCGATACCGCGAGAGAGCACATTCACATCATGAATACCCTGCTGCTGTAGCGTTTTTGCTTGTTGGTGAGTAGGCACCAGCGTGAGTGCACACCCGTTATGAAAGTAGCCCAAGTAGCGGCGAGTAACCGCTGATAGCCAGGGCACGCCATAGTCGTGGCAGTAATGGTCAAAGTTGGTATGCCAACCCGCCACCAGAGGTATTTTCAACCGCCGTGCCGCTTGACGAGCCGCCCAGCCCAGAGGGCCTTGGGTAGCTAAATACACCACATCAGGCCGGTATTGGTGCCAAAAATGCCGTATTTTAGCGGGTGTGCAAAGCCCCACTTGCACCTCGGCATAGCCAGGCAGCGCTAGCCGCTGCACCTGAAGCTCGCTTGTCACCTTTGATGCCTGACCGGCAACCTTAGGTTGTGGGCGTATCACATCCACTGTCACGCCCTGGCGCTTTAATTCGCGACATAGCCTGCCCAAGGTGTGCGCCACACCGTTGACATCGGGTGACCATGTTTCGCTGACGATACAGAGCCGCATGTGCGATTCATCCCTCATCACATTTAACGTCATGGTGGGCCGTGTGGGTGACACTGGTAAGACAGCAGGATGAAGAACTGATGACAGGCGGAGTGTTTAGTAGCAACACCCATAACAGATAAAAGTGTCAATTAAGTTGCATTTTTATATTCTTAAAAAAAGCATTAATAAAATAAAACTTTAAAGATAATGAAATATAACCCATTTAATGTAGCAAGTGGCGAGAGAGATATCTCCTTAGTTTTATTTGTTAAGCCTCAAAAGGATTTGTAACGCCGCGAAAGGTGAAAGTTAAAAGTTGCTCAATGGCGCTTTGTTAATAAGCTTCCATGCTTTTGCGTTTTGATAACTAGTTGACGCTAAACTTAAAGTTTTCGCAGAAAAACGTAGCGCTAGCGTTTATGCAACGAAAAAGTGCTGTCTATCGGCGCTTACTACTTTAATGGGATCAATCATGTTTAAAAAGACGACACTTGCTCTGGTTGTTAGCGGCTTGTTGGGTGCTTCAGCAGCCCAAGCGGCGGTGGTATATGACCAAGATGGCACAACGTTAGACATCTATGGCCGCATCGCGATGGGGTTTGAAGGTGGCGGTGCAAAAAATGGTGTTGATAACGGTGAAGAGTTCCGCAATTTTGGCTCGCGTTTGCGCTTCACAGCAGGGCACCAACTCACCACTGACCTAAGTGCGTTTGCACGGGTAGAGTGGCGCTTTACCGGTGATGAGCGCAGCAGCCCAGGTTTTGATGAAGTGCGTAACAGCTATCTTGGCTTGGAGAGCAAGCAGTACGGTACGTTCATGGCGGGCAACTATAATAGTTACTACGATAACTATGTGATGACACCGTTTGATGTTTACGTCGAGCGTGGCTATGAGTTCGCTGGCGGTGGTCTGCAGGCTCGCGGTGACTCACTTGGCTATAAATCCCCTGAAATCAATGGTTTTCAAGCGGTTTTCTCAGCGAAACACTTTTCTGAACGTGGTCTCACTCAGGCAGAGCAGTCAAGCCAAGGCAGCGTTGTCGCGACACAAGGTGGGGTTGTTTACTCTGCTGGTCCCGCGCGTTTAGCGCTTGGTTACGTAGAAGATACTGTTCGCGGTAGTGGTAATGGTAAAACACGTTTTGGTACCACCGCCGACTTCGAGATTAATGACGCTTTATCCGCGCGTTTAGGGTATGAAACCCGCAGTGATAGTAACGAGCTTGGGGGTGGTTTTGATAAGTTTGGTATTGGTGCCACTTATTCTATTGATGCGTGGCGATTCCATGTTGATTATTACAACATAGATCTTGACAGTGCCGATAGCAATCGTAACGCATGGGCAGCAGCAGCACACTATAGATTGATCAGAAACTTTGATGTGTTTGCGGAGCTAAACGACGCAAACCAAGATGCTGTTAACGATTTCGAAGATGATGTGTACTATGCAGTGGGTGCACGCTATCACTTTTAAGTGATCTGTAGGTTTTCTATTATTTAGTTAACTGAATAAATCGTTTTTGCCGATATGCCTAAAGCATATCGGTTTTTTTATTGTTATTGTATTCGATAAGTTCTTGTGTATATGTTTGTGAGTATTTAGATCTTATCGAATCCGTGGTTATCTATGCTCAGTGGCTACTTAATTTGTTCAGGCACTCAAGGCTCATTGTCTATTGTAGGAGGCCGCCTTAGCAGGCGATGGCGGCGTAGCCGCTTTTACTATAAACAGTCAAATCAGTTGAATCATCGCGAGCTAAAGCTTCCTCCCACTACACCCAAGTAGCTAAGCGCTTGTGTATAAGTTTGAGAGGGTTCAGAGCCTATGAAGTCAGTGGTTTCCTGTGAGCAGTGCCCACTGACGTGTCGTGGTGCCTAACCTGCAATCGGTAGCCGCTTGCGGCTAAAGACGGTTAGTGCGACTAGTAGCGCTGTGGTGGTGAAAATTGCGACGGCACTCATCGCCATACCAACGCCTGGTGAACCCTGCTCGAATTGGCCAAACACGAAGGTGGAGACGGTGCGCATGCCTGCGGGAGCGACCATCAGCGAGGCGACTAACTCCCGGGAGGCGATGGCAAACACTAAGAGCATGGAGACGATCAGGCTAGGTGCGAGTGACGGTAACAAGATACGCCTGAAAGTGGTGAAGAAGCCCGCGCCGCAAACGCGTGCTGCTTCCTCAAGGCTCTCGCCCATTTGACGGAAGGCCGCCGACGCGTAGCGCACCGGATAGGGCAGTAGCAGGCAGGCGTAAGCAAGCAGGAGCATCGCGCCAGTATTGTAAATCTGAATCGGCCACCAACTCTGATTCCAGGCCAAGATCAAGCCTACTGCCACCACAATACCGGGCATGGTGTTGGGCAGCAGCGAGAGCAAATCGAGTAGGCCTTTACCACGGATGCTGGCGCGAACCACCAGATAGCCAACTAGAGCACCGAGCACGCCGGTGAGTAAGGCCGCAGCAGTAGCTAGCCCTAAGCTTGTGGAGAGCGCTTGCAGCGCTCCACCGCGATTCGCGAAAAGTGCTTCAAAGTGGCGCAGCGAGAGGTTATTCCAGGTAATCCCTCCGGAGAGCGTTCCAGTAAAAGCGGTGGCAAGCACGGCGAAGATAGGCACTGCCACAGCGGCCAGCGCTACCAGGCTGAAGAAGCCCAGTACTGGCCAGCGCCAGTGGCCCAGTTCAATGCGCTCAACGGCCGCTGGCTTACCGGTTTGGCTAACGAAGGAACGCCGAGTTACTAGCCAGTGCTGCAAGTAAAAAGCTGCCATAGCCAGCATGACTAGCAGCAGCGACAGCACTGCCGCACCAGGAATATCAATGGGCCAGTCGGCAAAGCGCTCGTGGATGCCGGTAACCAATACCTTGTAGCCAGACTGGGCACCTAATGTGGCAGGGGTGCCAAACTCTTCAATGGTTAAGGCAAATACGAGTAGCAGGCTGGCAGCAATCCCTGGAGTCGAGAGGGGCAGTGTAATGCGCCAGAAAGCGCGCCAAGCGCTTGCACCACTGACCCGTGCGGCAGCAGCGTAGCGGCCGCCAACGCTCATCATGGTGCGTGACACCGCAAAATAGACCACCGGGAAGACGTTTAGCACCATCACAAAGACGATACCCGAAAATGAGAATAGGAAAGCACTGGCGGAAACGCCGCTCAACTGTTCAGCATAGCCACGCGGCTGCAGGGTCAGCATCCACGACAGTGCAGCGATATAGGGTGGGATCATAAACGGGATTAAAAAGATCAGATCCCAGACGCCGCCGCCGGGCACTCGGGTCAGCGCGCGCAGGGCACCTAGCGGTATCGCCAGCAGGGCACAGACCATCACAACGGCGATGCCCAGCCGTAGGGTATTACCCAGCAGCTCAAGCAATTCTGGGTCGGAGAGCAGCGGCACGAACAGGCCGAAAGCGCCGCTAAGTTCGCCCCGCGACCAGCCGGGAAAGATGGCCTGCAGCAGCACGTAGAGCAGCGGCAGACCGACTAGCAGCAGCAAAGCTGCCGCTGTCAGCAGCATAATCACGCCTGCCCCGGTGATCCGGGGTAGGCGTTGGGGGAATCGCTGTGGGAAACGTAGGTTGAGACGCGTGAACATTAGATGCCCGTGGCCTCGCGGAAGTGGTTAATAATAGCCTCACGCTGGGCATTCATGGCTTCGCTGTCCACCTCAATCAGGGTGAGTTCCTCAATGGTGGGGCGTAGGGCTTTGATATCAGTGCGTGACGGCATAAGGAAGCGCTCGGCAACCCGTGCCTGACCCTGTTCAGAGAGCACGAAATCCATGAACTGCTCAGCCTCATCAGGCATGGATGTAGAGGCGAGAATCATCATTGGCCGCGGGGCGATCACTGTCCCGCTTTCGGGAAAGACCACCTCAATCGCTTCACCTTCAGCCTGCTGGCCCAGGGAGATGTAATCCACTGCACCGAAAACCACCGATTTAGCACCTTGCAGTACGGGGTTGAGGGCGCGGGCATTGGGGCCAGGCACGATCATACCGTTGTCAGCGAGGTCTTCCATCAACTGCCAAGTGGTCTCCTCGCCCATCGCGGTGAGCAAGCCGGTGATCAGCTCGAAGGCTGCGCCGGACTGCGCCGGGTCGGGCATGGTCACCTGGTCTTTATAGGCTGTCTCGGTGAGGTCGCTCCAGTCCGCCGGCTGCGGCACGTCGCTGTTGCGGTTCCAAACCAGGGCCAAGGCCGAGACCCCTTGGGCGACATAGTGATCGGTCTTGAGGAAGTCGGGCACCGTTTCGGCGTTGGGCGAGCGGTATTCATGCAAGAGGCCTTCCTCATGAAGCGACTTAGCGCTGTCCCAGGAGGCGGATATCACTACGTCGGCTAGCGGATTCGACTGCTCAGATTCCAAGCGTGCCATTACTTGGCCGGTAGTGCTCTGGAAGACATTGACCTCAATACCAGTTTCCTGGGTGAAGTCGTCGGCGAGATTTTCAATCAAGGCACCGGGGCCAGCGGAGTAGACGGTTAGCGCATTAGCCGAAGCTAAGCCCGGTAGGGCGAAAAGGCAGACACCTAACGCAAGGGGCTTCAAGGTAAACATAAAAAAACTCCTGAGAAAAAAGTGGCAAGTGTGGATTAAAGACTGGCTTTAGCGGCTACATCGGCGTGTGGCATTAGATCAAGCAGGCGTGCTTTATCGTTCCAGGCGCGCAGTGCACTGAGATCGATATCGACACCCACCTGGCAGCCGCGCTCGGGCGCATGAGTCGCATGGAGTTTGAGCGTACTGCCATCCATCAGGGTGAGCTGTAGCGACAAATGTTCGCCTTGGAACAGACGGCCGGTGATGCGCGCTTGCAGTAGTCCTTCGTTTGGTGCGCAGAGCCTTAGAGCGCGGCGTGGCAGTAGCAGGCTTACCTCGCCGCGGTGGCCGCAGGTAGTGCCAAGCGGTAGGCGACTATTGGCAATTGCGAGACCCTTATGGTCGAGTTGACCATTAAGTAATGTACCTGCGTCAACGAAGTCAGCGATCGCCGGTGTGGCCGGTGTGTGGAACAGAACTTCCGGTGAGTCGATCTGTTGAAGGCGGCCCTGCTGAAGCACGGCAACTCGGTCGGCTAGGGCGAAGGCTTCGTGTTGATCATGGGTGACAAAGACTGCTGTCAGGTTCAAGTCCTCGATCAAGTTGCGGATCTCTAGTGCAAGGTTCTCACGCAGGCCTTTGTCGAGGTTGGAGAGAGGTTCGTCCATCAGGAGTAGTCGCGGCTTGGCGACAATCGCTCGGGCTAGGGCGACCCGCTGCTGTTGGCCGCCAGACAGTGCACCGGATGAACGCTCAGCGAAATCGCTAAGCCCAACCAAAGAGAGTGCCCATTCGACCTGGGGGCGCCTTGCGTTAGCTTTAAAGCCCTGCATCTCCAGTGGAAAGGCGACGTTCTGGTAAACACTCATATGCGGCCATAGAGCGTAATCCTGAAAGACCATTCCCAGGCGGCGATCATCAGGGCTTAGGTGGCACCCAGGCGCGGCAACACGCTCACCATCAAGGCGGATTTCGCCGCTGTTGACCTCGGAAAGCCCAGCGATGCAGCGCAGCAGCGTGGTTTTACCGCAGCCGGAAGGGCCTAGAAGGGCCAACACCTCGCCACGGGGTAGTGCCAAGTCGATGCCGTCTAAGGCAACGGTGTCGCCGAAGCGCTTGTACAGGCGCTCGATCTTAAGTGCGTAAGTGGGCATGATGCTGTTCTCTTAGATAACGCGCTTGCGGATCCAGGCGCTAACCTGTTCGACGCCGATCACCACGACGAGAATGGCTAGAATCACCGTGAGCGCTTGGTCGTAACGGAACAGGCTCATAGAAGCGGAAAGCTCTACGCCAATACCGCCAGCGCCGACTAGGCCGAGTACCACGGCACTGCGAACTGCTTTCTCTACGGAAAACAGGCTAGTGGCAACGAAGGAGGGGGTGCATTCGGGAATGATGGCACCGCATACCACGCCTGTTCGTGAAGCGCCGGTGGCGGCCAGTGCTTGGCCGGGGCCAGGGTCAACTTCTTCTACACGCTCTGAAAAGAAGCGCGCGCAAAAGCCGATGGTGTCCATAATGATGGCCAGAATGCCGGCCAACGGGCCAAGCCCTACGGCGACCACGAAAATCAGTGCCCAGACTAAGTCTGGTACGGTGCGTAAAGTGGCCACTACGTTGCGGGAGATAACGCGAACCACAGGGTGAGGGCTGGTGTTACGCGCGCATAAAAGCGCTATTGGTAAACTTAGAATCACGCCGAATACGACGCCGACAATGGCCATCTGGAAGGTTTCCAGCATGGCAATGGCGATCACATCCCAACGGGCGAAATTGGGTGGTGTCGCCTCGCCGAAGAAGGTGCCGAGGTTGGTGACACCGTTCATTAGCCGTTCTGGGTGGATGTTGGCGCTCGAAAAGCCGCTGATAAAAAATGCTGCAAACGCCAGAAGAAGAATAAAGGCGATAGGGGAAGGGCGCTCAAGCCTGGGCGGCGCGTGGCGCATTGATGGTGTGTCCATCGGTGGCGGCCTCCTTAGGTGTATTGGTCTGGTAGAGCGCGGTGATGTCGCTATCGCTGATCTCACTGGCGGGTTGGTCAAAGGCCAACTGGCCTGCCTTTAGGCCAACCAGTCGCTCGCCGAATTCGCGTGCAAACTCGATCTGATGCAGGACGCAAAGCACGGTCATGCCGCGCTCGCGTACTACTGACCATAAAAGCTCCATGACTTCACGTCCGGCTTTTGGGTCGAGGCTGGCGACAGGCTCGTCGGCGAGTACGATTTCGGCATCTTGCATTAGCATTCGGGCAATGGCGACACGCTGCTGCTGGCCGCCGGAGAGCGTATCGGTGCGACGCGCAGCCAGGTGCGAAAGGCCTACGCGGTCTAACGCCTCCATGGCAGCCATTCGTGAGGCGTGGCTGGCGGTTAAGGCGTGGCTGGCCATAATGCCCCGACGCCCCATCAGTCCAAACAGTACGTTCTGCAGTACGGAAAGGTTGCCGACCATGTTGAATTTTTGGAAGACACAGCCGATACGCTGGCGCAGCGGGCGTAAGTCACGCCGTGAGGCGTTGGTGATGTCGATACCATCAAGCACAAGACGCCCCGAAGAGGGGCGTTCTAGGCCGGTCAAGCACTTCATTAACGTTGACTTACCGCAGCCGTTATGACCGAGGATCACAACGCCTTCCCCGGGCGATACCTCGAACGACACGCCGTTCAGAGCGCGCGTGCCATCCGGGTACGTTTTGGCTAAATTACTGATGCTGAGTTGCATAAAAAGTGGCTCAATCGTTAAGGCCAAGCAGGTTGTACGACTCACGCACCATGTCGTACTCGCTATCGTCTACCAGCACCATTTCAGCGCCGATATACTTGTCGCGCGCACCAGGGGCGAGGATTGCTTGGAGCAGTCCATCAGGGTCGTTCATGAAGGCTTCCTGCATTTCAGCGACGCACTCGCCAGAAATGTGTGGGCCCGCCACCATGGGGTCACCTGGCATGTCTTGGCCACGCTCAATAATGCGGTAGTTGTCTTCGCCGTGTTGAGCTGCAAAGGGGGCGAAATCACGCACGCCGGTGCCCACCGCGTCCACTTCGCCAGAGGCCAGGGCTTGCATGCGGGCGCCATCGAGCAGCGTGATCTGCAGGTCGCGGTCGATATCTAAACCGGCCTGATGGAGCATATAGCTAGGCATGATGTGGCCGGTGGTGGAACCGTGGTCCTTCATGGCCACGTGCTTGCCTTTGAGGTCTTCCAGGCTCTCGATGCCACTGTCGGTGGCGGCAATGAACACCGAGTAGTAATCGGGGCGAACGATGGCGGTGATTGGCTTAGTGCCTTCGACCCGCTCGGCCATCAGTACGTACTCAGAGGGGCCGGCCAGCACGATATCGACCTGCTCGAAGCGCAGGGCGTTGATAGCGGTGGTGCGATTGCCTACCGGAAAGAACTCGACCGTCACGCCGAGACGTGCTTCAAGCTCGTCGACGAAGCCCTGGTAAGCACGCTGCAGCTCTTCGCTACCTTCGATGCCGGTATCGGCAAAGCGCAGGGTGGAGGGGCAGGACTCGGCGGCTTGGGCCTGTGAAACGCCAGCCAGAGCAAGCGCGACAAGGCCGGCGGCGGTTAAGCGTTTGGCGGCAAAAGGGGTAGCAGTAAAAAGCTTCATGGGGCTGACTCCAACATCATATGAGGTCGTGGTAGGTAAGAGCCCCTCTACCCTGAAGGTTTTGTATTGCAGAAAAATGAAAAGCGTTTTAGGTGGCGCGCTGAAAGTCGAATTAAGCTACACGCTTCAGCGGTTAACGATTAAATGGCTCGCACTCATTGTATTTTTTTTGTTTTTATAAACAATTGCTTAATGTGTTACAGGGTGATCTTGATGACCTCGCCGTTGTGAATGACGTCCGGAGCGTTGCCGACAATCTGTTTCAGTAATGCTTTTATCAAGCCGCTGTGACTAACCATTAAACACGGCTCGGTTAAACCGCTGGTGATATCGTTAAACGCGAGCTGGGCGCGCTGGCTAAGCGCGGTGTATGGCTCAACTCCCGCTCCCTCGTCACTCCGATCACTGCGTGGTTTCCCTTCATGTATTCCCCAGTCTCGTTCGCGAAGCAGCGGGTTTTCTTCGATGGTTAAATTAAGTTTTTCAGCAACGGCGCTGGCGGTTTGCCGAGCGCGAAGTTGTGGGCTACTGACGATGCGAGTAATGCCACGGTTGATAAGGTGAGAAGCCGCTTGTTGGGCCTGTTGCTCACCTTTTGTGTTTAGGGGGGCTTCTATTGAGCATTGCAGCACCCCTAAAGCGTTGAGATCAGTTTCACCATGACGAAGTAAATAGACGCATACGTCTTTGGTTGGGCGTCCGGGCGTTGTTGGGGCAGTAGAAAGCGAGTATTCGGTGATCATAGAATGTCGTCTCGTGTCGTCGTATAGCGCTCATAGGAAGCCAGTGTCTCGGGGGCTCCTCGTGAGGCGACTGTCAAAATTAATGCGTTAAGTATTGCCATGGGCACCGTTAAGGTACTGCTTTCTATATCAGGCCCGCGGGAGGCTGCAAGAACATGATTAGGAGCAGGCTTCAGCGTTAAGCCGGATAGATCGGAAATCACCATGGTCAAGGCGTTTATTTCTCTCGCGTTGCTAAAAAATACATTCAGTAGGTATGGCGGTTCGCGTAAAGAAAACCCTAAAGCAATATCACCAGGGCGCAGTATCGTCACCCCTTCGGCGACAGCACGAGAATCCGGTGACAGCTGTAGTGTTAGACGCCCAGCCCGGCGCAGGCGGTGCGCGGCGTGGCGTGCCAATGCCTCGGCAGTACCCTCAGCGAAAATCAAAATACGTTCAGCGCTTAGTAAATGGTCTGCCGCTGCATCAAGCTGGGGTTGCTTAACAAACTGCGGCAGAGTGCTTAAAACGTCTATCTCGCGTTCGATTAAGTGCGTCAAAATATCGGTTCCAGCGCTCTCACTGAGTCGTGCGCGAATCAAGTCGTCGGTTCGATATTGCTGAGGCAAGCTGCCACGCAAGTAATTGCGCATTTCCGGAAAACCCGAAAACCCAAGCTTACGTGCGAGGCGCACAAGCGATGAGCCATGAGTTTGTGCCATGGCAGCTATTTTATTTACGCTTTCAAAAACTGCCGTATCAGGGTGGTGCATCAGAATGTCGACTAGACGCTTTTCTGTGGCTGATAAAGGCTTCTCAAGCTGCTGAATGCGTTTTACGAGGCTTCTGCTCAATGGTTATGCGCTGCCTATTAAAAGAGAAGGATAGAGTAAATGCAATTTAAATTGCATGCTTTTGTTAATTGCTATCTTTGTAGCAGTAATGTCATTTTTCATGGTTACTATCGCAAGTGTACCAAGCCTTAAAAGGCCTGTTGACTGTCCGATAGCCAAGAGTGCAATGCCATGAAAACATTAATAGCTGGTGCTTTAATAACTGCCGTTGGTTTTTCAGCTTCCGTCTGCGCCCAAGATTTTGATGAATGGCTTCAAGCTGCCCAAATGGGTGCTTACGCGCCAGAGCAGGAGGATTGGGAGGCAGTCCATGCTGCTGCGCTCAATGAACTTCCACTTCAAGTTTATATGACGTCAAGCCGCGTCAATCAGCCCATAGAGACGTTCAGCGAGTTATATCCTGACCTCGTTGTCGAGGGCGCTAATATTCCTGCTGCTGAGATGCTTGAGCGCGTTCGTCGAGAGCGAGCTGCCGGTAATTATAATATCGGGTTGTTACATGCCGACTCACCCGAAGCCTATTTGTCCATGTTCGGCGATCAGCTCGTCTCTTATGTACCTCCTGAGTTTGCTGACGTTATTCCTGAAAACGCTCGTGACCCTTTGCTGGTGTACCGTTATTTGCCGACAGGGGTGACGTACAACCCGTCCGTTTACCCTGATGAAGCACCGGTGACCAATATTTGGGATCTGACGACCGAAGAGTTCCGGGGCAAGGTACTGATTGCTGATCCTCTGCAGACAGGTTCTGTGCTGACATACCTAACCACGCTGGTGGGGATGGAAGACGAAATGGCCGCTGCCTATGAGGCTCGCTTTGGGGCGCCTATTCAGTTGCAGGAAGACACAGCAGGTTGGGAGTTTATTCGCCGTTTACTGGATAACGATCCCGTTATCGTGGGCGGTACCCGGGATGTTGCGGAATCGATTACCAATAGCAGTGAGTTGTTGGTGGGGTTCAATAACTTCAGTCGTATGCGTGAGGTGCCTACTGGGCGCTATAACTTCACGTTCGTGATGGGGTTAGAGCCATTCGATATGGTGAATTTGCCCACGCACTTGACCGTGATGGCGGGTAATGAAAGCCCCAATGCAGCCAAACTCTTTGTGCGCCACCTGTTAAGTGACAAAGGGGGCGCTCCTTGGTTTGAAGATGGTAATCCTCCTTCGCGCACGGATTGGTCGCCTTCTGAAGAGTGGGCGCAGCCAATTGTTGAGCACACCAAAGTCGACGTTGACTACCAGTACTTGCTGGAAACCACGGACGACTTTATCGATTTCTGGACCATTAATCGCTGATGTGCAGCGCCGCGACTTAAGTCGCGGCGCTTTCGTGCTTCCGCACAAAGCGTCGCAACGGGTGGCAGTTGTCATTATAAGGGTATGTCATGAATCAAGCCTTACAGCGCATGCGGCAGCGCCTGATGCGTCCGCACATTATCGTCGGCCTTGTTGTATTGGTGATTCTGTCAGCGTTGGTGATAGTGCCAGTGGCAGAAATCCTGTTTGAGAGTTTCAGGTTGCAGGACAGAGATGTGCGTCGCTTTCCAGGCGCTGAGGCGGGGCAGTGGGTGCTGTTTTACTGGGAGCGTGTGCTGGCGAGTTCGTTGAGCCAGCGTATCTTTTACGGTCCGTTAATCAACACCATGATTGTGACTGTCTGTTTTACGTTTTTGGCGATGTTACTTGGTGTGGCGCTTGCCTGGCTGGTGGCGCGTACCGATATGCCTTTTAAAGCACTGATATCGGCATCGGTGGTGTTGCCTTATATTCTTCCGGCCTGGACGATTGCTCTGGCCTGGACGACCCTGTTTCGTACTGATTCCCAGACCCTAGGGGCAGCGGGTTTTTTGCAGACCATGACAGGAATGGCTGTCCCTGACTGGGTAACCTTTGGGCTGTTCCCGATCACCATAGTGATGGTGATTAACTACTATGCCTATGCGTTTCTATTAACCACCGCGGCGCTTTCTTCAATGAATCGCCAGTTAGAAGAAGCTGCCATGATGCATGGGGCGAGCCTGTGGACAATCATTCGCCGTGTCAATTTGCCGTTGGTGTTACCAGCGCTGGTATCTTCGTTTGTATTGACGTTTGCTACCGGTCTAGGCGCATTTGGTGTGCCTTATTTGCTGGGTTTGCCAGCCGATGTGCAGGTGATGGCAACGTATCTCTATACATCGACCACGCTGGGGCGCTATGGAGATGCATACGTTTTAACAGTGATTCTAATTGCCATGGCAGGGATAACCATTCTGCTAACGTCACGATTAGTAGGCTTACGCCAGAGCTTTGCGACGATGACTGGTAAGGCCGGTTCTAGCCAGTTGATTCCGTTAGGGCGCTATCGCCGCGTGATTGGCATAGCGGTTGTTACCGCGGTAGGTATTCCTGCGTTTCTACCTTTGGGGCTGATGGCGCTGCAAAGTTTGCAGTCGGGTATTGGTAACTTTACCTGGGATGGCTTCACGCTCGATTACTGGATTGGCAAAAATATACGGGGCTTTGACGGTGTGTTGGTTGATAGCCGGATGCTTAAGGCTATTTGGAACACGTTTTTTATCAGCTTTGTCGTGGGCGTTATCTCGGTTATTGCGGCATTTGCCTCGGGCTATGCAGTGGCGAAAGGCCGTGGTTCCCGTATGGCTACTCTCATTGAGCAAGTTGCCTTTATTCCTTATTTGGTGCCTGGTGTTGCCCTTGGTGCTGTTTTCCTCGCGATGTTTGCTGCTCCCATTGGGCCTTTGCCAAGCCTATATGGTACGACGACGTTGCTGATTTTAGCGTGCTTTGTTTCGCAGCTTCCTTTTGCCGTTCGTTCGGGTACCACGGCCATGATGCAGATTGCTGGTGAGTTAGAAGAAGCTGGTTCGATGCATACTCGGTCATGGCTGACGATTGCCCGGCGAATTCTGATACCACTGGCGAAGCGGGGTCTATTGGTGGCGTTTGTCTTAACGTTTATCTCTACGGCCAAAGAGCTCAACTTAGTCATCATGCTCGTGACACCGCGTACAGAAATGCTGTCGACGGTAGCTATTGGTTTTATGGATCTAGCCATGGAGCAATTTGCTAACGCTATCGCACTAATTTTAGTTGCTATCACGCTACTGGGGGCGCTTGTTGCAAAAGCCTTCAGTGGTGATCGTAAATAAGGAAAACACATGCCTAGCATCACACTGTCACAAGTCGAAAAGCGTTTTGGCCAAGATGTTGCCGTTGCAGCCCTTGATATTACGATTGCTGAAGGTGAGTTTTTCTCACTAGTAGGCCCCTCCGGGTGTGGTAAGACCACTACAATGCGCATGATTGGGGGGCTAGAAACTCCAACATCCGGGCGCATTAGTATTGGTGATAAAGACGTATTTGACGCTGAGGCTGGCATTATGGCGCCACCGGCGACACGAGGGATTGGTATGGTGTTCCAGTCCTACGCGCTGTGGCCCCATATGACCGTTAGGGCAAACGTGGGTTTTGGCCTGGACGTGCGCGGTATTAAGGGTAGCGAAGCAACCACTCGGATTAATAACACGCTTGAGCAATTGCAAATAAGGCACTTAGCTGACCGCTATCCGGGCGAGCTGTCTGGTGGGCAGCAACAACGTGTTGCGTTGGCTCGCGAGTTGATCGTTGGCGCAAAAATCTTACAGCTAGACGAGCCGCTATCTAACTTAGATGCCAAGTTGCGTATGGAGATGCGAATCGAGCTTAAGCGCCTGCATGCTGAAAGCGGAGCAACCTTTATCTATGTGACACATGACCAAATGGAAGCATTAACGCTCTCCACTCGAATGGCGGTGATGCGCCAAGGCGTTGTTCAGCAGGTGGGTACGCCCCGCGAGATTTACGAAACGCCTGCTAATTTATTCGTGGCTGAGTTTTTGAGTATTAATCGTCTGAATGTACTTCAAGGCGTGATTAAAGGCGATGTTGTTCAATCGGCGTCGGGAGACGTGCCTTTCGCTGGCGTGACGAATGCCCAGGAAGGGGCTCGGGTGAAGGTTGGGCTACGTCCGGACGATCTTCGCCTTGGGGAGTCTGGGGGTATTCCCAGTACAGTAGATGTGAGCTTCGTGGCTGGCTCAATGACGCTAACTACGGTGATTACTGCGGATGGCAATAAACTCTTGATTGTTGAGCCTTATCGGAATGAAATTTCAGCGGGCGCTCATGTGCATGTTTTATGTGATGCTAAGTCGGTGCTGTTGTTTGAGGATGATAGCGAGCTGCGCATTGCTTAGCGCTGGTATTTGACCGACACACTGAATTACGTTTTGCTAGGTGGCCGTATTGGAACTCACCATGGAGACTCCCATGTCATCTACTGTTGTCATCACTGGCGCGAACCGAGGTGTAGGTCTTGCATTAGCCGAGCAGTACCATCAGGCCGGCTGGCGGGTGATCGGTGCGTGCCGTGAGTCGTCGGAGGCTCTGCAAGCGGCGGCAGAGCGCGTCATCGAGGGCATTGATGTAACACAGCCAGAGAGCGTCGCTGCGTTGGCCAACGCGTTGCAAGGCGAAACGCTGGATCTGCTAATCAACAACGCGGGGCTGCTTCGCGATGAGGCCCTGGGCAGCATTGATTTTGACAGCATCCGTGAGCAGATGGAGATCAACGCCTATGCACCGCTGCGTGTCGTCGAAGCGCTTCTGCCTACCCTTAAAAAGGGCAGTAAAATCGCCAATATCACTAGCCGGATGGGTTCTATCGCGGATAACGACTCCGGTGGACGTTATGGCTACCGTGCCTCTAAAGCGGCGCTTAATGCGTTTGGTAAATCGCTGGCGATGGACTTGAAGCCTCAAGGCATTGCGGTGGCACAGCTACATCCCGGCTACGTGCAAACACGCATGGTGAATTTTGGTGGGTTGATCAGCCCCCAAGAGGCAGCATTAGGCATCGCTGCGCGTATTGAAGCGCTAACACTAGAGAACAGTGGCGGGTTTTGGCATAGCAATGGGGAGTCACTCCCCTGGTGATGGCGGGCGCAATGATCGCGACCGCTTTTTTTCACGCCTGCGCTGCTTCGCAATAGCGTTGCCATTGGCAAGTTCAATTAAGTAAGCGATTTCTTCGTCACTTAGCGGTGCGCGCGGTTGGTTCGCCATTGTGGTCACCGTTTCGTTTAGCCTTTATGGCACGCTAACGGTGAACTATGACACCTGTATGAACGTAGTTATGTATAGGGAGTGGAGCGTTAATAAGCACTCTTGGCGCGGCGGGCGGCAAGCGCTACCCGCCGAGTGTTTGCAGTGTCTCCGTGGTTTGTCCCTAGGACTGTACCTTTAGGGTCATGTCTCTAGGGCTGTGTTTAGGGCAGTCTCTTTTAACGCGTCAGTACGCTGCCCCGTGGCGCTGTTAAAGGGGTGCAGTGCGTCTAGGGGAACGTAAAAGCGCAGTGTTTCGCCTTCGGCGACCGGCGGCTGGCCTGACACGCGAATGACCGTGGGCTGGTCGCTGTCGGCCAGGGTGACATACAGGTGGCTTTCAGCACCGGCGGCCTCAAATAGCGCCAGCGTTGAATCGACAGTTAAGTGGGGGCTTTCTGGTGGGGCTAAATGCATGTCATCCGGGCGAATACCGACGATGTCAGTACCGTCCGGCAAGTTATCTAGCAGGCCGTGGGAGCCCCGTGCGTTTAAGTACTCAATGGGCAGCATGTTCATGGCGGGGGAGCCAATAAATCCAGCCACAAACATAGTCGCCGGACGGGCGTAGATTTCCATGGGCGTGCCCACTTGCTCAATTTGCCCAGCGTTCAGCACTACCAAGCGGTCGCCTAGGGTCATGGCTTCCAACTGGTCGTGGGTCACATAAAGACTGGTGGTTTTCAGACGCCGTTGGAGCTGTTTGATCTCAACACGCATCTGTACACGCAGTTTGGCATCCAGGTTGGAAAGTGGTTCATCAAATAAGAATGCCGCTGGCTCGCGCACCAGGGCACGGCCCATGGCGACACGCTGACGCTGGCCGCCGGATAGCTTGCGCGGTTTGCGTTCTAAAAAATCTTCAATTTCGAGCATTTTGGCGGCAATGCGCACCCGCTTTTCAATCTCGTCTTTTTTAAAGCCGCGGTTTTTCAGCCCATAGGCAAGATTGTTGTACACCGTCATGTGCGGGTAGAGCGCATAGTTTTGAAACACCATCGCGATATCCCGCTCGGCGGGTTCGAGTTTGTTGACGACCCGATCGCCGATTTTGAGCGTGCCGTCGGTAATAGTTTCAAGGCCGGCTACCATACGCAACAGAGTGGATTTGCCACAGCCTGAAGGCCCTACCAGCACCACAAACTCGCCGTCTTTAATGTGCAAGTCGACGCCTTTTACCGCATCGACATTGCCTGCGTAGGTTTTCTTTAGCCCTTCCAAGGTAATACTGGCCATCTTATTTCTCCGTCTCGGTCAGGCCTTTCACAAACAAGCGCTGCATAAAGAGCACCACCAGCACAGGGGGAAGTGCTGCCATCACCACCGCCGCCATAACTAAGTGCCACTGCGGGTCGCCATCGGCGGCGGTGGTCATCCGTTGAATGCCCATCACAATGGTGTAGTAGTCGGGGTCGGTGGTGATCAGCAGCGGCCAGAGGTATTGGTTCCAGCCATAGATAAACATGATCACAAACAGCGCTGCGATGTTGGTAATCGACAGCGGCATCAGAATGTCTTTAAAAAATTTAAGCGGCCCCGCGCCATCGACGCGCGCTGCTTCCAGCATCTCTTCGGGTACGGTCATAAAAAACTGCCGGAACAGAAACGTAGCGGTAGCCGAGGCAATTAACGGGATAGAGAGCCCGGCAAAGCTGTTGAGCATTTTTAGATCCGCGACCACCTGGAATGTCGGGATGATGCGCACCTCAACCGGTAGCATCAGGGTGACAAAAATGATCCAGAAGAAGAACATCCTAAAGCGGAAGCGAAAGTAAACGATGGCAAACGCGGAAAGCAGCGAAATGGATAGCTTGCCCACTGTAATGGCCATGGCCATTACAAAGCTGTTCCAAAGCATTTGCCCGGCGGGTGGTGCCCCGGCGCGGGAAAGGCCGGTGCTCCACATGGCAGTGTAGTTATCTATAGCGTGAGGGCCGGGCAACAGGGGCAGTGTGCCGCGCAAAAACTCTCCTGGGCCATGGGTCGAGGCAACGATGGCGATATACACTGGAAACACAACCAGCGCGACGCCAATGATGAGAATGGTATGGGCAAATAGGTTGGCCCAGGGGCGATTTTCAACCATCACAAGGCTCTCTTATCGGTAAATGTTAGAACGTGCGCCATTAGTAGTTCACCCGCCGCTCAATAAAACGGAATTGCACGACGGTGAGCAGTATCACGATGACCATAAGAATCACGGACTGTGCTGCCGAGGAGCCGAGGTTCAGGCCGATAAAGCCATCGGCGTAAACCTTATAAACCAGAATGTTGGTGGCCTGAGAGGGGCCGCCCTGGGTCGTGGCGTGGATAATGCCGAAGGTATCGAACATGGCGTACACCACGTTAACCACCATTAAGAAGAACGTGGTGGGTGAGAGCAGGGGGAACACAATGGTCCAGAAGCGTTTCATGGGGCTTGCGCCATCAATAGCGGCAGCTTCAATCAACGATTGGGGGATGGACTGCATACCTGCCAAGAAGAACAAAAAGTTATAGGAAATTTGCTTCCAGGCTGCAGCTAAAATCACCAGCAGCATGGCATCGTTACCAGATGTGCGGTGATTCCAGTTGTAGCCCACCATCTCCAACAGGTAAGGCACGATGCCGATAGAGGGGTTGAAGATAAACCACCACAGCACCCCGGCAATGGCCGGCGCAATGGCATAAGGCCATACGAGCAGTGTGGTGTAGGTGCTTCGCGAGCGAATCATGCGGTTCACGGTACTGGCGAGCAGCAGCGCGACCGACATAGAAATTAGTGTGGTGCCAACGGCAAAAACCACGGTGACAGAAAGCGAATTGAGATACGCGCCGTCACGAAATAGCCGGGCAAAATTCTCAAGGCCCACAAAGGTGCTACGCAAGCCGAAGGCATCCTCACGCAGCAGCGATTGATACATCGCTTTGCCCGCTGGCCAGATGAAAAAGATCAACGTAATAATGACCTGGGGAGCGAGCAGCGCATAAGGCAACCAGCGGCCAGGAAAAGTCATGCGTTTAGTCTGCATGGAAGCTCACCTTACAACAAACGAAAGCGCCGCCTACGGGTAGGTAGGCGGCGAAGAGGTTACTAGCTTATTGGTTGGCGGCTTCGAAATCGCGGAGCAGCGCGTTACCGCGTTCGACA
>NZ_JAFWFN010000038.1 GCF_017515565.1 Halomonas sp.
AATGTCCTGGTCGGCAGCGTTAATCGCTAGTTCGGTCATGGTGATTCCTAATGATTATTTTCCTAGTGATGGTGATAACTAGGCGCCGCCTTAGAAGCGCGGTAGCTCCGGGTGCGGTAACTCATTGTTATGCACATGCATAGCGCCAAACTCAGCACAGCGCGCCAGGGTAGGAATATTTTTCCCTGGGTTAAGCAGGCGCTTGGGGTCAAATGCGGCTTTTAAAGCGTGGAAAACGCTAATTTCATCGGCTTGAAACTGGCTGCACATTTGATTAATTTTCTCTCGCCCTACGCCGTGCTCGCCGGTAATTGAGCCGCCTGCCGCCACGCAAAGTTCAAGAATTTTGCCGCCTACGTCTTCCGCTAACGCTAGTTGACCCTCTTTGTTGGCATCAAACAGAATCAGTGGGTGCATATTGCCGTCACCCGCGTGGAAGACGTTGGCGACTAACAGGCCGCTCTCTTCAGAAAGGGCGGCAATACCTTTAAGTACTCGCGGCAGTTCCCGGCGAGGAATAGTGCCGTCCATACAGTAGTAGTCGGGTGACATACGCCCGACAGCGGGAAAGGCGTTCTTGCGGCCCGCCCAGAACTTGGCGCGTTCGGCCTCATCGCGGGCCTGCTGAATATCCGTGGCGCCCGCTTTCTCTAATACTCGGCGCACGGTATCGCAATCATCGTCTACATCGGCTTCAACGCCATCCAGCTCGCAGAGTAGAATCGCTTCTGCTTCCACGGGATAGCCCGCCTTGATGAAGTCTTCCGCGGCTTTGATAGCCAGCTTGTCCATCATTTCCAGGCCGCCGGGAATGATGCCTGCGGCAATGATGTCACCCACTGCTTGGCCAGCTTTTTCAATATCATCGAAGCTCGCCATCAATACTTTGGCGGTTTCAGGCTTAGGTAGCAGCTTGACGGTAATTTCGGTGACCACCCCTAGCATGCCTTCTGAACCGTTCATCAGTGCGAGCAGATCAAAGCCTGGGGCATCCAGCGCTTCAGACCCCAATGTCATGTGCTCACCTTCAATGGTTAACACATCGACCCGCATAACGTTGTGTACCGTTAGGCCATACTTTAAACAGTGAACGCCGCCAGCGT
This sequence comes from Halomonas sp., assembly GCF_017515565.1. GTDB lineage: Bacteria > Pseudomonadota > Gammaproteobacteria > Pseudomonadales > Halomonadaceae > Vreelandella. Next base: position 1,104 of record NZ_JAFWFN010000038.1, read on the forward strand.
TTTCGGCTACGTTACCACCAATGGAGCAGGCAATTTGCGAGGAGGGGTCGGGGGCGTAATACAGCCCGTAAGGCGCCGCTGCTTCGGAAATAGCCAAATTGCGCACGCCAGGCTGTACTTGGGCCAGGCGTGCATCGGGGTCTACCTTAATAATTTGATTAAACCGCGACATCACTAGCAGTACGCCGTGCTCAAGCGGAAGAGCGCCGCCTGAAAGGCCGGTACCTGCCCCGCGAGTGACGACCGGCACGCTTAGCGCGTGGCAGCGTTTCAGAAGACCTTCAACTTGCTCCAGGTTTTCGGGCATCGCTACCAGCATAGGTAGCACACGGTAGGCGGCTAGCCCATCGCACTCGAAGGGGCGTAGATCCTCTTCGCGGTGAAGTAGTGTTAAGGAAGGGACGGCGCTTTGCAGGTCGCTAAGCACCTCAGCTTTGTCACGGTGGACGAACTCGCCATCGAGGCGCTCGTCAAAAAGGATATTCATATCGACATCCTAGCTTTTTATCATGAGAAGTAATGGCCATAGGATAACGGCGGCATTGTTTTACCTGTGACCAATTTGAGCTTTTTTTGTGCGCCTGTCTAGGTTGTGGTGCAATGGTCTGACCAGTAATTGGTCGATAGCTAAACCCTGCCAGTTGCTTTCATCGCCTTGGCGTCTTCGTTAGCCAATAGCTATTGCAATGTGGTCTAACCCTAAGGGTTGTGAAGGACTGGCTAAAGGAGCAATCAGTGGTAGTAAGCAGTGACGATATTCCCATGGGGCGGCGCACCCCCGAGCATGTGGCCGCTAAGCTTGAGGAATTAATTCTAGAAGGCGTTTTTCGCCCAGGCCAACTGTTGCCTTCGGAAAGGCGCTTATGTGAGCGCTTGGGCGTGTCTCGCGCATCGCTGCGCGAAGGGTTAAGAATTCTGCGCAGTAAAGCTATTATTAATACGCGCCAGGGGCATGGCTCAACGGTGGCGTCGCTACTGCCGATGCACCAGCAAAGCCCCCTGATGCATCTGTTTCGTGACCATCCGCGCACGCTGTTTGACTTGCTGGAAGTGCGCGCCTTGCTGGAAGGCGAATCCGCCTATTTAGCCGCCAGGCGTGGTACGTCTATGGACCGCGTACTGATTACTCGTCGCTACCGAGAGCTAGCCGAGTATGCCGATCAACCCGACGGCATCGATGTTGAGCAGTTGGCCCGGCTTGACCACGCTTTCCATTTGGCCATTTCTCAAGCTTCCCATAACCCGGTGCTGGTTCATACGCTGCAGAGCCTGACCGATTTACTGCTTAGTTCTGTATTTGCCTCGGTGAAGCACCTTTACCATCGCCCAGGCCCCAGGGAGATGATCAACCAGCAGCACGCTCACCTGCATGATACGGTGGTTAGCGGCGATGCAGAGCAGGCAAGGCGCATCGCGTTAGAGCATTTGACCAGTATCAGTGAGCTGCTGCGCGAGGTAGAGGCAGAGCATGACCGTCTAGAGCGCTCGGCAATGCGCTTAGAGCAGTGGTAGCTTTGCATTAGGGTTTCAACTGTAATGGCCGTGGATGCCAGCTAATAAAAGGAGTGTGATGTGGCAATTTATCAATTTGGCGAGCTAACGCCCGATATTCATGATGATGTGTATATCGCCGATACGGCTGACGTTATTGGGCAAGTGACTCTCAAGGCGCGCTCAAGCGTTTGGTACCAGGCAGTGCTGCGCGGCGATAGCGATCATTTGGAAGTAGGCGAAGAGAGCAATATTCAGGATGGCGCAGTGCTCCACGCTGACCCAGGCTACCCGCTTAAAATCGGCAAGGGCGTCACGGTGGGGCATCAGGCGATGCTGCATGGCTGCACGATAGGTGATGGCTGCTTAATAGGTATTCAGGCGGTGGTGCTCAATGGTGCCGTCATTGGTGAAAACAGCTTGGTAGGGGCGGGGGCGTTTATCAAGGAAGGCGCGGTATTTCCTCCCAACTCGCTGATTGTTGGCTCGCCGGCCAAAGTAGTGCGAGAACTTTCTGCAGACGCAATAGAAGGGCTGAAGTTGAATGCCCAAGGCTATGTGATGCGCGGTCAGCAACATGCAACCACCCTAAAGCGTATCGACTAGCCGTTCTACTGTGTTGCCGTTAAAACGCCACACCCCAGGCTAGGCCTGGGGTGTGGGAAGTGCGCTATCGATTTATTAGCCCTATGTACTAGCTCGGCTATTTACATAAGCGGGTCGGTAACGCCTATGACATAGAACGCGATTAGCGCAATGATGCCGGTGAAGACCAAGTAGTAGATGGTCGGGATAATGGTTTTGCGAATCGTCGCGCCTTCGCGGCCAAGTAAGCCAACGGTGGCTGAGGCGGCTACAACGTTATGGATTGCAATCATGTTACCCGCTGCCGCACCTACTGCCTGGAGTGCCACCATCATCGCTGTAGAGAGGCCCAGCGATTGCGCAATGTTAAACTGGAACTCTGCCAACATCAGGTTAGAAACCGTGTTTGAACCGGCAATGAAGGCGCCCATGGCACCTACCGCAGGCGCAAAGAACGGATAGATACCGCCGACGTTGTCAGCGACCGCCTGAGCCATCATTACCGGCATGGAAACCAGGTCAGCGCCGTTAACACCGGAGTTGATCAGAATGCGCACCATCGGCACGGTGAAAATCAGTACGAAGCCAGCACCAAAAATGGTTTTGGTAGACTCCGATACCGCTGCACCCATCTGGCGAGGATTCATTCTGTGCAAGAAGTACGTCACTAGAACTACTGCAATGATGATGCCGCCCGGCAGGTACAGAGGCTGTAAGCTGCCGCTAACACCCGCTTCGCCAAAAATATTAGCCCAGCTTAGGTTCACCGAGGTAAGTGCATTACGCAGCGGCTCAACGGTGCGTGAAGCCACCAGGAAGATCGCCAGTAGTACGTAGGGAATCCAGCCTTTCAACGTAGACATTGGCGCTTTGCCTGCTACGTCATCCAGTTTGATCTGCAGGTTACCGATCCACTCATCGGGCCAAGAGGAAGATTCCGGGAAGTCCCAAGTATCTTTGGGCAGCAGGAAGCCTCTACGTGCTGCAGGTACCACAATCGCTAAGCCCACCATCGCGCCAATCATTGATGGGAATTCTGGCCCTAAGAAAACACCAACCAACGTGTAAGGTATAACGAAAGCGAAACCGGTAAAGATAGCGAAAGGCACAATGGAAAGACCTTCTTTCCACGAGCGATTAGCACCAAAGAAGCGAACCATAATCAGCACGAGAATCAGTGGCATTAAAATACCCACGATGCCGTGAGTAATAGCAACGCCGTTGGTTACCATTTGGAAAAACACGTCCCAACTTGAACCCGTAGCTTCTAACTGAGCGGTAATGCCAGCACGGTCAAGCCCGCTGCCTACCCCTACTACAACGGGAGTGCCCACGGCACCAAATGAAACCGGAGTAGACTGAATCATCATGCCGACAACCACCGCCGCTAAAGCGGGGAAGCCAAGTGCTACCATCAGCGGTGCTGCTACGGCTGCGGGTGTGCCGAAGCCTGAGGCGCCTTCAATAAAGCAACCAAACAGCCAAGCAACGATTAACGCCTGCACGCGGCGGTCAGGGCTGATGCCCGAGAAGCCGTTACGAATAGCGGTAATGCCACCGGAGTGTTTTAGCGTATTCAAAAGCAGAATAGCGCCAAAAATAATCCACAGCAGACCCGCAGTCTGAATCAAGCCCTGGACGGTCGAAGCGGCCACGCGGCTGAACGACATATCCCAAGCGGTCAGAGCGATAATCGCAGCGGTGAGGAAGACAATCGGCATCGCTATTCTGGCAGGTATTTTAAAGCCTATGAGCAAAATACCTGCTAGCAACAGCGGCAGAAATGCCAGGAGTGCAAGTGTAGTTTCATTCATGGGAGGAACGGCCCCTTGTTATTTATTTGGTATGCTCCGCAGTAGCCGACCAGCCTGCCACTGCAATACTGGTTGGGTCAGTGTGAAAGATACGTTTAGGCTGAGAGAATGACTACATTGGAAAATTGGTCTTACCAAGCGCTGGCATGCTTTGTATAAGATTTTTAAACGCTATTTATTGTTTAAACTGCTGTTTTATATTGAATTTATTTGGTGATCTTGCGCTACTGAACGTAAGTAGTCGTTAGACTAATGGACAGTGTAAGACTTGTAGCTGACCGCGCCTAATGTTCAGCGTTTACGCTATCAATAGCCTAGCAGCGTTATAAATATTGACATCTATTAGGTCTCGCTGCGCCGAGCATAGAGGCGCTGGGAGTTGTATTTATACTCAGAGATTAAAGGCAATGGCTAGCAAGGTTGGGGCGTGCCTGAAAGCTTGCTTTCAGGCAAAGAGGTGGCTTTTAGGGTTCAGAGCGATAGTTAAAAACAGCGCTTTGCTCTGTAAGGAGTCTCACGAACATGGCTATGGTTGATAACCATTAACGTGGTGCAGTTAGTTTTTTTGAACTGCCTCCTAAGTAAGTTTCTTCATCTTCCCATGAAAGTTCCGTGGCGTGTTGGGCGCGGAGGGGAAGAGCGTCGTCCTGTCCTAGCCGGAACGCGGCCACTACCTGGGACAGCTTTTCAGTTTGGCTACTAAGGCTCTCTGCCGCTGCTGCAGACTCCTGTACCAGCGCCGAGTTTTGCTGGGTCATATCATCTAGCTCAGCCACGGATTTATTGATAGAGGTCAGCCCTGATGATTGCTCGCTGGTGGCTGCACTGATTTCACCAATAATATCCGTCACATGTTGCACGCCAGTAACAATCTCGCTCATGGCTTCGCCGGCATTCTCTACAAGCTTTGTACCACTGACGACTTTTTCACTAGAGCTGCTGATAAGTATTTTGATCTCGTTAGCGGCTTCTGCACTGCGCCGCGCCAGTGACTGAACTTCTCCTGCCACAACCGCAAAGCCACGCCCATGTTCACCCGCCCGTGCAGCCTCTACGGCAGCGTTGAGGGCTAATATATTCGTTTGGAAGGCAATGGAATCAATAACGCCAATAATTTCTGTAATCTTTTTGGATGACTGTTCTATTTCACCCATATTGGTCACTACTTGCTCAACAATGTTGCCTCCCTTAGCGGCTGCCGAGGCGGCTTCCGAGGCTAATTGATCGGCTTGCCGCGCTGAGCTAGCCGTTTGTCCCACTGTCACTGTCAGCTGTTCCGTTGCGGCAGCGGTTCGCTGTAGGCTACCAGCGGTCGTGTCGGTGCGAGTGCTTAAATCATGGTTGCCAGAAGCGATCTCAGAGGAGGCCAAGCTAATGGATTCAGTGGACTCGCGTATCTGGCCGATAATGTCACGCAGGGTCATTATCATCTGCCTGACGCTCGTATTGAGCGAGTCTTGCCCGTTCAGGTCGTCCGTAAACTCAGAGCTAAGATCCCCTTCTGCCACTCTCTTCATGGCTCTACGTAGGTTGTCAGGCTCATCGCCAAGCTCACGCCATACTGCATTGATGACAAAATAAGAGGCTAAGCCCAGTACGGTAAGTACGGCTAGGCCGGTCAGTAAGTTCACAAAAAGAGCCGTCGTAATGCCCCGGTCTGCTTCATATTGTCGGTCGAGAGTTGCTTGCATGGCACTAGCCATCTCTCTATCGACCAACTCTGACAGATTAGCCTGCGCGTCCTGCATTTGGTTTATTTGGTTGCCCAGCTCACCTACTCCCAGCATGGCTCGGGTAGCACCAAGCGCTGCCGACTGATAGCTGTCGTAAACCGTTCTAAGTTGGTTGGCAATGTTCCCTTTCTCAGGGATGTCAGCAACATTCTCGATATGATGGAAAACTTGCTGATTTATGGTTTCAACCAAATCAAGAGCATCTATGTCGCCTTCAGCGGCGGCGGCCTGCAACTGGATTCTAAAAGCTTCCAACTGTCGGTCGATTTGATTGATTTCTAGCATATAAGGGTTATCGATATCCCCTAGCCGCTCGATAGCTGAAGAAGTTTTGGATCCTATAAGGTAACTAAAGGTGATACCCACTAAAAAAACCAGCGCAGCGCTGATGGGTAGCATCCATATTTTTGTGCGTATTTTCAAAGTAGGCGCCTCGTCACAATATTAAAAAATCGGCCCTCAAAAGGGCCGATAACTACCCATCAATTTATAGTTCGAGAAGAACTTTCACTGAATCGTCGAGAGCGGACTTTTCGATATAGCCTATGGCCCGAGGGTCTTCTGAGACGGCAGCGCGTACGGCATCAGAATTTGGCAGCTGTGTGGGTGCCTGTGTTTGCCCCGAGAAAACAATCCTTGCCCACGTCGACTTTACTTGAGAGACGTTACGCCCAGTCGCTTGCTCGTAGAACGAAGCGTAGAGAGGGCTGCTCTCTGGTAAGTCGTAAAGCGTGCCGCTGCTGCTCTTTCCTAAGTAAATGTCTGCAACCTGGGACTTAGTCAGGGAGGACGCGGTCGGATGGCCAATCACCACTAACTCTGCAGCTGAAGCGAAACTGGCGAAGGCGAAAAGTAGCAAGGCAACAAATAAGGCTCTACTGGTTTTCATGTCAGTTCCTTAGAAAATGAAATCGAGTGCGATGCTGTAAGCCTGGGTAGTCGGCTGACGCAACTGGTGTTCTGTATTAGCAATAAACTGGTCGCCAACGCCGCCACTTATTTCTTCTACCTGCGCTTTGACGGCAAGGTTTCTGACAACATCCCACCGCGCACCGATAGCGGTGGTTTTGCGGGTATCGAGAGAGCTGGGGTAGCCATCACCCTTAGGAGAAAATTCGGAGTAAGTGATGTACGGCATCACATCGCCAAAACGGTACCCGGCTGTAAGATAGAAAGCTTCGCTGTCTAAGGCACCGTTTTCGGCACCATCGGCGTCCCAGCGGCGCCAAATATGCTCAGACATAGCAAGCAGGCTACCGTTGTCGTATTGAATGCCCGCACTAAAAAAGTCGTCATTGCCGCTATTAATCGTTTGCCCCCGGCTAATGATCTCGACATCATTCATATGGGTGTAGCCGACCCGTCCCGTCCAGTCGCCTTGCTGCAGAGAAAAGCTGGCCGAATAAATGCGGTCACTCTCTTCATCGGTTTCAAAAAAGTCAGGGCCAATAGCAAAATACTTTTTGTTGCCTGTCGCCTGGCCACCCGAAAGCTGGGCTGTCGCGTTGAAGTCACCCAGAGAGAAGCGCGAAACACCCTGTAAACCATCAAAAGAGGTGTTTAAGAAAGTGCCGTAGACCTCTACCGGTGAGCGCAGCCAGTGTTGTGCATAACCAACATGACGAAAATCAGAGAGTAAGAAAGTAGGAACGAGCATTCGGCCCGCTCTCAGGCTGGTGCCCTCGAATATATCAGCCTGTAGGAAAAGCCATTCAATATCCGGAGAAGAGTCGCCATCACGGCGGCTAATGAAGCCCTGTGCAACGGCTGAGAAAGTATCATTGATAGTGCTGTTCGCTTGCAGCCCCAAACGGCTATCGACACCCCAATCGCCATTCGAATCGGTTGCGCCTTTGTGCTGGCGCAAGCTACTGCGGTATTCGGCATTATCCGTATCGGTTGTGACATAACCGAGCGTACCAAAGCCGCTAACTCTGAAGTCGGGAGCCGCCAGCACGTGAGAGCTGCTGATTGCCAAAGCTCCAGCGATTAAGGGGAAAGAGAAAGCTTTCTGAAACTGCATTGTGTTTTCCTTGAAAGAGCAAATTTAATCAAACGTTCGTTTTCTTTTTTTGCAGATTTCTTATCGGCGGGTGGCTCAGAAACTTAAGGAGGCGTTGCATAAATTTTAAGCGATTTTCCAACAGCACCAATCGTCTCAACTGACGGTTGGCACCATGTGTGACAGTATCTCTGGGATAGCAGCGATAGGCAGGGCATCGTAAGCCTGCACAGTTGACCTATGTGCTTGTATGCACTTTGGTTCATATCTTATAAAAAACAGTCCATTCAGAAGGCGCTAACAATGACTCGAGTACTTTACGATTTATGTGGCCGCGATGAGCGTTTGCGGTTTTCACCGTATTGCTGGCGGGTGCGTATGGCGCTAGCCCATAAAGGATTATCGTTTGAGACCGTAGCCTGGCGGTTTCTTGAAAAGGACGTGCTCGCTTTTGCCGGTTACGACAAGGTGCCCGTCCTCACCGATGGCGATACGGTGGTTACTGACAGCTTTGAAATTATGCGTTACCTAGACCGTACTTATCCCGAAGCTCCCATGTTGGGTGAAGGTGCTAGCTTCCAGCGCGTGCTGTTTTTTAAACACTTCGTTGAGCGTAGCGTGACCCCGGCACTGTTCCGAATAGTAGCGATGGACTTACTGAATGCTATCCACCCTGATGACCGCGCCTATTTTCGCGAGACCCGCGAGGCCCGTTTCGGTGCGCGTTTAGAAGAGGTGCACCAGCCAGAACTGGGGCGCCAGCAGCTTAAACAGGCGCTTGCCCCAGTGCGTGAGTTATTAAGAGAGAGCCCTTACTTGGACGGTGCGGCCCCGGGTGGAGCCGACTACTTGTTATTTGGGAGTTTGATGTGGGCCTACACGGTCTCATTAGAAGCGTTGGTTGAGACCGATGACCCGGTGGATGCGTGGTTCACGCGTATGCTTAATGTGCACGATGGTATAGCGGGTAACGCCATAACCGTGCGTGACTTGTAATAGTGGACCTAAGTGCGGGAGTTTGGTTTTAAGATAGTCAGCTATGCTTCTTATTGGGTTAATTGGTAAGATTTTTAACGTACTGTTTTATAGTGGGTAATAGGTAGTTATTGAGTAGGTTTTTGATTCTCGGTGGCAGGTTTGCTAACGTATGATAAAAATCATGTTGCGCTGCACAAAAAGCACTGCTAGCTTTGTAGGTAGTAAAGGCAAACGCCTAACCATAAACCGCCTGCAAAGGCGCATTGAATCGTTAACACGCTTAAGGAGACTACCTAATGAATAAAACAGTCGAAAAAACTAACCAGCAGCTTGAGTCCGCATTCTTAACGCCAATGCGCTCTTATACTCTAGCAGCACTTGATTACTATGAGTTGCTTCTCAATGCCCAGTTAGATGCGGCGCGTGCGTACTCAGACATGACTGTCGCTCAGGCGCGTACGTGGCTAGACGTTAAAGATGCGGAAGGCTTTAAAAAAGCCATGGAAAGCCAGCAAAAAACCGCTTCTGACCTGATGGAACGTATGAAGGGTGATTCTGAGAAAGTCACTTCTATCAGCCAAAGCTTTATGGAAGATAGTAAAAAAATGACTGAAGAGAATACTAAAAAAGCGGTTGAAGCTGTTAAGCAGTAAACCGCCGCAGCTTTAAGCTGAAAATGCCGCGCCCTTGGGCGCGGCATTTTTTTGGATAGAATAAAACTGCTTTAAATTAGTTGTGCGTATAAATAGTTAGAGGTTTTAATAACCAGTGGTGTTTTTAGTACACCTCAGCAGACCCTGCCGATATACGTTTTTTTAACGCTGCTTTTACAAAACTGCTTTTACAAAGCGGCTGTTCGCTGTTTTGCTTTCTGCCTGTTAATGCGTCACTACGTTTTCTCGGCCCGCGCTCTTAGCCGGAAACGAGCGATACGAATAATTTGCTCAATGGCGGTTTTTCGCTCCTGCGCTAAATTATTGTGCAAACGTGTCTCAAACGCTGCCAAGATCGCATGGCGGTCAAGCCCTTTAACAGCGATAACAAACGGGAAGCCGAATTTGGCTTTATACGCGGCGTTCAGCTGTTCAAAGCGAGCAAATTCTTCAGGTGTGCACTGATCTAATCCGGCGCCTGCCTGTTCCCGGCTGGAATCTTCGGTCAGCTCGCCTGCCAGTGCTGCTTTGCCGGCTAAATCCGGGTGCGCTTTAATGACCGCAATTTGCTGCTCAGGGGAAGCCTGCTGCAGCATCAGTCCCATTAGATCTGCAAGTGCGTCGGGGGCATCATGCGCCTCGCTTAGCCCCTTTTCCCATGCGGCTTCTGCCACCCAAGGTGAGTGCTCATAAATATCGCCGTAATGATGGGTAAAGCTTTCTAGGCTGCAGATGCTCGGCGCAGGTGAAAGAGTAGGCAAGGGGGATGTAGGCACAAAAACTCTCCGAAGCGTTCTATGATGAAGTGGCTGTATACAATAAATGGTAGCAACTGTACTCTTTGGCCGATAGGTCAGGTCTCGTAAATAATCTTAATCACTAATTTCAAATAGGGTGCCACCTTTAAGGAATGCTTCGTAACTGTCATACAGCGCGCGTTAAACTGATAAGCTAAGGTCATTAAACGTTAATTTGCATGGTTGGAACGCTATGAACGCACTGCACTTCTCTACGATCCGTCGCACTAAAATTGTCGCAACCCTTGGCCCAGCAAGCGACCGTGAAGGAGTGCTTGAGGCCATGCTCGCGGCGGGTGTGGATGTTGTGCGTTTGAATTTCTCCCATGGCACCGCCGACGATCATCGCCGCCGTTTGGTAAGAGTGCGTGAAATCGCCGCCAAGCTTGGCCGTAGCGTGGCCGCATTAGGTGACCTTCAAGGCCCAAAAATCCGTATTGCACGTTTTAGGGATGGTGCGGTAGTGCTAAAAGAAGGCGAGCCGTTTGTTCTGGATATGTCGTTGGATAGCGATGCTGGCGATATCCACCAGGTGGGCTGTGACTATAAAACACTTTCGCAAGATGTCACTGCCGGTGACCGCCTATTGTTAGATGACGGGCATGTAGTGCTTGACGTGACCCGCGTTGAAGGTCAGCAGGTGCATACCCGCGTGGTGGTAGGCGGCAAGCTCTCCAATCATAAAGGCATCAACAAGCAGGGCGGCGGGCTGTCAGCTCCGGCATTAACCGAAAAAGATAAAATCGACTTAAAAACCGCCGTTGAAATTGGCGTCGATTACTTGGCTATCTCGTTCCCGCGCCACGCTGAAGACATGCGCGAAGCGCGCCGCCTGCTGGGCGAAGAAGGCAAAGAGATTGGCTTAGTGGCCAAAGTAGAGCGCGCTGAGGCCGTAGCAGACGACGCTACCTTAGATGGGATTATTGAAGCCTCTGAGGCGGTAATGGTGGCGAGGGGCGACCTAGGTGTTGAAATTGGCGACGCCAAACTGGTGGGTGTACAGAAGCGCATGATCAAGCGTGCGCGTACGCTGAACCGCGCGGTCATTACTGCCACGCAAATGATGGAAAGCATGATTTCAGCGCCGCTGCCCACCCGCGCTGAAGTGTTTGACGTGGCCAATGCGGTGCTGGATGGTAGCGATGCAGTAATGCTATCAGCGGAAACGGCCGCCGGTGACTATCCGCTGGAAACCGTAGAAGCCATGTCGCGGGTATGTTTAGGTGCCGAGCGTGAAAAAACCGCTCAAGAGTCGGGCCACCGTATGCATGAGGGCTTTTCCCGGCCTGATGAAACTATCGCGCTCTCTGCGATGTACGCGGCGAACCACATGGAAGGCATCACAGCCATTGCGTGTATGACCTCGTCTGGCTATACGCCGCTAATTGCTTCCCGCATCCGCTCGGGCCTGCCTATTGTTGGCTTAGCACATAATCCTATCGCACAGCGTCGTATGGCGCTCTATCGGGGCGTGGTTTCACTTCCATTTGATACATCTGAAATGAGTGCCACGGAACTAAATGACCAAGCGCTTACCCTGTTAGTGAAGCAAGGGGTGGCAAAGTCCGGTGACTACGTGATTCTTACCCGTGGCGACCACATGAATGCCCATGGAGGGACTAATACCATGAAGGTAATGGCCATCACTGAACACCATGTCGCGCAAGCACAGGATTAATGCCATGCGCGCTATAATGCTTGCTTGTTTTATGCTCTTCAGCACACCGGCATTGGCCGGTGCGCAGCCGCCGATTATTGCGGCGGCATCTGATCTACAGTTTGCGCTCACCGAAGCGGCGGAGCGATTTAAAGCGCAGACCGGGTCAGACGTAAGGCTCAACTTTGGTTCATCGGGTAACTTTCGACGTCAAATCGCCCAAGGGGCGCCCTTTGAACTCTACCTTTCTGCTGATGAAGCCTATGTCTTTGCACTTCATCAGGAGGGCCATACCCTGGATGAGGGCACTATTTACGCCATTGGCCGGCTGGTATGGCTACAGCGCTCACAGCGTGGCGACTTGCCTAATGACACCGCCCCATTAGCAGGCGTCGAGCAAGCCATTGCTGCCAGTGCTAACGGCACGCGCGAGCGTATCGCCTTGGCAAACCCTGAGCATGCGCCTTACGGTGTTGCCGCCCAGCAGGCGCTGAGCTATGCCTCGTTATGGGAGCCGGTCGCGCCGCTTCGCGTGTTAGGAGAGAATGTCTCACAAGCTGCCCAGTTTGCGCTTGCAGACGATGCCCGGGGTGGCTTGGTGGCTTATTCGCTGGCGTTGGCCCCAGCCCTTGCCCAGCGCAGTGAGTACGTACTGATCCCTGAGGAGTGGCATGCACCGCTACGCCAGCGCATGGTGCTCACCCGCCAAGCGGGAGAGGTGGCGAAAGCCTTTTATGCCTGGCTGCAGGAAGACGAAGCGCTGGCGATTCTCAAGCAGTATGGCTTTAGTACCGAGTAATGGATTGGTCGGCGCTGTCTGTTTCGCTTCGTTTGGCCGCCTTAACGTGCCTGTTTTTACTTCCCGTCGGAATATGGGCAGGTCGCGCCCTGGCAACGGCAAGGTTTCGTGGCAAAGGGTTATGCGAAGCACTGATCGCACTGCCGCTGGTGCTGCCACCCACGGTGCTGGGGTTCTATTTACTGCAGCAGTTTGGCCGTGATGCTCCATTAGGCAGCGTATGGGCAACGCTTACCGGAGGCGGGTTAAACTTCACCTTTAGCGGCATCTTGCTCGCGTCGTTAATTGCTAATCTTCCTTTTGCCATTCAGCCTATTCAACGAGCCTTTGAACATGTGCCCACTAATCTGCGCGAAGCTGCCTGGTGTAGCGGCCTTAGCCCCTGGCAAACCCTCTGGCGTATTGAGCTGCCGCTAGTGTGGCCAGGTATTCTCTCTGCTGCTGCCTTAACCTTTGCCCACACGCTGGGTGAGTTTGGCGTTATTTTGATGGTCGGGGGCGCCATTGATGGTGAAACCCGCACCTTAGCCATTGCTATCTACGACCGTGTGCAGGCATTTGACGAGCAGGGGGCGGCGCGTATGTCGGCGCTGTTATTGTTCGTGTCACTTACCACCTTGGGCTTGGTGTATGGCCTTGCAGGCAAGCGTAGGTGGGCGCGTGGCTAAACTAACGGTAACTGCCCAACAAAGCGACCCAATACCGCTCAATGCGACGTTTAGCTGCGCACCGGGGGAGCTGCTGGCGCTGGTAGGGCCCTCTGGCAGCGGTAAAACTACGCTGCTGCGCACTATCGCTGGGCTTTATCAACCTAAACAAGGTCAGGTGACCTGCGCCGGGCGTACATGGTTTTCAACATCTGAGCGGGCAGACGGCAAGCGGATTTCGCTGCCCCCCCAGCAGCGCCAGATCGGCATGGTATTTCAAGATTACGCGCTGTTTCCTCATTTAAGTGCGCTGGATAATGTTCAACTCGCCCTTGGCCACCTGCCCCAGCCCCGGCGCTATGCTCATGCAACACAGTGGTTGAGCAAGGTGCGTTTAGAGGGGTTAGAGGCACGCTTTCCCAATGAACTTTCCGGTGGTCAGCGTCAGCGGGTGGCGCTGGCCCGGGCGCTGGCCCGGGAGCCGCAAGCATTGCTGCTGGATGAGCCCTTTTCGGCGGTGGATCAGGTCACACGGCGCCGCCTACAGCGGGAGCTAGCCCTGCTGCGCCAGCAAATACCTATTCCCATTGTGCTGGTTACGCACGATTTAGAGGAAGCCGCGGCGCTAGCGGACCAAATTTGTGTGCTGCACAACGGCACAAGCTTACAGCAGGGCACGCCTGAAACGCTGTTCCGACGGCCAGCCTCCCCGCTAGTGGCGCGTTTGCTTGATCGCCATAATATCTTTGAGGGGGAGGTCGTGGACTGGCATGGTCAGCGCCGCCTTAAGTGGGGCGAATGGCTGTTGGAAGTAGGCGAAGCGCTCCATTCGCTAGCCGTGGGCAGTCGTGTTGCCTGGTACCTGCCGCCATCGGATATTGTGCTGCACCGGCGGGGAAGACCCTCCCATGGAGAGCGTGAAAATCCCGTTGCGGCTACGGTGTGTGAAATGGTGGTGCTTGGCGGTATAACGTCGATAGCGCTGAGAGTTTCAAACGGCGATATGCTACGTTTCGACATCGCTACCCATGCGGCCAGGCGTAACCAGCTAACCCTGGAAGAGCACGTGCATGTGTCACTCCTGGCGGAAGGGATACACCTTATGCCGGAACATCGTCCACACGTGGCGCCGCACAACAAAAGGAACCTGTTATGACCATGACTCGTCGCCAGTTGCTAAAAACGTCCCTCGGCGTTTCTCTGGCCGCCAGCTTGCCACTACCGCTGCTTTCCGCTTGGGCGGCAGAAAACAGCCAAGCCACCACCTTACCGCTTGCTATTCATAGTCAGGAAGGGCCCCACCGCTTGGATGTGGAAGTGGCTGAAACCACTGCCCAGCGCCAGCGTGGCCTAATGGGGCGTGAACATTTGCCGGAAACCCGGGGTATGCTATTTCGCTTCGAGAGCGAACAGCCAGCGGGCAACGCCTTCTGGATGTACCGCACGCTGATTCCGCTGGATATTGCCTATATTGACGGTGAAGGGCGCATTGTGGCGATTAACACCATGCAGCCCTGTGAGTCTGAGGCGCCGCGTGAGTGCCCCACCTACCCAGCAGGGACAGCCTATTACTCTGCCCTTGAGGTAAATGCAGGCTTTTTTGCCGAGCGCGGCATTCAAGTGGGCGACTGTGTGTCCGTACCTGCCCTGGCAGGGTTCTGTCGTCCTGAGTAGTTAAGTGACGCTGGTGATTATGACACTTTGGCCGGGTGGCGCTTACCGATGTTCAACACGATGAGCGCGATACCGGCAACCACTAAACTGCCGCCCGCAATTTTGTGAAACCCTAAGCTATCGCCCATGAGTAACGCACCTAGGCCAACCGCAAGCACGGGGATAAGCAGTGTCATCGGCACCACGCGATTAACCGGATGACGTCGCAACAGCCCATACCAAATACCGTAGGCCACAATAGACGACATCACGGCGGTGTAAATCATGGCCCCCCAGCCTAACCAACTTGCCTGCTGCATCGCCTGCCACTGGCCGCTTTCAAATAGCCACGACCCCAGTGCTACCTGGGGTATTGCAAACAGCGCCACCCAGCCTGCCAATGCAAGCGGGGCGATGGGTGGCCCGCGTTTGATCAACAGTTGCGACACCGCCCAGCCAAACGCACTTAACAGTAGAATGGCCAAGGGAAGGGGGGTGGGTAACGTGGGCCCGCCTGCCAGCACAACGATCCCCGAAAACGAGAGCAGCAGCCCTGCAATACGTTTTGGCCCCAGTGCCTCTTTAAGAAAGACCACCGCTAACAGCGTGGCAAAGGGCGTGCCCATTTGTACCAGAAGCGCCCCTGTGCCCGCTTCTGCCTGACCCAGGCCAATAAACAAAAGTGCAAAGTGAAACGTGCCAAACGTCAATGAAAGAAGCAGTAAAAAAGGCAGCTGAACTCGGGCAACTGGGTAGAAGGGCACCAGCAGCGCAGCGACCAACATAAAGCGCAATGTGGTCATTAATAGTGGCGGAAGTTCTGCCACCCCCACCTTAATAACAATAATATTCAGCGCCCAAATAGCGATAACCAACAGGCTGAGCAACAGGTCGCGTAGTGGCACGTTAATGTCCCTGAAGATATAAAAAATGAGTTGCGTAGCTTAGCAGCAAGCGTTCAACACCGTAACGCTCGACGTCCTTTGCACCAAAAGTTGATGGTTAAAAGGCCCATCAAGCGCTTTCTTTCACCTCGCGAGTGCCTACAATGGAGCGCTGCTGGGTTAGCAGGCGATGGCTGTTAACGTAAGCTGAGCAGGATAAAAAATAGCAAGGCCCCATAAAAACCAAAAAAGGATCACTACAATGACGCTGACACGCTCTATGGCTCGCTTCACCGCTGGCTTGGC
This sequence comes from Halomonas sp., assembly GCF_017515565.1. GTDB lineage: Bacteria > Pseudomonadota > Gammaproteobacteria > Pseudomonadales > Halomonadaceae > Vreelandella. The sequence continues at coordinate 17,103 of NZ_JAFWFN010000038.1, forward strand.
CGGTGTGGCACTGCTTTCTGCTTCACTTTCTGCCCACGCTCGTGAACTCTCGGTTTCCACGGTTTTATCTGACGCATTTCCTTGGGGGCAGGCCGCTGAAAAGTGGGCCGAGCTGGTTGAGGAGCGTAGCGGTGGTGAACTCACCCTGCGGGTCTACCCGAACTCTCAGTTGGTATCGGGGGATCAAACCCGCGAGTTTTCCGCCATGCGCTCTGGGCTGATTGACGCGGCTGTTGGCTCGACCATCAACTGGTCGCCTCAGGTGCCGGAGCTTAACCTGTTCTCTTTGCCGTTTTTTATCCCCGATGAGGCCGCTGTCGATGCAGTCACCGGCGGTGAGGCGGGGGAAATGGTCTTCGAAGCGATTGAGTCTCGCGGTGTGATGCCGCTTGCTTGGGGCGAAAACGGCTTTCGCCAAGTCTCTAACTCCCGTGGGCCGATCAGCCAGCCAGACGATTTAAGCGGTTTAAAGATTCGCGTTGTTGGCTCGCCGCTGTTTCAGGATACCTTCTCGGCCCTCGGTGCTGACCCTACGCAAATGAGCTGGACTGACGCCCAGCCTGCGCTTACCACGGGCGCGATAGATGGCCAGGAAAACCCGCTTTCCGTGTTTGACGTGGCGCGTATTGATCAAGTTGGTCAGGAGCATTTAACGCTCTGGAACTACATGAACGACCCGCTGATTTTTGCCGTCAACCAGCAGGTATGGCGCTCATTGAGCGAAGAGCAGCAAACACTCTTGCGCGAAACAGCTGAAGAGGCAGGTGCATGGGAAATCGCCATGACCCGTGAGGAGGAGAGTGAGCGCTTGGCGGCTATTCAGGAGCGCGGCGTCACCGTAACGGAGCTAACCGACGAGCAGTATCAAGCCTTTGTGGATGCGACCCAGTCCGTTTATGAAAAATGGGCGCCGCGCATCGGCGAAGAGCTGGTAGAGGCCGCTCAATCGGCCATCGACGCGCGCTAAGCGTTTTGGTGTTTCAACTACCGGCCCTTACGATTAAGGGCCGGTAGTTTTTGCTGTGAGGTTACCCCATGAAAGGCTTTCCCGATGCGCGGCCCGAGCGCTGGCTTGGTGCGCTTTCTCTTATTGTTATCTCGTTGATTAGCCTGGGTAATGTGGTGACTCGCTACCTAACAGGCGGCTCGTTTTCGTTTACCGAAGAGTTTTCCGTTTTCCTGTTAGTCGTGCTGACGTTTGCAGGCGCATCGGTGGCGCTAAGGCGCAACCGGCATATCCGCATTGGTTTTCTAGAACGGGCGCTGCCTGGGCGGTGGCGTAGTGCATTGATTCTGTTTCAAGCCGTGTGTGGGCTGATCGTATTGGGGTTGATTACCTGGTATGGCGGTAAGCTAGCGTGGCAGGAGTACCAGTGGGAGTCGCTTTCACCGGGCTTAGGGCTGCCCCAGTGGTGGTATCTACTGTGGCTGCCGGTCTTGTCAGCCGCCATGCTATGGCGTTTGGTTCAGCAAACCCGCGACAGGTTAGAAGGGAGGCTGAACAGTGACGCCTGATATCTGGATGATACTTGCCTTCGCAGGGCTGCTCATTGCCGGTGTGCCGGTGGCTTTTTCGTTAGCGCTTTCTGGTGCGGTGGGCATCCTGGCGGGCCTTTCCCCCGACATGCTAGCAACGCTGGGTACCAACACTTATAACAGCATTGCGAAATACCCGCTGATTGCCATACCGCTGTTTATCCTGACCGGGCTTATTTTTGAACGCTCTGGCGTCGCGCTGCGCTTGGTGCGCTTTGCCCAGGCGTTGATTGGCCCGCGCCATGGTGGCTTGGCGCTGGTGGCGGTGCTGGTATGTATGATTATGGGCGGCATGAGTGGCTCCGGCCCCGCGGACGCCGCGGCGGTGGCGATGGTCATGCTGCCAAGCATGACCAAAGCGGGCTACCCGAAGCCATTTTCGGCGACGCTTATCGCTGCCTCAGCATCTACTGCTATTTTAATTCCCCCGTCGGTGGCGCTGATTCTTTACTCTATCGTGGTGCCTGGAGTGGACCTTCGCGCACTGTTCGCGGCGGGCCTCTTTCCCGGTATTTTGGCGGGGATGGCGCTGTTGGTGCCAGCAATGATCGTTTCCAAACGCTACGGTTGGGAAGGCGGCACGCCGGTGGAGGGGGCTGAGTTACTCAGCGTACGCACGACGTTTAAACAAGCGTTGCCTGCACTCTTTGCTCCGGTGCTGATTTTGGGCGGCCTCCGCTCTGGCCTATTCACGCCCACTGAAGCCGCGGTGGTGGCAGTTGCCTATGGCACGCTGGTGGGGCTTTTTCTCACTAAAGAGCTTTCGCTGCGCGATTTGTGGGAGTTACTCGGGGAGGCCGCAATTATCTCTGGGGTGGTGATGCTGATTATCTCCCTAGCGGGTATTTTTGCCTGGGCGGGAACAATGCTGGGCACCTTCCGCCATTTAGCAGAGTGGATTATCAGCCTAACCGATAACGGCGTTCTGCTATTGATACTGGTGATGCTAGCGGTGCTGGTGGCCGGTATGCTGCTGGATGCTATTTCTATCTACCTGATTATGATGCCGATCTTGATTCCCGTTATGCAGCACTTTGAGTGGAATCCGGTCTGGTTCGGAATACTCTTGGCGATGAACATTGCTATTGGTCAGTTTACGCCCCCCGTCGCGGTTAACCTGATGGTCACCACTGAGGTGGCAAAAATACGCTTAGAGCATACTGTGGGCTGGGCGCTGCTGTTTGTGGTGGCAATGGGATGCGCGTTGGCGTTGGTCGCTATTTTTCCTAGCATCGCGCTGTGGTTGCCGACGGTGCTGGGTTACAACGTCTGATCACAGCTTCTACCGCCATGTCTAACGCTATGTCTGTACAGAACGTAGCCACTGTTGACTGCAAAGTGAACGGTGGTTATTAGTATATGCTTTTCGGTTTTGTAATGTGCTGCTCGCACCCGCCGTATTTACATTGGAGATAATATGCTGTTTCCCCCTCGCTTCGCCCCGATAGTCTTTGCGTTTTTAATGTCGATCTACATGGTCACTCTAATGACGTTTGTGATTACCTGGGCAAATACGGGCTTGATGGATGGCTTTGTCGGGCGTTGGTGGCGTGCTTTTTATATTGCTTGGCCAATTGCATTTTGCTTGATTCTGCTGGGTGCGCCACGGCTCCAGCGGTTGGCCGCGTCGCTTATAAAAAGACCAAATTAGCCCTAAGCCTCAAGCAAAATAGGTGTTTGTTTAAAATATTCATAGGTCATGCACCACACGCATATATTCCCGCCATTTCCCCCAATTAACGCCCACTAAACGTTCAAGCCCGCTAGACTTAAAAGTCCACAGCGTTAGCGGCGCTTGAAACACAAGTCCTTGTGACAGAATGGGGTTTCGCCAAACGCGTGTTTTTTCGCTAAAGTAGTAGAAGTCGGCACTAACGGCCGATGCAGTTAAAAGATTGTCTTGAAAACGTTTTGATATCGAAATACCTGAGGGGAACCGTTCTGCAGGTGGTTTCAAAGCGCATAACGCTCACAACATCAAGATAAAGAGGTATCTCCATGAAACGCCATGTATTTTCTACCGCTGCTTTTTCAGGCGCGCTGATTGCAGCGGCAAGCTTTGCCTCACCGGCAGTAGCTCAAGATCGTTACATTACCATCGGTACCGGTGGTCAAACCGGCGTTTACTATGTGGTGGGCCAGTCGGTCTGTCGTATGGTTAACCGCGGAAGTGACGAGCACAACATTCGTTGTAACGCACCGTCTACCGGTGGTTCGGTTGCCAACGTTAACGGTATGAAAACCGGCGAACTGGATATGGGCGTCGTACAGTCTGACGTCCAGTACCGCGCTTATCACGGCGAAGCCAACTTCGAAGAAGAGGGCGCCTGGGAAGAGATGCGCTCTGTGTTCACCATGCATGGTGAACCGTTAACCGTTGTTGCTCGTGCTAACTCCGGTATCGAAAATATCAGCGATTTCCCAGGCAAGCGTGTCAACATCGGCAACCCTGGTTCTGGTCAGCGCAACACCATGGATGTGGTCATGGATGCGTTTGGTTGGGATGAAGGCACTTTCTCGCTGGCGTCTCAGCTGGATGCCGCTGAACAGGCTGCCGCGCTTTCTGACAACAATATCGATGCCATGGTGTATGTGGTAGGCCACCCGAATGGTTCTATTCAGGAAGCGACCACTACTATCGATGCGCGCATCGTGTCAGTGACGGGTGATGAAATCGATGCCCTGATCGAAGAGTACCCCTATTACACCCGTTCTGTTATCCCGGGCGGTGTGTACCGTGGTAACGACGAAGATGTCGAAACATTCGGTGTAGCAGCAACCTTTGTTTCTTCTACAGACGTTGATGAAGACGTTATTTACGAAACCGTTAAAGCGGTTTTCGAAAACTTCGACCGTTTCAAGCGCCTGCACCCGGCGTTTGAAAACCTGAACGAAGAAGACATGATTGCTGACGGCTTAACCGCTCCGCTGCACGACGGCGCAGAGCGTTACTACCGTGAGCGTGGCTGGATCGAGTAAAATGGTAGCGTGACGTGATACTCATAGCGGTAGATGAGTAGCGCTCACGTTTTGAGTGATAAAGCGCGGGCACCCTGGGTGTCCGCGTTTCTTGTTGAAAGCGCTGACTGTCAGCGCTGACCATTAGGTAGGGCAAGCGTATGCGTGATGACAAACACCCTTCGGCAGCCGCTGATAATGACCTTGAGGATATGGTCTCATCCAGCGACACAGGGGCACGGAAACCCCTGGGAGTACCCGGTAAGCTGCTTGTCTGTATTGCAGCTACTTGGTCGCTGTTTCAGCTATGGATTGCATCGCCACTCCCCTTTGTTTTTAATTTTGGCGTCTTTAATTCCACGGAAGCTCGCTCAATCCATTTGGCGTTTGCGCTTTTTTTGGCCTTCATGGCCTACCCTGCGCTAAAACGGTCACCTAGGGACCGTATCCCGCTGCAAGACTGGGTATTCGCAGCGGTAGCCACTTTCTGTGGCGCTTATCTTTTTCTATTTTATTCAGACCTTGCTCAGCGGCCGGGGCGTCCCATTACTCAAGATGTAGTGGTGGGGGTTATTGGTATTGTGCTGTTGCTGGAGGCGGCGCGACGAGCGCTTGGACCACCCTTGATGGTGGTTGCCGGTATTTTTATTGCTTACTCGCTGTTTGGCCCCCACATGCCGGGCATATTGGCTCACCGTGGCGTTAGCCTTAATGGGTTAATTAACCACCAGTGGTTAGGCACTCAAGGTGTTTTTGGTATTGCTGTTGGTGTTTCCACCAGCTTTGTTTTCCTGTTTGTTCTCTTCGGTGCGCTGCTAGATAAAGCGGGGGCGGGTAACTATTTCATTAAGGTTGCCTTCTCTATGCTTGGGCACTTTAAGGGTGGCCCGGCGAAAGCCGCCGTGGTGGCATCGGGTATGACCGGCTTGATCTCGGGGTCGTCGATCGCCAATACGGTGACAACGGGTACCTTTACGATTCCGATGATGAAGCGAGTCGGCTTTAGTGCTGAAAAGGCGGGGGCTGTTGAGGTCTCTTCGTCAGTGAATGGTCAGATTATGCCGCCGGTTATGGGTGCCGCTGCATTTTTAATGGTCGAGTATGTCGGCATTTCCTATGTTGAAGTGATTAAGCACGCTTTTTTGCCTGCGCTTATTTCCTATATTGCCTTGATTTACATTGTTCACCTTGAAGCACTCAAAGCGAACATGTCGGGTCTGCCGTCTAGCAACCCCGTTCGTCCGCTGCTGAATAAAGTGATTGGTTTTTTAACCGGCCTGATTCTGCTGATGGCACTCTCGTTTGGTGTCTATTATGGGCTTGGTTGGCTAAAGCCACTGCTGGGTGATGCGACCTTCTGGGTGGTCTCCGTGGGTCTTGCGGCTGCTTACATTGGCTTGTTGAAGGTAGGTTCTTACTATCCTGAGCTGGAATTAGACGACCCCACCTCACAGGTGGTCACGCTGCCTCAAACGCGACCCACCGTCATGGTCGGGCTGCATTACATTTTGCCGGTTGTCGTATTAGTATGGTGCTTGATGGTAGAGCGCCTTTCGCCTGGGCTCTCCGCGTTTTGGGCAACAGTATTCATGATCTTTATCATGGTCACCCAGCGCCCCATCATCGCTCTGTTTCGTGGTCACAGTAAGCTTGCGGCCGATGTAAAAGAGGGCTTCATTGACCTTTGGGATGGCTTAGTGGCTGGCGCGCGCAATATGATTGGCATCGGTATTGCGACCGCAACGGCCGGCATCGTAGTGGGTGCTGTATCGCAAACCGGCGTTGGTTTGGTATTAGCCGATGTGGTGGAAATCCTCTCAGGCGGTAACCTGATGCTGATTCTGCTGCTAACCGCGTTGCTGAGTCTTATTCTAGGCATGGGCCTGCCTACCACTGCCAACTACATCGTTGTATCGGCATTGATGGCGCCCGTCATCGTCATGTTAGGTCAACAAAACGGCTTGATTGTGCCGCTTATTGCGGTTCACTTGTTCGTTTTCTATTTTGGCATCATGGCGGATGTAACGCCGCCGGTGGGGCTGGCCTCGTTTGCGGCTGCCGCCGTATCTGGGGGCGATCCACTGCGTACCGGCTTCCAAGCGTTCTACTACAGCCTGCGAACGGCAGCCTTGCCCTTCCTGTTCATTTTCAATACCGACCTGCTGCTGATAGATGTGTCGTTCTTCCAAGGAATTGTCATATTTATTATTGCGACCATTGCCATGCTGATTTTTGCAGCGGGAACTCAAGGCTATATGGTGGTGCGTAGCCGCTGGTATGAGTCGCTGTTGCTGCTGTTGGTTGCCTTTACCCTGTTCCGCCCTGGGTTTTGGATGGACAAGATTCACGACCCTTATGAGTCGGTTCCGCCTTCTCAGTTTGTTGAGGCGCTAGGCCAGGTGGAAGATGGCAGTAACCTGCGCATACAAATTGCAGGTGAAGACGACTTCGGTGACCCCATGACCACCTACCTGCTTGTACCTGTACCTCGTGGTGATACGGGCGAGGAACGCATGGAGCAGCTAGGCATAGAGCTATGGATAGAGGGTGAGCAAGCGACCGTTGATTTTGTTCAATTTGGCAGCTTGGCACAAGATATTGGCTTCGACTTCGACCAGGAGATCATCGAAGTGCTCGCACCGGTAGACCGTTGGGCGAAGGAGTGGATGTGGATACCAGGCTTTGCCATTTTTGCCTTGGTCGTTCTTCTTCAACGCCGTCGCCGTAAGAATGAGCGTCCAGAAAAGTCGGCTGCAGCAGCCTAAAGGAGGTCACCATGTATCAAAAGATATTATTGCCGGTTGATCTGAATGAGCCAGCGTCATGGCAGAAGGCACTGCCTACTGCGATCACACTTTGCCAGACCTTCGGTGCTTCGTTGCACTTAGTAACCGTGCTGCCAGAATTTAAGATGCCCATGGTGGGCGCTTATTTTCCTAAAAACTTCTCCCAAAAAGCCCACGAGGCTATTAAAGAAGCCCAGCACACGTTTATCAAAGAGAACGTACCTGACGACGTTAAAGTCCAAAGCGTGATTGTCGATGGCTCGCCTTGGGAGGCCATTATTAAAGTGGGCAGAAAAATTGATGCCGACCTCATTGTGATGGCTTCGCATAACAAGCGGAAATTTGTCGATTATGTACTCGGCCCTAACGCAGAGCACGTGGTACACCACTCTAAAATATCGGTAATGATCGTACGCTAAGCGGTACCTAGCAAAACCAACAGCGCCAGGCTTTAAGCCTGGCGCTGTTGGTTTGTGCAGAGTGCTTCTGTGTTAGCTGACCGATAGCTCACTGGTATGCTGGGCCTGTTCACCTTGGTCATCTTGCCACTCAAATACCAGCTCTCCGCTCTGTTGCGGCGTCAAATGAAAACGCAAATAGGGATTAGCCGAAATGGATTGATGAAGCTGAGCCTCGAAAGCGATCTCGTCTCCCAGGCGCACGGTAAATTGCTCAATAATATGACGTGGCAAAGGCTCACCGTCACTGCCTTCACGTAACCCGGTTTCCATTGGGTGATTAATTAGCGTGCGGACTTCCAGGGCGTCGCCTGCAGCGACTTGTTGATTAACGCTGACGCGAGGATTCGACAGCGGTTCAGGTTGGCTATCTTCGCCACGCATTAGGCAGCCGCTAACGGTGATACGCACTTCCTGAGAAACCGCGAAGGTTTGCCCTTGGTGGGTTTTGGCAATAGCGACCACGTGTTGGGTTTCATTAAGGCGCACGCGAGTCGAAATTTCAGGGTAACGGCTTAATTCACCAAGCCGAAACGTGGCGATTTCAGGCTGAGGGTTGCCGGTGGCAAGCAGGTGAATATCGGTTAAATAGTCGTTATCCGCTAATTCACCGTCGAACTTAATGCCTAGGGGGACTGCTGAGCCATCCTCAGAGACATGAGGTAAATCAAGCGCCAGGCCTTGGGCAATTGGCGTTTCGCCATTTAAAAGGTGCTGGGCAGCATCCAGCTGTTGCCAAGCCTCACTGGCCCAAGCAAAAGGGGCCAGCATGATTAACCCTACGCCCGCCATGCCGTGTTGCAGAACTTTTCGACGAGATAGCGCTGATTTAATGCACCATGAGCGAGACATACGCCTCTCCTAGATAACGGGATGTAGTCAATGTAGCGAACGGTGGTTGCTAGCCATGTGGGAGAGTGCCAACGGGCCTTTAACCCCCAGGTAGGCCCCAAGCAAAATGCACAGCAGTGCGATAAGGCTGGGTAGGGCGAGCGTCGACATACCGGTAATTCCTTGGCCGATTGAGCAGCCCAGTGCCAAGACTCCGCCAATCCCCATCATCAATGCTCCCACCATACTGCGCGCCATTTGGCCTGGCCCTTGGAAACCCTGCCAGTGAAAGTCGCGCCGAATCAGCGCCGTGATAAGTGCACCGAGAATAATACCCCCTACCACTGCGACGCCAAAACTTAGTCGAGTGCCTGTTGAAAGCATTACATACTGCAATGAGGCACCGATAGGCGCCACAAAAGTCAGGCTTGCTAAGCGCACCGGCTCAAAGTCATCAAAGCCGAGCACGCCCGTTGCGTACCATCCTGCCGGAATTAAAGACCCAACGATAAGGCCACTGACCCAGTCTCGGGGCGAGGCGCGAAAATCTGCGCTAGAAAACGCCCAGGCAGCGATAGGTAAACCCAGCAGAGATGCAACGGCCCACCCAGGCAGCGCAACCAGTCCTGCAATATCCTGTGTGGTCAGTGGAATTGAGGTGGCTTGTTCAAGATAGATGCGCCCAGGCGCAAGCACGCCGGAAAGGGCAATATAGGCCCCAATGCCAAGGAACATCACCACGACCACACTGCGCAGGTTGCCGCTACCCAGTAAAACCAGCGAGCGGGCGCCGCACCCGTTAGCTAACGCCATACCATAGCCAAACAGCAAGCCGCCTAGCGGAAGGGCAAGCCAGGAAAATGATGGCGTAATGTAAAGGGAGTTCGACAGCGAAAAGTAACCCATAGCGGCAAGCCATTGGGTTCCCAGTAGTGCTGTGGCCATAGCAAGCATAAAGGCGCGTAGTTTTCGAGAGTCGCCCTTTGCACTATTGGCGACTCCACGAAGTAAACAGAAGCCGCTGGCCTGCCCCACGGCGCCAAACAGCAGGCCTATTACCACGCCTGCCCACAGGGTCAGCGCAATATGACTCATGTGAGTCTCCTTTTATGGCAATGGGGGCTAGTTATAAAACGGGCCGCCGTTCAGGCAGCCCGTGAGTACGCGTGTTTACGTGCTAGTGCGTAGTATTCGCTTAGACTTGCGTGCCCCAGGTGTCCTGGCAGATGGCATTGTACCAGCCAACTGCATAATCAGCTTCTAACGCCCGAACAGTGTCCGGCGCATCGGCAGGGCTAATGCCTCCCGCACCATCGACTTCAGCAATGACCCCGTCGGTGACTCTATAGACACCCGCAACAGAGATGCCGTAATTAGGGCCGACCAAGCTATAGCAAGTGTTAGCCCAATAAGCGGTCGGCGCTGGCTGGTGTTCGAGTGAGGAGGCAATGGCGGCGGCCACTACTTTAGCTTGGGCGTTGGCGCAGAAGCCTGATTTTGGCATCGGCGCGGCGACCGTGGCGTCGCCCACCACGTAAATGTCGTCCACCTGCTGTGATTCAAATGTCTCGGGTTTGACGGGCACCCATCCAGAGCTATCGGTTACGCCGGCACGGTCTGCGATCCAACCGGCTTTCTGGGGAGGAATGACGTTGAGTACATCGGCGCGGTGGCGCGTACCAAACTCGGTTTCAACTTCTAAATTATCCGCATCGACCCGGGTAACGCGGCCATCGTTGGAAAGGCCTACCCACTCTATACGGTCGCCATAAAGGCGCTCCCACCCCGCAGTGAACAAGCCTTGCTTAGAGAAATTGTCCTTGGCGTCTAAAATTAATACCTTAGAGTTAGGTTTATGCTCTTTGAAATAGTGTGCCACCATCCCCGCACGCTCGTAAGGCCCGGGTGGGCAGCGGTAGGGATTGCCTGGTGCCACCATAATAAAGGTGCCGCCATCTTCCATGGCTTCAAGCTGCTGCTTTAGTAAGGTAGTTTGATGGCCTGCTTTCCAAGCGTGGGGCGCCTTCTCTGCGGCAGCTTCATCGTAGCCCTCTAATGCATCCCACCGCATATCAACACCTGGGGATAGCACTAATCGGTCGTAGTGCAAGGTATCACCGGTGGATAAGCGAACCTCATGTGCCTCGGCATTAATGTCTTCGGCTAATGCATGCACAACGTCTACGCCGTAACGTTGGCGCAGCTCATCATAGTTGTGAGCAATAGAGCGCATATCCCTCAAGCCGCCCAGGAAAAGGTTACTGAAGGGGCAGGTGTAAAATACGTCTGCTGGTTCAACAAGCGTTACTTTAATGGCTGGGTTGGCTCGCTTGAGGTATTTAGCGGCCGTTGCCCCGCCAAAACCACCTCCTACCACAACGACGTGCCCGGCATGCTGCCCCCCAATTGCAAACGATGGAAGAGCCCCCATCAAGGGAAACGCTGAAGCGCCACCTAACCCTTTCAATAACTGGCGACGGCTAAGACGGTTCCAAGGCTGGCTCATGGTGTCAGCTCCTCTTTTGCAGGTAAGTGAGAGAAGTAGTCGGCCAAGGTAGCCAATTCCTCATCGGTATAACCCTTAGCAATGCGGTTCATAATAGTGGCGCCGGAATCCTCCTCATGCTTGAACGCCAGAAGGCGTGCTTCTAACTGATCTGCAGAGCGGCCTGCCAGTGAAGGTACTACCCCCTCCATGCGCCCCTCAGTCCCATGGCAATTCGCGCAGCTACCCGCGAGCACTTCTCGCTGCAATGCCTCGGCATCTAGCCCCGTTTCCGCAACGGCGGAATTTAACGCTCCTATCGCTACCGCAAGAGCAAAACCAGCACGTAGGCGCATGCCCATGGAAGTACTCCTTAACTGTTTGTAATAGCGGTATACATTAAAGCAGCGCTATTAAAATAAAAAAGAATATTTAATAATTTTTTATGCTTTTTTAGATGTTTAGGAAGTGCTAACGCATCGATTTAATTGGCGGAAACAGCCCTGTGGTGGATTTTTTGTACTTGCTCGCGACCCAGGCTCTCAGTATTGCTGTGTTCAACTACATTAAAGAGACGTTAAGCCATTAAGTTGGGATTAATGTTACAGGCAAGAATGCAGCTCTGGTACAGCACAGGAGTCATGCCATGAATGCGACAACTACAAAAACACAAGACCACGCAGATATGCCAACGACTAAAGAGATACCCCTCGTTAAAATTACCATCAATAAAGTAGGGATGGATCGCCCTCGCGCCTGGTTAACTTCAGGCCTTGAAGACTTCCGGCGTGCCACCGCCGTTAGTTTGTCCTATGGCATGTTTTGGGTGGGCTTGAGTATAGCCATCACGTTTGGAGCATTCACACTGGGATACTGGTATTGGCTACTGCCGATGATTGCAGGGTTTATGTTTGTGGGTCCCTTGGTCGCAGTAGGTTCATATGGCATAAGTCGAGCGCTAGAGCAGGGCAGAGTGCCTAACTTGGGCGATGCGTTTGGCAGTTGGAAGCCTCATGCTGGGCAACTAGCGATGATGGGCGTCATGATGATGATCTTCTTTCTTGCCTGGATTCGTTTGGCTACGCTGCTATTTGCGCTGTTTTTTGGTTTTGAAGTGCCAAGCCCCGAAACACTTTACACCGCGTTACTAACCACCCCTGAAGGGCTTGGTATGTTGGCCGTTGGAACGGCAGCGGGCGCTATTTTAGCATTTGGTGCTTTTGCCATTAGCGTAGTTGCGATTCCCACTCTAATGGATCAAGACCTGACCTTTATGGAGGGTATCGAGGCAAGTGTTCGCTGCGTTGCGCGAAATTTCCGCCCTATGCTGCTATGGGCCGTTATTCTGACTGGCTGTGTGCTGGTTGGGGTAATGACGTTTTATATCGGCTTGGCGCTCATACTTCCGGTACTAGGCCATGCCAGCTGGCACGCCTATGAAGAGCTAGTGCGCTTTGAAACAGTCGAAAAAATTGAAACCTAACCACTTTCGTATCCAATAGTCTGGCGGCTTAACGACGAAAAACGCGTAAATAGCCTGACCTACGAAAAGAGATGGCGTAACCTCTACGCTGTCTCTTTTTTTATTGCTCGCGATGGGTAGCCTGGGTATATCAGGCTATGCCCTTAGCGCTTCGATACGAGGTAATGGCTGTGAAAGCGTTGTTATTGGGGTCGATTATGCTGGCGTTCAGCATTCCTCAAATGGGGCAAGCTGAAACGCAGACCGCATTAGAGCTGCCTGATGGGCCTGTGATACTGAAAGTAAAGGGCGACATTGCGCGCACGAATATAAGCACGGGTACGAGTGATAACGGTGAAGAGGCGCATTTTGATAGAGAAATGCTGCAATCATTACCACAGCATGCTTTTGAAACGGGCACTCCCTGGACCGAAGGTGTTAGCCACTATAGCGGGCCATTAATGCGTACCTTGCTGGAGCACCTGGGGGTCGAGGCTGAAAGCGTGCATGTGCTGGCGCTTAATGGATACGAAGCAGACATTCCGCTTAGTGATTTTTACGACTACGACGTTATTTTGACCCTAGAACGCGATCAAAAAGCCATTCCTATTCGTGAATATGGTCCGCTGTGGGTGCTGTATCCCTTTGATCAGGATGAGGAACTGCTGAGCGAGAAAATACGCTTTAGAGCCGTCTGGCAGGTAATGCAGATTAATGTCCATTAGCAGCCCTATTGCCAATACGCCCCGCCTACTGCGCTACCCACGTCGCTTTAAGGTCGTCGCTATGATTACCGTGCTGCTGTTTGCGGGAGCACTGGTGGTTGCGGCACTGGCTGCCTGGCGGCAAGATCACCTGACTCAAAGCCTGCGAGAAGATACAGCCTGGGTCGTGTACAAGCTGGACCGCGATGCGGTTCAGCTGCTTAATCACCTGCTAGCCGCAACCCGCGGGCCCATTTCGCCAGCTGAGCAGGATGCGCTCAACTTACGCTTTGAGCTGCTTTATAGCCGCATAACCCTGCTAAATGAGGGTGAGGTTAACTCGTTATTGCAAAATGTCAGGATGGCAAACGAGCTGCTTGACCAAATCCAGCAGCAGTTAGATACGCTGGACCCGATGCTTGAGCCTCACGATACGCTTGCCCAGCTGCCGATTACCAACCTGGAAACAGAGCTACAGGCGCTTACTCGGCTGACTGAACGCTTTGTGATCGCCATCAATGGCTACCTGGCAGAATCCGCAACGGAAGAGCGTGCGCTGCTCAGCACGCTGTATAAAGCCTTGATGACACTGCTCATTGGAATGAGCTTAGCCGTACTGCTCGTGATTGGGTTTCTGGTGCGTGAAATGCGCGAGAGCGCCGCTGCACGGCGTGAACAGGAGCAGTTAAGCCGTCAGTTGGAAGTCACCGCCAAACAGGCCCAAGCAGCCAACCATGCAAAATCTGATTTTCTAGCGATGGTCAGCCACGAGATTCGCACCCCGCTCAACGGTGTCATCGGCATGAGTGAGCTACTGCGTGAACCGGCAAGCGCTGCCCAGGTTGAAGACTACGCTAGCACTATTCACGACAGCGCCAACCAGCTGTTGGCGATGATTAATGAAATACTCGATTTCTCTAAGATAGAAGCGGGTCACCTAACCCTTGAAACCTCACCCACGGCGGTAAAACCGCTGGTGGATAGCGTGATGGCGCTATTTGGACCTCGCGCCCAAGCGAAGGGGCTTCAACTTGTGCTCGATATTGACCCTTTGGTACCCGCCTGGGTCATGATGGATGCAGGCAGGCTAAGGCAGATTTTGCTGAACCTGATTGCCAATGCGATCAAGTTTACTGACCACGGCAAGGTGATGCTGCGGCTTTATGCCACCGTTAACTATCTCTCGTTTGAGGTCAGCGATACCGGCTGTGGTTTAAGCCAAGAGCAACAGGCACTTCTGTTTGAACCTTTTCAGCAGGCAGATGAAACCGTGGCTCGCCGCTTTGGTGGCACCGGGCTGGGGCTTGCCATTTGCAAGCGCTTAAGTGAAGCCATGCAGGGGCGCTTAAGCGTGACCAGTGCGCCGGGCCAGGGGAGTACATTCTACTGCGAACTCCCTTTAGTGGAGGCCAGCCCGGTCAGTTCTCCGCTACCTTCTGAGCCCACACGGGACTTTACCGGCACGTCGTTACTGCTGGTCGAAGATAACGCCGTGAACCGCAAAGTCGCTACTGGGTTGTTATCGCGTTTGGGCTGCGATGTAGTGTGCGCTGAAAATGGCCAGGATGCGCTGGAAATGATTAAGAGCCAGCAAGTGCATCTTATTTTTATGGATATTCAGTTGCCGGATATGGATGGCCTTACCGTTACCCGTAAACTGCGTGAGGTGGGCGGTTGGCTTGCCCAGGTGCCCATTGTGGCAATGACCGCAGGTGGCGTTGAAGATGATCGATCCCGCTACCTGTCAGCAGGCATGAATGACTACATCACCAAGCCGCTTTCACTGTTATCGTTGAGCAACGTTTTATCTCTGCAGCTATTCCCTTCGTCGCAGCGGCTGCCCCCGCTTGCCGCCTTCGCTACGCCCAGCGAAGGGCAAGCACTGCTTAATAGCGCAACGTTAAGTATGCTGCTGGGCTCTTTAGGGCAGGAGAGCCTTGCCCAGCTAATAATGCTCTACCATCAACAAGTAGACGACTACGCTGCGCAGCTTGGTGCGTATCTTTCTAGCTCCGGCACACTCTCTATCGCCCAGGCCCATCAAGTGGAGCGCTTAGCCCATCAGCTAAAGGGTGAATCGCTAAGCGTTGGTGCAGAACAATTGGCGGCCCAAGCGAAGCGGCTGGAGGCATTAATGGCCCTTGAGACGCGTTCTTCCTGCCAAGTGGATGAAGCCTTTAGTGCATTACGCCAAAGCGTAGCGCGTACCCATACAGCCTTGGAGAAGTGGCGCCGTGACAGCTTCTCTAAAGCATAACGGGCTATTAACCGCTGCCAGCAATCATCCCGAGCCAGGCCAGGCAGCCAGGGAGCTGGCCCAAGCGCTACGCCACGAACAGCTTGGGTTTGTACTGTTTTTTTGCAGCGCAGAGTACCCGCTAGATGCCTTAGCCGACGCACTGGGTGATGCGTTTGGTAATGTGCCAATGAGCGGCTGTACCACTGCCGGTGAGATTACCCCCCAGGGGTATGATCGCGGCTCCATTGTGGCGATCGGGTTTGATCGGCGGGTATTCGCGGTGGAAACGGCGCTGATTGATGACCTTGAACATTTTGACCTCAGCCGTGCACAGCCGTTGGTGGATGCCTTATTAGAGCGCTGCCGTCAGCAGGCTTTGGCGCCCATCAATGAGCACAGCTTCGCGCTTACCCTACTCGATGGATTGTCCAGCCGTGAAGAGCAGGTGCTGGCAACGCTGGATGCAGCGCTGGGGCGTATTCCCAGTTTTGGTGGCTCGGCGGGGGATGACAACCATCTAACGCACACCCATGTGTATGCTAATGGGCACTTTCACACCCGTGCCGCTGTGGTGGTCATGCTCAATACCCGACTACCGTTTGAGGTGTTTTCGAGCCATCACCTCGTCCCCCTTGCTCATAAGCTAGTGGTCACTAATGCTGACCGGCAGCAGCGTCGCGTATTAGAGCTTAATGGGCTACCCGCCGCTGAGGTATATGCGGCCCTAGTAGGCTGCCGTGTTGATGCGCTGACCCCCCACGTATTTGCCCAGCATCCCCTTGCCGTTCACCTTGGCGGTCAGCACTATATTCGCTCTATTCAGCGGGTTAACGAGGATAGCAGCCTGAGCTTTTACTGCGCGGTTGAGAACGGCATTGTGCTCACTGCAATGCGGCCAGCCCCACTGCTAGAAGACCTAAATGCGATGCTGCTAGGCGTGCGTAAGCGCCTAGGCGATACCGCCACTATTATCGGCTGCGACTGTTTTCTGCGCCGCATGGCGCTGGAGTCCCTGCAGCAAATTGACCCAGCATCGGCGCTGCTGCGACAGGCGCGGGTCGTTGGGTTTAATACCTACGGCGAACAGCATCACGGTATGCACGTTAATCAAACCTTTACGGGGGTGGCGTTTGGCGCTCTTCCAACTAGCGGCGGATAACGACGAAACAGCTGATAACGCTGCACTACGCGAAGAAAACCGGCGCCTGCGCAAAGTCTGCCAAGCGCTGATGGAGCGGGTAGAGTCGGGCGGTAGCCCTAACGGCGCGCCTTATGCAGCGTTTGAACGCTCGGTATTGTTGGCTGAACAAGTGCGTGAGCGCACCGATGCGCTGCATCGCACGTTGGATGAGCTCAGCCAAGTGAATGCCCGGCTGTTAGCCGCGAATGCCGAAGCGGAAGCCGCCAACCTTTCTAAAACCAAATTTTTAGCCGCCGTAAGCCACGATTTACTACAGCCCTTAAATGCCGCTCGATTATTTGCCAGCGCTTTGGAAACCCATGCGTTGCCGGACGCCTCCCAAGCCTTAGTGGGGAATATTGGTCGCTCGCTTAAGGATGTGGAAGGGCTGCTTGGCACGCTGGTGGATATTTCCCGTCTGGATGCGGGTGTGTTGCATGCTGATAAAGCGCCCTTTGCGGTTAGCACGCTGCTGGATGCGCTTGCAGAGGAGTATAAGCAGGTGGCGGCGGTACGTGGCCTTACTCTGCACTATGTGCCCTCCAGCGTATTGGTAACGTCTGACTTAGCGCTGTTAGCGCGAGTAGTGCGTAACTTTCTGAGCAATGCCGTGCGCTACACCGAACACGGCCACCTGCTGCTAGGCTGTCGCCGACGCGCGGACGGTCTGGAAATTGTCGTAGGTGATACGGGCCCAGGCATCCCCGAGCCACAGCGCCAGGCGATTTTTCTTGAGTTTCGCCGCGCTAACCAACCCCAGGGGCAGCATAGCCGTGGGCTTGGGTTGGGCCTAGCGATTGTTGACCGTATCAGCACGATGCTGGAGCACCCGGTGACACTTACCTCAACGCTTTCGTGCGGGTCGCTGTTTTCCATTCTGGTGCCTTACGCGCCTAATGATTTTGAAAACAGTACTTCTAAAAACAGTACTTCTGAAAATAGCACTACTGGAAACAGCGCTGAACGAAAAGCCCGGGAGCAGTTACGCAGCGCGTGGGAGTATGACCCGCTGCAGGGCTGTGTCGTGTGGGTCATTGACGATGACCCAGCCATTATTGAAGGCATGCAGGCACTGTTAGGTAGTTGGGGGTGTCGGGTGCGGGCAGCTGCAACGGTAAGCGCCCTTGAGGCGGCGAGCGACGGCGAATGCCCAGCGGTGCTGCTAGTGGATTACCACCTGGGGGAGCACCGTGAAAACGGGATTGATTTAGCCTCTCGTTTGCGGCGGCGTTACCCAGGCCTTGCGACGGTGGTGATAACCGCCAACCACGAAGCCGCAGTAAAGCGTGCCACCCGGGAAGCGGGTATGCACTGCCTACTGAAACCGCTTAAGCCGCTGCGCTTAAAGATGTTGCTGGGCACGCTACTCGATAGCCATTAACAGGCTTATCGCTTGGCGAAGGCGCCAACACCCTCGTCGCTGGCAATTACGATGGCGTGAACCCGGCTCGTCGCACCAAGTTTGCGTAAAATCGCCGACACATGGGTTTTGACCGTGGTTTCGGCAATCGATAGCTCCCGAGCGATCTGCTTGTTAGACATACCCTGGGCCATGCAGCGCAGCACGTCCTGCTGTTTACCGGTTAAGCGTGCTAGCCGCGTTTGCCTCTCTTCTGCCTTGGCTTCTGAGCCGGGCGGGCGCGGCACGCTTGGTGGCGGCGGGCGGCGCATAACATCAGCGGGCAGGTAGAGCTGGCCCTGGAGTATTTGGGTTAACGCCGCCAGCAGCTGTTCTCTGGGCGTTGACTTCGGAATATAGCCCACCGCACCCAGCGCAATGGCGTCCAGTACCAGTTGGCGCTCCTGGTGCGCAGAAACAATCGCAACGGGTAGCCATGGGCAGGTTTCTCGCAGAGTTTTCAATCCCGCCAAGCCTTCGGTATCGGGCAGGCTCAAATCAAGCAGCAGCAAATCCAGCCCCTCATGAGCCTCAATGCACTGCATCGCCGCTGCCAGGCTGTCGGCTTCCAGCAGTTGGGTATCGGTTAATCCAGCGCCCACCACCGCCTGTAGCGCATCGCGGAACAGCGGGTGGTCATCTGCCACTAATAGCGAGTACATGGCGTCTCCTACCAAGGGATGAGGGTGCGTCCTGCCATCGGGCTATATCGAGAATGGCCTGTGTGTTCAACACTGGGTAGGCACCTTTTAATAATCATAATACTCAGGAGCTTTACGATGATCTACGCCAACCCAGGTGATGCCGGTTCCGTTGTGTCGTTTGAAAAACGATACGGAAACTATATTGGCGGTGAGTTTGTTCCCCCCGTCAACGGCCAATACTTCGATAATATTAGCCCCGTTAACGGCCAAGTGTTTTGCGAAATTCCCCGCTCTAGCGCTGAAGATATTGAAAAAGCGCTGGATGCAGCCCACAAAGCAGCGCCCGCCTGGGGTAAAACCTCCGTTCAAGAGCGCAGTAATACGCTACTCAAAATTGCCGACCGACTAGAGCAAAACCTGGAAATGCTCGCCGTGGCGGAAACCTGGGACAACGGTAAAGCAGTGCGCGAAACGCTGAATGCCGATATTCCCCTCGCCATTGACCACTTCCGCTATTTTGCCGGCTGCCTACGCTCCCAGGAAGGTACCGCCGCAGATATTGATGCTAACACCGTGGCCTACCACTTCCATGAACCGTTGGGTGTCGTAGGGCAAATTATTCCCTGGAACTTCCCGATTTTAATGGCCGCCTGGAAGCTTGGCCCCGCGCTTGCTGCCGGTAACTGCGTGATACTGAAGCCGGCTGAGCAAACCCCTGTTTCCATTTTGAAGGTGATGGAAGTCATCGGCGACCTGCTGCCGCCAGGGGTGTTGAACATTGTTAACGGCTTTGGCGCTGAGGCAGGGCAAGCGCTGGCTAGCAGTAAGCGGATTGCCAAAATTGCCTTTACGGGCTCAACCCCCGTTGGCTCGCATATTCTTAAATGCGCCGCGGAAAATATTATTCCCTCTACCGTCGAGCTAGGCGGCAAATCACCCAATATCTACTTCGCTGACATTATGAACGCCGAGCCGACGTTTATTGATAAAGCGGTAGAAGGCCTGGTGTTAGCGTTCTTCAACCAGGGTGAAGTGTGTACTTGCCCCTCACGCGCGCTTATTCAGGAGAGCATGTACGACGAGTTTATGGCCAAGGTCATTGAGCGCACCAAGACCATTAAACGCGGTAATCCGCTAGATACCGATGTGCAGGTGGGCGCTCAGGCCTCCCAAGAGCAGTTCGATAAAATCATGTCCTACATGGATATCGCCCGTGATGAAGGTGCGGAGTTCCTCTCCGGTGGCGATAAAGAGACCCTGGACGACAGCATCAACGGTGGCTACTACATTCAGCCCACGCTGTTGAAGGGCAACAACCAGATGCGTATTTTCCAGGAGGAGATCTTTGGCCCGGTCGTCGCGGTTACTACTTTCAAAGACGAAGAGGAAGCGCTGGCCATCGCCAATGACACCGAGTTTGGCTTGGGCGCAGGCGTTTGGAGTCGTGATATCAACGTCGCCTTCCGCATGGGCCGGGGTATTCAAGCGGGCCGCGTGTGGACCAACTGCTACCACCAGTACCCCGCCCACGCTGCCTTTGGCGGCTACAAGAAATCCGGCGTTGGCCGTGAAACCCACAAAATGGCACTTGAGCACTACCAGCAAACCAAAAACCTGCTGGTAAGCTACGATATCAACCCGCTTGGGTTCTTTTAAACGCGCCCACTTCCGCTCAGGCCAAGGGCCTGAGCGGAGTTATTTGCCTCTCTCCATCTTTTGTTTGCTTTCTCCCGCCTGTTTTTACACGTTCTTCCTACACGCCTGCGGCGCTTTGCTGCATCATGACGCTTTTACCTACAGCAAGGCGGATCATGAGCGATATCGAAGCACCGGATTTACACCAGCAGCGGCTACTTCACGTGGTGGAACGGCTGCGCGCCAGCGGTGCTCGGAAAGTACTGGACCTAGGGTGTGGTTCAGGTGGGCTATTGCAGTATCTACTCCACCAGCCCCAGTTCGAGAAACTGGTAGGCCTTGAGTTAAGCGGCGAGCTATTGGCCCAAGCCAAGTTTCGTCTGGGGCAGCTGCCGCAGGCAGGCCACGGGCGCTTAGAACTGATATGCGGCTCCTACACGGAACATCATCCAAGCCTTACGGGGTTCACGGGCGCGGCCATGGTGGAGACCATTGAGCATATTCCGCCTGAGCGGTTATCCACGGTGGAGCAGGGCGTGTTTGGCGGATTACGTCCCGAATACTTGGTAATGACGACACCTAACAGTGAATACAACCCGCTGTTTGATTTAGCAGACGGCGAATTTCGTGACCCTGACCACAAGTTTGAATGGTCACGGGATCGCTTTCGTGACTGGGCGCAGGGCGTGGCGCGTCGTAACGGTTATCGCGTGCGCTTCGGTGGGATTGGAGAGTGGCATTCCCACCTCGGGCAGCCCACCCAGCTTGCTGCTTTCGAACGGTACCTATAAATCCCAGTTGAATGACTGGGAAAACAAGAGCCGCTCGTCAATGCTGTCTGAGTCCATATAGCGACATAGTCGACTGAGGTGGTTCGATTAAATTCCTTGGGCAATGCTGCTGCCTAACCAGCGGCGCACCATGCGTTGGGCATGCGCAAGATTGCTCACTATTGCCAGTTTGCCTGCTTCGCGTTTAATGCCTGAGCGCTTTATCTTTAGCGCTATGCGCGGTGGAAGCCCAACAAAGATAACGCCTACACCTTGCTCGCCCAGCTCCCGGCGCAGCGTGTCCAGCGCTACCATGGCGGTGGTATCCAAACTCGGCACCTCGCGCATATCCAGAACGACAACCCGCACGCTGTGATCAATCACCCGCAGCGTGGTAATGGCTTTTTCCGCTGCGCCGAAAAACAGCGGGCCACTAACTTTATAGAGCGCCACTTCGGGTGGGAAGTGTTCGCCGGTGTCGGGTGCAGCCAAGCGCTGGGTATGAGTCAGCTGTGCCATACGGCGAATAAATAGCGCCGCGGCCAGACCAATCCCCACAGCCACGGCGATGACCATGTCAAAAACCACCGTGAGCGCAAAGCAGATCACCAATACCCATACATCGCTAGCGGGGGCACTTTTCAACGTATGAACGAAATGGCGGGCTTCGCTCATGTTCCAGGCAATGATGAACAGTAGGGCAGCCAAAGCTGCCATGGGCACATACCCAAGAACGCCTGCTAGTGCCACCACTGCAAGCAAGACCACCAACGAATGCACTACCGCAGCGATAGGTGAGAAAGCGCCACTTTTGATATTGGTCGCCGTCCTGGCAAGGGCCGCTGTGGCGGTAATGCCGCCAAAAAAGGGCACTACCAAATTGCCCAGCCCCTGGCCAATCAGCTCAGCGTTAGGATCATGCCGAGTGCGGGTTAATCCATCTGCTACCACGGCACACAGCAGCGACTCAATCGCTGCTAGTAGCGCAATCGCCAATGCTGGGCCAAGCAGCGCTTGAATTAGTGCGAAGTTGATATCAAGCGGAGCGCCATCTGCGCCAGGAAAATGCCACGGTGCGGTAAAGCTAGGTGCGAAGGGCGGAATGCCGCTGCCGCTTTGCCCATCGAGCTCCCAACTAAAGCGTGAGGCGATGGTATCGACCTCAATGCCACCCAACAGCAGCAGCGTGGCGGCTAGAGTACCCACTGCCAAGCCAACCAACGGAGCTGGAACCGGCGTTTTTAAACGTGGCCAAATCAACAGCGCTGCCAAGGTAATAAGCCCGATACCGACCTCTGCCAGAGACAGGCTGGGCAGCGCTTGACCAATCAGCATAAGGTTATGCAGCGTGCTCTCACCTAACTCCACCCCGGCTAAGCCGAGAAAGTCAGGCAGCTGTAGCAGTGCAATCACCACACCAATGCCCGCCGTAAAACCAAGTATTACGGGATAGGGTACGTACTGAATCAGACTGCCCAGCCTTGATAGCCCTAGCGCGACCAAAATAGCGCCCGCCATGAACGTGGCAATTAGTAGGCCACCTAAACCGTGGTTGGCAACAATAGGGAAGAGGATAACCACAAAGGCGGCGGTGGGGCCGGAGATATTAAACCGTGAACCGCCGGTTAGCGCGATAACAGCACCTGCTACGATAGCGGTGTAAAGCCCATGTTGGGGGGGAACACCAGTGGCAATTGCCAGCGCCATAGAAAGCGGTACCGCCACCACGCCAATGGTCAGCCCTGCCATTACATCGCGTTTGAGTTTGCTAAGGGAGTATCCCTCGCGCCACGTGCTCAATAGCGCACTGCCTGGCAGTGGGAAGACGTAACCCGAAGGACGATGCTCTCGGGACATGTGGTTAGCCTCCTAAGTGATCACGCAAAGAAGCCATAAAGCTACGCCTGCACTGAAAACTGCACAACAAGGCGTTAGTCTTGAGTAAACGCTGGGCATAAAAAATCCCGGCTCAAATTGGCCGGGATTTTTTACTTACGTCTGTTGCTTACATCTGTGCATCTTCCGGCGGTTCGCCGATGGTGCCGGGCATCGCTTGCACGTGTCCCATCTGCTGGCCTGCCAGGGTGAGGAAGTGCAGGTGGCGTTCATACTCCGCCACTAAGTCACCAATCACCTGACCACGGGTGTAGCCGTTAAGGTCTTTTTCCTGGCCGCCTTCCGCTAGGTACACATCCAAACGCACGTAGAAGTCATCATCCGCGGGGATGAAGCTTGGGGTACGCATGCGGTGCGGGCACACTTGATAAACAAAGCTGGTGGCGTCACCGAAATCAACCTGTAACGTCAAGTTGGGTAGCGACTCACCTTCAACGTGCTCTTCGGTCACGTTGGCGGTTTGGCCACGGCTTTCAAGCTCCTGGGCAAACTGCGTCATCGCCGGACGAATAGAGTGCTCAATTGTCGCGGCGGCACCTGCGCGATTTGAGGTGTCCAGCGCGCGATCCAAACGCTCGCGCCAGTCGCCGCCTGGGGCACTACCCGCAATCATGCGGCGCGCGTCGGCTTTTTTGCCCTCAAGTTTCAGCGCTTTGTACATACCCACCATGACGGCGAAAATGACCAGCGAGAAAGGCAGCGCGGTAATCACCACCGCACTTTGCAGCGCGGCAAGCCCGCCGGCCATCAGTAGAGCAATGGTGATCAAGCCAATCACTGCCGACCAGAAAATACGCAGTTTTACCGGTGCATCGTGGTTTACATCACTCAAAATGGAGGTGAAGTTAGCCAGTACCAGAGCGCCGGAATCCGCCGAGGTAATAAAGAACACGATACCCAGAACCGTAACAACAGCAGCAGTAATGCTAACGTAAGGGTAGTACTCAAGCAGTGTATAGAGCGTGGTTTGCGGGGTACTAAGCGCTTGCTCACCCAGCTCGGTAACGCCCTGGTTGGCGACCAGTTCAATACCGCTGTTACCGAATACAGACATCCACACCATCATAAAGGCTAGCGGAATAAACAAGGCGCCTGCGACAAACTCACGAATAGTACGGCCACGGGAGATACGCGCCAGGAAGAGGCCTACAAACGGTGTCCAGGCAATCCACCAGCCCCAGAAGAAGATCGTCCACCACATTTTCCACTCTTGGGCGCCTTCATCGGCAAAGGCGTAGGTATCAAAGCTGGCACCTACAAACCCAGAAAGATAGTCACCGGCGTTATTGACTACTTTATCCAGCAGCACCAGCGTGTCGCCGGAAAAGAGCACAAACAGCATGAGCGCGAGCGCCAGCAGCATGTTGAACTCAGATAAACGACGAATACCTTTCTCAACGCCGGTCACTACGGAAATCGTCGCCAAAATTACCACCAGCACAATCAAGATCACCTGCACGCTCAGCGTTTCGGGCACGCCAAACATATAGGTGAGGCCATAATTGAGCTGCATAACGCCAATGCCAAGGCTAGTGGCAATACCAAACACGGTAGAAATGACGGCAGTAATATCGACAGCGTTACCAATTGGACCGTGGATACGCTTACCGAGTATTGGGTAAAGGGCGCTGCGAATAGCCAATGGCAAGCGGTGACGATAGCTGAAGTAGGCCAGCGCCATACCCATCAACACGTACAGTCCCCAACCGGAGAGCCCCCAGTGCAGATAGGTTTGAACGACGGCATTACGCATTGCAGCTTGGCTTTCTGGGGTTAAATCCGGCGGAGCCAAGTAGTGGGCAACAGGCTCAGCAACGCTGAAAAACAGCAAATCGATACCGATACCTGCGGCAAACAGCATGGCTGACCAGGAGAGAAGCGAAAACTCAGGTCGCGAGTGATCAGGCCCGAGACGAATGCTGCCAAACCGCGACATGCCAATGGCAACCACAAACACCAAGTACGCCACAATAGCGAGCATGTAATACCAGCCAAAGGTTTTACTCACCCAGGCCAGCCCAGCATCAAAAAAGGCGCCAGCCTGTTCAGTGAACACCATAGTGAGCACTAAAAAGATAAGTATGCCAGCCATGCTGCCGTGGAACACCACAGGGTTAAGCCGGTCGCGGGAGGGAAGAACGGAATTGTCTTTCGCCATGGAGGCGGACTCCTGTTGTTAGACAAGGTGATATTTATTTTGAATGAACGTTCAAATAAAATACGTGGTTTAGTTGTTCAGTTCAAGTCAACGTCCTCTCAACACTTGGCGTTTTTAGGTGTCTAGACACAGAAATGCCCGGCAAAGCCAGGCATTTAATCGCAGTTAAACAGTAAGTAAATGCTTACTCAGCGGTGTTTCCCGCTTCAGATTTATCATGGTGGTAGCCACGCTTACCGTGCCCACGCTCTCTACGGTACTCTTCGTGCACCTCACGCATTGCTTCGCGCACTGCCTGCTGCTCTTCTTCGCTAAGAATCCCAGCGACCCGCGCGTGGTGTTCCTCATGCAGTGCTTTTAACGCTTCACGGTGTTCGGCATGGGCTTCGTTTAGCGCTTCTTGCTGCTCTTCACTTAGCTCCGCGCGCTGAAACACTTCCTGGTGGCGCTCTTCCATGCGTTCTACCATCTGCTCGCGGTCATAGCCGCGGCCTTCATGCCCTTCATGGTGGCCTGCCTGCGCAGTGAACGCTAACGGCGTTAAAGCGACGGCGAGTAGGGCGGGGGCGAATAGCTGGCGAAGTGTCATATAAACTACCTCTTGGTAACGGGTTAGCGTTTTAAATTGCTAATCAGACAATCACAGTATGGTAGAGACACGTGCAAACCGTTTGCATTAAGTGTGCAACAATCATGATCATTTAAGGCGCTAGGGGGTCATAGCGTTAGGGTGAGGGCCCGGTCAATCACGTGAGTTTAACAAGGAGGCATGAATGCCAGCTCTACGCACTGTACGTCACTACCTTAGCCTAAGCGCCCTCGCACTTTTTATTAGCGGCTGTGGGGCAACCCACCAAGGCGCCACGGGGACCCCGGCCATCGAACACTCCTCTCTCCAGCAGAAGAACGTTCCCTTTACCCGCTTACCCTCTCAGCGTTACACCCCGGCGGAGTGGCCCCAAGCATTAGAGGCCCGTGTCCTGCTTCCTACTACTTCTGGGGCTGAACGGCGACCCGCTGCACTGGTGGTACATGGTGGCGGTTGGCGCAATCGCGGGCCCGACGATATGGAGGGCATTGCCGAGCAGTTGGCCCAGCAGGGCTACGTAACGGTCAATATTGAGCACCGTTTTGCCCCCGAATACCGCTTTCCCGCCCAGCTGCATGATTTACAGCTGGCAATGGCATGGATTCACGCTAATGCGGATGAGTGGAACATCGATACGCATCGCATCGTCGGTGTTGGCTTCTCATCCGGGGCGCACTTAGTGAGCCTGCTGGCCTTAGCGGGCGAAGAAGGGCCATTGGCCGAGCCTTATGGCGGCGAACATACCCGCTTAGCGGCGGTGCTAGCAGGCGGCTTGCCGAGCGATTTGCTCAAGTTTGATGATGGCCGGTTAGTGGTCGATTTCATCGGGGGTACCCGTGCCGAAGAAAACACAGCCTATCGGCTGGCGTCTCCCGCCCGACAGGTCACCCCAGAGGCACCGCCGTTTTTCCTATTCCACGGGAACTGGGATCAGCTTGTCCCCGTCGACCACGCCACCGATTTCTATCAAGCGCTGCAGGATAACAACATCGAAAGCGAGCTGTATCTGCAGCGTTTTCGAGGCCACTTCTCCAGCTTCTTGCTGCGGGGCAGCGCTATCGATGCGGGCATCGCGTTTCTTAATCGGCAGGTGATGCACTAAGCGCGAGGTTTACCCTTCCGGCTGATACTTATAGCCGACGCCATAGACCGAGCGGATGATTTCCAGCTCAGGGAGCGCTTCGTGGATTTTCTTGCGTAGCTTTTTAATGTGGCTGTCCACGGTGCGCTCAGAAACGATGCGGTTGTCGCGGTACATGTGATCCATCAGCTGTTCGCGGCTGAAAATCCGCCCCGGTGACTGCATCATGACCCGCAGCAATTGGAACTCTACCGCCGTCAGGCCTAAGTCCTGGCCGTTGGCTAACGCTTGCCAGCCATCTTCATCCAGCGTAACCGGGGCTTGGCCTGCTGCCTCAGCGGGCTCAGCTACGTCAGCGGCTGCCTGGCTACGGCGTAGCACGGCTTTAACCCGGGCGACCACCTCGCGGGGGCTGAACGGTTTGCAAATATAGTCATCCGCACCCAGCTCTAACCCTAGCAGGCGGTCTACTTCTTCTACTTTTGCGGTGACCATAATGATCGGCAGCGTGGGCCACTGTTGGCGCACCTCCCGGCAGAGCGTCAGCCCATCTTTACCCGGCAGCATAACGTCCAGCAGCACGAGGGCCGGTACCTGCTGGCTTAACCACGGCATGACGTCGTCGCCGTGACTAATGATCGTGGTGTCGAAGTTATGGCTTGTTAAGTAGTCGGCCATTAGCCGGGCAATTTTGGGTTCATCTTCAACGATCAACAGTGAGGCGTCGTGAGACGCGTCTTGTAAAGACATAGTCAGCTCGCTAGGTAATGGGTAGACGTGAGAAGAGGGAAGCGCAGCGTCCACTTAAGGCCGCCAAGGGTCGAAGCACTGGCCTCTAGGGTGCCGCCATGGGCACTCACCAGCGCACTGGCAATGGAAAGCCCTAACCCACTGCCGCCGCTGGCACGGTTCCGCGAGCCCTCAACGCGGTAAAGGCGCTCGGTTAATCGGGTAAGTTCACTCTCGGGCACGCCAGGGGCGCTGTCTTGCCATACGACAACCGCATGTTTGTGCACAATGTTGAGAGTTACCTGCAACTCGCCGGGTGGCTGGGTATAGGCGCAGCTGTTATCGAGTAGGTTGTTCCACAGCTGGCGCAGGCGCTGGGCATCACCGCGAATCATCACCTCGGGGCTTATGTGGGTTGTCAGCGCCAAGCCGCTCTCCTCAAGCCAGCGGTCTGCATCGGTTAAGCGGCCGCTCAGGCACTCGCTCAGGTTCATTGGGGCGAGCTGAATATCCAGCGCTCCGGCATCGCTTTGGGAGAGCAGGCGCAGGTCAGTCACCAACCGCTCAAGCTGGGCGACCTCTTGGGCTAACGAGGCAAGGTTTTCCTGGTTGAGAGGGCGAATGCCGTCCTGCATAGCCTCTATTTCACCGCGCAGCACTGCAAGCGGGGTGCGCAGTTCGTGGGCCGTATCGGAAACCCAGCGCGCTCGGGCATCGCGGCTAGCTTCCAAGGTGGCCGCTAGTACGTTGAAGTCCCGTGCTAAGCGGGATAGTTCGTCATGGCCCCTTACCGCGAGGCGGGTGTGGTAATCACCTTCGGTGAGGCGCAGGGTGGCGCCCGCCAAGGCGCGGGTTCGCCTGCCTAACCACCAGGAAAGCCCGCCCGCCAACAATAAAGATGCCAATACCAGCGAGACCACAATCACCACTAGGTTGCGCTGCTGGCGCTCCAGAAAGCGGCTCTCCATGCGCTCCATCATATGTTGCGGTGGGCGAAACCCAAGGGCACCGATAGCCTGGTTGTCGCCGCTTTCCGTCATGTCACTGTAGAGCGTTAGCCATCGCCAGTCGCTGGGCCCCTGGCGACGCTCGCTGGGCGCGATGACATAGTTGCCGTCTGTATCGCGCAGGGCAAAATCCCGCGCCTCGCCCAGCGGGGAGGGGCGGTCGCGATGCTCCTGGCCTAGCTCAAAGCGCACAATAAACGGCCAGCGCTCAGGGGACTGCTCTAGCCACTCCCAACTGCCCTGGGTTTCCCAGCGGGTAATCAGACCGTCTGCGAGTAGCGTTGCCCGCCGCTCCTGGGATTGGTTCAGGTAATCAATAAAACCACGGTCAATACTGTAGGAGACTGCCAGGAACATACTCGCCGCAATGGCGACATTGACGCTCAAAATCGCCACAAACAGCTTTAACCCGAGCCGTGAGGGTCGCCATTGGCGTAGCGAATCGAGCCTTGCCATTAGCGAGCTCCTTCTGGGCTGGGTGGGTGCGGCTTACTCAGCCGTTCCCGTAGATTCTCAAGGCCGAGATAAAGGCAGGGTACCAACACCAGCAGGATGACCGTAGCGAAAATCATCCCAAACCCTAACGAAATCGCCATGGGAATCATAAAACGCGCCTGACGGGACGTTTCCAATATCATTGGGGCAAGGCCTAAAAAGGTCGTTAATGTGGTCATCATGATCGGCCGTAAGCGTCTGGTGGCGGCAGCGACAATGGCCTGTCGTGGGGCCATGCCTTCGCGGCGCTTGCGATTAGCGTAGTCGATTAACACCAGGGCATCGTTAATCACTACGCCCGAAAGCGCCAGCATGCCCAGTAGGCTGATAATCGAAAGCCCAAAGCCCATAATCATATGCCCTGCCACGGCCCCCACAATACCAAACGGGATTGCGGCCAGTACCAGCAGCGGCTGCAGATAGCTTTTAAACGGAATGGCCAGTAGTGCATAGAGGGCGGCAAGCATTAACCACATGGCGGTTCGCAGGGTAGCGAGGTTATCGGCGGTATCCTGCTGGCGCCCGCCCATACTGACCTCAAGCCCCGGCCAAGTATTGCTGAGGGTGGGAAAAACATCCTCCTGCAGGGTAGCGAGTACCTGGTTAATCGACTCATCGCCTTCAGCGTCGGCGGTCACGGTGATAATCCGCCGACCATCCACGCGCTGAAGGCTGCTTGAGGCCTGGCTGAGGGTGATATCGGCGACCCGTGATAGCGGCACGCTCAGCCCATCAGGGGTGCGTATCGGCAGGCGATAGAGCTCGTTTAAGCTGTCACGGTCCTGTTCGGGCAGGCGTACTTCAACGCTCACCTCCCGCCGGCCAATAAATTGCTCAACGGCGGTGGCCCCTTGGAGGGGCGCGCGCAGCGCCTGGGCAAGATCGCTACCGGTTAAGCCCAGCGCCCGCCCTTCAGCGGAAAGGCGCATTTCAAGCTGCGGCTTGCCATCGCCTAAACCGCTGTCGATGTCGGTTAAGCCGTACTCGCCCAGTAACTCTGCCAGCCGGGCGGCGGCGGCTTCCAGCACCAGGGTATCCGGATGAGAGAGGCGCAGGCTCAGCGCCGCGCCGCTGCCTGGGCCGCCAAAGTCTGATTCAAAGCGCACCGACTGTGCGCCGACTAAATCGCCGGTTAGCTCACGCCACTCTCGGGCAATACGGGAAGGCGGCCACGCTTCCAGGCTGTCTCTGGCGATATCCAGACGAACAGAGAGGCTTTCACCATCCAGACGGCTGCGGGTGCTGCTAAAGCTGAGCGTCTCTTCTTGCTCGCTTAGCTGTTCGGCGGCTTGCAGCAGTTGCTGGCTAAGCTCCCGGCTAACGCTGATATGGCTGCCAATGGGTAGGGTAACGCTGGCTTGCACTTGATCAGACTCTGCCCGTGGCATTAGCGAAAAGCCCAGTCGCCCGCTCATTGCCCAGGCCAGCGCGATGGAGAGCACCGCCACGCCGATTGCGACAGTAAGTAGGCGTTGATTGAGCGCACGCTGCAAAAATGGCTCGAACTGTTGGTAAGTAAAGTAATGCAAGCCACCCTGCATGCGCTGGCGAACGGCTTCAATGGGGCGTTGCCAGGCAGGCGTCTGGCGCGGCTTGCGGCTATGGGCAAGGTGGGCGGGAAGAATAAACAGCGCTTCCACCCAGGAGATTAAGAACACGGTAATCACCACCACCGGCACCGTGGCGAAAATGAGCCCTAAAAAGCCGGGTAAAAACAGCAGCGGCAAAAACGCCACAATATTAGAAAGAATGGCAAAGGTGAGCGGGACGGCAATTTCCCCCGCGCCCTTCACTGCGGCATCGCGCAGCGAGTAGCCCTCCTCGCGGTAGCTGTAGATGTTCTCGCCCACCATAATGGCGTCATCCACCACAATGCCAAGCGCGATGATAAAGGCGAACATCGACATCATATTGAGCGAGACGCCGATCCACGGCAGGAACAGCATGGCGCCTAAAAACGCGGTGGGAATGCCCAGGGTTACCCAGAATGCCAGTCGTGCTTCCAAAAACAGCGCCATCAGGATCATTACTAGTGCAAGGCCCATCCAGGCGTTTTTCAGCAGCAGGCTAAGGCGGTCTTCGTAAATGACCGAGCTATCCCGGGAAACATCCAGGCTGACACCCTCAGGCAGGTTGGCGCGCAGTTGCTCAAGCTCGCCGTAAATTGCGTCGGAAATGCTGGTGGGGGTTTGATTGCCAATTTGGTAGACATCCACCGAAAGCCCCGGCAGGCCGTTGTAGAACTCCTCGCGGTCGGTTTCTGCAAAGCCCTCGCTTACCCTGGCGATATCACCCAGCACAACCTGGGCGCCTTGGGCAGTGGTCAGAATAGGCAGCTGGGCGAATTCAGCGGCGCTGTTACGCCGCCCTTGGTAACGGATTAGCCACTCGCCTTCGGCGGTGGTGAGCTGGCCGCTGGCCAAGTCCAGCGCCTCTTCGGCGATGCGGCTGGCAAGCTGCTGGTGGTCCAGCCCGTAGCGCTCAATGGCTTCGTCGTTCAGGTGAACCTGGATTTCGCGGTCACGGTTGCCGGAAAGCTCAACGCGGGAAATGCCGCTGGTGGCCTGCAGTTCGGCGCGCACGTCTTCGGCGGCGTCGTGGAGCGCTGCCAGGCCCACCGAACCATAGACCTGAAGACTAACTACGCTGCGCGAGCGGCCTGCCAGGGTAAAGCGCGGCGGATCGGCGGCACTGGGCAGAGTAGTAATCGCATTCACCGCCTGCTGAATATCCTGATAAGCGCGCATTACTTCAACGCCATCGGTCAGCGTTGCACTCAGCACAGCGCTGCCCTCGCTAGCGCTGGCGGTGAGTTCATCAATGCCTTCTACATTGGCAATGGCGGCTTCTACGGGCAGTAGAAGGCTCTGCTCCACGTCTTCTGGGGTGGCGCCGGGGTAGCTAATAGTGACTTGAACAATTTCCGTCTCAAACTCAGGAAACACCTCTTTTTTGATCGCAAGAGACGCGAAGAGACCACCAACGATAAACAGCACCATCAAAAGGTTGGGCGCCACACCGTGGTCGACCATCCAAGCCAGAGGGCCACGGCGGGTCATTGGGTGGCTCCATCATCTCGGGCAGGGGTGTCGCCTCGCTGGCGTAGCCGTACCTGCTGGCCTATGCGGGGTTGGGCAAGGCCCGCCACCACCACACGCTGGCCTGCTTTCAGGCCGCTGCGAACCAGCGCTTCTTCCTGGCCACGGTAGGCCAGGGTAACGGTGGTAGTGCGCAAGCGCTCTTCGTCATCTACCCACCACACCTGCTCGCCGGGGCGCAGCGCAGCAGAGGGCAGGGCAATCAGCGCTTCAGTGGCCGTGGTGTGGTAAGTAATGCGCATCACATCGCCAAGGCGCAGGGCGGGGGCGTTGTTTTCAAGGGCTAGGGGATCATCCACCGCGATCAGCAGCTGCGCTTGTAAGCCGTTCTCCTCTAAATTGGGCAGTATCGATAGCAAACGGCCTTCCCGTGAGGCGCCTTCTGGCCAGCCTTGGCTTGTTAAAGTGACGGCATCGGCAGGCTTAAGCCACGCTAAAGTCTCCCCAGGTAGCGAAGCGCGTACCCAAAACTGCTCAACGCCCACCAAACTAAGCACTTCCGTGCCTTGGCTTAACAGGCTGCCTGCGCCCACTAAGCGGTCTTGAACCATGGCCCGCCAGGGCGCTTTTAACGTAGCGCGCTCTAGATTCAACGCCGCCTGGTCGCGTAAGACGCGGGCCTGGGTAAGCTGAGCCTGTGCCTGGCGCAACTGCGGTTCGCGTAGCACCAGGGCGCGGCGTTCGGCGGAAAGCTGGCGGCCAAAGGACTCATATTCGCTGCGGGCGCGCTGCTGCTCGGCCTGCTCTAATGCGAGCAGGGCTTGGGCGTTGGCTAGCTGAGCCTGTGCATCTTCAAGCGCTAGCTGTAAGTCTGCTTGGTCGATATACACCAGCGGGGCATCTTGCTCTACCACTTGGCCTGGCAGTACGCCTTGCCCAAAGCGCTCAAGCTGGCCAGCAACGCGGCTGGCTAGCAGGGTGGATTTTTCTGCCTCTACCCGACCAAAACCGGTTAATCTCGGTGCTTGAAGACGCTCCTCTACGGTAATGACATCGACCACCGGCGGTGGAATTGGCGGCGGTGGGCGCCGCTCAACGCGGGGAGGCTGGCTAATAATCCACCAAGCCAGCGCCAACCCACCGGCAAATACCAGTAGTGCTGCCAGGGCACCGAAGCGAATGCGGCCTTGTTGATGTAGTGCGTAATAGCGAGAAGGGGTCATTAACGCGCGTTATCCGTTGGCTAAGGGCGAAAATCCAGGTCATTAGGCGTATCATGCTAGCATCTACGATTCCTAAGCAGCGATTAGGTAAGTAATGTGCAAATTGCGTGCAATTCGCTTGCCCAGTGCGACGTTACCTAAT
Organism: Halomonas sp.; assembly: GCF_017515565.1. GTDB lineage: Bacteria > Pseudomonadota > Gammaproteobacteria > Pseudomonadales > Halomonadaceae > Vreelandella. Next base: position 50,548 of record NZ_JAFWFN010000038.1, read on the forward strand.
AGCGTCGTTAAAGAGAACGTATGCTCACTGCATTTGAAAATTATTAGACTACTGGTCTACGTAACATGATAAAAAACACCGCTACCCGCGATAAGTTAATAGAGACTGGCGCTGCACTCATTGCCCAACAAGGGTATAACGCGACAGGAATCAATGCCGTTCTAAAAACCTGCGGTGTGCCCAAGGGCTCGTTTTATCACTACTTCTCCAGCAAAGAAGATTTTGGCTTGGCGGTGATAGAGCGCTTTGCCAATGAGTACGATGACAACTTGGCCGCGCTGCTTGAAGATTCCACCCTGCCGCCCCTAGAGCGGTTGCGTCGCTATTTTGCCACTGGCCGCGCGCACATGCGTGAATGCGACCACACAACCGGCTGTTTGATTGGCAACCTGGGTCAAGAGCTTTCCGGCCAGAGCGATACCTTCCGCGATGCGCTGAATCTTGTGTTCCAGCGCTGGGAAAAACGTCTTGTTACCTGCTTACGCGATGCCCAAGCTGAGGGCGTGGTGAATACCACTATCCCCCCAGACGCCCTGGCGAGTTTTGTGCTTTCTGGTTGGGAAGGCGCGATTCTTCGCGCTAAAACGCTCAAATCCGTCGCGCCGATGGAGCATTTTGAAGCGATTTTGTTCGAGCAGGTATTAAAGGCAGAGTCGCCCGTTAGCGCTTAAACATCTCTAGCGCAACTACGCCAGCGCATGCAGTGGGGTAAAGGTATGTTTAAAGGGTTTGAGAAGCGCACGCGCCACGTTAACGGCACTGAAATCGCCTTTCGTATAGGCGGTAGCGGCCCTGGGTTACTGCTGCTTCACGGCCACCCTCAAACCCACGTTATTTGGCATAAAGTGGCGGCTACCTTGGCCCAGCACTTTACCGTTATTGCGGCAGACCTACGCGGTTACGGCGATAGCGCTAAACCCGACGACGACCCTGAGCACCTCAACTACGCCAAGCGCACCATGGCTAACGACATGGCCGCGTTAATGAGTACGTTGGGCATTGAGCGTTTTAAAGTACTGGCCCATGACCGCGGGGCGAGGGTGGCCCACCGGCTGGGGGTGGATCACGCGGAGCGCGTTGAGCGCATGGTGCTGTTGGATATTGCCCCCACCCTTGCCATGTATCGTGGCACTAACGAGGCCTTTGCCCGCGCCTACTGGCACTGGTTTTTTCTAATTCGCCCCCAGCCGCTGCCGGAAATGCTCATCAATAGCGACCCTGCCCGCTACCTTAAAAGCGTGATGGGCGCTCGAAGTGCGGGCATGGCGCCTTTCGCCTCAGAAGCGCTCGTGGAGTACGAGCGCTGCCTCTCGCTTCCCGGCGCCGCCACGGGTATTTGCGGCGATTACCGCGCCAGCGCCAGTATTGATTTGACCCACGACCAAGCGGACATCGACGCAGGCATTAAACTTACCTGCCCTTTAAAAGTAATGTGGGGGAGAGATGGCGCGATAGAGGCATGTTTCGATGCGCTTGCTGAATGGCGCAAAGTGGCCACTCAGGTTGAAGGTAAAGCGCTTCCCTGTGGCCACTACATCGCCGAAGAAATACCCAATACCTTGCTGGATGAGGCGCTGCCGTTTCTGCTGAAGCAGTGTTAAACAGCGCCTCATCAACCTGTAATGCGTTAGGTATTTAGAATAACCCCACCGTTTAAGTGCAGCGTTTGGCCACTCATGTAGGATGACTCCTCGCAAGCGAGATACACATAGGCTGGGCCCATTTCGCTGGGCTGGCCCGGGCGCTTCATTGGCACTTGATTACCAAACTCGGCGACTTTCTCTTTATCAAAGCTTGCGGGAATTAGCGGTGTCCATACGGGGCCGGGCGCCACGGCGTTCACCCGAATACCACGATCCATCAGCGACATCGCCAGCGAACGCACCAGCCCTTGAATGGCCCCTTTGGTCGCGGTGTAGTCAATTAAGGTATCGTTGCCTTTAAAGGCGTTGATGGAAGAGGTGGCGATAATGGTATCGCCCTCGCTTAAATGGGGTAGCGCCGCTTTGATTAAGTAAAAGTGGCTGAACAGATTGGTTTGAAAGGTGCGCAGTAGCTGGTCGTCGGGGATGTCGGTAATGCTGTCCCAATCGTACTGCTCAGCGGCGTTATTAACGACAATGTTCAGCTTTCCAAACGCTTGAAGCGTTCGCTCTACTATCTCACGGCAAAAACTTGGCTCTGCCACATCACCTTTTAGTACTAGGCAGCGGCGGCCTTCCTCCTCTACAAGCTGTTTGGTTTCTTCGGCATCTTGATCCTCTTTTAAGTGCACAATTACGCTGTCTGCACCTTCTCTTGCATAGTGCACTGCCACCGCCCGGCCAATACCACTGTCACCGCCGGTAATAATCGCGACTTTATCCTGCAACTTTTCAGCACCGCGGTAGCTATCGCGAATGTACTCCGGTTCGGGGTGCATGGCGTGCTCATCCCCTGGCTGTTTGGTTTGGTGCTGGGGAGGCTGCTGCTGTTTGCTCATGTGCGCTACTCCTTTTTGGTTAAAAATGCGCTGAGTGCTGAATAAGTTAATAAATATTAAGTAACGCAGCGAGAACTTTTTCTGTTCTTATCGCCAACCCAAAACGTAGACCAAAGGCATAAAGTGAGGCAAATGCAACGCGGTTGAAAATCTGTTTTGAGCATTTTAATTTTGTTTTTATAGTGGTTTTCAATTAAATCATGCTGTTTTTAGTTGTTATTAATGCTTGTTAATTAAGTGAGATAATATTAATGAAGAGTGTTAATAAATTGACTGTAAAGTAATGTCCGCTATGGTTTAAGAGTGGCTTTTCTATTAAGTGTGATTGTTAAGATAAGCAAATATATTAACTATAAGTTGTTAGGTTTTTTAAGTTAATCATTTTGCTGAGAAACGGCACTCAATAGATTTCCAGCGACGCTGTTTTGTTTCATTACGGATGCTGAGAAGTGAGACAACAAGGAGGAAGTGACAGATGATCGATCAAGGAAAAAAGCCTGATACAGGCTCATCACAGCCGGATCATGGTTCGGATACATTGAATGCCGAAACGCTTAAACAACAAGGGCTCGAAACAGCCCAGGAAGTTGGTGAAGCAGCCCATGAAGTAAGTGAGGCTGCCCAAGAAAAAGCGGAAAGTTATTTTAATCAACAGCGTGACAATGCCGCGGAACAATCCCATAAATTAACCAGCGTTCTACAAAAAATGGCTGATGAGTTTGATAACCAACAGCAGCCTTACTTCTCTAAGCAAGCAAGAAAACTTGCCGATACGACCGAGCGCTTTTCCAATAACGTAAAAGATAAAGACCTACGCAGCGTGTGCGATGAAGCGGAGAGCTTTAGTCGCCGTGAACCTGCGCTGTTTGTCGGTGGTGTGATCGCCGCGGGCTTCTTGGTCTCTCGTTTTCTGCGCAGCTCTGGTCAACATGGTGCTAATCAGCACAGCTCCAACCAACACAACGCCAGCCCATCTAGTTCGAGCCATCGCAGCTCGGGTGAACACGGCTCTGATCAACAGAACTTTAGTCAGCAAACGCCCGGCTCTGCTGACCACGCCAGTCCAGTAACTAGCACCGCTGCGGGAAGCACGGAGAGACGTTCAACTCCAGGTAGTGAATCGCTCTAAATTGAGAGCAGGGAGGCAAATAATGGATTCGGATAACAAACCCACGTCACAAGGCTCATCGGTGGGATCACTACTATCAACGGTGATGCAGGAAATCAGCTCGCTTGTGCGCAATGAAGCCATGCTTGCAAAGACAGAAATGTCAGAAAAAACCCACCAAGCCATGGAAGGTATTGCTGCTATAGCGATTGCCGGTGCCGTGTTGCTGGGTGGTTTTCTAACCCTGTTAGCGGCCACGGTTTTTCTGCTGAATGAAGTGCTTCCACCCGACACCACGCCTTGGTTGTCGGCGTTAATCGTTGGCGCTGTTGTCACGCTTATTGGCATTATTATGCTTAAGGCTGGGCTTAAGAAGCTTGAGGCTCGCAGTTTAATGCCTGATCGAACCATGCATAGTTTGCAAAGCGATAAGGCGCTTGCGGAGAAGCATCAAGATAACGTCAAGGAGGAAATGAAATGACGGACCACGATAACCAGCGCAGTACTGAAGAGATTGAAAAGGATATCAGTCAATCGCGCGAGCGCCTTGATACTACCCTGAATGAAATCGAAGATCGGTTTTCTCCTCAGCAGCTGCTAAATAACTCCTACGAGTATCTCCGCCATGGGGGGGCCAACGAGTTTGTGGCTAATCTAGGCACGTCGATTAAGCAGAATCCGTTACCTTTCCTGTTAACCACGGCGGGCTTGGGCTGGATGATGCTGTCGCAGCGTCAGCCTCATCAAGGGCAGGAGCGCCAACAGTACGCTTCTGATGCTGATCAGCGGTTTTACACAGGTAAGCCGTATTCATCGAACGCGAGGGGCTCCCATGATTCCCCGGGTGTGCCTGTACATGAAGGCACAGACCCTAATGCGGGTATGCACGCCTACGGTGATATCCCAAATGGCATGACCAGCGGCAATGAGCAGCATGGCGATGGCAAAGGCCGTATAAGCGAGATGACCGATAAGGCTAAAGAATCGGCGCAACACTTAGGTCAAAAAGCCAAGCAAACGGCGCAGCAGTTGGGCGATAAGGCCCACGACATGGGGGATAACATGCGCGATTCCACGTCTCACTTTCAACATGGCGCTCAGGATAGCTTGCACAACATGGGGCAGCGTACTCGCCAGGCAGAGAGTCAGATCTCAGATTTTTATCAGCAGCATCCATTAGTTGTCGGTGCGCTAGGGTTTGCTTTGGGTGCGGCTTTGGGTGGCATTTTTCCTGCCACCAAAAAAGAGGACGAAGCGATGGGCGAGTATCGTGATCGTGCCTTGCATAAGGTAGCCGAAACCGGGCAAGAGCAAATGGATAAAGCGCAGCACGCCATTCATGAAAAAGCGGAGTCCATTAAAGAAGCCTCGCATCAAGACAGTGAAACGAAGGGCAACGAGGCTCAAGGTGCAGACGCCGTAGAAAAAGACTCACCAACCCCGGCTGCTGGTTCATTTGGCTCTAGAAGCAGTACTGGAGCAAATAGCCCTGAAAAGAATAGCCCTGAAAAGAGCAGTACTGAAAAAAATAGTACTGAAAAGAATAGCCTTGGAATAAATAGCCCTGAGAGAAATAGCCCTGGACTAGCGGCTTCAAGCACGCCCACTGGTAATACCCCAGGCGCAGGCATTAACCACAAACCTTAAACGGCTTGTATTGTTGTTTTGCTTGCTACTAGCTGAATTTATGTGATGCAAATGGCAAGGCAACGAGGAGCGGCTATAGTGAGCAAAGCCAATTGATAATCACGGTTGGCTCTTAGGCTATGGTTAGTAGCTGGAGGTATCTCACCTTACCAGCTACACCCGCTACCCTATGACTACCACCAAGGAGTAGGAGGTAATATGAACATCGAACTTTCCGCCGTAAGCGCACAGCCAGACAAAGACGACGAGAAGAAAGACCAGCGCGACGATCATCACGATGATGCTAACCCGATGCCGGATACGCATCACGTCAACCCAGACTCTAAAGACGACGACGCATCTGATAAGAAAGATCGCACCTAGCTGAGTGTTGGTTAGCCCAAGCATTCCCGGCGCTACTTTTTGTAGCGCCGTTTTACTTCCACGCTGAGTTTTCCTTCACCTAGCCGTAGCGAGAGCTTCTGGCCGGGGGCGGTGTTGTCTGCACGGCGAATAATGTGGCCTTTTTCGTCTTGGACGATGGCGTAGCCGCGTCCCAGTACGGCGAGGGGGCTAACAGCGTTTAGCTCGCGGGCGGCGCTATTTAGCCTCACTTTCCGTGCCTCTACGGTACGCTGCATCGCACTAGCCAAGCGGCGTTGGAGGTTATTTAGGCGCTCCTGCTCAGCGTGGTATAGCCGTGCCATGTCCTGACTGGCTAAACGCCTTTCCAGTTGTGTTACCTGGGCTTTTTGTTGAGTGAGGGTTTGCTGCATGGCCCGCTGCAAGCGCTGGGTGAGAGTAGTTAAGTGCTGCCGCTGATGGTTGAGCTGCTCGCCGGGGTGGCGTAGGCGAGCACGCAGGGTATCTAGGCGCTGGCTATCCCGCTCTAGGCGTGCCTGCATGGCGCGGTGCAGGCGGCTTTCTGCCTGTTCCAGCTGGCGCTTAAGGGTGTTTTGATCCGGTACTAAGCGCTCGGCGGCGGCGGAAGGGGTTGGGGCGCGCATATCCGCCGCAAAATCCGCTAGGGTGACATCCACCTCGTGGCCCACCGCCGACATCACCGGCAAGCGGGAGTGAAAAATCGCCCGCGCCAAGTGCTCATTATTAAACGCCCACAGGTCTTCAAGGCTTCCGCCGCCACGGGTGATCAGCACCACATCCTGCGCGGGGTCTAAGCGTGGTTGGCGGTTTAATAGCCCTAAGGCAGAAATCATCGCAGGCGCCGCATCAGCCCCCTGAACGGGCACGGGAATCAGCGTTACATCCGCTAACGGCCAGCGCGCTTCAAGCACTGCCAATACATCGCGAATGGCCGCGCCGCTTGCGGAGCTTAAAATTAAAATTTTGCGGGGCGGAAAGGGCAGGGGGCGGGTATTCGCGAACACACCTTCGCCATCCAACTGCGCTTTTAAGCGCTCAAAAGCTGCCAGCAACTCGCCTAGGCCTGCCGCCTGCACCGCTTCGGCAATTAATTGATAGTCGCCCCGTGGCTCAAATAACGACACCCGCCCGCGCAGCTTTACCTGGTCACCATCACGCATGGGGGCGGCCACAAAGCGCGCCCGCTGGCGAAACAGCGCGCAACGAACTTGCGCACGATCATCCTTTAAAGTGAAGTAGATATGCCCCGAGGCGGGCCGGGATACATTAGAAAGCTCGCCTTCCACCCATACCTCACCAATGTCTCGCTCTAGCGCCTTGCGCGCCTTGAGATTGAGTTCGCTGACTGAGAAGATGGCGCTGTTTGAGGCGGTCATGGAGGCAGGTGTCGTCCAACGCTTGCGGTGCGATAATCAGTGTTAGGGGGCAACCATTAGACAATACGCTAACCTGTCTCAGCAAACGTATTCGCCAGGGTGCTTAGGTTTGCAGCCGTGATGCGAATATTCACTGTTTTGTTTTGTGTTCGTCATCAAAGTGTCACATAACCGTGTTACGTTGCTCGCCGACACAAAACTGTCATCAAAACGTCATACATAGATTGTCCACCAACACGGCAGACCACTTATGTCGAATCTCGGACCTTCCACCGATCGTCCTGCTCTTGCTCGCGAGGTGCCGCGTGAGGTGCCCGCGTGGTTACGCGGCATTTACGCCGGCCTGTGCCTCTACCTGTTCTTGGCCGCACTTAACGTGCTGGGCGCCGGTTTGGGTACCTTTGGCAGCGACAGCGATCTTCTGACCCGCGCCTTCGCCTTTGGCGCGAACCCCTTTATTGCCTTGATGGCTGGGGTTCTGGTTACCATGATCGTGCAGAGCTCGTCGTTTACCTCGGCGCTGATCGTCACCCTGGTGGCTAGCGGTGAGATGACCCTGGGCACTGCTGTTTTCGCCATTATGGGTGCGAATATTGGTACCGCCGTCACCGGGGTGATCGTGGCCCTGGCTAACGTGCGTATCAAGCGCAACTTCCGCCGGTCTTTCACCGCGGCGTTAATGCACGATTTATTCAATATTCTCACGGTCCTGCTGGTGTTCCCGGTGGAGTGGCTAACGGGGATGTTTCATGAGCGCGGCTACGGCATTTTTACCCGCCTAGCGGCTTGGCTGGCTGACCTGATTGGTCTAGAAGAAGTCGCGCGCCCCAGCAGCCCCATTAAAGTCATCACCGCCCCCATCGTCGATGCTGCCAACTGGCTGGGGGCTACCTTAATGCCCAGCGTAGCGGCCGCCGGGCTCTTTGTGGCGGGACTAGGGTTACTGCTGATGTTCACGGCGCTAGTCTTTATGGTGCAGAACCTGCGCGGTGCTCTGCTGCGCCATATGGATGGCCTCTTCCGGACCTACTTCTTCCGTACCGATGCGCGTGCCTACGGCGTAGGGGTGGTCTCCACGGTGCTGGTGCAGTCTAGCTCGATCACCAGCAGCCTGATGGTGCCCCTGGCGGGGGCAGGCGTCGTGCGCTTGCGCCGGGTGCTACCCTTTATGATGGGCGCCAACCTGGGTACCACCGTTACCAGCGTGCTGGCGGCTACCGCCAACCCTATCGCCGCGGCGATGACGGTGGCGCTGTTTCACGTTATCTTCAACTTAACCGGTACCGCCATCTGGTGGCCGCTGCGGGTGATTCCGCTGCGCATTGCCACCTGGTATGGCCGCTTGGCCGGGAAACGCATCCGTTATGCTTTCCTGTTCTTGATCGGCGTATTCCTGGTGGTGCCGCTGGTCGACATTACACTGACCGAATTGTTCATGCGCCTGCGCTAAGCGCGGCCAACCGAGGGGTTTCCCATGTTTAAACAGCTTTATAGTGCGCTTACCTCGGAAACCAGCATTGATCAGGCCTACGCGGACCTGACCAAGATGCTGGAGCATGGTGCTTGGATGTTCGCACGTGCCAACGAGGTGCTTTACAGCACAGTGCCCGCCGAAGAAGTGCGGCAGCCGCTTTACCAGCGCGATGTGGCGGTTAATGAGCTTGAGCGCTCCATCCGCCGCAAGGTGTTGCGCCACCTGACCGTTAATCCCGGCCACGATGTGGCTATCTGCCTGGCGCTGATGAGCGTGGCGAAAGATGCCGAGCGCATCGGCGATTACTGTAAAAACGTCTTTGAAGTCGGCGCTTTCTACAGCGAAGGCTTTCATGTGGATCGCTACCAGAAGCCGCTGGATGACATTTCCGAGCGTCTGTCGGGGCTTTTTAAAGAGTTAATTGCGGCGACGCGAGATTCAAACGAAGCCCAAGCCCATCGCATTATCACGGCTGCCCGTGAAATCGGCGGAATCAGCGATGACCTTATCGAAGCGCTATTGCGTGAAGAAGAGACGGTTGAGTTTCATGAAGCCGTGGCGTACTCGCTGCTGGCTCGCCACTACAAGCGGGTTTCTTCCCACTTGGCCAACATTGCCACGGCGGTGACCGGGCGTTTGGAGGATCTGGACTTTCCCAGTGAAGCCGACGACCGCGCGCTAGACTAAGGTTTTTCTAGGTTAAACAAACAAGCAGCAACCCTCAGCGGTGCTGCTTGTTTTGTATATGCCGCCATCGCATTGCTGGTATGGCCTTCCAAACGTTATAATGGGGGATTAACTTTCCACGCCCCACTTCCTCTTCCATCAGGGTGTTGCCGCTATGCTACGTATGGCCCAAGAAGCACTTACGTTCGATGACGTACTCCTCGTTCCCGGCTTCTCCGATATTCTGCCCAAGGATGTCAGCCTCAAAACCCGCCTGACCCGCAATATTTCTCTTAACATCCCGCTACTTTCCGCTGCAATGGACACCGTTACCGAAGCGCGTCTAGCGATTGCAATGGCACAAGAAGGCGGCATCGGCATCATCCATAAAAGCATGGCCATGAGCCAGCAAGCCGCTGAAGTGCGCAAGGTTAAAAAGCACGAAAGCGTGATTGTAAAAGACCCGGTCACCGTTAGCCCCAAGGCAAAGCTGGATGACCTGCTGGCCATGGCGCGTGAGAACGGCTTCTCAGGCTTCCCGGTGGTAGAAGGTGAAACTCTAGTAGGCATCGTGACCGAGCGCGATATGCGCTTCCAGCCTAACGTGGGTGACAGCGTGGCGGACATCATGACCCCCCGCGAGCGGTTGATTACCGTTAAAGAAGGCACCGACCTTGAAACCAGCAAAGCCAAAATGCGCGAACACCGCATCGAGAAAATGCTGATCGTCGATGACGAGTTTCACCTGCGCGGCCTGGTGACCTTCCAGGACATCGAAAAAGCTCGCACTTACCCCATGGCTGCCAAAGATAGCGATGGCCGCCTGTTGGTAGGCGCCGCTGTAGGCACCGGCCCGGAAACCCCGGATCGCGTGGCGGCACTGGCTGAAGCTGGTGTGGACGTAATTATTGTGGATACCGCCCACGGCCACTCCAAAGGCGTTATTGATCGCGTTCGCTGGATTAAAGAGAACTTCCCGCAAATTCAGGTGATTGGTGGCAATATCGCCACCGGTGCTGCCGCCAAGGCGCTGGCTGAAGCGGGCGCCGACGCGGTTAAAGTCGGTATTGGCCCCGGTTCAATTTGCACCACGCGTATTGTGGCAGGCGTTGGCGTACCGCAAATCACCGCGGTTTCTAACGTAGCCGAAGCGCTGAAAGAGTTTGATATTCCGCTGATCGCCGATGGCGGCATTCGCTTCTCGGGTGACTTAGCCAAAGCGATCGCCGCTGGCGCAAGCGCCGTCATGGTCGGTGGCCTGCTGGCCGGTACAGAAGAAGCGCCGGGTGAAGTGGAGCTTTACCAAGGCCGTACCTACAAAGCCTACCGTGGCATGGGGTCCATGGGCGCCATGTCTCAGAACCAGGGCAGCGCCGACCGCTACTTCCAAGACAAGAGCGAAGGTGCCGAGAAACTGGTGCCGGAAGGCATTGAAGGCCGCGTACCCTATAAAGGCATGATGGGCGCTATCGTTCACCAGCTGATGGGCGGGCTGCGCGCCTCCATGGGTTACACCGGCTGCCGCGATATTCAAGAAATGCGCACCAAGCCGGAGTTTGTACAGATTACCAGTGCTGGCTTTAACGAATCCCACGTTCACAACGTGCAGATCACTAAAGAAGCGCCCAACTACCGGGTGAGCTAACAGCACAACGACCATGGAGCCTCTGATTAACCGGCTGTTATCGTTAATCAGAGGTTTCCACATTAAATGGCGGCGGGCACTTAGCCCCGCCGCTTGCTTTTTGGCTTTACCAGCGGCACCTCCACCGCTCAACTGAGACCCCGCCATGAGTGACATTCACGCCCATAAGATTCTGATTCTCGACTTCGGCTCCCAGTACACCCAGCTGATCGCCCGCCGGGTTCGCGAAATCGGCGTATTCTCTGAAATCCGCGCTTTCGATATCACCGAAGAAGAGATTCGCGAATACAACCCCAACGGCATCATCCTGGCTGGCGGCCCGGAATCCGTCACTGAGCTGGATTCCCCCCGCGCCCCCCAGTGCGTGTTTGAAATGGGCTTGCCGGTGTTTGGTATCTGCTACGGCATGCAAACCATGGCCGAGCAGCTGGGCGGTAAGGTAGAAGGCTCTAACCAGCGCGAATTCGGCTACGCACAGATTCAAATCGACGCTGAAACCGCGCTGTTTAAAGACATTAAAGACCACGTGGATACCGACAGCGGCAAAGGCCTGCTGGACGTATGGATGAGCCACGGCGATAAGGTGGCCAAAGCCCCCGATACCTTCACCGTAACCGCTTCCACGCCGAGCTGCCCGATTGCTGCCATGGCCTGGGAAGAGAAGCAGTTCTACGGTGTACAGTTCCACCCGGAAGTGACCCACACCCTGCAAGGCCAGCGCATTCTTGAGCACTTCGTGCTGGATATTTGCGGTGCTGAGAAGCTGTGGACGCCTGCACAAATCATCGAAGACCAAGTAAGCCGCGTGCGCGAGCAAGTCGGCGACCGCCACGTACTGCTTGGCCTTTCCGGCGGTGTGGATTCATCCGTAGTCGCTGCGCTGCTGCACAAAGCGATTGGCGACCAGCTGACCTGCGTATTCGTTGATAACGGCCTGCTGCGTAAGCAAGAGGGCGACCAGGTCATGGAAACCTTCGCCAAGCACATGGGCGTTAAGGTGATCCGCGTAGATGCCGAAGAGTTGTTCCTCGGCAAGCTGAAGGGCGAAAACGACCCGGAAGCCAAGCGCAAAATCATCGGCAACACGTTCATTGATGTGTTCGATGAAGAAGCCAGCAAAATCGACGGCGTCGACTTCTTAGCCCAAGGCACCATCTACCCGGACGTGATCGAATCCGCTGCCTCTAAAACCGGCAAAGCGCACGTGATCAAATCCCACCACAACGTCGGTGGCCTGCCGGAAACCATGAAGCTCAAGCTGGTGGAGCCGCTGCGCGAACTGTTTAAAGATGAAGTGCGCAAACTCGGCCTGGAACTCGGCTTGCCCTACGACATGGTCTACCGCCACCCGTTCCCTGGCCCCGGCCTGGGCGTGCGTATTTTGGGCGAAGTGAAGAAAGAGTACGCCGACATCCTGCGTGATGCCGACGCTATCTTCATCGAAGAACTGCGCGCCTCCGGTTGGTACGATAAAACCAGCCAAGCCTTCGCCGTGTTCCTGCCGGTGAAATCCGTCGGCGTGGTAGGCGACGGCCGCCGCTACGAATGGGTCATCGCGCTACGCGCGGTAGAAACCATCGACTTCATGACCGCACGCTGGGCGCACCTGCCCTATGAGCTGCTGGAGAAAGTCTCCAACCGGATTATCAATGAGTTGGAAGGGGTTTCGCGGGTTACTTATGACGTTAGTAGTAAGCCGCCTGCTACTATTGAGTGGGAGTGAATGCAAGTTAAGCACTGCCCGATGCTGACGAGTAATAAGTTGATATTAAGCCCATGCTTTTATGGGCTTTTTTTATTTTTAGCACCACTGTCTAGCAACTTTTGGCAAAGAGAAGCACCGCTGGAGCGTGGTATCAAAGTTGGTATGCTCATGTCATGAGTCACAAGCTACGAAACCTAAACAGCCGTCTGATATAACGGCTCGAAGGTTTAAGAAAGGAAGAGGCATCGACATTCGATGCACTCATCATGATGTGAAGTTGGCTACCAGATTTTACTCTGTTCAGAGGCTGCACGGCTCAGCAGCATTGCAAAATTGACGCTCCGCCCAGAATTAGTCTTTCATCGGCTGAGCTTGTAAAGGGAAGTGCTGTTACCCGGAACTTAACTTCTACATTCTATATTTGATATGGAAAATACGCTGAAGCAAATAATCGGCAATTTTCAGTATTGGATTTTGACATCATTGAGGATAAAAAAAAGAAATGGCTGGCGATATGGAATGCTTTGACGACTTTCCAAAGCGTGCCTCTAATCATGTCACGGAGGAGAAGGCAGAGACGGCATTTCAGAAATGCCTAACAGAGAGTGGTCGCTTTATCCTTCAGCGTGCTGACCGCAAGGACTATGGTACAGACTGCGAGATCGAAATTGTCGAGAAAGGGAGAGCCACCAACATTAGGATTCACGTTCAGCTTAAGGGCACCGAGCGTGCACTGAATGCGGACGGCTCTCTCAGCGTTGAAATTAGTCGCACAAACCTGAATTACCTACTGATGCATCCGCATAGCTTTTATGCTGCCTATCACGTCCCAACGGCGACGCTACGCATCTGCCTTGCTGAGACCGTTCTCCGTAAATACGAGCATGCTGGAAAGAGCTGGCTCCAGCAGCAATCACTTACAGTCAGCTTTACGGAAGCTCTGACGACAGAGCGGTTAGGGCGACTTGCTGAATTGTCCAGTTCTGCAACTCGAGCGGCACGTAATCGTCGTGTCGAACAAGCCCGGGCGGCCCCAGGAGATTTGATTGGTCTCCTTCGCAGAGCTGTACCGGAGGTTTATGTTCCTGATGATCCAGACTCAGCTCGACAGCTCTTGGAACACTTATATGACCAGGATGCTGATGAGGAAATTAGTGCCGCCTTTGACCGTTTCATGGCCGTGCTTGGATCAGACGACGATGCCATGGGCTGTGCTTATATGTCCGAAATTAACTTGGGTATGTCTGAGAGAAGTCAGTTTCCTGAGCGGATCGAAGCAGCAGTGATCCATTTTAAGAAACAGCTTAGTGCGGGGCGCTACGAGCAGGGTGACCTGTATTACACGATCGGTAATGCCTACTCGGCGCTCGGCCGAGAGGATCACGCCACAGAGGCCTATAAGGCAGCGTTGCTCGAACCTGCATTCGCGAATTCGTCAAGTCTGGCATCCCAAGGCCATAAGAATCTCGGTACAAGCTTTGAACGGCTCGGAGATGAGGTGCGAGCAGTTAAGCACTATCGCGAAGCTTTGCGGATGAATCCTCTCCTTCCTGAAGCCCATTATGCCTTGGCCCAATTCTACGTGCGTGAGGGCGAGTGGAAGTGCGCTCTTGAACATCTGGATCAGGCCGTCTTCACAGATCCTATATACGCTAAAGCAGCTGGAGTTGCAGGTTGGCGAGCTAACGTGCTTTTCAACATGGGAGAGGGGAGTGCTGCGTTCCGCGAAATCAACAGTCTTCTAGCCCAAGCCGGCCGCGAGCCATGGGTTTGGCCGTTTTTCGCACGACTGGTAGCTAGTTTCGGTCGGACTACGGCTGAGAATGCGCGTCAGGCGCAGGGTTTCTGGTATCGCTATGTAGATGCTCACCCCGATACATCCGGAGGCCGTCGCGAGATGTTATTGGCGATCTTATATTTGCGGGCGGAAGGACAAGATATAGGCCAAACCTATACGGAGTTTCTAGATAAGTTTGTTAGGCATATTAAGCACATTGACAACACGGACGAAGCCGCGTTTTTGTGGGATCGCCTCGGACACTGGGCACAGGATGAGGGCAACTGGCTAGAAGCGGAGCGCTGTTTTCGGATGGCCTACGATCTGGCTGGCGGGCACTACGGCTACTGTCTAGGAACCGCTCTTAACTTTCTTGGACGATTTAAAGAGAGTCTGCCGATCCTGCTCGAGCAGGCAGAGCATATCCAACCCGATGCAATGAGCTGGTTTCAGCTTGGCGCGGCGTATGGTGATCTTGGGCAATCCGAACAAGCCATTGAATCCTATAAGAAAGCGCTCAATCTTGATTCCGACTACGACTTGACGATGTTCAATCTAGGTGGTGTCTACTGGAATAGTGGGGACATAGTTGAAGCTTTGGAGATTTGGCGGACGGCGATTGAGCGTTTTCCAGACCATGAGCTTACCGCCAAACTCCAACGTGATTTCCCGCAGTTCTTTCCTCGGGGCACTGACTAGCCATTTATCCGTATACACGCCTGATTTTGATGTGGTTGGTTCAACGTCACCCCCAGGTTGAGTAGCGCTACACTTTAGAGTCCGATCCTATGGGCAAGGAGATTGGACATGAAGAAGCGTTTCAGCGAAGAACAGATCATTGGTTTCCTGGGCGAAGCCGAAGCGGGACTGCACATCAAGGAGCTATGCCGTCGGCACGGCTTCTCAGAAGCCAGTTACTATCTATGGCGCAGCAAGTTTAACGGTAGGTTCGTTACTCATGTCGTCCTCCTGATGGCTGCACTATAACCTGTGCAGCTCCGGAGGGGGGGGGCGCTTCACTGTCAGACAAAGGCACCAAGAAATTACGTTGACATTATAGCCCTTTAATGGATATTTCTGATTCGCAAAAAATGCTAATTAATGATTGTATTGTGAAAAAATGAGCATTTTATGCAAGCTGTTTTTTATTTCACATTTAAAATAGGCGATATATGGATTCATAAAAATATGGATGACTGGGGTTTTAACGGAGGCGTCTATGGCTGGTTTATGCTCGAGTCTTATGGAGTATACTTACTCAAATAGTTCTCAAATGTGCACTGAGAAAAATAGATATCTGATTGATTTAGGCGCAATTAGGCATAACTATAGGGAGCTTAGAAAGGCGCTTCCTAACAGCGTAAAGATATATGCATGTTTGAAAAGGAATGCATATGGCTGTGGATCTATAGCTGTTGCAAAGGCTCTTTCTCTCGAAGGAGCTGATGGGTTTGCTACTTCTACTCTATCTGATGCGGTAGATATGCGTAATTCTGGTATTGATGTACCGATATTGCTTTATCCTGGTGCGCCTCCTACTGCTTACGAAAAAATCGAAAGACTTAATTTAACAATAACAATTTCTAGTTTGGAAGAGCTTAATTGTTGGCGTGAATTAATGAAAAATGTACGCGCCTTTATAAAGGTTGATGTGGGATTTTTACGTTCTGGAGCTACGCCTAATCAAGTAATCGAACTAATTAGTTTCGCATCATCGCTCCCTGATGTGAGTATTGAAGGTATTTATGGGCACCTTAGTGAATTGAAAATATCTGAAGAATATGCATTTGAACAACTGGAACGCTTTCAAGATATAATATGTAATATTGAGTCTAAGGGGATTAGACCGCCAGTTGTAATGCTATCCAGCACAAAAGGAGTTGTTTCTTATCCTGAAATGGATTTTGATGCTGTTAATCCTGGTGTTTTATTTGTAGGTGTTTCTGATGCAGAGTATCCCCGACGGAACATTAAGCTAAAGCCAGCGTTAAAGGAGATATCAGCTCATTTAGTATCTGTAAAAAAAGTAGATGAATCACTTGGATTGATTCCCGAAATTAAAGGCTATAAGAAAAATATGATTATCGGTGTGATTGGGTTTGGAACAGGGGATGGGTTTCCAGAAATCCCACCTTCATTTTCTGAGGTGATAGTAAATGGTTATCGTGCCCCAATTCTTCAGCCTGCACATCTTGAGCATTTGCGTATTGATCTGACTAATATTCCAAATGCTAATTTTGGTGATCAAGTTTTGATTCTTGGGCATCAATTTGAAGAGTCAATTGGATTGGAAGATCTGGCTTCTCAATGGAGAACCAGTTTGGTGGGTCTCTACTGTCAATTGAGAGATCACGTATCTCGAATATATGTTGATCGATAAATTAATTGCTGATGGTTTCATCATTTTTAAGTCGTCAGGATTAATATTAAGGAGTTGGTTATGAGTCTTTTTAAATCTGTTGGATTGTTTTTTTGTTTTTTTGGTGAATAATTCTTTGGTGTATAGCAGTGAAAGATTTAGATTTGGAGTTGATGTTCCTTATGAGCCAATGTCATATAAGTCCCCAGATGGCGTGTTGTCTGGATTTGATATTTAATTAGGAGATGCATTATGCGAAGAGTTAGGCTTTGATTGTGAGTGGGTAGTACAAGAGTGGGATGGTCTGGTTCCGGGCTTAATGGCACGAAATTTTGACGCCATAATGTCAGCTATGACGATAACAAATGAAAGACGCCAGTCACTGCTTTTTTCAGAACCTTACTTGTCCCCGCTGTCTGCTGCCTTTTCACATTCTAACAATAATATAGCATCTATAAGTCAAGATGATATGAGAGGAGTTAATATAGGCGTGCAAAGAGGTACTCTACAGGATAATTTTGTCACTGATATTTTCTTAAGAATTTCTAATATTAACCGCTATTCTACCGTAGATGATTTGGTTCTAGATATGCACGCAGGGCGTATTGATGTTGCATTTCTTGACTATCCCGTAGGTAAAATAACTCTTGTTGATAGCGGTGTAAACGATTATAAACTGGTAGGTGATATGATAACTGAGCCAGAAGAGTATTTCGGAGAAGGTTTTGGAATTGCTTTTCGTTCACGCGATAATTCTTTGGTGAATGATTTCAATGAAGCTTTAATGACGATTAAGAGCAATGGGGTTTACGATGCGATATATGAGAGATATTTTAAATAGGTTGATTTAGATGCTTTGGTAGTGTGTGGAGCAAGATTTTATTGTTAAATATATTTCCAATATATTATAGATATATGTCTTGTGTAACGCAAAGCTTTTATTTAGCGGATTTCATGCTCATCGCCTCTTCATCGTACGCTTATTATCAGATCTCTTAGAATCAGTGTATCGGTTTTTTTGAATTAAATGCCCAAAATATTGATTCAATAGGAGAGTGTATGTATATTTTGAATATGTTTGTACTGGTTGGTGAATTCATTTTTAGCGTAAAGGTGAGTTTATGGCTAATATTGCAAATGCTTCAAAACCAAAGCAGGATTGTTTTTATAAAATATCAAAAGATGAAAATGCGTTTTGGGAAGGAGGGTGTGCAAGTTTGGTTTGTCGCACTGGGTTAGGGCGGCAAGAAATATCGATAACTACAGAAAGTCCGACTCTTTATTTAAATTTAAAGGGGAAGGCTGAATGTGGTGAGTATTATTTAAATGGGCGTGAAATTCCTTTTGTTATCAGAAAGCCTGGTTCATTAGTCTTCTTGCCAGCTGGTTCTACTTGGGAGGGGTGGGATGCAGGTGAGTCTACAGCCTCTTACTTGTCAATTCACTATGACGCTTCTTTTATAGAAAAGTTAAATGACGATTTTTCAAATTCTCTTGGTTTTAGGTTGATGCCAAAGTTAGGTTTTGAGCACGAAGTCATACAGCAAGCAGCAAGATGTATAGCAAATGAAGTGAACCATAAATGCGCAACGATTTCGTTAATAGCTAAAAGTTATGCTACTGCTATTATATTAGAAATTTTTCGCTATAGTAGTACTGCAGCTCAACCCACTAAGGGCGGTCTTTCCCCTACTTGTTTGTCTAAAGTTGTACGTAAAATAGAGAGTGATATCACAAAGCCAATTTTTATTGACGAACTTGCTGAAGAAGCAGGTTTAAGTAATTCACATTTTATTCGTGCTTTCAAACAATCAACGGGGTATGCGCCTTATAGTTATGTTAGCAATTGTCGCGTGGAGAATGCCAAAAACCTGTTGAAGTTAACGGCAATGTCGATCACGGAAATTGCTTTACAATGTGGTTACTCTAGTTCAAGTCATTTTTCAAATACATTTCGGCAAAAAATGGGAACTACGCCTACGAAATACCGAATTAGTAACCGTTAACCTCTTTGGCTATATTCTGGGTGGGTGCCAGCAGCAATACCCTGAAAGCACGTACAGAATGTGTCTTGGTATAGGTTTAGTAAGTGTCCACAGTGACTAGCATCGTCGCCAAAAAAGATAGCGATATCCCTACCATCGCATAGCCACTGATCGACTCTTTGCGCACTATCGAACTCAATATTACGGGAATGAGCGGATACAGCGATACTACTACCATACTGATCATGGGCAACTGTCTTTCCTGCGATAGCGCGTACAGCGTTACTCCAAGTGCGTTAATGCCGCCCGCTGCAGTGGCGCAGGGTGGGTATCTCATGCCCATTGAGCGACAGTGCTGGAAAGATAGTAAGAGGATGGCCCTAGCCATCCAGCACACGGCAATGCCATATAAGGTGATAGTTTCTCCCTAGCTAGCTCATGAACCAAATATCAACCACAATCGGCTCATGTATATCTGGGAACAGCGCAACTGGCCGCAGTTTGAGTGGATGAGCCCGCACTGCGGCCTACGTTGGATGCCGTGCGGCTGCTTCAGGGGCGTGTGTTGGGTAAAACTGAGACGGCGCCTGGTCAGGCGGATCTGGATGTGGAGATGGATGCGCTAATCCAGAATGCTATTCGCACCAGCGAAATCGAAGGTGAACGACTGGACGTTGGCTCCATGAGGTCTTCCATTGCTCGCCAGTTGGGATTAGCAGGCTGGTGTCTCCGCCAGAGCAAAACCGGAAGCTGATGGGCAGGTAGCACTGTTTCCGCATCTACGCGCCAGCTGGATGAACCCCTCTCCTTGAGCAGCTGTGCCTCTGGCAGCCCATGCTTTTGTCAAATTTATGCGTTATAAAGTTGCCGCTATAAAGAGTAACGTCAGCATCAAAAATACCGTCACATACACAAATTTGCTATTTTTCTGAGGTGCTGGACCGAAACGATTTTCGCCTTTTGTGCCTGGTAACAATAACATCAGTAATAGCATTATAGGTGTCGCGATGGGAACGAAGAAAATCAACATCCACCACCCTGTAGCATTGAAATCATTTAATCTACGTGTGCAAAATATAACTCCCATAACTGATGCAATAATTGATACAAAAATCATGAATAGACTCAATGCCTCATGCCACCCCGTATAGTAAAGGTTCCATAAAATATTGCTAGCAGATGCTATTGCAGCCCATATTATAAAGATAAGCAGTGAATATTTTAAAAAGCGCAATCTTCCTAATCGGCCGAGACTATTTGAAATATCCAAGCTAAGTCGTGGTTTTTTAGCTTTGCTATGGTTTAAAGCAGAAAGCTGTGAAGGTTGGTTCATAAACATCCTTGTTAGTAATCATATAATTCGGTGACATTTTTTAAATTTTTCTATATGTTTGCTTTCAATCTTGGGGTAGCATATCCGGTTCATGTTTCTTTATAAGTGCTCCTATGCGTTCCAGTCTTTTGCATCTCAAATATTGTTGCATTGTTTCATAGCACAACCATGCAAAGACAATACTTCCAAATAGCAGCAATATTGCTACAGGAAAAGAGATAAACCCCATGTTTTGAAGAGGTAAAGAGCCAAAGAACATTCCCACGGCTAAAAGATAGAAAATAAAAGAAATCCAGCGCCATTTTTCTGATACTTTGCTGTCCGGAAATTTATGAGGTTTTGTTCTTTTTTGAAACTTTTTATTTTTATAAATAACTTCTCCTTTGAGTTTCTTTAGATCTTCAAGTGTTTCTATTGCACTATCAGACTTAAATGCAAAATTCACTAGGCGGTGGTTGATTTGATAACCGCAATAAATTTTTGTTAGATATTCTAGTTTTGCCTTATTTGTAGAGTGATCAGGTTGCTCTGTATATTTTTCATGGGCTGAACACATGTTTTCAAAAATATCTAGACTGTTTTTTTGCTTTTTATATTTCCAGTCAGGTATTTGATGCAGGAAGATACGTGTCCAAGCAAATACAGCTGCAGCTATACCACTTAAAAACGTTACTATGAAAATAATAGGAGTGAGAATTTCGTTTAGCATTAAGGTCGACTTTTAGCTATGCGGTTAACTGCGATTAATTTTTAAATAGAAAGCTATTAAAGCTGTTGTATATCATAAATTATATTTAATTATTTTAAAAATAGAAAATAAATCTAAGTAAATATTTGAGTGTTACTTTAGTTTATTGTAAACGATTTAACCATTGCCCGTTACAATCAATATCATTGCCACAATTGAAAGCAATATCCTCACCATACTAATCCCGCTAACCTTTTTTCTGCGTACCAGCTAATCAAAAACGAACGGTATCAGTGGTTTACGATATAGTCATGATGCTGATAATGGCAATGGGCGCGTTACCCGCGCGGTGACAGATCGCGCGCTTGCCCAAGCAGAGCGGCAATCCGTTCGCATCTTTTCCTTGAGCGCGGCCATTATGGCGCGCCGCCACGCTTACTACGATCACCTTGAAAGCACCCAGAAAGGCAGTCTCGATATTACGCCTTGGCTGTTGTGGTTCCTCAATACGTTGAAAGAGGCGCTTGAGCAGGCGCTGTTAAGGATCGACCGCGTGCTAATGAAAGCCACCTTCTGGCAGCGCCATGCCACCACAGTGCTGAACGAGCGGAAAATCAAGGTGCTGAACCGTTTATTGGATACAGCGGGGGAAGAGTTTGAGCAGGGCATCAATGCGCGTAAGTACCAATCGTTGGCCAAGGTAAGTAAAGCCACCGCCACGCATGATTTGGCCGAGCTGCTGGAAAAAGGCTGCGTTTACAAGCTACCCGGCGGTGGGCGCAGTACTCGGTATTCGGTGTTACTTGGGCGAGCTACTGAAGGCGCGCTGTAAGTAGTGAGCTGTTTAAGAGATGGCGCGTTGCTCTTCTCAGGATAGCGAATGTGTTATGGCTAGCCTGACAATTCACCTGCATGCCATACATAATGCTGTTTTTGAATCTCTGTTATTTACGGTAATTGCCATGAATATTGACTTATACCAAGTGGATGCCTTTGCCAATAAGCCTTTTGAAGGCAATCCTGCAGCGGTTTGCCCGCTGAAAGCTTGGTTGGATGATGCGCTGCTGCAGGCCATTGCAGCAGAGAATAATCTTTCCGAGACAGCATTTTTTGTTCCAACGGAGACCGGCTACCACCTGCGTTGGTTCACCCCTTCCGTGGAGGTAGACCTGTGCGGCCATGCCACGTTAGCGGCAGCATGGGTAGTGTTTAACGCCTTGGGTGATACCGCAGAGGCGGTGGCCTTTGAAACCCGCAGCGGTGTGCTAACCGTGCGCCGTGAGGGCGACGCGCTGGCAATGGATTTCCCCGCGAAAACGTTAGCGCCGCTGGACATGTATGCGGAGGTAGCCGCTGCCCTGGGTGGTATCGAGATTGAGGCGCTGCTGATCTCGGATGACATTGTAGTGGTCGTTGATAATGCGAACATCATTGAGCAACTTTCACCGGATATGCAGCGGCTTAAACAGCTGCCGGGGCGGGGAGTAGCCGTCACTGCCAAAGGCGATGATGTGGACTTTGTATCCCGCTGGTTTGGCCCCAAGGTCGGCGTGGAAGAAGACCCTGTCACGGGCTCGGCCCATACCTCGCTCGCACCTTACTGGGCAACGCGTTTGGGTAAGCAAGCGCTGACTGCCCGCCAGGGTGGGGCGCGCCAAGGTGCGCTGAGCTCCGTGGTAGAAGGCGAGCGCGTGATGATTAAAGGCCGCGTTGCGCCTTATCTAACGGGGCAAATCACGCTGCCTGCTAGCTAGATACCCAAGAATTTAAGGACATGATCAGAACGTCTGCTAGCCTCACAGAACGGTTGAGCATACGTAAGCGACTGGTGGCGGATATTCCGGCGCACTTTGACGCTAGCGCAGCAGGGCTAGGTTCTCGTCGATACGATATTGAATCATGCGCAGCGTCTCACTACGGATGGCCTGCGGTAATAGACTATGGGCGATAGCGGAAAATTGGCTGGCCACCTCGCTGATGGTATCGATGATATGAAGGGCATCCTGCGCCGAGACTTCGGCTTCCTCGTCAAGCCGCAACAGCGCGGCGCGGTCGATTTCTAGTGCTTCGCCCATCACATCCATCTGGTGATAGCCGCCTGGGCCTTCGCAGAAGGTCACGTCATACGCCGGTGCCAGTTGCCACTGGCCCGTCGATGACATCAGGTAGGCGAAGTTCTTGGGGTGATCATCCCGGTTGTTGAAAGCCACGTTGAAGACGGCACGCTCGAAAGCGAAGGCCATTTCACGTACATCGTTAGTACACAGCTGAGTGGCTCGCAGGAAGTTGACGTAGTCCAACGCCCCCGGTGATTGATAGTCGGCTCCGGTGAAGGCGGCGAGGCTCTGCATGGGCACGCGCAAGCCGGTCTGGCGATCAAAACGCTGGCTGGCAAAAGCCGCTTGCCCATTGGGAAGGGTGAAATACTCAGTGTCGGGGGTGGGAATACCGCACCGCCGCAGGCATTCGGCGTAAACCGCTTCGATCGCGCACACCTCTGGGTGTTCGTCTTGGGCTGGGAACTTGACCAGCCACGCCTCAAGCCCTGGCGCGGTGGCGGTCGTGAAGCTACCGGTGTGTGTGTCGCGATAGATGAGCGCCTTGGGCTTGGCCCCTTGCGGGGAGCCGCCCACCTGCAACAACCGCTGCAGAAACGCTCCATCGTGCCCCTGAAATACGTCCTGTATATCGGCAGCCAGTTGTTCGAGCGAGAGATGCTCATGCGAGGCCAGCCCCTCGGGGGCGACAGGCTCGAAGGACATTGCGCCCATGGCGTTTCCGCCAATATAGGCCAACCGTTCCAGTGGTCCGATACGCGCCGTGTTGAGCCCCCGCCGTCTGAATAGGCGGTCCATCAACAGCATGCCCCAGCCATCGGGCAGGGCGTCATACACCGGCCCCGGCAGGCGCATTTGATGCGATGGGAAGTCCTGTCGCAATTTGGGGCCGTCCAGCGGTAGTGTGTAAGCCGAAAGCTCCAGGCCGCGTTGCTTAGCTTCATCGCTGTATTCGAACAGAATTCGAGGGCGGCCGGAGAGAGCGGTCGTGGATACCAACGAGCCCCATAGCCAGCGCTCACCCCAGCCCTCAAAGAACACATTGACCTGCTCAAGCATCGCGGGGCTTCCTGATCCGTTGGCGGTGGGTACTCTCTTCGTAGCGCTGAATATCGTCGATACTCTCCAGTCTGGGCAAAAACAGTGCCTCAAGCTCCTTGGCGCGGCCAAGCACCATGGCCACGCGAACCAGATTCTCGAAGCCGACGTTACGTCCGGCTTCCAGGTTGGAGACGGTATTGGTTCCGATACCGGCGCGGCCAGCTACTTCCGATTGGGTCATTCGCTGTGCCAGCCGCTCCTTTCGCAGGCGCTCGCAGAGTCGTTTGACGATTTCGCTGGGCTTGCTGAGGCTTAAATCCAACATAAAGTGGATAATCGCTATTTAGGAAGGTTAATACACAAAATTATAGAATTAAGAAGAAGACCATTCAAGGTAAGTAATTCCATTATTATGTGGTTTAAGGTTCATTATAGTGTTTTAAATAACAAAATATTGGATTTATATGCGTGGAAGTTAGGGGCTGTAGACTCACCAGTAAAAGCATGTCGAGTTCATACTGAGTCACCCATTCCGAGAGGGCAACGGACGAATATCACGCTTGCTGCTAGATGTGAGGGCTGTCAAGGTGGGTGCTCAACCACTGGACTACAGTCTGTGGAATGAGCATAAGGACTACTACTTCAAAGCGATTCAAGCTGGGCGTGACGGCGTGGGGCGCTTGGTTCGGGATGTTTTGGGGACGCAATGAGGATGAGCAAATAGTCTCAGAAAGCCAAGGTTAACTTGGGAAAAAGACGCGGGCGAGATTTGAGGCGTTGCTCAATTACTGCCGTTCGCTCACCTGTTTCAATCGCGCTTGAGCTGGTCACAGAACGTAAAATACGCTCGCGGGAAACGATGACTTTATCAGTTGGGGTCTTACGAACCATCGCAACGCTCCTAGAACAGATCGTTAGATACCATTATAACAGTTAACTTCGCTGGGCTGTATTGCCCGTTACCAAGACTTACGGGTGGTTAAAAAGGTAGTCAGGTGGTGCTAACACGTCATCGCCTGCTGCGTGAGTGGCAGGGAGGGTGATAGGCTTACCGCCTCAGGATACGCCAGCCACGCCGCGGCATACTCGAAGCGTAGCGGTTGGGAATCGTACAACCATCCAACCTGCCTCTCGCCGTGGTAAAGCGCTAGGGTTTCTTCACTCGCCATGGCGGTTGCCACCCTGGCGACTATCGAGCAGGGGGCTACTCGGGCGGTGCACCTAGGTCGTTTCAACGATGCACGATATCCAGCTGCTTGAATGCTCCCCTGGCATGGTCTTCGCGAAATAGCGCATGGTCACGGCATACGCGGTCGGCGGCTTCGGTGGCAAATTCCACGATATCTTCGATAAACAGTTCCGGTGGCCCGATGGCGTTTATGATCGCCGGTTCGATGTCGTAATCAATCTTGCCGGATTCGTCGGAGAGCGCGTGCACGCCCGCCAGAACGCCCCCGCAGATGCGGGCGTAATTCTTCCATTCGCTCTTGGAAAGGTCATCCAGATTGATGTCATCGCGAAACGGGGCGCGCTCGCGGGACATATAACTCAGGCCGTCAAACGCAACATGGCCATAGAATACGTCGCCGCGCACCAGGTGCACGGCCTGGGCATGGCTGATGCGCTCGGCGCGGGTATCCATTTCGTAGGCTGAGGGCGGTACCAGGCCAGACAGGGCCGAGCGGCGTGCCTGCTTATATTCGATGATCAGATCGTCCGTGCCATCGCGCTCGGGGCCTTCAATCAGCACGTAATAGCGGTCGAGCCCCAGCGAGGCGGTGCCTTGGCCACGGCGTATCGCCACATCTTTCACCCGCATACCGTTGGCGCGCTCTGGCACTTCAATAGCGTTCTTCTTGACCAGCTGATCGGTGATTTTCTGGAATTTATCGCAGTGCGATGAAATCGGTACCAGTTCTTCGGTTGAGCGAAAGCCGCTCCTGGTTTCGTCGAGATAGTCATCTATCAGCCATTGGGCGCGTTCTTCATGGGCTTGCTTGAACAGCTTGCGAATGAGCTTGGGCGCGCTGTCATAACGCATCTCTTCATCTTGCTCGGTGCCTTCGCGCGCCAGACGCTGCATGTTTTCGATATAGCCCTCTACAAAGCGGCGTACGATTTTGGCCTGATGCTTACGCTTGAGCTCGCCTTCGGTGGCCGCCGCAATCATAAAGCCCACCGCGCCACGCTTGATGTCCCAAGTGAAGGGGGCGTAGTAGGCCTCATCGAAATCATTAACCGAAAAGATCGGCACGTTGTTGGCGTTGGGCATGACGCCAAAGTTCTCGGGGTGCACGTCTCCCAACGCCAATACGGTGGGCATCCAGGTATCGTCCCCGGCCATGTCACGGTAGAACAACAACGCCGTACCGCGAAAAAATGAAAACAGTGAACCTGATAGCTTATCGAACTTGATGGCGGCTTCTTCGGTCTGTGCCGCGATGCGTGTCTCGTGGTCTTCACGCAGCGTTTGGCGTACGTGCTGGCGACGCTCGAAGCCGGTTAATATTCTCGGGCGCAGCACGAACGCCCCAGCAGCTACTAACTCGGCCAACTGGCGAAAGGTGTCAACGCGTGTGCCGACTACTGGGTGTGCATCTGTTGACGCATCGTGCTCCAGTGCGGCCGCGAGTTCTAACTTGCTCATTGAAGAGCGCCCCGAGATGTCTTGCTGCTGGGCCTGCTTATACAGTGCTTTGTGCGTTTGTTCTGGTTCCATGGTCATGGGTATCTCTTCCTTGTCGCGCTCAATTACGATTACCTTCTCTTGAGCCGAATATAGATCGTGGGCAGGGCCTTTCCATCCAGTCATGCTAGGGCCTGCCCACGTATAACGCCTAATACCTCATGAGCGGTGGAGTTAACGTGACCAACGGCATACAGGCCGGCCGTAGCGCCACGAAAGGAATGGCTTTACAAGCAACCGCTGCTAAATATCATTCCGCTGGTATTGCCCGCGCTTACAGTCAGGATGTCTTAGCCGTTCGCCAGTAGAATGGGTGTTAGGTTAGACAACGACATGTGGCTGATATTTAAAAAACAGCTTCAAGCATGGGCAGAGAACCGTTGGGGAAACGTAAAAAGGGCCGCTCGTTAAATGACGAGCGGCCCTTTTAATTGCTAAGTGTTTTTGGCAAGAAAGCGTTTACGCTTGCTCTATGCCATCCACCATAAACACGCGGTAGTCGGCACCCAGGAAGCGGTGTTTGCGGGCTTCCTGGTAGGCGGGGCTTTCGTACCAGGCGCGGGCGGCGGCCATGTCGGGGAAGCGTAGAATCACCGCCCCTTCCATGGCGCTGCCTTCCAGCACTTCAAAGTCACCGTAGAAGGCTAGCGGCTGTGGGTCGTGGCCTTCGCGGGCGGCTTTTGCTTTTTCGCTGTAGCGCTCCATTTCCTGAGAATCGTGCGTGTGTTCTCGGGTGAGTACGACATACGCGGGCATCAACTTCTCCTTACTTATCGATCAAGAGCGCTATTAAGAAAGCATTTTGAGCAGCGCTTGAGCGGTGGCTTCTGATGAGCCGGGATTTTGCCCGGTGATCAGCAGGCCGTCCACTTCCACGTGGGAACTCCAGTCATCACCTTTGGTGTAAAGGCCGCCAAGGTCTTGCAGCATGTCTTCCACTAAAAACGGCACTACGTCGGTTAGGCCAACGGCTTCTTCTTCGCTGTTGGTGAAGCCGGTAACTTTGCGGCCAGCTACTAGGGGTTTGCCGTCGCTGCCTTTCACATGGCGCAGCACGCCGGGGGCGTGGCATACCGTTGCGACGGGCTTGTTGGCGGCAATAGCATCTTCAATCAGGTGGATTGAGGTGGGGTCTTCGGCGAGGTCCCACAACGGGCCGTGGCCGCCTGGGTAAAAGATGCCGTCAAAGTCAGCCAGATTGATATCGGCCAGCTTGTGGGTATTTGCCAGCACTTGCATGGCTTCGGTATCAGCCTCGAAGCGCTTGGTGGCATCGGTTTGGGCATCTGGGGCGCTGCTGGTGGGGTCAACCGGCGGCTGGCCGCCAGCAGGGGAGGCCAGGGTCAGCTCGGCGCCTGCATCCATAAAGGCGTAGTAAGGTGCGGCCAGCTCTTCAAGCCAGAAGCCGGTTTTGTTGCCGGTGTCGCCGAGCTTATCGTGTGAGGTAACAACGAGTAGAATTTTCATGTAGGAATCCTTTCTGGTGAGTAAAAGAAGTGTAGTGGCTGCCTGGGCAATGTTGAAGGTCGCAGCAGCAGTATGGGGGTAGCTTACGTTTGATTAGACCAGTCGTCTAGTGTTGAGCGTCCTGCACTTATCAGACTTGCTTGAGTAACTTTTATAACAGTGGGGAGCAGAATAGAGCTGGCATGTGTTCCATGGTGGAACACAAGGCCGAGTAACAGCATTGCTCAGCAGGTAACTGTCCGGAAAGTCCGTATAGGGGGCAGCAAGGAAAAGCGTGACTTATCTGAGGGTATCTTGCGGGTCTGTTTTGGGTTGTGGCTCTGGTTCTGGCTCAATGATGATTTCTTGACCCCGCCACTCCTTTTCCAGTGTCGCCAGGGCAATTTCATAACAATCCTCAATATGGCTATTGCCCATGTACTTCATGGCCGTAAAGCTGATGCTGCCTGCGACGGCGCTGCCTACAAAGGGGACGAACTTAGCGACACCTTTTGACGCGACTTTGATGCCCATCTTGCTCAAAAGCATCACGATTAATTTTTTTGAGATGTATTTACCCGCCATCTTGCTACCCGTATTGGAAATAGCGGTCATGACAAACAGTTTGCTTTCGGTATCCATGCCGTCGATTTGTTCAGGCGACAAGCCAAATTTCTCATTAATTTTGGGAATTAACCGCATCAATATGGCAACGTCTGAACCAATATCCAGCCCCGGTATGGGGATCATCGCGGAGCCAGCGGAAAGCCCCGAACTTCTTGTGACCATGGCATGGCATGCCTTTTTAACGGCTTCAAGCTCTTCTCGTGACTCGATCATTTAATGATCCTCTTTTTACGCTGGGGTGTCATAACCGTAGTCGACGGCCGCATGAAATTCGATGTTGTTAGCGTTAGCTGGCGTATGGCTACACCGCGTTACGCATTCATTTCCCCGCATCCCCGCTTGCTGCACGTGGGCTGGTGGTCATAAAGCGTTTTAATAATGCGGCAGTTGGCAGCCTTGCCGCCCCGGCATTGATGGACTACTTGGCGCAGTTCATCGGCCAGTGCCTGTAAAGCGGTAATGCGTTCTTCAAGATGCTGCAGGTGGCGGCTGGCGATATCGTCGGCGGCGGTGCAGTCGGTGTCGGGGTTGTCGGAAAGCGCCAGCAGCTCCTGAATACTATGCAGGTCTAGCCCCAAGCTTCGGCCATGGCGAATAAAGCCAATACGCTCTAGTGCTGCTTGGTTGTAGCGGCGGTAGCCTTGCTCTCCCCGCTGTGGTGGTGCCAGTAAGCCTAGTTTTTCATAGTGGCGAATGCTTTCTGGGGAGCAGCCAGTGCGGGTGGCCACTTCACCAATACGATAAGCGCTTTTCATCAGCTTGACCCTGTAACGATTACAGGGTTTAGGCTAGTCGTTACTCGGTTGGTTAACAAGCAGGTAACAGACGATGAAGCTGGTGTCAGAGTTATTAAGCATTGCGTTAACCGCTGCCCCTTGGCTGCTTTTAGGCTTAGTGATTGCGGGGCTAATTAAGGCGTGGATGCCCGAGCATTTGCTGCAGCGTTGGATGGGTGGGCGCGGTTTGGGCAGCATTACGCGGGCGGCAGTGATAGGTATGCCGCTGCCGCTTTGCTCCTGTGGGGCTATTCCCACCGCGCTTGCGCTGCACCGTGGTGGGGCGGGGCGCGGGCCAACCACATCGTTTTTAATCAGCACTCCCGGCGTGGGGGTAGATTCAGTGCTATTAACCAGCGTACTGCTTGGCCCGGTAATGGCGCTGGCGCGTGTATTGGGGGCGCTGGTGACGGCCATTGTGACGGGCGTTTTGGTGGGGTTTACCAAGTCGCCGGTGGTGGCGCCCGTTGCCGCTAGTGGCTGCTGCGCATCTAAAAGTTGTGGTGAAAGCCATGCGCATAGCGAAGCGCCAGCGGGCGGTTGGCAGCGTTCTCGAGCTGGCTTGCGTTATGCGTTTAGCGATTTGCTTGATGATATTAGTGCGTGGGTGTTTGCCGGGCTTTTACTGGCTGGTGTGCTGGTGACACTAGTGCCGCCCAATACCATGGCGGGGTTTTCAGGCGGGCTGGTGGCGCTGATGCTAATGGCGGTTATTGGTATACCTTTATACATTTGTGCTGCAGCGGCAACGCCGGTTGCCGCTGGGCTGCTGTTGGCGGGTATTTCGCCAGGAATGGCGCTAGTGTTCCTGCTAGCGGGGCCAATTACCAGCCTGGCTACCCTGGCCATTCTGCGCCGAGAGCTGGGTAATCAGGCGTTAGCGGTGTACGTGGGCAGTGTACTGCTGATCACCGTGTTAATTGGCTGGTTGTTTGATATTACGCTGGGAATAACCGGCTGGAACCCGGTGGAACAGGCCAGTCAGGTGCAAGAATTACTGCCCGCGTGGCTTGAGTGGCTAGCCTTAGCGGTACTGGCCTTGGTGGCGTTTCGCCCTTTGCGCAAGCGGCTGTTGGGGTTTTAGATGCTCAGGTGCTAACACGTTAATGATTGAGTAACATCTGGCTAAAACATCCAAGTGGCACCGAGTAGTGGGCCGTTCATCGATACATCGATGCGAGTGCCGTTTTCGTCGCGGTCTACTGATAAGTGCCGAAAGCCTGCTGATAGGTGAAAGGCGTTACTTATCTGGTAATTGGCGGTGGCTACCGCCTGCCAGGTGCTATCAGAGCCGATACCGAAGCCGCCGGTATCAACATGCACCAATGTTGACCAGTTAGGCGCCCAGGTGGAGCGCAGCCGGGCGGCCAGGAGAGGGTCGACCCAGCGTTCGGTTTCACTGGCGCTAATCCCTAAGGCGGGCACCTTGACGTCGGCTTCGATCCGCCAAGCGCGTGCGCCTGCTAGTAGATCAAGGTGTTGGGTCGGCGTGCTGACCACTTGATAACCGGCGGCAGCGGTTAGCGAACGCTGGCGCAGGTTGCCTTCCACTGCAACGCCCGGCAGCAGCGTGCTCTCATGGCTAAGGGACGCCCAGGTAATATCTCCAAACAGCACCCAGCGGTCTTTACGGGCGCTACCGGCCATAAAAAACGCGCCTTCCAGGTCATCCATTACGCTGCTAAACGAGCGCGAAGTACTGATGGTCGGGGCATTGGCGAGTGGGCGCACGTCGCCAGATAGCCCTGTCATCCATACATAGGGGGTGAGCTGGTAACGCCAGGCGCTTTCTTGAGCATGGGTATGAGTAGCGAAGCCTGCGGCTATCAGGCCAATGGCGGCAACCAGTGAGGAGGATTTAAGCATCATTATTATCCTTGCAAGGTGTCTTTGTAGATGCGTCCGCCTTTGATAATCAGGCGTAAGTTACGTTCTGGATCATGAAGAAAATCAAGGTTTTGGCTAGGGTCGCCATCGACCAAGAGCAGGTCGGCAAGCGCGCCGGGTTCAATTTTACCTAGCGTGCCAGGGTAGGGGTTACGCGGGCCAGAAAGCGCTAACAGTTCGCCGTTGCGCCCTGTAGCCATGGCCAGTACCGTTAGGGGGTCGTAAAAGCGGGTAAGCTTGGCCAGCTGG
Source organism: Halomonas sp. (assembly GCF_017515565.1). GTDB lineage: Bacteria > Pseudomonadota > Gammaproteobacteria > Pseudomonadales > Halomonadaceae > Vreelandella. Next base: position 81,925 of record NZ_JAFWFN010000038.1, read on the forward strand.
CGCAGCTGATTGGGCGTATTTTGCGGGCTAAACAGAATATCGGTGCCCCAGGCGGTCTTAATATCGAAGCGCTGGGCCAGCTCATAGGCCCGCACCGTGCCTTCTGCTACTTGGCGCTGAGCGTCGCGGCGAGCGGCATCGGGGTAAACATTCGCATCTTCGTCTTGCAGGAAGGGCTGAAGACTCCACCAAGCGCCTTCGCCTGCCATCATGCGGGCGGTTTCTTCATCGGTCAGTTGGCCGTGTTCTATTGATTTGACGCCAGCCCTTAGCGCCCGCTGAATGCCCCGGGGGGTATACACATGCACCATGACATAGGTGCCCCAGTCTTCCGCTGCTTCAACCGCTGCGCGTAATTCGCGCTCGGTGAATTGGGTGCTATCCAGTGGGTCGTAGGTGGAAGCGACCCCGCCGCCCGCCATTAACTTAATTTGCGTTGCCCCTAGCATCAGCTGCTCACGGGTGCGCCGTAGCACTTCGGCTTCGCCGTCGGCGATGGCGGCTACCCCTTGGCGCTCCTGTTCGCTCAAGGGCGTCGTGCTACCCCGAGGTACTTCATGGCGCATGCGGAAATCGCCGTGGCCAGAGGTTTGGGAGATCATGGCGCCAGCAGGAAAAATGCGCGGCCCGGCCACAATGCCTTCATCAATGGCGCGTTTTAGCGCGAAAGACGGCCCGCCTACATCCCGCACCGACGTAATGCCTCGCATAAGCGTGCGCTCTGCTTCCTGAGCAGCCACTAAATGCACATAGCCTACGTCTGAGGTCATGGCGGCGACCTGGCTAATCGCCGCTAAGGTGGTGTGCCAGTGGGCGTCGATCAATCCAGGCATTAATGCGCGGCCGCCGCAATCGATTATTTCGGCACCTTCCGCGGGGGCATCCTGAGGCAAAATTGCGTGGATGCGGCCCTCTTCAATACGCACTGTTACGCCTTCGCGCAGCGCCGTGCCGTTGCCATCGAACAGGGCAAGGTTGGTCAGCAGTAGAGGGCCATCGTGCCGCTTGGGTTGGCTACCTATTGACGCTGGGGCATGTAAACCAGCAAAAAGCGCCATCACCGCAGCGGCCCCACCGATTAATTGGCGACGGGTGATCTCGGCCATCATGCGTTCATGGAAGCGTTGAAGCAGCGGCGAGCCACAGCAGCAAGCGCCATGGCCAGGGTGATGAAGCAATGAAGTTTGCAGTGGAGAGACAGCGGGGGGCATAGACGGCACCTTTGTCAGTTCTGTTCAGGCGTTACGCGACAATAACGCTGCATCGCAGGGCCTTTAATATAAATAAACTATAGTGAGGCAAGGCGTTGCACAAGCTGAAATCTGCGACGTTATGAGCTTTCCCCTTTCAACGTATGTGTGTCCGCTTTTATTGGCTTGGTCGGTTTGCTATTGCAGGTGGGCATTTCAAAGTTGAATCGCGCTAGTTAAAGCGGTTTATAGTCCTTTCCTGTTCAGTATAGGTGGCTACACTGTTTGTGCCGCTTCTAACGGCGGCTGAGTCGATAGCGTAATTTAGGCAGTGTGCGGGCGATGGGGGGCAGGCGTGTTGCCATGATAAGCGCAGCAATAGCGGCGTACATCGCCCACTCTTGCAGGTCGGCACGTACTACCCAGAAGAAGTGCAGTAGCACTAAGCCCAAAATGAGGTAGGAGAGTTTGTGCAGTGGCTTCCAGCGTTTGCCGAGCCGCTTCATCGACCAGCGGTTGGAGGTGGCGCCTAGTACAGCAAGGCCAATCAGCGCCAGCATCCCAACAATGATGTAGGGTCGCTTTACCAGCTCGCTGCCCAGCAGCGCCCAGTTAAGGCCCAAAATGAACAGCACATAGCAGAGCAGGTGCAGGGTGGCATAGGCGAGAGTCCAGAGGCCAAGCTGGCGGCGGATGAGGGCAAAGCCTTTCCACCGGGTGAGTTTGGTGAGCGGGGTAAGGCTGAGGGTCAGTAGCAGCATCCATAGCCCGCCGAGGCCGATATTCAGCAGGAGATAATTACCCGGCTCTGGGCCCGCGGCGTTATTAGCCACCTGCCAGCTCCAGAACAGCAGCGGCGCCAGCGCCGCGAAAAATACCCCTAGGCGCCACAATAGCCATAGGTTTAGCGCGGCCATTAGTAGTTTGCCTTCAAATCCAGCCCCGCATACATCTCAGCGACCTCGTCGGCGTAGCCGTTAAACATCTGGGTGTCGATGGTGTTTGGTCTGAATAGGCTATTGGGTAGCCGACGCTCGGTCGCTTGGCTCCAGCGGGGGTGGTCAACCTGTGGGTTAACGTTGGCGTAGAAGCCGTACTCATTTGGAGCAAGGAGTTGCCAAGTGTTGACCGGCTGCTCTTCCACCAGCGAGATGCGCACAATAGATTTGATGCTTTTAAAGCCGTACTTCCAGGGCACCACCAGGCGCAAAGGGGCGCCGTTTTGGTTGGGCAGTTCACGACCGTACATGCCCATGGCCAGTAGCGTTAGCGGGTTCATAGCTTCATCTAAACGCAGGCCTTCCACGTAGGGCCAGTCGATGAGTGAAAACGAAGAGCGCTGCCCGGGCATCTGCTCGGGGTCGACCAGGGTTTCAAAGCGGACGTACTTGGCTTTACTGGTGGGGTCGGCACGCTTGATTACCTCTGCAAGGGGGATGCCCAGCCAGGGAATCACCATCGACCAGGCCTCTACGCAGCGTAGGCGGTAAATGCGCTCTTCAAACTGGGAAGGCTTGGCAAAATCTTCAAGTGCAAAACGCCCACCGTTGTTAACTTCGCCATCCACCACCACGCTCCAGGGCTGGGTTTTCAAGCTACCTGCATGGCGGGCGGGATCGGTCTTGTCAGCGCCAAATTCGTAAAAATTGTTGTAGCCGCTGGCGTCATCGAAAGGGGCTATCTTGTCTTTGTCGGGGTTGCTGGGGGTAATAGCGCGCCACTGGGTGTCGCTGATTTTCTCTTTTAGCCACGCTGGCGCATCGCCTTCAGGCACATCTGAGTAATCAGCATTGGCATGTACATTGCCGGAAAGGGCCAGGCCCGCGCCTAGGCCTACCATCCCACCCATAAAGCGCCGCCTAGAGAGGTAGATAGATTCCGGCGTTACATCGGATTCGCGCAGGTCACTGGGTTTGGCAATCTTGATAAGCACTGGATGCCTCCACGAGGGAAAACGGTTGGGTAACGTGTGGGGTGAATACGATAAACAGTTTGCATGAGAGTTATCACAGCTATCTCTCACTGTTATGACGTAGTGATCACACAGTTATCACGTATTTATAACGCTGGGTGAGTGAGTACCTTTCACCGGTAAACGTATGCAGAAGCAGGCTCCGCCAGTGGCAAGATTGTGCACCCGAATATCGCCGCCCTGTAGCGTCATAATTCTGCGGGCAATCGCCAGCCCTAGCCCGGCATGGCCCTTGCCGCCAGCGGCTTCGCCGCGATAAAAAGGCTCAAAAATGTGGGGCAGGTCTTGCTCAGCAATGCCGGGGCCGCTGTCCTGTACGCACACTTCGGGTTCGCCATCTGTTTGGCCCACCACAACGTTAATACGGCTACCCGCAGGGCTGTATGCAATGGCGTTACTGATCAGGTTATCCAGTACCCGTTCGGTCATGGCTAAATCCGCATAGGCGATGGGCAGCGCCGGGTTGCCGCTCAGCATTAGCGTTAACTGGCTCTCTTGAGCGGCTTGGCTGTGCTTCTGAACCACGTCGTGGACGAGCTCCGCCAGCGGAAAGGGTTCTGGTACCGGCTGTTTCTCTCTTGCCTCAAGGGCGGCAAGCTCAAAAAGCTCATCCACTAAGCGGCTTAAACGGCGGCCCTCTTTGAGGGCGATATCAAGAAAGCGATCCTGCTCCTCAGAACTAAGGCGGTCACGCCTTAGCTTCAGGCTTTCGATATAGCCCTGCATGGAGGCCAGTGGCGTTCGCAGATCATGGGATACCTGGGCGATCAGCTGGCGGCGCTGGGCGTCTTTCTCTTTGAGTTGTTCGATCTGGGAGACGATCCGTTGGGCCATATCGTCGAAGGAGGCACCCAGATAGTCGATCTCGTCACGTACTACCGGCCGATTGTCGCGCCATTTTGTGCTGTTAAAACCAGCACGGTTGCCCTTAGTCCTGTTAGACCATGCGCTGAACGGGTGCTGGCGCATGTCGCTGTTTTCGAATTCTGCTACTAGCCGGGCGAGCGATCTCAAGCGGCGGGTAAGCAGGTGGAAAATGGTTAGCCCTGCGATCATGGCCACGGCGAGGCTCACCAACAGTGCCCAGGCGCTCATCTCAAGTATTTTGCCGCCGCGGGCCATGGTTTCCGCCGCATCGTACTGCTCCCCACGTAATACTACGTAGAGATACCCTTCCGGGTTGTCAGCCGAAGGCACCGGGGTAACGGAAAAGACTTTCTGCCGGTCGTGGCTGCGGGGGTCATCGCCGAGTATTGGGTACAGGCGTCTGTCATCCATCAGCCTGTGTATCGGGGTCAGCGAGACTTGGTTGCGTTTGATCTGCGCTGGGTTAGCCGAGTAGGAGAGAATGGTGCCATCCATGCCCAGCAGGTAGATTTCGATGCTGGGGTTAATGGCCATATACAGGGAGAACAGTTCCTCCAATGCGCCTGGGTCAATCCCGTCGTCGCTGACTAAGTTCCTGTCGGATACCAAGGTTTGCGCCAAATCCTGGTGCAGTGCCTGGCTGACGGAGGCGCTGTACCCACGCAGGGAATAGAGGCTGATAAAGGTATACAGCAGCCCGACCACCAGCAGCAGTAGAAACAGCCCGATGGAGAGCCGGGTATAGAGTGTTTTCAGCATAATTTACTCGCGGAAGCGATAGCCCACCCCCCAGACGGTTTGAATAAATTCCGGCTGAGCTGGGTCTGTTTCAATCTTGCCCCGCAGGCGGTTGATGTGGGTGTTGACGGTATGTTCATAGCCTTCGTGGCTATAGCCCCACACGGTATCTAACAGTTGAACACGGCTGAATACCCGCCCCGGATGGCTGGCAAAGTGCCACAGCAGATCAAACTCCCGTGCGGTGAGTTCGACAGGCCGCTCCTTTATAAATACGCGTCGGCGAGCGGGGTCGATACGTAGCCCGTCGGCGATCAGTTCATCACTGCTGGTTTCCACGACCGCTGCCGATGCCATGGCATCCACCCGTCGAAATAAGGCTTTTACCCTTGCAGCGAGTTCTGCAACGCTGAAGGGTTTGGTGAGGTAATCATCCGCCCCCATTTCTAGGCCCAGCACCCGGTCAAGCTCCGTGCTTTTTGCGGTCAGCATCAATACCGGCACGTAGCCTGGGCCGGCACGGATCTCGCGACATACTGAAAGCCCGTCCATGCCGGGTAGCATCAGGTCAAGAATCACTAAGTCGATCCCGCCTTCACGAAAACGCGCAAGCCCAGATTCCCCTCGTTCATAAAGAAGCGGGGTCATACCCAGTTCGGCTACATGCATACGGACAAGCTCGCCGATACCTGGGTTGTCCTCAACAATCAGTACGTTTCGTGTCATAGGTTCCTGGCTCTAGCCTGTAAGGGAGTGCTGCCAAACGGGCGGGTGGATTCAACAACCATCTTCGCTGTGCAATATCTCGTGAGGTTCACTGGGGAATAGTGTTGGGCATAGGGTGTTGGAAATAAAGTGTTGGAAATAGAGTGTTGGAAATAACGTGTTGGAAATGGATTGTATCGCGCAAAGTTCACAAATGTGTCACGGACAGCCGAGCAGCCGCGCTTACGGCCCTTGCTTGATCAACAATGGTAGGCTGTACTTTGTCTAACCGCCGCCATGGAAGGCCAGTATTAAATACAGGCTTATGGGTGGTCTTAAATGGTCAAACTGACACGTGGCTTCCCTTAAACAGAAAGGCATGTATGAAAGCAAATTACTCATGGCCCGTATGGTTAGTACTGGTAATCACGCTCGCTTTTTCTAGCCTCTGCGCAGCGCAAACTCAGGGAGAAGAGCGCGAGGACAGGCTGTGGTTCAGTGTCGATGAATTGAACGTGGGACTTGGGGATGTCCCAGAAGAAGTAAAGCGTAGAACGCCACGGGAAACAGTACGCAGTTTTGTCGAGCTTACCGAAGAGAAGAACTATGCGGCGGCGGCCCACCTGCTTAATCTTTCTGACCTATCGCCGGACGAGCAGGCCGAACAGGGTAGTGAGCTGGCTGAGCAGCTGGCAGAGGTGTTTAAGCGTGGCGAGTGGCTAAGTGTTTCCAAGCTCTCTGGGCGCCAGGATGCCGCGATTGAGGATGCCACTGGCCAGAACCCGCAGGCTGGAATGCCGCGTCGAGATATTGAAATTACCTCGCTTCAGGCCGGAGGCGAGGCCTACGACATTCGGCTTGGCCGCTATCAATTGCACGATGAAGACCCTGTTTGGCTGATTATGCCGGAGAGCGTTTCATCGATCCCCGTGCTTTATGATGAATATGGCCCTTCAGTTTTGGAAGAGTATATTCCTGACCGCTTCAAATCGTCGTTCGGCATATTGATGGTGTGGGAGTGGCTCGCGATTCCTTTGTTCCTACTGTTTATCGGTTTAGTGGGATGGTTGGTTTACGGCATTGTTGGGTTAGCGGCCAGGTTGTTGCCCTCCGGTGCACAGAGCATCTTTGTTGCCCGCATTAAAGTCCCCATGGCGCTGATCGCCATCTCGCTGATTACGCAAATGTTATTGGATTATGTGGTGTCCTTTTCTGCGGTGGCTACTACCACGTTTCGCGTACTGTTAATCGCTGTATTGGCATGGGGAATGGGCACCATAGCGCTTCGCCTTGTGGATACCATTATGCTGCGCTTAACGCGTCGGCTGGTGGGGGAAATCGATGACACCAAACCCAGAGACAAGCGCAGGCTGCTGACATCGCTTTATGCGCTGCGACGGATCATTATTCTCATCACGGTTATTGGTGTGACGATCTATGTGCTGGGGCAAATCCAGCTCTTTGAGACGATGGGGCTCTCCATTCTTGCCTCGGCCAGTGTGCTGGCGGTGCTGGTGGGGATTGCTGGCCAAGCAATGCTTGGCAACATTTTGTCCTCCTTTCAATTATCTTTCGCGAAACCTATTCGCATTGGCGATCTGGTGATGTTTGAAGGCCGGTGGTGCTATGTGGAAGGGATCTTCTATACCTTTATTCGCCTAAGAGTGTGGGACGAGCGGCGGCTGATTGTGCCGGTTACCTATTTTGTCTCTAAGCCTTTTGAGAATTTGTCAGTCAAAAGTGCCAAGCTTTACCGCTGTTTGGAGCTAACGCTTCACCTGAGCGCGGACATCCCACTGCTTCGGGAGAAGTTTATTGAGTTTGCTGAAGCGGAAGAGTCGATTATCGAACACCACAAGCTGCTGTGTTATGTAACTGCACAAAATGGCACTGCGCAAACGATCTCCTGCTATTTGATGACCTCCGACCCATTAGCAGGCTGGACGGCAGAGATGAACGTACGTGAAAAACTCATGACGTTTATCCGCGATAACCATCCCGAGTGGTGGCCGCGTGATGTGGTGGTGATTAGCCATGAGGATATTGCGCGTGGAGAAGGCCAGATTAATTCCTCCCAGAGAACGGGGAGCTCTGCTGAAAAACCGCCTGAGTAGCCCATCCATACAAGCAGCAACCAATGCGCTTAATGGTTCGGCTATCGGTCCACTAATAGCTATAAGCGTGGTGTTTAGGTGATTGAGGGCGGTTTTCACCGCCCCTTTCAATCACGTATAGGCTTATTCATTCAGCTTCTATGTTGGCAGCGCGGGAAGCGCTATCAATCAGGGTTAAGAAGCCATCTTCATCGATAAACCCCTTGTCGCCGGTAACGAACCAGCGGTGGCTATCGATCACTTTAATGGCAGTTGCAGTGCGCTTCGGGTCGTTTAAATACCCCTGCATCACTTGAGGGCCGCTGATCAAGATCATGCCTGTCTCACCGGTGGGCAGCTCTTTAAAGCTTGCTGGGTCGACGATTTTAAAACTGGTGCCGGGCAGTGGCATGCCTACGGTGCCTAATTTTTTGCCCCGTTGAATATGCTGGTAGTTAATATCCATGGCATCGGGCAGGTTGACCGAGGCAACGGGCGCAGTTTCTGTAGCCCCGTAGCCTCTGTAAATGGGCTTGTGGAACTTGAGCGTGAAGTCGTGGCATATACGCTCATCCAGTAATTCTGCACCGATAACCACGGCACGCAGGCTGTCCAGCATTAGCGGATGCACTTCTTGGCTGCGGTTCAGTAGCGCTAGAAAATGCGATGTGCCGAACATAATAGTGGCTTTGTGCTTGGCAATAGCCCTTGCAATGCCGGTCGGGTCGTTAGGGTCGGCATGACAAACCAGCGGCAGGCCCTCTATTAGCGGCAGCAGTTGGGTGACCGTTAGCCCAAAGGCATGGAATAGCGGAACGGACCCCATTACCACATCGTTACTCTGGGTGTTGAGTACATCAGAGGTCTGCTTGATGTTGGCCATCAGGTTGCGGTGGCTCAGCATTACGCCCTTTGGTTGGTCTCCTTCGCCGCTTAGAAACACAATGGCGGCGGTACGGTCGGCGTCTTGGTTGCTGCAAAACAGGCGCTTAAGTACCCCCGCCGGCAGTAGACGAACGGTAAGCCAGGTGCTGAGGCGTTCAGTACTGCCAATAGCCGACTGCAGGTCTTCCAGGTAGACCGCCTGAATATTGGTTAGCAGTTGGCTGACGTTTAGCCCTTGTTGCTGAAGTTTTTCAACAAAGAAGCGTGAGGTAAGCACCGTGCTGATCTCGGCTTGGGCGAGTGCTGATGCCAGTGCTGTTTGGCTATCGGTGTAGTTAAGGTTTACCAGCGTTTTGCCCGCCAGGAGTGTCGCCATATTGGCGAGTACGCCAGCGCTACTGGTTGGCAACAACAACCCCACGTTTTTCCCAGGGGCAAGCTTACGAATACGTTTTGCTAATAGCAGGCTGGCGGTAAGCGCTTGGCCTGCATTGAGCGAGCGGCTGGAGTCCGTGAGTGCCTGTGCGCTTGGGTTACGCTTCACGCTGCGCATCCAGGCCTCGGGTAGCGTGGGTAGCTCATCGACGGCATGCTGCCAGGAGTGGGTGGCCTGCTCAAAAATACGCCGCTTGAGTACATCGCCAGAGGTATCTTTCGCTAGCGGCTTGCCAAAGGCGACCACGACCGAACGGTGCAGAGGAGCGTTGCGTAACTCTTTATGTTTGCTAGAAGAGCGTGAAAACTGGCTACCCCATAGTCCGCGAAGGTAAAAGGGGACGATTTTGACATCAGCGTTAGCCATTTTGCAGGCACGTTCATAGCCGCGGCGGAATTCGCCCAGCTGGCCAGTGCGGCTAATGGCCCCCTCAGGAAACAGGCACACCACTTCACCGGCGTTGAGTTGTTCAGCCACATCCGCCAGCGCATTTTCAGCTGCGCTGCCGCGTTCAATGGGGATACAGCCGAGCGCTTTGAGAAAACCGCGAAGGTACCAGCGCTGATAAACGGATTTCAGCATCACAAAACGCACCGGGCGAGGGCTGGCGATCTGTACCATGGCCCAATCCACCCAGCTAATATGATTGCCTAGTAGCAGTACCCCGCCTTGAGCGGGCAGGTTTTCAAGCCCGTGAACATCGACATGGTAGCGGCGCGTCAGCAAAAAACTCAGCAGAAAGCGCACCAGGCTTTGCGGTAACTTTATGACGGTGTAACCGCCGCCTACCATAGCGACGCTGGCAATCAGCAGTAGCAGGTAAAGGCTATCTACACCCATCAATGCGAACAGCGCGGTGAGCACCAAAAAGCCCAGCATGGCGATGTTCTGAATCCAGTTGTTGGCCGCTAGCACAGTGCCTAGCTCGTTATCGGCGGCGTGAAACTGTATCAGCGCATTGAGCGGCACAATAAACAGTCCACCCATGACGCCTATAAATACAAAGTTCAGTGCTTGGCCAGTGGGCGTAGCGAATAGCGGCAGGCACCATAGCCCTAGCGCCACCCCGATCGCTCCTACGGGGATTAAACCGGTTTCGATTCGGTTATGAGAAAGCTTGCTGGCAAGCAAAGAGCCCAGCGCGATACCAACACCGCTGGCCGCAAGAATGCCTTGCAGTACCAAGGTGTTATCAATGCTAAGAGCATCTTTAGCGTAGGCGGGGAAAGCGGCTAGCAGCACTTGCCCCACCGACCAGAAGGTAGCAAGACCAATAATGGAAAGCCTGATGACGGGCTGACGCGCGATGATCCGCAGGTTACCTTTCAAGGCAGCACCTTTGATGTAGCGCTGCCACGTTAGCGGTGTATCAGAACGCTGGGTGTTATCAAGCGGGAGGCGGTAAAGCATCGCGACTTGGATGATGCTATTAAGCACTAGCAACCAGCCTAAGGGGGCAATTTGGCGCAACAACTGATTTGGCGTGTCGGCATCAGGCGACACCCAGCTTTCAAATAGGGCAGTAAACGCCACGGTGCCTGTCAGAATAGCGCTAATGGTGACGGCTTGGATCAACCCATTGGCTTCCGCCAAGCGAGGTTTGCCAAAAAGCCCTTTTACTAAGCCGTATTTAGCCGGGGAGTAGAAGGCCGACTGAATCGCTAGCAGTAGCGTCATGGCAAACGCCAGCCAAAACCACCCCTGGTAGTAAGCAGTGGTGATGCCTAGTGAAACCGCTACGGCGGCCCAGGCGGAAATGCGTAAAATGCGCACCTTTGGGTAGCTATCCGCCACGTGGCCTGCCGGGCTAAACAGCAAAATAAACGGCAGTAAGATTAATCCATTCACCAGCGCAGTGAGCACGACCTGGGAAGTGCCGTCATAGCTTTTGAAAATCGTATTTTGAATAACAATTTTATGCCCTAAATCCACGAAAGCATTTAGAAAAATGGCAATCAAATAGGGCCAAGCGCCCGCAATGCGCAGTAGTCGATGCATGGTGTGTTAGCCTTTACCGTGTTTAAGCGTCATCGCATTCTCTGCGTTGTACTTTCCAAGCCGCATTTTTATTTACTCTTTCTAATTCAATGATGAAACGCCTATGAGCATAACTCCTTTTCAAGCATTGGCTTGCCCCTTGGATGGCGAGCCGTTAGAGATGTTAGGCGGTACGTGGCGTTGCACGGCAGGGCATAGTTTCGACATTGCCAAGCAGGGTTACGTCAACCTGTTGCCCGTACAGCACAAGCGCTCCCATGATCCCGGCGACAGTAAGGCCATGGTGGCGGCTCGCCAGCGGTTTCTTAATGGTGGCTACTATGAAGCTATCGCAAAAGCAGTAAATAGCGCTGTAGAGGAGCATCGCGCGGACTCCGGTTTGCCTAATGCACCTTATAGCTGCCTGGATGCGGGCTGTGGCGAAGGATACTACCTGCGCCAACTGGCAAAAACTGTACCCGCTTCAGTGCCTTTATCATTAATGGGGCTGGATATTTCCAAGTGGGCAGTGTTAGCCGCGGCCAAGCAGGATACGCTTCAAGCAAGTTGGGTGGTAGGCAGTAATGCCCATTTGCCGGTGCAGTCGGCCGCGCTGGATTGTGTTCTGTGCATGTTTGGTTTTCCAGTACCAGGGGAGTTTGCCCGTGTGCTAAAGCTAGGCGGCCTGCTGTTGCAAGTGGAGGCAGGGCCAAACCATTTGCGCGAACTGCGGGAAGTGATCTACACCACGTTAAAGCCAGAGCGTCCTATGGAGCCAAGCGTGCCTAAGGGCTTCGCACATCAGCAAACCATATCGCTTTGTTATGAGTTATCGCTTGAGGGGGCAGAGAAGATAGCTGATTTGCTGGCCATGACGCCGCATTTGTACCGGGCGAGTGCTGAAGGGCGTGCGCGGGCGGCAGCGCTGGATACGCTAACGCTAACGGTAGATGTACGCTTCGTTGCTTACTTGCGTGTGTGAGTCACGTAGCGAAAGTTGGCACCCAAAAGACGGGTGCCCAAACGCAACAAGGCCCGCATAAGCGGGCCTTGTTATCCAGGCCTGTGAGGGTCTGGGCAAACTCTAAAGCTTAGGGCTTAGGAGATTTGCTTGATGTTAGAAGCCTGAAGGCCTTTCTTACCCTGGGTAACGTCAAAAGAAACGTTAGCGCCTTCTTGAAGGGTTTTGAAACCGTCAGACTGAATTTCAGAAAAATGAGCAAAAAGGTCGTCGCCACCGTCAGAAGGAGCGATGAAACCAAAACCTTTAGTGTCGTTAAACCATTTAACTGTGCCAGTTGCCATTGTCTAGATCCTTTCGCGCTAATGCGCCGTAATAAAGTTCCTGGTATTACCCAGATTTAAGTAGCGGGTGAAACAAGGAATACAATATCAGGCTGCCGAAAAAGATCGTACACTTCTGAAACCATGCCGCTTGCTAACCAACTGACGCTACAGTGCCACGA
>NZ_JAFWFN010000039.1 GCF_017515565.1 Halomonas sp.
AAGAAAGGCGAGGCGTGGTCGGGGCTAGTGAAAAATCGCCGCAAGAACGGTGACTACTATTGGGTACGGGCTAATGCAATGGCCATTAAAGAGAACGGTCAAATTGTAGGCTATGCGTCGCTTCGCATTAAGCCGTCAGCTGCGGAAATTGAGCAAGCGGAATCCGTCTACAGCGACTGGCTCAATGGCAAGGGGAAAAGATACACCCTGCACCGTGGTCAAATTCGTCGCCGCCATCCCATAGCTTTTATCCGTCGCTTACGGTGGGGATCGGCGACGCTACAAACTCGATTACTTACTTTAGTCGCCAGCCTTTCCATTGCCTGGCTGACAAGTCGCCAATGGCAGCTTTCTGAAAATCCACTCGATATGCTTACGGGGCTAATACCATTGGTGATGGTAATGGGGCTTGGGGTTATGCTGTGGAATAAAGTGCGACGCGTAGCGAACACCTATCCTACTTTTGTGTTACAGGTAGCTGCAGGCAACCTTACCGCAGCCCCTCCCGTTCGTTATAACGATGATTTTGACCAACTGGCAAACGCGCTTATCACTATGCGAAAGGGGCTAAGCGCCATTGTAGATGATGTGAATGATGGCATTGATAAGGTACAACCTTCCGTCGTGGGTATTCGTCAAAGTAATGAATCCATTGCGCAGCGCAGCGATGATCTTGCCTCCTCAGTACAAGAAACCGCTGCCAGCACCGAACAATTGACAGTCACCGTCAAGCAAAACGCTGAGAACGCGCAGCAGGCAAGTCAACTGGCCACATCCAATATGCGCGAAGTAAAAGAGGCAGGCGAAAGCATGGCGTTAGTCGTTAAGCGTATGGAGGCGATTACCGACAGTGCTCAGCGCATATCTACGACCGTCTCATTAATTGATTCTATTGCGTTCCAGACAAATATTTTGGCGCTAAACGCTTCTGTAGAAGCCGCGCGTGCTGGCGTTCATGGGAGCGGTTTCGCCGTGGTTGCAAGCGAAGTACGTGCTCTTGCCAACCGCTCATCAGACGCTGCCAAGGAGATTCATCGATTAATTAGCACTGCCAACGGCGAAATTGAGGCCGGTGGTAAGCTAGTAGAAGAGACAGAAAAGGGGATTACTCGCGTGATGGAGACCAGTCAGCGAGTTAACGACATCATGGGCGAGATTAGCTCAGCTTCGTCGGAACAAAGTAATGGTATTTCACAGATTGGAACGGCAGTGAACGTGATGGAACAAGGGGTTCAGCATACGGCTGAACAACTGCAACTCACCAACGCATCAACACAAGCACTGGAGCTAGAAACACACCAGTTGCTCAATGCTATTCGGGCATTCCGTACAAACAGCAGTGGACGTGAGTTAACGCCAGAGATTTCAGCATTTCCAGGTGCAACATCTGATGATAACGACTTGCACAACAGGCGAGTTAAACTACCAACGCCCTCTTCCACCCGATCATCGGTATGGGATACAAAACGATGAAGGCACCATAAACCTGCCCTAAAACGTCCCGCTGAGCAGGTATTAGTCTGCTGCAAGGGTTCTTCTTCGCACTGCCTGCACTTGAGCATGTACAAACCGACGTGCAAGTTTTGCTTGATGCGCCGTATGCATTACCGCAGGTAGCCAGCTTTCTTGGTCATGCTTTTACCCCAATGGCATAGACCAAGAACTATCCATTCTTTATGTATCATGGTGACTGACACCCTGCCAGCGCTCGATACGCTTGGCAGCATATTCACTCAGTCACTCCCTTCTGCTGTCTGTCAGCGACCGAGATTCTGCTCTGAGACAGAGACTTCGCGCTGCAGCGCTGCCGTCGTCTCTTCATTTTCAAACGATGTGTTTTATCTAACAAATTATAATTTTCACCATCGTGATCTGTGAATTCAATAGACGTGGCCTGGACAGCTGAATATCAGCAATTTTCAGGAAATAAATTAGAAAATAAAACTTATACAACAAAAAACAAAAATTCGATTTTTGTAAAAGATAGGGTTAACCTAACTAATCGTAGCGTATGGGGATAACACATTGAATATAGACGTTATGGGTGGAGCCGATTTTTTGGAAGCCCAGCAGAGTATTCACAAACTAATTGCTCAACAAGCGCCTCTCCAAGAAACCTTATCGGCTATTGCTGAAGCAGTTAGCCTAGGGATTCCAGGTGTGCGCGTAATTGTGATGCGTTACGATGCGGCGACCCAAACGCTAAGTGCAATGCCCAACCGACTTTTTTCATCCTCATTTATGAAATGCCTGCAACGCCTTAACGTTGCAAAAAAAATGTGCACCTGTGGTGGTGCGGCACACCACCGTCGTTTGATGGTCACGAATAACATTCAAACAGACCTGCACTGGAAAATGCTGCGTGACGCGGCGGTCGCAGAAAAATTGCATACTTGTTGGTCGAGCCCAGTGGTGTCATCAGATGATGAATTGCTTGGAACTGTTGATGCATATTTTGACTTGCTGACGCTTCATGATGTGAACGATAAAATCAACTTTCAGCTTTACCAAGCTTCATCGCTTATGAC
>NZ_JAFWFN010000040.1 GCF_017515565.1 Halomonas sp.
ACTTTCACCAAATCTTTCATGGAACGGCTCCTAGCTCTCTAACTCGATATCGATGCCCAGCGAGCGGATTTCCTTCACGAGTACGTTGAAGGATTCCGGCATGCCTGCCTGCATGGTGTGGTCGCCATCCACGATGTTTTTGTACATCTTGGTACGACCTTCGACGTCATCCGACTTGACGGTGAGCATCTCTTGCAGCGTATACGCGGCACCGTAAGCTTCCAGCGCCCACACTTCCATCTCACCAAAGCGCTGACCACCGAACTGCGCCTTACCACCCAAGGGCTGCTGGGTAACCAGCGAGTAAGAGCCGGTAGAACGGGCGTGCATTTTGTCGTCTACCAAGTGGTTAAGCTTCAGCATGTACATGTAGCCAACGGTTACCGGGCGGTCAAACGCATCGCCGGTACGCCCATCGTACAGCGCCATCTGGCCTGACTCAGGAATATCCGCAAGCTTCAGCAGATGTTTGATTTCATGCTCTTTAGCACCATCGAACACCGGCGTTGCCATGGGCACACCGCCCTTAAGGTTCTTCGCCAGCGCGATCACTTCTTCATCGCTCAGCGAATCAAGATCCTCGGTGCGGCTACCAGGCGTATTGTAGATCTGACCCAGGAAGTCGCGAATTTCAGCAACTTGCTGGCCACGGGCATCACGCAGCATCGCTTCGATCTTCATACCCAGACCACGCGCGGCCATACCCAGGTGAGTTTCCAGGATCTGACCCACGTTCATCCGCGACGGAACACCCAGCGGGTTTAGTACCACATCGACCGGCTCGCCTTTCTCGTCGAACGGCATATCTTCGATGGGCATAATCGCCGAGATAACACCTTTGTTACCGTGACGACCTGCCATTTTATCGCCGGGCTGGATGCGACGTTTAACCGCCATGTAAACCTTAACGATTTTCAGCACGCCCGGCGCGAGATCGTCGCCCTGGGTTAGCTTGCGCTTCTTATCTTCAAAGCGCTCGTCCATTTCTTTACGGCGATTTTCTAGCTGCTCGTCGGCCTGAGCCAACAGCTCGTTGTAGGATTCATCCTGCATACGCAGCTTGAACCACTGCTGACGCGGCAGCTCGTCGAGGTAAGCCTCGTCAAGTACGTCACCTTTCTTAAGGTTCGGGCCGCCGTTAACGGCTTGGCCTTCCAGTGTACGCTTTAGACGCTCAAAGGTAGCTTCTTCGGCGATACGGTAGGTCTCCTGGAGATCCTTACGCACCTCGTCGAGCTGCATCTGCTCGATGGCCAGAGCACGGGAGTCTTTCTCAACGCCGTCACGGGTAAACACCTGAACGTCAATCACGGTGCCTTTCATGCCTGTCGGGGCACGCAGCGAGGTGTCTTTAACGTCAGACGCTTTCTCACCGAAGATAGCGCGTAGCAGCTTCTCTTCCGGCGTCAGCTGGGTTTCACCCTTAGGTGTTACCTTACCGACCAGGATGTCGCCGGGGCCAACTTCAGCACCAATATAGACAACGCCTGCTTCATCCAGCTTGCCCAGCGCTGATTCACCTACGTTGGGAATATCCGCAGTGATCTCTTCTGGCCCTAACTTGGTGTCACGAGACACACAGGTCAGCTCCTGGATGTGAATAGTGGTGAAACGGTCTTCTTGTACCACCCGCTCAGACAGCAGAATGGAGTCCTCGAAGTTGTAGCCGTTCCAGGGCATAAACGCGATGCGCATGTTCTGACCAAGCGCTAGGTCGCCCATATCCACAGACGGGCCATCGGCAAGAATATCGCCACGGGCCACGCTGTCACCAGGGCGCACGATGGGGCGCTGGTTCATACAGGTATTCTGGTTAGAACGGGTGTACTTGGTCAGGTTGTAGATATCAACACCGGCTTCACCGCCGATGATTTCATCTTCGTGGACTCGTACAACAACACGACGCGCATCAACGGAGTCGATCACACCGCCGCGGGTGGCTACGGCACAAACGCCGGAGTCACGGGCAACGAAACGCTCCATACCGGTACCCACTAGCGGCTTATCAGCACGCAAGGTAGGAACCGCCTGACGCTGCATGTTCGCACCCATCAAGGCACGGTTAGCATCATCGTGCTCTAGGAACGGGATCAGCGCTGCTGCTACCGAGACTACCTGACGTGGCGACACGTCCATCAGCGTCACTTGCTCAGGACGCATAAAGGTTGTTTCGCCACGGTGGCGTACCTGTACCAGGTCGTCACTCAGCTTGTTGGACTCATCAACTGCCGCAGAAGCCTGGGCGATTACAAAGTCGCCCTCTTCAATTGCTGACAGGTGAACAATATCGTCAGTCACCTGCCCAGAATTAACCTTACGGTAAGGTGTTTCCAGGAAGCCGTAGCTATTGGTGTGGCTATAGGTTGCCAACGAGTTAATCAGGCCGATGTTCGGGCCTTCCGGCGTCTCGATCGGACACAGGCGACCGTAGTGCGTAGCGTGTACGTCGCGCACCTCAAAACCAGCACGCTCACGGGTCAAACCACCTGGGCCGAGTGCAGACACACGGCGCTTGTGGGTAACCTCAGAGAGCGGGTTGTTTTGGTCCATAAACTGAGAAAGCTGGCTTGAACCAAAGAACTCTTTCACCGCAGCCGCAACTGGCTTAGCGTTGATCAAGTCTTGGGGCATCAGGCCTTCGCTTTCCGCCATGGAAAGACGCTCTTTCACCGCACGCTCAACGCGCACTAGGCCGACGCGGAACTGGTTCTCAGCCATTTCGCCAACACAGCGAATACGGCGGTTACCCAGGTGGTCGATATCGTCAACATCACCGAAGCCATTACGGATATTGATCAGCTCGCGCAGTACATCAAGGATGTCTTTGCGATCCAATACGCCGGAACCTGTATCGGTATCACGACGCAGACGACGGTTGAACTTCATACGGCCGACGCCCGACAAGTCGTAGCGGTCTTCGCTGAAGAATAGGTTGTTAAACAGCGTCTCAGCAGCCTCTTTAGTAGGCGGCTCGCCGGGACGCATCATGCGGTAAATTTCCACCAGAGCTTCAAGCGCGGAGTTCGTAGAATCCAGCTTCAAGGTGTCGGAAATAAATGAACCACAGTCAAGGTCATTGGTGTAGAGCGTTTCAATATCAGTGATGCCGCCCTGAGCCATGCGCTCCATGACTTCCGGAGTGATCTCAGTATTACACGGGCAGATCAGCTCGCCGGTTTTGGTATCGATCTGATCTTTTGCCAGCGTTTTACCGAACAGATACTCCATCGGCACTTCCAGACGCTCAAGACCGGCTTTTTCAAGCTGGCGAATGTGCTTCTGGGTAATCCGACGACCCTCTTCAACAATCGTCTCGCCGTTGTCATCTTTGATGTCAAAGGTGGCGGTTTCACCGCGCAGGCGTGAGGGAACCAGCTCTACAAAGAAGCCGGTCTTCTCAATATGGAAGACGCTCGTTTCAAAGAACTCGTTAAGAATCTCTTCGGTGCTCATTCCCAGGGCACGCATGAGTACCGAAGCCGGCAGTTTGCGGCGACGGTCAATACGTACAAAGACGTTGTCTTTGGGATCGAACTCGAAGTCTAACCAGGAGCCACGGTAAGGGATTACGCGGGCTGAATAGAGTAACTTGCCCGACGAATGGCTCTTACCTTTATCATGGTCGAAGAACACACCGGGCGAACGGTGGAGCTGGGAAACGATAACCCGCTCAGTACCATTGATGACAAAGGTACCGTTCTCGGTCATCAGGGGGATTTCCCCCATGTAAACTTCCTGCTCTTTAATATCCTTGATTGCCTTGTTCGACGAGTCGCGATCATAGATGATCAAGCGAACCTTGACGCGCAGCGGAGCGGAATACGTCACGCCACGCAGCTGACACTCCTTCACATCGAACGCCGGCGTGCCAAAGCGGTAGCTGACATATTCCAGCGCCGCATTGCCGGAGAAACTTTCAATCGGGAACACGGACTTAAACGCCGCGTGCAGGCCGATTTCGTGACGCTCGTCAGGCGAACGATCCTGCTGGAGAAAGTCGTAGTAGGAATCAAGCTGGATGGCCAGCAAGTAAGGCACATCCATCACTTGGGGCAGTTTGCCGAAATCCTTGCGGATGCGTTTTTTCTCAGTATATGAGTAAGCCATCTGTATTCCCCAGCTTGTTCACCATGGGTGACCGATGCGTGGTCATCTGCCCCGCGGGCGTTTCAGACGCAGACAGCAAGCTCCTAAATCGGTAGCTCGCCGTCAAAAATCTTGATAGATAACAGTGTTACAGTAGTGCTGTTCACGCTTCGCTATCGCTTACGTTTACCATCACTCGCGCTTCACAACTTACGCTTCACAACAACGGTCTTACTGTGTTTACTGCTATTTCGCAGCTTTCCTGTTAGTCCTGCACTGCATGAGCAGTACATTACAACAGAAAAAGGCCGACAGCGGGATATCCCGCCGCCAGCCGTGGAAGCTTACGCAGCGCGTAAAGCCGTCCGCACAAGAATTACTTGAGCTCGACGCTTGCGCCCGCTTCTTCCAGCTTCTTCTTTGCTGATTCAGCGTCGTCTTTAGACATCGCTTCTTTGATGGTCGCTGGCGCGCCGTCAACGGCACCCTTGGCTTCTTTCAGGCCAAGACCGGTGATTTCACGAACCGCTTTGATGACGTTAACTTTCTTGTCACCAGCAGAGGTCAGAACTAGGTCAAATTCGGTTTGCTCTTCAGCAACTTCAGCACCGGCAGCCGGGCCAGCCATAACAGCGGCTGCTGCAGATACGCCGAACTTCTCTTCCATCGCTTCGATCAGCTCGACAACTTCCATTACGGACATGTCGGCTACAGCATTGATGATATCGTCTTTGGTCAGTGCCATTGTCTCATTCCTAACTTTGCGGGAGGCTCGGTCTACCGAGCACTCAGGGTTCATTGCTTGATTCGAGCAGCATTATTATTACGCTGCTGACAAAAAGGCCTGCTTATGCGGCTTCTTCTTGCTTCTGGTCGCGCAGGGCGGCCAGGGTACGAACCAGCTTGCCAGCGGAAGCTTCTTTCATTACCGACATCAACTTGGCAATTGCTTCGTCGTAAGTCGGTAGGGTTGCCAGACGGTCGATGTCAGCAGCCGGAATCAGCTCACCTTCGTAGGCCAGCGCCTTCACTTCGAAGTTCTGATCTTGCTTTGCGAACTCTTTGAACAGACGAGCGGCAGCGCCCGGGTGCTCAGTAGAGAAAGCCAGCAGAGTAGGACCAACAAAGCTCTCATTCAGGCACTCCCACTGAGTACCTTCGAGGGCGCGGCGTGCCAGCGTGTTACGAACAACACGAATCTGGACGCCATTCTCACGCGCTTGCTTACGCAGATCGGTCATTTTACCGACCGTTACGCCGCGAGAATCGGCAACTACGACGGAGAGTGCGCCTTTGGCCGCTTCACTGACCTCGGCAACAATCGCTTTCTTGCCTTCAAGTGCTAGTGGCACAGTGATCACTCCTTCGTGCCGGAACCCACAACAGGCTCCGGTGGTTACCATCTCTTCCAAGCCATTAACCACCTAGCCTGAAAGCCTTAGGGGATGGTGCTCACCAGAAAGCGGTTAGCTAAAAAGCGTTAACCAACTGGCGGCCACACCATCTGCGCAGGCGCTGTTAAGGCAATTAAGCCGCGCTCAAACACTGCGCGGCACCTGCGGTCTTTGACGGCGCCCCGCTGGGCCTAAACCTAAACGGGGGACCGCAAAGTTCTTGCTCGGCTCTAACTAAAAATCTTCCAACGACCCGCTTATACCAGCGCAGAGTGGTCGATGGTTAAACCCGGGCCCATGGTAGTGGACAGGGTAACTTTCTTAACGTAAATACCTTTAGAGGAGCTCGGCTTGAGCCTCTTCAGGTCAGCAACCAACGCTTCCAGGTTGCCCTGTACCGCGGTTACGTCGAAATCAGCTTTACCCAACGTGGTGTGGATAATACCGTTTTTGTCGGTACGGAAGCGAACCTGACCTGCTTTGGCATTCTTAACCGCCGTCGCCACGTCAGGTGTTACGGTGCCAACTTTGGGGTTCGGCATCAGGCCACGTGGACCAAGAATCTGACCCAGCTGACCCACAACGCGCATCGCATCAGGAGAAGCGATAACCACGTCAAAGTCCATCACGCCTTTCTTAACTTGCTCAGCCAAATCTTCCATACCTACGATGTCAGCGCCTGCTTCTTTAGCAGCATCGGCGTTAGCACCCTGGGTGAAGACCGCTACGCGTACGTCTTTGCCAGTACCGTTAGGCATAACGGTAGCGCCACGTACTACCTGGTCAGATTTACGCGGATCAACACCCAGGTTGATCGCAACATCCAGGGACTCATTGAATTTAACGGTAGACAGCTCGGCGAGCAGCGTAACCGCTTCTTCAAGAGAGTAGGCTTTGTTCGGGTCTACTTTCTCGCGAATAACCTTCGCGCGCTTAGATAGTTTAGCCATGATCAGAGACCCTCCACGTTTAGGCCCATGCTGCGAGCGCTGCCAGCGATGGTGCGCACCGCGGCTTCAAGATCGGAAGCCGTCATATCAGGCTCTTTGGTTTTGGCGATCTCTTCAAGCTGCTCACGGGTTACAGTACCGACTTTCTTCTTGTTCGGCTCACCAGAACCCGACTTGATGCCAGCTGCTTTTTTCAGCAGAACGGCAGCAGGCGGCGTTTTAGTAACGAACGTGAAGCTACGGTCAGAGTAGACAGTGATCACGACAGGCGTCGGCAGGCCGGGCTCAATCTCTTGAGTGGCAGCGTTGAACGCCTTACAGAATTCCATGATGTTCACGCCGTGCTGACCCAACGCTGGGCCTACGGGCGGACTAGGATTGGCTTTACCTGCAGCAACCTGCAGCTTGATGTAAGCCTGTACTTTCTTGGCCATGGTAAACACTCCAGTTGGGTAATAGCGCCTTTCGGCTCCCCGGTACGCGCGAAGCAGCGCTTGGCTGCTTCACATGAATCCAGAGTGGCACACTATGTGCACCACCCTGTTACCTTATAAGTTTTACTCTTTTTCCACCTGGGAGAACTCAAGCTCCACTGGTGTCGCGCGCCCGAAGATCAACACACTGACCTGCAAGCGGCTCTTGTCGTAATTCACTTCTTCAACAACGCCGTTGAAGTCGGCAAACGGGCCATCAACAACGCGAACAGACTGACCTGGCTCAAACATTGTTTTGGGCCGCGGCTTATCGGTACCGTCTTTCACCCGACGCAAAATAGCGTCTGCTTCACGGGTGGTAATGGCAGCTGGCTTCTCTTTGGTTCCGCCAATAAAGCCCATTACACGTGGTGTTTCATTAACGAGATGCCAGGTTTCATCGGCCATTTCCATTTCGACCAAGACATACCCGGGGTAAAATTTGCGCTCACTCTTACGGCGCTTACCGTCGCGAACCTCAACCACTTCTTCCGTCGGCACTAAGATTTCACCAAAGCGATCTTCCATGCCATACATTTTCACCCGCTCGACAAGCGAGCGCATGACATGCTTCTCGAAGCCGGAATAGGCGTGGACGACGTACCAACGTTTGGACATGAAAACTCCTAACCAATGACGCCGGACATTGCCCAGCTAAGAAGAGTATCGATCAACCACAGCATCAACCCAACCACCAACACCGCGACCAATACAATTGCCGTGGTTTGAACAGTTTCGGGACGGGTCGGCCACACAACGCGCTGAATCTCTTTCTTAGCGCTTACGGCAAGCTCTACCAGGTCGCGACCTTTGGCTGTGGTCAGCGCGATCAAACCTGCAATCGCACACAAAGCCACCACGCCTAACACGCGATAGAGAAGGCCAACATCAGCGAAATAGGTGTTTCCAACGACTGCAACGACAAGCAGCGCCACAACCGCCGCCCATTTGAGCCCGTCATGGCGCGACTGTTGCACCTCTTCGCCATGTTTTAAAGAACTAGGCTTCATAAAAACGAGACTCCCAAGGGTGCAGCGAGCGACAAAGGAATTCTTGAAAAAGACATACCAACCTGGGGAAGGTTGGCAGGCCAGGAGGGAATCGAACCCCCAACCTGCGGTTTTGGAGACCGCTGCTCTGCCAATTGAGCTACTGGCCTGTATCGTCATGTGCGCAAACAAATGCCTGCGCAACAGCGGGCGTCATAATAGCGGAGAACTCCCCACTTGACAACCCTCACACCTCACCTTTGGCGCAAAACACCAGAGGTAAAGACAAAAAAAGCGAGCTTCGCTCGCTTCTATTGCAATATGGAGCTCATGGACGGAATTGAACCGTCGACCTCACCCTTACCAAGGGTGTGCTCTACCCCTGAGCTACATGAGCTAAATACAACAAACTTGGAGCGGGCGGCGGGAATCGAACCCGCACCATCAGCTTGGAAGGCTGAGGTTCTACCATTGAACTACGCCCGCCGAACTCGCCTTTAGAATGACAGCCCGTTGCACGAGAAACAGTAGCTAATGCCCGCTTACCGGCCTTTCATTCTCAAGCAGCAACTAAACACTGCTACTCAATAAAACTGGTGGAGAGGGAAGGATTCGAACCTTCGAAGCTTTCGCGGCAGATTTACAGTCTGCTCCCTTTGGCCACTCGGGAACCTCTCCAGCTGTGGCGGCACATTATGCCAGCCTCCAACGCGGTGTCAAGCCTGCAAACTCGTTATTTATCATGGCTTGCCGATAACTTAACGTGCTGACTGTAGCGCTATCTGTAACGCGTCTTCCGCCTTGGAACGCGCTGCATTCTGTCAAAGCAGCATGGAGAATGCAAGGCCCGCGCGAATTTTTTCTAGCGACACTGGCTCAGGCACCCGCGGAGCACCAGACATTTTACCGGCCCGCTCAGCAAAGGTCAGCGGAAAACTGGCTTCCAAACCACCGTAGACCATATCTGGCCATACCGCATGGGGCACCTGCACGCCTCGCGAGATTACCCGCGCATCGCCACCAGTGAGCATCATTGGCAGCGCAACCCCCTGCTGATCACACACTTCGCTGTAAATGCGATTGATAGCACTCACCGCCGCCATATAGATCCCGTGATTAACCGCATCGACCGTGCGCCGACCAGGCTCTAGCAGCGCATCGGCTTCGCTTTCAGGGTCGATCGCCACGTTTTGGGTGCCAAGCTTTAGGCTCTCTTTCATGAGACGCAGGCCTGGAACGATAAACCCGCCAAGATGCGCCCCGCCAGGCAGCACAAAATCGATGGTAATGGCGCTACCGCAATCCACCGCGCAGCAACCACCTGCCAGCTGGTAGCCTGCTAGCGCCCCCATCCAGCGATCAACCCCAAGACGGCCCGGTTCATCATAGCCATTAATTACTCCTAAGGCTTCCGCCGTGGAGTGCGCCACATGCACATGGCGCACCTGACGGCGTAGCAGCGTGACGGTATCCTCCAATACTGCTGTTCGGGCAACGCTTGAAATGCGCACTGCCTCTACAACGTCTAAATCAGGAATGTCTGCCCCAGGGCGCCACTCGTCTCGCGTCCAGACCGCACCCCGCGAGCGTATTTCGCTGCTCTCGGCATCTTTTAACCGCCATTTTGACAGCGTGTTGCCGATATCCAGATCCAAAATCATAGGCGCCTGCGTACACTGATCTCACCGCCCGATAGGCGTCGCGAGTGGTCATTTTCGGTAACCCATAGGTTACCACTCTCATCCATATCCCCGGCGATTGCATCGCTGACACGCTCACCCTGGATGACGCGAATAGGCTCTCCTGCATAGGCATGGCGTTTGTTCCACTCATCACGCCACGGGCCAAAGCCTACCCCCTCAAACGCCGCCAACATGCTAAGCAAGCTCGCGACCACGTCTGCAGCGAGTAGGTTGCGAGAAATACCCGCCTTGGCATCAAAGAGAGCGGCAACGGGCTGGTCGATAGTCGCGCGCAGGCTATCCGGCAGAGATAGGTTCATACCGATGCCGATAACAACTTCGCAGGGCCCGGCGGCATCCCCCGTCACTTCAATTAGAATCCCTGCCAGTTTACCAAGCTCATCTCCCTGCTCGGCGAGCAGAATATCATTTGGCCATTTCAGCTTTGGCGAAACGCCATGCTGTTCAAGCACCTGGGTAATTACCACGCCTACTGCGAGGCTAAGACCTTCCAGCGCATGGACGCCGGACTCAAAGCGCCATCCAATTGAGAGCATTAAACTTTGCCCCCAGGGCGTTGACCACCCGCGCCCTCGGCGACCACGACCTGCGGTTTGCAGCTCCACCAAGCACACCTCTCGGTGACCAGCGCCCTGCAGAAAACGCTCACGTAGGTACTCATTACTGGAAGCAAGCTGATCTTCCACAAACAGTCGCGCCAATAAATGGCGTGCTTGGGAAGGCAGATGCTCAACGATCCTCGCCCCAACAAGGGGCTCTAAAGGATAGGCAAGCCGATAGCCTCGACCTTTGACGGCGACCAACTCTACGCCGAGCGCTTCTAATTTCTTAAGCTGCTTCCACACGGCGGCTCGTGAAACGCCTAACGTCTCACCTAGCTGTTCACCGGAATGAACCTCGCCATCGCTTAACAAACGCATCAAGTTACCGATGGTCATGTGCCTGCCCTACCAAAAAAACCAATCTTACCGGATATATAAAAGTGTCGGAAAGCATAGAGATTTCGATTTTATTTTTAGCGTCGAAGTCAACCCCTGTTTAAAGGGTCGTCTTTTTAGACTTTATGTCTACTATAAGAACCAGGGTACCAAGTTCCATTTTATCGTTATGAAGCGCTTGGTTACGCCATCATTTTTGTATCTATTAACAATTAGGGAAAGCGGAATGTTTAATAAGAAAATACTCGCTACAGCTACTGCAACACTTGCACTTACGATGAGCCTCGCCGCTCAGGCTGACGACCAATTCCCCTCCGGCCCTCTTACTCTGGTGATCGGATTTGCCCCCGGGGGCAGCACCGACATACAGGCTCGCGTCTTGGCTAATGTGCTATCCGAGGAACTTGGCCAACCAGTTAACGTGGTTAACCAACCAGGCGCTGGCGGTGCGATTTCGCTGACGCGCTTAATGCACAACCAGGATGAGGGGCATACCTTTGTTTACGCTGGCACAAATGGCACGCTCACGTTTGCCCCGCATGCCCATGACACAGACTTTACGCTCGATGACTTTCGCTACGTTGCCAGTATAACGACAGTGCAGCATGCATTAGTGACAGGCAAAGACCGCCCGTTTGGCGATAGCTGGGAAGACTTAATTGAGTATGCCCGCGAGAACCCTGGCACCAGCTACGCCACTCAGCACGCCCTGGACAGACTGGTTATTGAGTACATCATGGAGCAGGAAGGACTCGACCTACGCATTGTACCCACCGCTGGCGGCGGCGGCATGGCACCGCTGATTCTGTCTGGCGACGTTGACTTTGCATACAGTGGTGGCACCCACTCTGGCTACGCTGATAGCGGAGAAATGCCTGTCCTTTTGAGCATGGACGGTGAGCGCTTATTCGCTTATCCCGACGCCCCCACCGTTATGGAGGCTGGCTACGATATCGACACGTCTGACTTTCGTGTCGTAGTCGTCCCTAAAAACACACCCGACAGCCATGTCGAACGACTAGCGGAAGCCCTTGAAGCGGCAACCCAAGATGAACGCTTTATCGAAATCACCGAAGAACGGATACTGATGCCCGTGCATTTCCGCGGCGAAGAAGAAGCCACCGAAATGCTTTTCTCGCAGTCAGAAAACTACCGGGAATTGCTAGAACGCATGGGTGGCGTACCGTCTGACGACTAACCCAACTCACTGAATATACGTTGATACAGCGCCCTCGGATATCACAATCCAGAGGGCGCTATGCTCTTGTTATGCTTATATTATGCTTATAAAAAACGCTAACTACGTTTCGAACATGCAAAGAAACTATCCCGCCAGCAGCTTAGTAGGTACAATGCTCGCCCATTTTCCCTAACCGCGCCTAGGGACTCTTAAAAAATGTATCCATAGGTGCCAATCTAATCGATAGAGCTTCCCTATGAGCATTACCCCGTCAATTGATAATCTTCGCAACATTGCCATCATCGCGCACGTTGACCATGGTAAAACTACCCTGGTAGACAAACTGTTAAGCCAATCCGGCACGCTCGACCGCAAGGCCGAGGGCCAAGAGCGCGTCATGGACTCCAATGACCAGGAGAAAGAGCGCGGCATTACCATCCTGGCCAAAAATACGGCCATCCAGTGGCAAGATGGTAACGGCAAGGATTACCACATCAACATCGTGGATACCCCTGGGCACGCCGATTTCGGTGGTGAAGTCGAGCGGGTTATGTCCATGGTGGACTCGGTACTGCTTTTGGTAGACGCCGTTGACGGCCCCATGCCGCAAACGCGCTTTGTTACCCAGAAGGCGTTCTCCCAGGGCCTCCGACCAATCGTGGTTGTCAATAAAATTGACCGCCCAGGCGCACGCCCGGATTGGGTTATCGACCAGATTTTCGATCTTTTCGACAACCTAGGTGCTACCGACGAGCAGCTCGATTTTCCGATTATCTATTGCTCGGCACTCAACGGTATCGCCGGCATGGATCCGGAAGAACTGGCCGACAACATGGATCCGATGTTCCAAGCAATCGTGGATATCGTTGAGCCGCCCAAAGTTGAAATCGACGGCCCTTTCCAGATGCAAATTTCTGCACTGGATTACAACAGCTACGTAGGCGTTATCGGTCTTGGTCGCATCAAGCGCGGCTCGGTGAAGCCTAACCAGCAGATTTCAGTCATCAGCGTTGATGGCACTACTCGCAAGGGCAAAATCGGTCAGGTCATGACCCACATGGGCCTTGAGCGTGTGCAAACCACCGAAGCCACCGCGGGTGATATCGTCTGCGTTACCGGCATCGAAGATCTATCAATCTCTGACACGCTGTGCGACCCGAGTGCGATTGAAGCACTGCCGCCGCTGTCCGTTGACGAACCGACCGTTTCGATGACGTTCCAGGTCAACGACTCCCCATTCGCCGGTAAAGAAGGTAAGTTCGTCACCAGCCGGAATATTAAAGATCGTCTGGAACAAGAACTTATTCACAACGTGGCGCTACGCGTTGAGCAGGGCGAAACCCCGGAGAAATTTAAAGTTTCCGGCCGTGGTGAGCTGCACCTGTCGGTACTGATTGAAACCATGCGTCGTGAAGGCTTCGAGCTAGCCGTTGGCCGCCCAGAAGTCATCATCAAAGAGATCGACGGCGTTAAGCAAGAGCCTTACGAAGAAGTCATCATCGACTGTGAAGAGCAGCACCAGGGCTCGATCATGGAAGAGCTTGGCTACCGCAAAGGCGAGATGACCAATATGAACCCGGATGGTAAAGGCCGCGTTCGTTTGGACTTCATCATTCCTGCTCGTGGCTTGATTGGCTTCCGTGGCCAATTCCTGACGCTGACCTCAGGTACCGGCATTCTGACCAGCCGCTTTGATCACTACGGCCCGCTGAAGCCGGACGCCTCTATCGAGCGTCGCAATGGCGTATTGGTCTCGATGGTCGGCGGCAAAGCCCTAGCGTATGCGCTTTACGCTCTGCAAGAACGCGGCAAGCTGATTATTGATCACGCCACCGAAGTGTACGAAGGCATGCTGATCGGTATTAACAACCGTGCCAACGACATGGTGGTTAACCCGACCAAGGGTAAAAAACTCGATAACATGCGCTCAACGGGTAACGATGAAAACATCGTGCTGACGCCGCCAATCAAGTTCACCCTTGAGCAGGCCATTGAATTCCTGGATTCCGATGAGCTGGTTGAAGTCACGCCGACCCACATTCGCCTGCGTAAGAAGCACTTGACTGAAAACGAGCGCAAGCGTTCTAGCAAGAAATAAGCGTTAGCAAATAAGCGTTAAGAAAGCCTCCAGAAACCCGCCATCGTGCGGGTTTCTCTTTTATAGGCTATTTACCTTCCCACCTATCTTTCCCGCACCACGCCAAGCGGTTCAATTAACGCAGCCTAAACGCTAGTGGGCTGGAAAGCTTATCCGTTCTATCGCAAAGTAGCGCTAACTTCAGCACGGCCCCGGCCCGCTGGCACTCTGCAATTCATACAGGTGTTTGGTTTAAGACTTCTATCCAACCACCAGCACATGGGCACACCTTCACATGAGCGGTCACAACGTCTGGACTCACAAAGGCACCTTTTTATTGGCGGCCGTTGGCTCTGCCGTCGGCCTTGGCAATCTCTGGCGGTTTCCTTACCTCACCGGCGAAAACGGCGGCGGGGCGTTTATTTTAGTTTATGCCTTAACGATTTTTGCTGTGGGCATACCCATTTTAATTGCCGAAACCATGCTCGGTCGTACCAGTCGTCAAAGCCCGATTATGGGCATGCGACACTTAACCAAAACCCATAAAACCTCCCGGGCATGGGAATCAATTGGCTGGCTGGGGGCAGCATCGGCCTTTCTTATCCTAAGTTTTTATTCGGTTATCGCAGGCTGGGCGCTGCACTACACTTGGCTGATGCTGACAGGCGAGCTAGTGGGTGCGGATGCACAGACCATTGGCGACGGCTTTAATGCGCTGCTGGCGTCACCAGGGTTAATGACGCTCTACCACACGCTGTTTATTGCCGCCTCGGCCCTGATTGTCGCCATGGGCATCCACAAAGGCATTGAAGCGGGCCTGCGGATTATGATGCCAGCACTTTTTGCCATTCTAATTCTGGTGCTTATCTACGGGATTATTAACGGTGATGTAGGCGCAGCGGCCAGCTTCCTGTTTACCTTCAACATCAGCGATCTAAGCCTTGAGGGCTGGCTACAGGCCATGGGCCAATCGTTCTTTACACTCAGTCTTGGTATGGGCGCCATCATGGCTTATGGCGCATACATGTCTAGCGAGGCCTCGCTCACCCGCACCGCTATTGCCGTCGCATTTGTGGATACCGCCGTGGCGATGGTGGCCGGTCTGGCGATTTTCTCGCTGGTATTTGGTGCAGGTCTTGAGACTAGCCAGGGCCCAGGGCTAATGTTTGTCACGCTACCGCTGGCCTTTGCCGATATGCCGTTTGGCGCGCTGGTGGGCGGCGTCTTCTTTATCTTGGTGCTGGGCGCTGCGATCAGCTCGTCTATCTCGCTGATTGAGCCGGTGGCGGCCTTTTTAGTTGAGCGCTTTGACATGACCCGCCCTCAAGCGGTCACGATTATGGTTATCGCTGCCTGGGCGATGGGACTACTCACCGTGGTGAGCTTCAACGTATGGGCTGAGGGCACGATCTTCCACACCCTGTTTGGACGCAGCGCGTTTGACTTCATTGAGCTATTAACCAATATCTTTATGCCGCTGGGCGGGCTGATGATTGCGCTCTTTGCTGGCTGGGCGCTTACCCAAAGCGAAGTCATGAAAGAGCTGGGCACCAATAAAACCTGGTTCATGGTGTGGCGGTTTTTGGTGCGCTTTGTTGGCCCGGCAGCAGTCTCGTTTGTTTTTTTACGCACCATTCCTTATGTGGAAGGCTACGTTATCCCCGCACTTGGGGCGCTCATCATTGTAGGTGCATTTGCGCTTAGCCAACGGCTGCGTAACTCGGTTTCCTAACACAATACGAATAACGCAGGCGGCGGCACAGTCGCCTGCAGCGCGAGGACACGATGAAACCGCTTATCGAAGTACAACATGTTAATAAAGCGTTCGGTGGGCTACAGGTCATCAACGACTGCTCAATTCGCGTCGAAAAAGGCTCAATCACTGGCATGATCGGCCCCAACGGCGCCGGGAAATCCACCCTGTTTAACTTGATTGCGGGTGCCCTCACCCCAGACAGTGGCCGCATTCTGTTAGACGGCGAGGATATAACGGCACTAAGTGCTGACCAGCGTTTTCACAAAGGCTTGCTACGCACCTTCCAGATTGCCCATGAGTTCAGCCAGATGAGCGCGCTGGAAAATCTCATGATGGTGCCGCCTAACCAGGCAGGTGAGCGCTTATTCAACACCTGGTTTAAGCCTGGGCTAGTGCGCCAGCAGGAAGCTGACGTGCGCCGACGCGCCCTGGAAGTCATTGAGTTCGTCGGGCTGCACCATGTGCGTAACGAGCTGGCAGGCAATCTCTCCGGCGGCCAGAAAAAGTTGTTAGAGCTTGGCCGTACCATGATGACCGACGCCAAAGTCGTGCTGCTAGATGAAATTGCGGCTGGCGTAAACCGCACCCTGCTAGGCGACTTGATGGGCAACATTGAGCGGCTTAATCGCGAAATGGGCTACACCTTCCTGGTCATTGAACACGATATGGACATGATTTCTCGGCTGTGCGACCCCGTCATTGTGCTGGCCCAGGGCAGCGTCATGGTAGAAGGTCATATTGAAGAGATACAGAATAACCCTGCGGTCATTGAGGCCTATTTCGGCACCGATGCTGCTTAAATAACGCGGCTATACAGCGCGTTAAACGATAAACAAAACAACACAGTCGCCTTGGTTTACCCATAGGCGGCACTGCTGAGACACTCTCACAGAGACGCTTTCTATGTCTTCAACGCAATCACAGCCACTGCTGGAAGCACGCGATGTGCACGGCGGCTATGGCAGTATGAATATTTTAAACGGGGTTAATATGACCCTGTACGCCGATGAAGTGGGCGTGATTGTTGGCCCTAACGGCGCTGGCAAATCCACCATGCTGAAAGCCGTGTTTGGGCTGCTAAACGTTAACCAAGGCGAGATACTGCTCAACGGCCAGCCGATCCATAACCTTCCCCCTAACCAGCTGGTTGAACGCGGGATGGGCTTTGTGCCCCAGGAAAAAAACGTCTTCCCCAGCCTCTCCGTTAAAGAGAACCTGGAGATGGGCGCCTACCTCAAGCCGCAGAACGTTAAGCGTATGCTAGAGCAAGTGTACGACTTCTTTCCCCCACTGGTGGAAAAGCGCCACCAGCCTGCAGGCGAGCTTTCCGGCGGCCAGCGCCAGATGGTTGCCATGGGCCGCGCGCTAATGGCCGAACCCAGCCTGCTGCTACTGGATGAACCGACTGCCGGGCTTTCACCGCTCTACATGAACGAAATTTTCGACCGTGTGAAAAAAATCAACGCCGCAGGCGTGGGTATTTTAATGGTCGAACAAAACGCAAAGCAGGCGTTAGCCATTGCCGACAAAGGCTTTGTGCTGGCGGCAGGCCAGAACCGCTTTACGGATACCGGGGCTGCATTACTTGCCAACCCTGATGTTGCTAAAAGCTTTTTGGGCGGCTAGCCCGGGGGAGAAACGCGTGAACGAACTGGTCTTTTTTATTAATAACGTGGTGATTGCAGGCAGTGTCACCGGCTCTATTTATGCCATTGGCGCGATTGGCGTAACGCTGATTTTCAGCATTATGCGCTTTGCCCATTTTGCCCATGCCGACATGATGACCTTTGGCGCTTTTATGGTGCTGCTGCTTACCACTGCCTTTCCTGCCGCAGGCGCCAGCATCGGCGTGCCTACGGCGCTGGTGATGCTGCCGCTGGCCATGGTGTTAACCGCAGCGCTGGCGGTGGGTATTGATAAGGCGTTTTACAAGCCACTGCGCGCTCACGGCGTTAAGCCCATCGTCATGGTGATTGGCTCCCTGGGCGTGACGCTGATGCTCCAGGGACTTATTCGCCTATTTGCAGGCACTAGCGGCCAAAGCCTGTATGTGGATGACCGCAAAGAGATTTTCCGCATTGCGCTGCCTTTTGAAGGTGTCCGTGCGCCGATCGTGATCACCGAACCGCAAATTTATCTCTTTGTGATTACGCTGGTAGCCGTCATCGCCCTGCACCTGTTTCTTAACCGCTCGCGGCTGGGCAAGGCAATGCGCGCTATGTCTGATAACCCAGAGCTCGCCCAGGCATCAGGCATTAACACCAACACCATTGTGGCAGTCACCTGGGTAATTGCAGGGGGGCTCGCGGCCATCGCCGGCACCCTGCTCTCACTCGATGTAACCTTCAAACCCGACCTTAGCTTCTTCTTGCTACTGCCGATTTTCGCAGCGGCTATTGTAGGCGGCGTTGGTCACCCCTATGGCGCCATTGCCGGCGGCTTTGTGGTGGGCTTTGCTGAAACCCTGGCGGTATTTAACTGGAACGTACTGCTGCGCCCTTTCCGCGACAGCTTCCCGGCGTGGCTTGAACTGCCTAACAATCTCGCCTTCGTGGGCACCGAGTATAAGATTGTGGTGCCATTCTTTATTTTGGTGGCCATCCTGGTGTGGCGTCCTACCGGACTGTTTAAAGGCAAGGTGATCTAATGAGCCATTCCACACAAACGCGTAACCCTGATTACACGCCCAAAGACACCACCACGGGGCGCCGCTTTCCGCTGCGGGAGCTAGTGTTGTTTGGTGCGCTATTGGTCGCTGTGCTGGCGGTTTACGCCATAATGGGCGCCGCCTACAGCACGCGCATGCTGGTAGAAGCCGCCTGCTATGCCATTTTAGCCCTGGGGCTAACCATTCAATGGGGCTACGCCGGGCAGTTCAACGCAGGGGTGATGGGCTTTGTGGCGCTAGGCGGCTTCTGCGCCATGCTCTTCAGCGTGCCAGTGAATGACGCTTTCTGGGGCACCGAACTGCCCGGCGAACTGGGTCGCGTACTGCTTTACGGGGTCGCAGCGACGCTGGTGGTAGTCGGCGCTACCAAGCTACACCGGTTAGGCGTTCCCAAAACCCTGCGCACTATCATCGCCATATTACTGGCAGTGGTGCTCTATTTAGTGGTCATCAGCCTACTGCGCGATGTAACCAGTCAAATTCAGTCACAAGCCGGGTTCGTGGGTGGGTTTGGCTTACCTGCCTGGATGGGCTGGATAGTCGGCGGCGCGTTGGCCGGTGGGGTTGGCTACTTTATTGGCCATGTGTGCCTTGGCCTGCGTAGCGACTACCTCGCCATCGCCACCTTGGGTATCGCCGAGATCATCAAAGCTTTTTTGAAAAACTCCGACTGGCTCACCCGCGGCACCGCCACGGTTTCCCCACTTCCCTGGCCCACCCCCGGCCCGGCT
The DNA here is from genome assembly GCF_017515565.1 of Halomonas sp. Taxonomy (GTDB): domain Bacteria; phylum Pseudomonadota; class Gammaproteobacteria; order Pseudomonadales; family Halomonadaceae; genus Vreelandella. The sequence continues at coordinate 18,946 of NZ_JAFWFN010000040.1, forward strand.
GAGCTAGGCTTCACCCTGTCGCGAGCGATCTACCTATCGGTTACGGCGGTGGTGATCGCGGTGATTTTCTTTCTGCTCCACCGCGCCTATAACGCCCCTTGGGGCCGGATGATTCGCGCTATCCGCGATAACGAAGTCTCATCAGCGGCCATGGGTAAAGATATTAACAAGCGCCGTCTGGAGATTTTCGTATTAGGCTGCATTTTGATGGGACTAGGCGGCGGCATGCTGGGCACGTTTAATAGCCTGTTCGACCCTCAAGGCTATCTGCCGCTTAACCACACCTTTTTGGTATTGGTAATGGTGATCTTGGGCGGCCCTGGCAACAATTTAGGCACCATTTTCGGCGCTGTGGCGGTCTACATTATCTGGATCATGTCGGAGCCGCTGGCGTTAGCACTGATGCAGATGGCGGTCTTTATTGGCGAAGGCTGGTTTGGCTGGGAGCCGCCGCGTGGCCTAGAAAGCCGAGCGCTCCAAGCACGGGTGTTTGTTATCGGCCTGCTCATTACCCTGGTACTGCGTTTCGCCCCTAAAGGGCTGCTGCCTGAGAAAATATCGCAGCACGGTTAACGAGCGCACTTATCCCTAACCAAAAACGCCCTTAAGCTATTTGCTTAAGGGCGTCTTGGTTAGGGGTACAAAATGCGCTCAGTGGCTAGAAGTCGTCGCTCGCGAGCAGCAGTGCGTTTTTATGCGAATTGCCAGCAAGGGCACTACGTGAAGGCTGGCCATTTTTGGGAAGCTGCCCCACCGTAGGCGTGGCATCGCCCAATACAAAGCCGCTTATCAAGGTATTAAGCTGCTCTGCCTGCTGACGCATGCGGTTGGCGGTGGCGGTACTCTCCTCAACTAACGCTGCGTTTTGCTGGGTCATGCCATCGAGCTGAACAACAGCTGTGTTTACTTCGCTCACCCCGACACTCTGCTCTTTAGAGCCAGCGCTAATATCAGCGATAACGGTAGCCACTTGATGCACGCTGCCTAAAATCTCTCGCATGGTGTTACCCGCCCGCTGCACAATTTGGCTGCCCTTTTGTGAGTGCTCAACTGAGGTGGCTATCAGCGTTTTAATTTCTTGAGCCGCCTCTGCAGAGCGCTGCGCCAGCTTTCTTACCTCTTGAGCAACAACAGCAAACCCTCGCCCATGTTCGCCCGCTCGGGCGGCCTCTACCGATGCGTTGAGCGCCAAGATATTGGTCTGAAAAGCGATCGAATCAATGAGCGTGACAATTTCACTGATCTGCCCAGAGGAGGCTTTGATATCGGCCATCGTGCGCTCGACATCTTCCATCGCTGTTTGACCTTGGGTGACAACACTAGCGCTCTCTTGCACCATCCGGTCAGCGGCTTGAGCATGCTCGGCATTATGCTCAACGGTTGACGTAATCTCTTCCATGGCCGAGGAGGTTTGCTGCAAGCTCGCCGCTGCTTGGTCGGTGCGCGTCGCTAACTCTTCACTACCCTGCGCGATATTATCTGCCGCTTGATAAACCGTTAAGGCGCTGCGCCTGACATCGCTAAGCATGGACTGTATGTGCGCCAGAAAGCGGTTGAAATCTTCAGCCAGCACGCCTACTTCGTCACGGCTGGTTACCTGTAAACGCTGGGTAAGATCGCCACGACCAGAGGCCACTTCAGCAGCGACTGCCTGAATGTGATGAGAAGTGTGACGGATCCGCTTAACCGTGCGCCGCGCCAACCAAATCGCCAATGCCGTAATGGCAAGATTAATGACCGTGGCAATCATCCAAAGACGAATAAAGGCCATTTTTAAATCAGCCATCGCCGCAGCTTCAACCGCTGCCATCGTGGTATCAATATCGGTCACATAAACACCCGCACCGACCACCCAACCCCACCCATCGATCGCCTCGGCATAGGAGTATTTGGGCTCAGCGTTGCCCGTCACCGGGTGCGGCCAATCGTACTGGTAAAAACCACCCCCCTGCTGCGCCAGCACCGCCATTTCACGAATCATTTCGCGCCCACTCGCATCCCGCGCATCCCGCATATTCGTGCCGACGCTTTCAGGCAGTGCTGGCTGCACCAGCATCGTGCCATCCATCTCATAGACAAAAACGTAGTTGTCATTTTCAAAGCGCATGCTGCTAAGAAGCTGGACAGCCTGCGCTTGAGCGCGCTGGGTATTGCCTACCGTTGCCTGAAGCTCTCGGATCATTGAGCTTGCTAGCTCAACGCTACTGCGCACGCCCTGCTGCCTAGCTTCAACTAGCAAGGTACGCTGCTGCTCAATCTGCGCCTGATTGTTGCGGTAGCGATCAACCCCCTCTAATACCAGCAGGCAGCCAGAAGAGAGCACCAGCGGCATGAGTACGAGCAGCATAATTTTGAACTGTAGGCTACTTTCCATACAGTGAAATAGGCGGGTCAGTGGGCCCCGTGTTGTCTTCATTTTTTATTTTTCCCCGATCAAGATCGTCCGTGTTGTTGGGTCAACGCTCTGTTTGAAGCGCGAGAGTAGCGCGCCTGACAAGAGCAATAGGTGATCTTCATCAAGTCTGTGCGACATAAGCACACACCCGGTAAACGGGCTGACATTGGCAGTAAAAGGCAGGCAAACAAAAAGCCCTCAACGCCTTACGGCGTTGAGGGCTCAGTAAACAACTCGCTAGTAGTTAGAGCTCAACCAAGCCCTTGCTGGTGAATGAGCCGTTCTCTACGACCATTTCCACCACAACGCCGGGCACATCACCGTTTTCGTCAAACTCGTGGGAGCCAGAAGCGCCTTCGTAATTGATCTCGGTGCCTGCAGCAATCAGCTCCACCGCTTTTTCCCACTCACCCGGTAAAATAATTTCACCCGGTGCGCTGGAGACGCTGCGCAACGCTTCGCTTAACCCTTCGCGTTCTGCGCTACCGTTTTGCTCAATGGCCAGCGCCACCAGGAAGGCGGCATCATATGCCTGGGCGGCAAAGACTGCGCTGGGGTCGATACCGGCGGCTTCAGCCGCTTCATTGAAAATCTCGGTACCTGGCAGATCAGGGCTGCCGGGACGGGTAGCGATCATGCCGTCCAGCACGTCAGCACCAATGGCGTTGATAAGGCTATCACCCACCATGCCGTCGGCTCCCACGTACTGGGTAAACATACCGCTTTCATAGGCCTGACGTAGTACGGTTTGGCCAGAGGTATCGGCGTAAGCCAGCACGACGAGAGTATCTGCACCGCTAACTGAGAGTGATCCTAGTTCAGAGCGGTAGTCCGCACGGTTATCTTCGTGGGCGAGATTTTCAGCGATCTCACCGCCGCCCTCCTCAAAAGCGACGCTAAACGCATCCGACAGGCCGCGGCCGTAGTCGTTGTTAACGTAGGTGACAGCGACGAAATCGATACCTTTATCGAGCAGCAGCTTGGCCAGCATTTCCCCCTGGAAGGCATCGGAAGGCACTGTGCGGAAGACCAGATCATTGTCGTCCAGCTCTGAGACCGCCGGAGCAGTAGACGCCGGAGAAACCATCAACACGCCGCCAGGAATTGCCGCATTATTAGCCGCCGCAATAGTGGCGCCGGTGCAGAGTGCCCCTACAATCGCCGTAACCTGCTCGGAGTTCACCATGCGATCAGCGGCGTTAGAAGCCGCCGACGCATCGGAACAGGTGGTATCTCCTGATGGCATCACCAGCGTTTGGCCGCCTAAAATACCGCCCTGCTCGTTCACCTGCGCCACCGCAAGCTGAGCACCTTCAAAAATCGGTGGCGTCAGGCTCTCAATACCGCCAGTAAAGCCGCCCAAGAAGCCAACTTTGACTTCCGCCTGGGCCATGCCCGTTAAGGCCAGTGATGAGGCCGCCACGGCGGTGGCT
>NZ_JAFWFN010000041.1 GCF_017515565.1 Halomonas sp.
CCAGCGGTGGCGAACCATCATAGTGGTCAATGCCGAAAATAGCGCCCAGCTCTTGCGCCGCCAGCCTTTCAGCCGCAGGTTGTGGCTGACTAACTGTTTCATCAGTTTATAGTCATCAAACTGGCGCCACTCGCTGGCAACCGACAGCTGATGCCGAGACATGACCGGCGCCATTTCCAAACGGAACATCCACTCAAGCTCTTTTAGCGACATATTATGTTGTTGAATCACGTCAACCATTCTGGCGTAGTCGCGCTCGCTGGGTTCACGGTCAAGCCAAAGCGGGGCTAGGGCAAGCCATAGGTCGCCGCGTTCATCGACTAGCTGTTGTGCATTCATGGGGGTCTCGTCGGCAAATGGTAAACAGGCCGCTATCCTGCCGCGATCGACAGAGAAGCTCAAGTGCGGACACAGCGCGCCGAGACGGCTAGAATAGCCTCACTAGCTGATGGCATTGCCATGTTGATAATGAAATCAATTTGATAAAGAGGTTCAACGTGATTATTAAACCTAAAGTGCGTGGTTTTATCTGTACGACGACCCACCCTGTAGGCTGCGAGCAGAACGTTCTGGAACAGATCGAAGCGACCCGTGCCCGTGGTTTAGATAAAAGTGCTGGCCCTAAGAAAGTACTGGTGATTGGCGCGTCCAGCGGTTACGGCTTAGCGGCGCGCATCACCGCTGCCTTTGGCTATGGCGCAGACACGCTGGGCGTGTTCTTTGAAAAGCCCAGCAGTGAGAAAAAAACCGGCACTGCAGGCTGGTACAACAGCGCCGCATTTGACAAATTTGCTAAGCAGGAAGGGCTTTACAGTAAATCAATCAACGGCGATGCGTTCTCACATGAGGCGCGGGAAAAAGCCATTGAGTTGATCAAACAGGACATGGGTGAAATCGATCTAGTGGTCTACTCCCTCGCCTCGCCGGTGCGCAAGCTGCCGGATACCGGTGAAGTAAAGCGCTCAAGCTTGAAGCCGATTGGCGATACCTACCGTGCGACGGCCATTGATACCAATAAAGATGTCATCATTGAAGCGGAAGTAGAGCCTGCCACCCAGCAAGAGATCGACGATACCATCACCGTGATGGGCGGCGAAGATTGGGAGCTGTGGATGGCAGCCCTAGACCAGGCGGGAGTGCTGGCAAAAGGCGCCCGCAGCGTGGCGTTTAGCTACATTGGCACTGAAATTACCTGGCCGATCTACTGGCATGGCGCGCTGGGTAAAGCCAAGGAAGACCTGGATCGCGCAGCCACCGCTATTGATGACAAGCTTAAAACAAGCGGTGGTGGTGCCAATGTAGCCGTGCTCAAGTCGGTGGTGACCCAGGCCAGTGCAGCCATTCCGGTAATGCCGCTATATATCGCCATGGTATATCGCATTATGAAAGAGCAGGGCCTGCACGAAGGCACCATCGACCAGCTTAACCGGCTGTTCGGCGAGTACCTTTATTCAGCGCAGGCGGGCGCTATGGCCACCGATGAGAAGGGCCGCCTGCGCCTGGACGATTGGGAGTTGCGCGATGATGTGCAACAAGCCTGTCAAGACCTGTGGTCAGACGTCACAACCGAAAACTTATTCGAAATTACCGACTATGCTGGTTACAAGCATGAGTTTTTGAAGCTATTTGGCTTTGAACGTGATGATGTGGATTACGACGCGGATGTGAACCCTAACGTTGAGTTTGATGTCATTAGTTTATAGGTGGTGATGCGGTTGCGCTAGCTAGAGGTCGTCGCACTCACTTTTTCTACCGGAGAACAGGAGACGTTTATGGATACCAGGGAAAGTAAGACTCGGGAAGAAGAAAAAGAGCACGTATTGAATCAGCGTATGCCAGAGGATTTTGAGAACGCTGAACCCCAGCGCCAGCCTGAGGCAAAAAAGCCCTCCAGTGGGTTACATAAGCTGATCCCCCTGGTGATTATCATCTTAGGGGTGATTGTGGCGGGTTACCTGATTCTAGGTGTAGGTAATAGTGGGGGCTAACTTTCTCCCTCCCTCAATCGATTGCCGGGCCCTGTGCTCGGCAATTTGCGTTTAAACGTCTAACGTTTAAATCTCGTCAATCTGCTCATTTAAATTTGCCTCGTTTCGTTTAAAGCGCTCAGCCTCTTAACATATATTCAAGTTCCGCCTGTATGCCCCTTTAACATTGCGGTACAGCGCTTTGGTTGACTAGCTTTCCTAGGTGCACGTCAATCAAAGGAGAGATTAAATGAAACGGACAACACTAGCCGTCGCCATTGGTACTATTTGTGCAGGTCTCGCAGGCGTTGCGTTTGCACAGCAAAGTACACAAGAAGAGAATGATGCCACCTCACCTGAGATGACTCAGCAACAAGAAGAAGGGCAGCGAAGCGGCAACGATACGGTGGACGTTAAAGTCGAGCAGGAGTCTGCCGAGATCGAAGTACAGCAAGAATCTCCTGATATTACGGTTGAGCAGCCCGAGCCTACTGTAACCATTGAGCAACCCGAACCCAATGTCACTGTTGAGGAAGCGGACCCTAACATCACCGTAGAGCAGGGTGGTGAGACAGAGATTACCGTTGAGCAAGCAGACGACGCGGACGTTGAAGTTAACCGTTCTGATGAAGAACGAGATCAAGATGACCGAGACCGTCAAGAAGGCCGCGATAATGGTCATTCGGATCGAGATAATGCCTTGATGTCTAAGCAAGTAAGTGACCTAGAGGGCATGACGGTAGTCAATCAGGAAGGTGAAGAAGTTGGCGATGTTCAACATATCGCCAAGCATAATGAGTCTAACGAACTGTTTGCTATTGTTTCCGTCGGTGGTATCTGGGGCTTTGGTTCTACTGAAGTTGCACTGCCTATCGATGAAATGCAGATGCAAGATGACCAGTTGGTAGTGAATACCGATTATGGCAGCGACGAGATCGAAGACTCCTCCAACGAGTACGAAGAGGATAGCTACAGCGAAGTTGATAGCGATATGACGCTGTCTGAGGCCAAGCAATCTTCTTAACAAATCGGCTTAAATGCATTAAAAAAAACAGCGGATAGGGCAAGGGAGTAATCCCTTGCCCTTTTTGCTGGGTGTTTGCATGGTTAATAGCCGTGCGACGCCTTTTTTTATATAGGGCCAACAGGCGCTTCCTTCACGGGTACAATTGGGTAAGATGGCTTTTTAAATAGACAGTTAGCCCAATAATAGACAGCTACCCAAGCCGACGGCGGTTTTTATGCAGCAAAACAGCGCATTATGTTCTCAAGCACGTTGACGTCATCTGGAAGTGAACGTAAACGTGTGGCCTTTGTGCTGCTGCCTGGGTTCTCGTTATTGGCCCATGCGAGCGCCATCGAGCCGCTGCAAATGGCTAACCTGTTGAGCGGTCAGATGTTGTATCAAACGGTCACGCTTAGCTTAAGCGAAGAACCCGTGCGCAGCAGCGCACAGCTTTCCCTGCTAGCGCAGCATGCGTTAGGCGCGCCGCTTGGGCCGTTAGATATGCTGCTGGTGTGTGCGCCCACGCCGCTACCCTATGCGTTGCCCGCTAAACTCAACGAGTGGCTACGCAGCCACCAGGGCCGGGGGGTAGCTATCGGTGGGCTAGCCGGCGGTACCGAGGTGCTCGCCCGTTGTGGGCTGTTAGAGGGCTACCGGGCGACGCTGCCCTGGCAGCGTTTTGATGCCTTTGCACAGGCGTACCCCCAGGTCACGCTTTCTCAGCAGCTATTTGAAATCGACCGCGACCGGATCACCTGCGCAGGGGGCTCAGCGGCAATGGATATGATGCTTACGCTCATCGGTAATCATCATGGCCAGCGCTTGGCCGAGCAAGTCTCTGAACAGTTTGTGTGTGATCGCATTCGCCTTGCCGATGAGCGCCAGCATGTACCGCTGCGCAACCGCTTGGGTCATGCTCCAGAAAGCCTGGTAGACGCCGTGACGCTAATGGAAGCCAACATTGAAGAGCCGCTTTCTACGCTAGAGCTGGCAGAGCACTTGGGTATTTCTCGGCGGCAGTTAGAGCGGCTGTTTAAGAAATATCTGCAGGCAGTGCCCAGCCGTTATTACCTGGATTTACGCTTACAGGAAGCGCGCAAACAGCTAAGAGAGAGCGATCGCCCAGTAGGTGATATCGCACTGATGACCGGATTCTCATCCGGCGCGCACTTCTCCACGGCCTATCGCAATCACTTTGGCATTACGCCACGAGAAGAGCGGCTTGGTTAAGCGCAGCTTTTCATAATTTACCGTCCCAATACTGAAAGCACGGGGCCCGCTGCCCGCCGTATACTAAATCTATTGTTTACCCCACTGGAGGTATCGTCCCATGAGTTACACCCCTAATCGTCAGGATTTCGATCACTACATGGCGCCCAACTATTCGCCACAGCAGATTATTCCGGTGCGCGGTGAGGGCAGTCGCTTGTGGGATCAGCAGGGGCGCGAATATATCGACTTCGCTGGCGGTATCGCGGTGAACTCCCTGGGCCATTGCCATCCAGTGCTGGTCAATGCGCTAAAAGAACAGAGCGAAAAGCTTTGGCATCTTTCCAACGTATTTACCAACGAGCCTGCGCTTAAGCTTGCCAAGACGCTCACCGAGCGCACCTTTGCCGATAAAGTGTTTCTTTGCTCTTCCGGTGGTGAAGCCAACGAAGCTGCACTGAAGCTGGCCCGCCGTTGGGCGGTTGACCACCATGGTGAGCACAAAGATAAAATCATCTCGTTTTATCAATCCTTCCACGGGCGTACTTTTTTCACCGTGAGCGTGGGTGGCCAGCCTAAGTACTCTCAAGGCTTTGGCCCGATTCCCGGCGGGATTCTGCACGCCAACTTTAACGACCTTGAAAGCGTTCGTAAGCTAGTAGGGGATGATACCTGCGCAATCATGGTTGAGCCCATGCAGGGCGAGGGCGGCATCGTGCCCGCCACCCAAGCGTTCCTCCAAGGCCTGCGCGATCTGTGTGACGAGCACAATGCACTGCTGATTTTTGACGAAGTACAAACCGGTGTGGGCCGCAGCGGTGAGCTCTACGCTTATAAGAATTTCGGCATTACCCCGGATATTCTCACCAGCGCTAAATCCCTGGGCGGCGGCTTCCCTGTGGGCGCCACCTTAACTACCGATGCCATTGCCAAGTCTCTGGCCATCGGTACCCACGGCTCTACCTACGGCGGTAACGCGCTTGCCTCGGCGGTGGCGCTTGCGGCGGTGGAGTTTATCGACACGCCCGACGTGCTGGAAGGCGTCAAGCATCGCCACGACCTGTTCCGCGAACACCTTGAAACCATCAACCGTAAACACGGCGTGTTTAAGGAGATTCGCGGGATGGGCCTGCTGATGGGGGCTCAGATGTCGGATGCCTATGAAGGCCGTGCCAAAGACATTCTTCCGTTAGCCATTGAAGAGGGTTTGATGGCTCTGATTGCGGGGCCTAACGTGCTGCGGATGGCGCCATCGTTAGTCATTCCCGAGGCGGATATTGTTGAAGGCATGGTGCGTTTGGAGCGTGCCATTGAGCGGCTTGTTGCCAGCGCATGAGTAGGCAGCAAGCGACACAAGAGGGAGCGCTAAGGATGTTGGTAATCCGACCGGTAACAATGGCTGACCTGTCAGCCCTGGAGCAGTTGGCCGAGCACGCAGTGCCACGGTTAACCAACCTGCCTGCCAACCGTGACCGGCTTGAGGAGCGCATCCTGCGCTCCCAGGAAGCCTTCAACAGCCAAGTAGAGTTTCCCGGCCACGAACACTATATGTTCGTATTAGCAGATGACAGCCGCGACGAGGTGCTGGGGACAGCCACCATTCGGGCTCAGGCGGGGGCGGCGGAAGCTTATTATACCTACCGCCAGGAGACGCTGATCCACGCGTCTCAGCAGTTGAATGTGCGCCGCGAAGTACAAACACTGGCGCTCTCCCACGAAGCTTCTGATACGACACTGCTCTGCGCGCTGTCGCTGAATCCGCGTTACAAAGGCACCAGCGCAGAAAGCCTGCTGCGCCGCTCACGTCTGATGTTTATTGCCCAGTACCCGGAGCGCTTCTCGCGCATTCTGGCGGTGGCATTTCCAGGCTATCTGGATAGCAATAATGAATCACCTTTTTGGGAGAGTGTGGGCCGCCACTTCTTTGCCCGTGGCTATCAAGAGATGAATCACATTGCTGGGGTGCGCTCAAAAAGCTTTATTGCCGAGGTAATGCCACAGTTTCCGCTCTATTTGCCGCTGCTCACCCCCCAGGCGCGTGCTTCGATTGGTCGGGAGCACCCCGCCCATGAAGAGGCTCTGACGGAACTGCTGGCGGAGGGCTTTGTGCGCTCTCGCCATGTGGATATTTTCGATGCCGGGCCGATTGTGAAAGCCGAGCGCGAGCGGCTGGAAACCTTTCGCCGTGCCGCTTGGCATCCGGTGAGGATACGGCCTGAACACGCCCTGCCCGATGCAGAACCCGCGATGATTGCCAATCAAACCTTAGGTGATTTCCGCTGTATCGTGGCGCGCTATGCACTCTCGCCCACCGGCCAGCTCATGCTTTCTCCGCAGCACGCTGAGCGCCTGGGCGTTGAAGAGGGGCGTGCGGTGCTGGCAGCACCTTTGACCCTGCCAAGCGCGGTAGATGCGCTCGATGAAGGAGAGATGTAATGCGCATTCGACCCATTGCCCGCGACGATTTAGATGGGCTTCAGGCCCTAGCCCAACAAGCAGGCGTTGGCTTTACTTCGCTGCCGGATAACCGCGAGTTTTTGGCCGGTAAAATTGAAGCCGCCGCCCGTGCCTTTGAAGAGCGCACCGCGGTAGACGACCGGCTGTACTTTTTTGTCTTGGAAGACGAAGAGAGCGGGGAGCTAGCAGGTTGCTGTGCCATTGAAGGTCAGGTCGGTAGAGAAGTGCCGTTCTACAACTATCGCTTAGGTACCCTGGCGCACTCCTCTGTACAGCTGGATCTACACCGCACCATCGACACGCTGTTTTTAAGTTCGGATCACACCGGCGATGCGGAAGTGTGTTCGCTGTTTTTGCGCCCGGAGTATCGCGGCGAGGCCAATAAGCACCTGCGCAATGGCGCGCTGCTCTCCAAGGCGCGCTGGCTGTTTATGGCCCAGTTTCGCGACCGGTTTCCGCAAAAGGTGTTGGCGGAGATGCGCGGCGTCTTTGATGACAACAATAAAAGCCCCTTTTGGGATAGCTTGGGCAAGCACTTCTTCCCCATGGACTTCAATGAAGCCGACCGGTTAACCGGCCTGGGGCAGAAAAGCTTCATAGGCGAGCTGATGCCCAAGTTCCCCATTTACACCACCTTCATGTCGGAGGAGGCGCGGGCCTGTATTGGTCAAGTGCACCGTCATACCCGCCCCGCGCTAGAAATGCTCAAAAAAGAGGGGCTGCGCTGGGAAGGTTATATCGACATTTTTGATGGCGGCCCCACCGTTGAGGCTTATATCGACGACGTGCGGGCGATTCGCAACTCACGGCTTTGCCACGTTGAGATATCCTCAGACGCGCGTGATGAGAGCGTTAGCCGCTGGCTGGCGGCGACTACTCAGATGCTGAACTTTACCGCTAGCTGGATAGGCCGCGCGCCCAGCCAGGACGACGTCATCGTACTGAGCCAACAAGAAGCGAAGCGGCTGGGCGTGACGACGGGTGACCACATTCGTTTGTTGGAAACCTAGTGCTTCACAACACGTACGTATAGCAGGCACGCAAAACAAGTACGCATAAGGGAAGGAGAGAACGATGCACGCCCAACAGCAGCAACTGATCAACGGCGCCTGGGTAGCAGGCGAAGCCGATACCTTCACCAAACATGACTCTGTCGGTGGCAAACTGCTATGGCAAGGGGGCTCCGCTGCAAGCGGACAGGTTGGCGCTGCCATTGATGCCGCAAGGGCCGCTTTTCCTGCATGGGCGCGCACACCGTTTGCGGAGCGCCAAGCGCTTGTTGAGCGCTTTGCCAGCATTATCAAAGCGCGCAGTGAAGAGCTTGCCACGGCGATTGCCAGTGAAACCGGCAAGCCGCTTTGGGAAGCACGCACCGAAGCGGGGGCGATGGTGGGTAAGGTGGCGCTTTCGGTTAAGGCCTACCATGAGCGCACCGGCGAGCGCGAAAAAGTAGTGGGCAGCGCCAACGCCGTGCTGCGCCATCGCCCCCATGGCGTAATGGCGGTGTTTGGCCCCTATAACTTCCCTGGTCACCTACCCAATGGCCATATGGTGCCTGCGCTGCTTGCCGGTAATACCGTAGTGTTTAAACCTAGCGACCAAACGCCGCTAACCGCCGATTTAACCCTGCAGTGCTGGTTAGAAGCCGGTCTACCTGCCGGGGTGATTAACCTGGTACAGGGTGGCGTTGCCGTCGGCCAAGCGCTTGCGGCACACCCGGGTATCGATGGCCTGCTCTTTACCGGCAGCGCAAAAGTGGGCGGACTGCTACAGCAGCAGTTTGCCGGGCAGCTAGATAAAATTTTGGCGTTAGAGCTTGGCGGCAACAACCCGCTGGTGGTGAAAGACGTCGACGACGAGCGCGCCGCGGTGCTGGCTATATTGCAGTCGGCGTTTTTATCTGGCGGCCAGCGCTGCACCTGCGCCCGCCGCTTAATGGTGCCCCAAGGTGATGTCGGCGATCGTTTGATTGATGCGCTCTCTGACGCTATCACCAAGCTGCATGTAGCCGGGCAGTTTGAAGTAGACCCTGCGCCGTTCTATGGCGGCCTGGTAAGCGTGGCCGCCGCCGATGGCCTGCTCAAAGCACAAGACGAGCTAGAAGCCATGGGCGGCACGGTGATCAACCGCATGCAGCGCTTGAAAGACAACACCAGCCTGTTAAGCCCAGCGCTGATTGACGTGACCGGCCTTGACGTGCCCGACGAGGAGCACTTCGGGCCGCTGCTAAAAATCCACCGTTACAGCGATTGGAATGAAGCCCTACAGCTTGCTAACGATACGCGTTACGGCCTCTCTGCGGGGTTGATTGGCGGCGAAAAAACCGACTGGGACGACTTTTTGCTGCGTATCCGCGCAGGTATCGTCAACTGGAACCGCCAAACCACCGGCGCCTCCGGTGATGCACCTTTCGGTGGGGTGGGCGACAGCGGTAATCACCGCCCAAGCGCTTTTTATGCGGCGGACTACTGCGCCTACCCAGTGGCCTCTATGGAGGCTGAGACGCTGGAAATGCCCGAAACCCTCCCGCCGGGAGTCAGCTTATGAATGCCGCGGGTATCAGTAGCGTTCGGGAAGTCAATTTCGACGGGCTAGTAGGGCCGACCCACAACTACTCAGGGCTTGCCCACGGCAATGTGGCGTCTATGAGCCACGGTGGCTTGGTCTCAAACCCCAAAGAGGGAGCGCTTCAGGGGCTTTTAAAGATGAAGTCGCTGATGGAGGCAGGCTACGCCCAAGGCGTACTGCCGCCCCAGCAGCGCCCGGATGTAGGGGCGCTGCGGGATTTGGGCTTTAGCGGTAGCAATAGTGAGGTGCTGTCCCGGGCTGTAAAAGAAGCCCCGCAACTGCTGCGGGCGGTGTGTTCTGCTTCCAGTATGTGGACAGCCAACGCCGGAACCGTCACGCCCAGCGCTGACGCGTCCGATAACCGAGTGCACTTTACGCCAGCTAACCTGCAGTCCAGCTTTCACCGCTACCTAGAACCGCAAACCACCGGACGCGTGCTGCAGGCTATTTTCCACGACGAGCGGCACTTCGCCCATCACCCGGTACTACCTGCAACGCCTGCCTTTTCTGATGAAGGCGCGGCGAATCACACCCGCCTGTGCGGTGAGTACGGCGAACCCGGCGTTCATCTATTTGTGTATGGCCGCCAAGCGTTTGGCGACGTGCGTAGCGGCGAGCGTGAGCCAACACGATACCCCGCACGACAGACGTTAGAAGCCAGCCAGGCCGTCGCCCGCCAACACGGGTTAACGGACGCACAAACGGTGTTTGCCCAGCAGCACCCGGACGCCATTGATGCAGGTGTGTTTCACAACGACGTGATTGCAGTGGGCAACGGCCCCGTACTGCTTTACCACGAAATGGCGTTTTTGGATGAGGAGCGCACGCTTGATGAACTGCGTGCCAAAATGGCTACGCCGCTGATTCCCGTGCGAGTGCCGTTAGACGCGGTGAGCATGGAAGATGCCGTAGCGTCGTATCTATTTAATTCGCAGCTGCTCTCCAACCCCGATGGCACTATGACCTTGGTAGTTCCCAGCGAGTGCCAAGAGCGCGAAGCGGTATGGCGCACGATCCAGGACTTAATTCTGGCGGGCAATAACCCAATTGGTGAAGTGGTCGTTAAAGACGTCAAGCAGAGCATGCGCAACGGCGGCGGCCCTGCTTGCCTGCGCTTACGCGTTGCGTTATCCGACGCTGAGCGTGCAGCGCTTACCGGCCGGGTACTGCTTAACGACGCGCTATATGAAGACCTAGCTGGCTGGGTCAACCGCCACTACCGCGACCGCCTCGCAGTAGATGATCTTGCCGACCCTCAGCTCGCGGAAGAATCCTTAACCGCGCTAGATGAGTTAACGCAGCTGTTAAAGATTGGGCCTGTTTACCCCTTCCAGTTGGGGTAGGGGGTACGCTAAGCAAGAAATCAAAACGCCAAGGCACTTGAAATGCCTTGGCGTTTTGCATTGCAAGTGCTGCGCTTCGGCATGATGATTAAAAATGCACTGTGAGACATGATGTAAACTATTTTCGACCTTAAACCTTGGTGAGTTCGGTATCATTTGCTTACTTAAACGCCAAAGGCTTTGTTACTTGAATGACCACCTCGAATACCCCTTTTTCCGATGCTGAACGCCGTGGGCTCTACCGCGCCATACACGAACGTCGTGATGTTCGCTCGCAGTTCCTGCCTGACCCAATTTCTTCCGCTGTGCTTGCTCGCCTTTTGCAGGCGGCTCACCACGCACCTTCGGTAGGGTTTATGCAGCCTTGGGACTTTGTTGTTATCGAAAGCCGTGAGGTGAGGGCGTCGGTCTTAGCGCTGTTTGAGGAGGAGAACCAGAAGGCCGCCGAGCGCTTTGAAGGCGAGCGCCAAGAGCGTTACCGCAGCCTCAAGCTGCAAGGCATTTTGGAAAGTCCGCTTAACCTTTGCATTACCTGCGACCGCAGCCGGGGCGGCCCCCATGTGCTAGGGCGTAATAGTATTTTAGAGACTGACCTATTTAGCACCTGTTTAGCGGTGCAAAATCTTTGGCTTGCGGCGCGAGCGGAAGGCATTGGTATGGGCTGGGTAAGTATTATCGACCAAGCGCAGCTGAGCGCGGCGCTGAACCTGCCTGAACATATTTATCCGCTGGCGTATCTTTGCCTTGGCTATGTGAGCGAGTTTTTAGATCAACCAGAACTGGAAGCCAAGGGCTGGCGCTCGCGGCTGCCGCTGGATGAGCTGGTGCATCAAGATACCTGGGGGCAAGCGCTGGACAATGGCCCGCTTAAGGCGGCGATAAGTGATCGTGAGTAGCCTTTGGCTTGTTACGTTGAGTTAGTTGATTTGTGGTGGATATATCAACTGAGCGCTGCTTATAGAGCCACCACACATCAAATCCAAACGAGTAGACCAGCGTTATTAGCGCGCTGAGCGCAAACAAAGAAGCGGCTAAAGAGGATGTGAGTGGGGTTAAGGCCAGCAGCAGCGCAACTACCTGCCAAACGCACACGGCTTTGCGACGAAAGCTTGCAAACAGTGGCTTTCCAAGCCAGGGGAGAAGCCAACTGGCAGCCACAAATAGGTAACGAATGCCGCCAATGATGAGCACCCATGCGCCTATTGTCGGCGCAAGCTTTAGCAGCCCCACGCAGAGCAGCATAATCAACAGGGCATCTAGCTCCATATCAAAGCGGGCGCCAAAAGCAGAGTGACTTTGGGTGCGCCTAGCAATCCAGCCATCTAACCCGTCTAACGCCAGCGCGATCACCGCAATGGCCAACCACTGCCACAGTGCGACAATGAAGGCATCGCCCACTAACCCACCGGCAACAACGGCCACTAAGGCGGCTCTCGCTAGAGTGACGCGGTTTGCCCAGCCCAACTGGCCGTGGGGCCAGAAAACCAGCGTTAATAGGCTTATACAGGCGTAGAAACCGTAGGCTACTGCCCAGTGCGCTGGGCTAGCCATCAATGCCGGTAGCCCACTGCCCACTATCAACAGCAGAATGCCGCCGAGCACTAATTCCACAGCGCTGTATAGCCGTTTGGGCAGTGAGTAATAAGGGGCATTGAAGGAGAAACGCATGGCTACCCACAGAGCGGCGCGTTTAGCCGCAGTGAAAAATAAATGATGCAACTGTTTTTCCATGTACCATTCTTGTATACGGTGGTAGAACTGTCCATATTAAGAATCAACGTTGTGAGCTGCTTTACCTTTTTAGACCATCCTAATGCTTAACAAGCGTTAATCGCCCCACTTTTTTTCTGCGCTAAGCTGTAGAAGAGTCATGCAACAGCGCGTTAATTTTCAAAGTGCTGGGGTAGAGGATGGAATAAGTGCTTCAGTCATAAGGAAATGTTATGTCGGTGCCTGATACTGCTACCGCCTTCTGGGTCACTCGCGAAGTCTTTGGCGAACTAAAGCGTGAACCGCTAAATGCTCCAGGTGAGAACGAGATTCTCGTCAGTGCGCTTTACAGTGGCGTTAGCCGGGGCACTGAGTCTCTGGTGTTTAACGCCCGTGTGCCTGAAAGCGAGTTCGCTCGTATGCGCGCGCCTTTTCAAACCGGTGACTTCCCTACGCCTGTTAAGTATGGCTACTGCAGCGTAGGGCGCGTCGCGCAAGGCCCACAAGAACTGCTGCATAAAACGGTTTTTTGCCTTTATCCCCATCAAGACCACTACGTGGTACCTGCGGATGCGGTGTTGGCGTTACCAGAGCAGGTACCTGCTTACCGCGCGGTGTTGGCGGCCAATATGGAAACCGCGATTAACGGCGTTTGGGATGCAAACCCAATGCTCGGCGAGCGGGTTTGCGTGGTGGGGGCTGGGGTCGTCGGAGCTTTGGTCGCGTACCTATGCGCGCAAATCCCTGGTGTCGACGTGCGTTTAATCGATATTAATCCAGCCCGTGAGGCGCTTGCCGCCCAGTTAGGCGTGGCTTTTTGTACGCCTGAGTATGCCCCTACGGATCAAGACTGCGTGATTCACGCCAGCGGCCATCCCAATGGTCTGCGTCTAGGGCTTAGCTTAGTGGGCAACGAAGGGCGAGTAATTGAAATGAGCTGGTTCGGCAAAGGGGATGTGGCGTTACCGCTGGGCGGTGCTTTTCATTCCCAGCGGCTCACGCTAAGAGCCAGCCAGGTTGGGCAGCTGCCCGCCGTCTTACAGCCCCGCTGGGATTACCGCCGCCGCTTAACGCTGGCCTTAAGTTTACTCACCGATCAGCGGCTGGATGCGCTGATTAGCGGTGAAAGTGATTTCGCTGACTTTCCTGCCATTGCGCCGCAACTGTTTGGCCCAGGCAGCACCGCACTTTGCCACAGCATTCGCTACCCAGCGTCGTCTTTTTGATAAACGTTGTTTATTAATAACAGGAGCATCTATGTACCGTTTATGTGTCCGTGATCACTTTATGATCGCCCACAGTTTTAAAGGTGAGATTTTTGGCCCTGCCCAGCGCACCCATGGCGCCACTTATGTGGTTGATGTGGTGTTTCAGCGCCCGGAGCTTGATCAGGATGGGCTGGTGATTGATATCGGCCTCGCCAGCGAAACGGTCAAAGAGGTATTGGCGAACTATAACTTCCAAAATTTGGATGACGTGAGCGAATTTAAGGGGCGCAACACCACCACAGAATTTATGGCTAACGTTATTTTTGACCAGCTGGCCGCTGCGATTAAAGCGGGCAAGATGGGCACTACCGCCCAGGGGCTTACCCACATGGAGATTAAGTTGCACGAGTCTCATGTGGCCTGGGCAAGCTATGAAGGCGCGCTATGAGCAAACGATGGGCGCTGATAGTCGCCGGTGAGCCAGACCAACGCACGGGTGGCTACATCTACGACGCGCAGATAGCCTCAGCGCTACGTGGCCAGGGCCTCACTATTGATGTGATAGGGTTGTCGGGCCGCTTTCCCGATGCAGATGACACGGCCGCCCAAGCGCTTGCTGCCGCCTTAGCGGCGCAGCCCGACGGCGCGCAGGTGATTATCGATGGCTTGGCGATGGGGGCGTTGCCGGAGGTGGTGGGTAATCATGCCCACCGGCTGGAGATTACCGCGCTGTTGCACCACCCCTTAGGGGACGAGCAGGGGCTTAGCAGCGAGGCTCAACAGCGTTTTCACCTTAGTGAGTTAGCCGGTATAGCAAGCGTTGCTAGAGTGATTGTCACCAGCCAGTTTACCGCGCGCCGCTTAGGCGAGCTTGCCAAGCATTATGGGCAGCCCATTAGCGCGCCCATTAGCGTGGTAGAGCCTGGCGTGACGCCTGCGCCGATTAGCCCAGCGGCAGTGCCTGATGCGCCTATTCGACTGCTGTGTGTGGCAACCCTTACCCCACGCAAAGGGCAGGACATATTGGTAAAAGCACTGGCAGGTGTCAGTGCTGTTAACTGGCAATGCGACTGCTATGGCGGCGCCCGAGATGCGGAATTTACCCGCCAGGTACAGCAGCTTATTGATGAAAATGGGCTTTCAGGTCGTGTAGTGATCCATGGCGAGTGCGATTCGGCCACCTTGGAAGCGGCGTATCAGCGTGCCCACGCGTTGGTATTGCCCTCCTGGTACGAGGGCTACGGCATGGTTGTCACTGAAGCCCTGGCCCATGGTCTACCCGTGATTACCACCACCGGAGGCGCCCTGAAAGATACACTGCCGGAAGGGGCGGGCCTAAGCGTTGCGCCTGGCGATGTTGAAGCACTGCAAGAGGCGTTACAGAACTTTTGTCAAGATGCAGCACTTCGCACTGAGCTACGTGGTGGCGCTGCCTTAGCCCGGGGCGGCTTAAACGATTGGCAGGCCGCGGGTGAGGTATTTGCGAAAGCGCTAACGCAACCGCTTACGTCGCGCTCATCTGAAGTGAATCAAGCACTTACCGCGGGTAGCCAGTTCCAATCGGACTGGTTAACACTGCGTGAAAACGTTGATGCCAGTGCGCGTAACCAGATGCTCGCCCACGCAGCTGCTACGTGGCTGGGTAAAGGTTTACATGACCAGACCCGTGACCGCAGAAATACAGCCTACATCGCGGATTTAGGCTGTGGGCGTGGCAGTAATATGCAGTTTTTGGCGCCCCAATTGCCAAGTAAACAGCACTGGATGCTGTTCGACCATGATGCTGATTTACTCAACGAAGCGCGCCAGCGCGCGTCAACGCTCTGCGATGCTAATGGGCAGTCTATTGCAGTGGAGAGCCATTGTGTCTCGCTGGTCACACTGGCGCACTCAGCGCTGTCGAGCGCTAGCTTGGTGACCGCCTCAGCCCTGCTGGACCTTGTCTCCCGTGAGTGGATAGAAGCACTGGTTAGCCAGTGTGTGAAGCATCGCCAAGGCGTGCTCGTGGCGATGAGCGTCACTGGAGCATGGTGCTTTACCGACCCACAGCTAACCTTCGTAGAGAACGACGAAGACCGCTGGGTGCTTGGCCTTTTCAATGCCCATCAACAGCGCGATAAGGGCCTGGGTGCTGCGTTGGGTGGTGATGCCCATGGCGCGTTGGTTGATGCCTTTAAACAGCAGGGCTACCGGGTGAGTGAGGCGGACACGCCGTGGCAACTTACGTCAAGCAACCCCGCCGTGCGGCCGTTAATGCACGCGCTGATTGCCGGGTGGGCAGAAGCGGCCACCGAACAAGCACCTGAAGCGGCAACACGCATCGGCCAGTGGCGCGACAGCCGCCAGCAGTCTGTTGATCAGGGCAAGATAGGTATTTGGGTTGGCCACCGCGACCTGCTGGCGCTGCCAGCGGATGGGGCATAACCCATGGCCATTGGGCGCTATTTACGCACCCCCTGGGTGCAACGTGGGCTGATTAGCCTGGGGCTGTTGGTGGCCGTTGTGCTTTGGGTAGAACCTGGGGCGGTGATTGCCGAAATACAGCGTTTTTCTTTTGGTTGGATGGCGCTGGCGCTGATGGTGAGCGTGGTGCAGGTCATGCTGAGCGCCTGGCGCTGGCAGTTTACGGCTGGGCTGGTGGGGGTGCCGCTGCGTTTTGGTTATGCCCTGCGGGAGTACTATTTGGCGCTGTTAGTTAACCAACTGCTGCCCGGCGGGGTGCTGGGAGATGCGGGGCGCGCCCATCGCCATGCAGGGCAAGCAGCGTCTAAGGGGAGCGCCTGGCGGGCGGTTGTTATTGAGCGTGCGTCAGGTCAGGTCGCGGTTGTGCTACTCACGTTACTCGCTCTGCTTTCATCGCCCTTATGGCACGCGGCATTGGGAACGCGCCGGCTGCTGAGCATTGTGATTGGCATAGCGTTGTTGGTAGCGGCCGCCGTCGCTATTGCGGCATGGCTGCGGCGCACCTCGCGTATTGCATTGCCGGCTTGGAGTGCTGTTTTTGGGCAGGAAATACGCCGCAGTTTGCTCAAGCGGCAGGTATGGCCGTGGCAGCTTCTTTCGTCGTTAACCATCGTGTTTAGCTATGGGGTGGTGATGGTTTGTGCCGCGCGGGCGATTGGTGTTGAACTCGCAGCGGTGGATATTCTAGCGCTGGCGCCGGTGTTACTGCTGGCGATGCTGGTGCCACTTTCGATTGCTGGTTGGGGGCTGCGGGAAGGCGCGGCGGCGGGTGTTTGGGTATTTGTTGGCCTGCCGTCAGCGCAAGGCGTTGCTGTTTCGCTGGCGTATGGCGTGCTTGTACTGCTCTCTAGCCTGCCCGGCATCTGGGTAGCGCTTGCTAAACGGGCTAAGGCAACGCCAGCCTCATCATCCGGGTCTGCTGCTTCGACGCCAACGGCTGCTTCAAATGCCTCAGCGGCGCCTGGGCAGTTGAACGTCAAACAGCGTGTCATCTCCACACCGGAACGTACGCATCGCCGGGCGAATGGCGCTCTCCAAGGTGTCAATAGGTGTCATTTGCAGGCCGGGCCTGCCGGAGCCAATCAGCAGCGGCGCCACCAGAAGGTGCAGCCGCTCTATCGCGCCTGCTTCAATAAACTGCGATACGGTAATGCCGCCCCCTTCTACCAGCACGCGTGTGAGTCCGCGCTGCGCCAGCAGTGTGATGACGTCCTGGGGGTGGAACTGCCCGTGGGCGTTAAGCGGCAGCACGCAGCGTTCGGCGTTGTTCATTGCGCTGCTAACGTCCGG
Source organism: Halomonas sp. (assembly GCF_017515565.1). GTDB lineage: Bacteria > Pseudomonadota > Gammaproteobacteria > Pseudomonadales > Halomonadaceae > Vreelandella. The sequence continues at coordinate 17,222 of NZ_JAFWFN010000041.1, forward strand.
CCCAGTGATGTGCAGCGTGGGCGCGGTATCCGTGGTGAACAGCAAGTGCTCGGCGGGTACTCGGCCTCTTGGGTCAATGACCACCCGCACGGGGTGCTTGCCGGTGACATGGCGCACGGTGAGCTGGGGGTTGTCAGCCGTCGCGGTGCCCGCGCCCACCACCACTGCATCGGCCAGCGCCCGCAGGCGGTGCAAATGCACCAGGCTTTCAAAGCCATTGATGTAATGAGAGTGGCCGCTTTCCGTGGCAATTCGCCCATCAAGGCTTTGCCCCAGTTGAGCCATTACCCAGCACGATTGGGCCGCCAGCGGGGTGAGACAGTCCAGCAGGTCGCGGGCGGCATCGGTCACCTCCGCTTGGCTTTGCCACTCACCTTGATTCAGCGTGATGTTAGCGCTACAGGGCAGGCTATGGCGTATCGCCAACAACCACTGCCACGCGGTATCACTATCGATGCTGCCATTTGCATGGGCAGAGGGCTTACCACTACTGGAATTGGGCATAACGCCTCCCTACGAACCGTATCACTTCATCATGCGGGGCCATATTGCCCAGCGCAAGCGCACATTGCCCGTTATAGAAGGCAACCTGGAGGCCTACATGTATCACATTGAACGCGCCATTTTTGATATTCGTCGCGGTCTGCCGGTAGTGGTGAACACCGGTGAGCAGCGTCTGCTGGTGCAAGCGTTAGAAGGCAGTGCATCGGTTGACAGCTTGGCTGCGTTATCTGGTTCGCGCCCAGCGTTGGTGCTAACGCGCCACCGGCTCGAAGCCATGGGAATGGCATTAACGGCGGATGCGGCCTGCTTACCACTAGCCAAGCACGTTAGCGAAGCTGATCTGCACCGTTTGGCGCTCTCTCAGGAGAGCACGCCGCTAACCCCTGCGTTGCTGAGTGGGCTGAAGCCTGCAGGTATCGGTGAGCGTGGGGCGGTGGCGTTAATGCGCCGTGCGCTATTAGTCCCCGCGGCACTGAGTGCCGAGGTAAGCGCGTCAGCGGCTGCACGTATTGATCAACAGCTGGCTAACGGTGAGCTATTGGAGGTTAACGCTCGGGACGCAGAGAAGTGCTTAGCGGGCGCCCCGGGTATGTTGAAGCGTGTTAGTGAGGCGCGCATTCCTCTGGAAGACGCGGCAGAAAGCCGCTTTGTGCTGTTTCGGGAGCCTGACGGCCTACGTGAGCATGTGGCGGTGGTGATTGGGCAGCCTGAGCACCTTTCAGGCGCGGTGCCGATGCGTATGCACTCTGCTTGTTTAACCGGTGATCTGTTTGGCAGTTTGCGCTGTGACTGTGGCGAGCAACTGCGTAACGCCGTGGCTGATATTCAATCCATGGGCGGCGGTGTGCTGCTCTATTTAGCTCAGGAGGGGCGGGGCATTGGCCTGGCAAACAAGCTACGCGCCTATACCTTACAAGATGGCGGCCTGGACACGGTAGACGCCGACCAGGTGCTCGGCTTTGGTGATGACGAGCGCCAATACGCGGTGGCGGTGGATATGCTTAACGCGCTGGAGATCCATAAAGTACAGCTATTAACCAACAACCCATTGAAAATGGCCGCCCTACGTGAAGGCGGCATTGAGGTGGTCTCTCGCCAAGCGCTGTACGGCAGCGTGACCGACCATAATCACCGCTATTTAAGTGCTAAAGCCAATCGTGCAGGTCACTTTCTGGATGATGTGCTTGAGGGGCGTGGGCGGTAAAGGTGTCAACGTTAAGCAGTGAGTGGTGGCAAGTGGGCAGTTTCGGCCACCACTTGCGCCAGCTGTGCAGCGTAGTGCTTTACCAGCCGCTCACCCAGTGACGCATTGGCACCGGTAGCATCGCCTGCAACGCCTTGTGCGTTTAAATCTTCTGCTAGCCAGGCAAAAGCGGCGCTCCCTTCGGGGCTAACAAGCGTGCCGGGCGCAGGTGTGGCCGGTGGCGACGGTTGGTAGCCATCCAGCGTCACCAGTGATGGGGCCAAATAGTGCATCATCGCGGTTTCCAATAGCCCACCATGCAGGCCATAGCGCAGCTCTTCTGGGTCAATGGCGCCTTCCAGTGCGGGTAGTCGCGTATACGTAGCTTTTACTACCCGCATCGCAAACTGCTTTCTCAGTGTCAGTGCGGCAAGGTCCATCACGGCTTTATTGCCACCGTGGCTATTGATCAGCACCAGTTTTTGTATGCCCGCGCGGGCAATACTTGCGCCATAAGCTTCAAGCGTGGCGATGGCGAGGGGAGCGGGTAGGCTAAGCGTTCCCGGGAAATTGGCGTGTTCATCACTAGCGCCTACGGCAATCGCCGGTAGGCAGAGCACATCGACCGCGGGGTCGATCATATCCAGCAGGGCAGCTTGTAACCCCTCCCCAATGATCAGGTCGGTGCCTAACGGCAGGTGGGTGCCGTGCTGCTCAATGGCGCCGAGGGTTATTATCGCTACCGGGCTGCCTTGGGCGATAGCCGCCAGCCGGGGGGCGGTGAGGGTTTGCCAGTGATAAATCATTCGTGTTGTGACTCGTGATGGGAGGTGTTGTCAGGTGCGTTTAGCAAGGGGTGGTCGCTCCGGCAGGCGTAAAGGTCGCCAGAAGCCAGCCCGTCGGCGCCACTGTTCAGCCACTGGGTGATCGCTTCAGGCGATTGCCATGTTTCCCAGCGGAACTTTCGCTGCTCACCGGCGATGGCATTGAAGCGGTAATCGCCCAGGCGAGCGAGCTGTTCCATACAGGCATGGCTAACCTCTAATACACCGGCGACAAACTCCACCGACAGGGCGGCGACCGGGTGGGTAAGCCCCATGAGCACTTCAGCCTCAAAGCCTTCAACGTCAATTTTAATAAAGCTAGGCTCACCGTACGTCGCAACCAGTTGATCCAGCGTGGTGACCTCCACGCGCAGCTTCTCTTCCCACGCGATTTGACGAAAACTAGGATTGCGCGCGCTTACTTGGCTGCGCCACTCGGTGGCAAGGGTCGACAGGGTAGGGTTACCAACACTAATAGCGATATCAGCAAAGCCAGGCTGTGGGCCTGCGGCTAACGGCAACAAGGTGACCCCTGGCCGG
>NZ_JAFWFN010000042.1 GCF_017515565.1 Halomonas sp.
CGGCAAGCGCCCACATGAATTACCTGATCAAATTGTTAAAGAGCGTTTCGCTAACATAACCGGCTTGCCGTTGAACTGGCTTGCCTCAGCGAGGAAGGCGTATTCTACGCATTTCCTGGTGTTTGTCAATCACTGTTTTGATTGAGCAAAGCGAGCGGGTTAAGAAAGCGAGATAACGATGCTTTCTTTTTAACTACGCTAACTTCCTGACAAACCGAAGGTTTTCACCTTCATTCACCGCTGGTAACGCTGTGCGTCTCCGGCAGCGGATGCGTACTTTACGGATTCGCTGCCGTCTTGGCAAGGGCTTTTAGAAAATAAGCTGAAATAAAAAAGCGGCAGACAATGTTCAAGAACGATGCTCAAGAACAATGCCTACCGCAAACCACCGATCAGAACGCCTGACCAGAGAGTGCTCAGTTACCGGTGCTAAATGTCTGTCTGTTCAAAACAGCCCACATAACACCGGCTGGTAAACGCTAAATTAGCCCTAGGAGACCGCTAAATCTCAAAACCCAGGCCAAAGTCGTTACTGGAAATAGCCATTAAACTGCCTGCACCTGATTGAATCATCTGTGCATGGGCCTTAGTGCGCGGCAACAGACGCTGGTAGTAGAAGCGTGCGGTATTCATCTTCGCCGCGTAAAACGCTTTGTCTTCACCCTCTAAAGAAGTGGAGGCTTTTTTAGCGGCAAGGGCAAACAGGTAGGCTAATGTGACGTAGCCTGAGTACATCAGGTAATCAACGCTTGCCGCGCCCACTTCCTCACGATCCTGCATCGCCTTCATGCCCACCCCCATAGTCAGCTCGCCCCATTCGGCATTTAGCTTGGCTAACGGCTCGATAAACTCTTTAAGAGCCGGATTGTCCGCCTCGGTCTTGCAGAACTTATGGATCTCTTTGGTGAACACTTTAAGCGTCTCACCCTGACTCATCAGCACTTTACGACCCAGCAGATCCAACGCCTGAATACCCGTGGTACCTTCATAGAGGCGTGTAATGCGGGCATCGCGCACTAGCTGCTCCATGCCCCACTCTTTAATGAACCCGTGACCACCAAATATCTGGACGCCCTCATTAGTACACTCAAAACCAACTTCAGTGAGGAAGGCTTTAACAATAGGGGTTAATAGTCCAAGCAACGTCTCGGCCCGCTCACGCTCTTCACCCGGCTGACCATGCTCAACGGTATCGAGCATTTGCGCGGTGTAGAGCACCAGCATACGTCCACCCTCAGAAAAGGCTTTCTGGGTAAGGAGCATGCGACGCACATCGGGATGCACGATAATCGGATCTGCTGCCTTATCTGGCGCCTGAGCACCAGACAGTGCGCGCATTTGCAGGCGATCGCGGGCGTAACTTAGTGAGTTTTGGAAGCTGGCCTCCATCAAGCCTAGCCCCTGGATCCCTACCCCAAGACGAGCAGCGTTCATCATGGTGAACATGCACGCCAAGCCTTTATTAGGCGGCCCCACTAAGTAGCCGATGGCGCTATCAAAGTTCATGACACAGGTAGCGTTACCGTGAATACCCATTTTGTGCTCAAGGGAGCCGCAGCTGACGCCGTTCCGCTCACCAGGATTATTCTGGGCATCGGGAAGGAACTTCGGCACAACAAACAGAGAGATCCCTTTCGAGCCCTCAGGAGCGTCAGGCAGTTTAGCCAACACCAGATGTACGATGTTCTCGGCTAGATCATGGTCACCGGCAGAGATAAAGATTTTGGTGCCGGTAATTGTGTAGGCATCGTTATCAGCGGGGACAGCACGCGTCTTAATTAACCCCAGGTCGGTGCCACAGTGCGGCTCAGTAAGACACATCGTGCCAGTCCAAACGCCTTCCACCAGCTTGGTTAGGTACGTTGCTTTTTGCTCATCGGTACCATGGTGCCTAAGCGCATCAGCCGCACCGTGAGAAAGCCCTGGATACATACCCCATGCCAAATTAGTGGCACAAATCATTTCAGAAAGCATCATCGCCAGCGAGTGGGGCAAGCCTTGGCCTCCCTGCTCTGGGTCAGCCGCTAAACTGGGCCAGCCGCCCTCCACGTACTGCTGATAGGCCTCTTTAAAACCGTTAGGCGCTTTAACTTCGCCACCCTCTAACAAGCACCCCTCTTCATCACCACTTTGGTTAAGCGGTAATAGCACCTCACGGGCAAAGCGCGCACCCTCTTCCAAAATAGCACTCACTACATCCGGAGAGGCATCATCGCCGTTTTTCAGCGCTGCATAATGGGCGGGGTAATCAAACATTTCGTCTGCAGCGAAACGTATATCACGCAGGGGCGCCTGATAGCTGGGCATATCACTTCTCCTAAACAAAGGGGTTGAAAGCAACCTGAAACCTCAATAACAACAAGTTTCAAAAACCGCTTTCAAACACATGTTTGAAAGTTAGCGCGCGCGCCACATATAGTCAAGCGGTCGTTTGAATTTAACCCCTAAACTCACTACAACTTTGGTAGCCCTACATTGAACTGCTTGATAGCAAAAAAAGAAAAGCCTGCCAACAGAGACGCTGGCAGGCTTTAAAGCGGCTTAAGAACCGATAAAAACTATTGCATGCGGATACCGCCGTCTAACCGAATGACCTCCCCATTCAGCATCGGGTTGGTAATGATCTGCTCGGCAAGCTGAGCAAATTCGTCAGGCCTACCTAGCCGTTTCGGGAAAGGCACCGCCGCTGCCAACGATTTTGCTGCTTCTTCAGGGATTTCACTCATCATCGGTGTTTCAAAAACACCTGGCGCAATTGCCATCACCCGTATGGCGTGGCGCGAAAGCTCTCTTGCCGCAGGTAGGCTCATCCCTACAACGCCCGCTTTAGAAGCACTATATGCACACTGCCCCACCTGGCCATCAAACGCGGCTACGGAGGCTGTATTAATAATGACACCGCGCTCACCGCTCTCATTGGGCGTGTTGTTAGCCATAGCGGCAGCAGCCAATCGCATTACGTTAAACGTACCCACCAAATTAATATTGATTGTTTTCGCATAGCCTTCTAGGTCTGCCGGGTTTCCTTCTCGGTCAACAAGCTTCGCCACACTTACGACGCCAGCGCAGTGAATAACACCCGAAAGTCCGCTTTCGCCGCCTAGCGCCACAGCTTCATCTATCGCCTTCTGCATCTGCTCAGCAGACGTAATATCAGCCAAGCAAGCCTTAGCCTCTTTGCCTAGTCGCTCAGCATGGGCATTAACACTATCACTTAAATCACACAGCACGACGCTTGCCCCAGCTGCCACCAAGCGCTCCGCAGTGGCTGACCCAAGGCCGGACGCAGCCCCGGTAATTAGAAACGTACGATCCTTTACCTGCATTACTGAATTCCTTCTAATTATTTATCGGTCTGTGACTGTTCAGCGGCTTGGGCGCGTAGTTTAAAGCGCTGAATTTTACCGCTGGGTGTTTTAGGCAGCTCATCGACAAACTCAATCACCCGGGGAAAGGCGTGGGTAGACAACCTATCACGCACCTGCTGCCGAATCTCTTCGGCTAAGGAGTCACTCGCCTCATACCCTTCGCGCAACACGATAAAAGACTTAATCACCTCACCACGGATTTCATCAGGCTGACCAACCGCCGCCGACTCAGCCACTGCCGGATGTGTCATCACGCTGTTTTCAACATCCGTTGGGCCTACCCGATAACCGGCGGTAGTAATAATGTCGTCATCGCGTCCCGCGAACTGGAACGAGCCATCTTCATTGCGGATAACCACATCCCCAGTCAAGTAGTACCCATTCACAAAGGGATCTTTTTCTTGCCAGGTGTAACCTTGAAAAAAGTGCGCCGGTGAGTTTGCAATATCGACCGCCAGCACCCCCGGCTCACCAGCGGGGAGCTCATTATACTCAGCATCCAGAATGGCCAACCGATAGCCAGGCATCGGCACCCCCATGGCGCCCACATGCTTGGGATGATCAAGGGAGTGATGGTTATTACAGGTCATACCGGTTTCAGTTTGACCATAGTGATCCATCACCGGACAACCCAACGACTTCTCTACCCAGGTGACTACCTCTGTATTCAGAGGCTCACCGGCTGAGCTTGCCGCGCGAAGCTCCAGCGTTTGATGAGCGTCATCAAATAATCCCGACGCTTTCATCAAGCGATAGGCAGTGGGCGCCGCGGCAAAGTTAGTAATATGGTGGCGCTTCATGAACGCCAAGGCACCCTCCGCACTAAAGCCCGCCTCGCAGAAATGCGTGGTAACGCCTAGCAGTAACGGTCCGGCAATGGCGTAGTAAAGCCCGTATGCCCAACCGGGGTCTGCCATATTCCAAAAACGGTCGTCTTCGCGAAGGTCAACGGCAAGCTCCATATACAGCGCAAAGGCCGTCATACCCGAAAGCGGCACCGCCACTCCCTTTGGTTTGCCCACCGTGCCCGAGGTAAACATCTGCAGAAAAGGTTTTTCAGGAGCAAGCCGGGGCGGCTTATCGCTCATTGACGTATGCGTCAACGCAGCCTGCCAATCATGGTCATTAGCGTGCTCACTGGTGGCCCCACCCACGGCTAATACAGGCGGACACTGGCTTAGCCCATCAAACTTATAGCGGTTAGCGTGATCAGTAATCACCAGCTTGGTATCGGCACGACCCAAGCGATAATCCACCGCATCAGGGCCAAATGCGGTAAAAAGCGGCTGGTAGACCGCACCGATTCGCCATGTGGCTAGCACTGCCACAAGCAACGCCCCAGAGCGCGGTAGCATACACGCGATACGATCGCCATCACCCAACCCCTGAGAGAGAAACCACCCAGCAAGCTTACTACTCTGCTCCTCTAGCTCTGCATAACTTAGCGTGTGCGTGACCCCTTGAGTGTCCTCGTGCACAAGGGCTAAGACTTCACCTCGCCCGGCGCGCACGTGCCGCCCACAGCAGGCTTCGAAGGCATTAAAATGACCATCTTGCTGGTCATCTAGCCTGGCAATCATGTCATCGACCGAAAAGCTTTCCAGGAATGTCGAATATGTTGGTAATGAGGCTGATGGTGCTGTCATGGTGGCTCTCTTATGTTGTTAGTCGTGAGCAGTTGTTCGCAAACAGACAGGCCAGGGTTCCAATTTTACGCGTTATTATTGTCCGTTTACGTTAACGGAAACCTTGCAATTAAACTAACGCTAAAAGCATTTGCGCGGGAGCGCAAGCAATCAGCGTCTTAAACAGGTTAGACGTTGGTCGATTGGAAGTGTATTAACCGCCGTTTATACGTTTTACCGCTTAACGCGCCGTAATCATCGCGACCAATTCATCCGCTAAATCATCGGGTGTACGCGGGCCTGCAGGGTCGTGCCAACGCACCGTCCAGTTCAGCGCTCCTAAAATAAACCGAGAAACAAAGAAGCGGTCGCCATGGATAAGCCCCACTGCTAGCGCTTCGTCAATAACTTCGACCCAGAGCTCCTCATAGGCATCACGCAGATGGCTCAAATGTGCCCGTGAAGCAGCGTCTAAGCGCCGCCACTCGAATAACGCCACTACATGTGCATTACGGTCAGCAAAAAGCGTTTCCAAATGGGCCCTTGCCATAGCATGTAAGCGCGCCTCGGGGTCATCCTCGCACTGTTTAAGGGCCGCCTTAGCAATGCTTAACGCATTTTGCGTGCCCTCTTCTATTACCGCGGCTAGGATTTCTTGCTTATCCTTAAAATGATGAAACAAGCTGCCAGACTTGATACCCATTTCTTGTGCCAGCATACGCACCGTGGTGCGATCAAAGCCCTCTTGGACGAATAGCTGAGCCGCTAAACGTGTCAATTCCTTGCGGCGGGGAGATGCATTCATTACATTCATGTCACTCACACTAGCGCTTGCTTGGTTAGTGGGGAGAAGACCACAGCCCCGCTAATGGGTCAACGCAACGCTTAGCACTTAGTTAATTATTCAAATGCAAGACAACCATAATAATGCTGTTAGGAGACGAACAAATGAGCAATGCCACCGAGGTTGTATTTTTATCTGCCGCCCGCACACCCATGGGCGGCATGATGGGAAGCCTATCAAGCATGACGGCCCCAGAGCTTGCGGCAGTGGCGATCCGCGCCGCCATTGAGCGGGCTGGCATCGAAGCCTCCGCTATCGAAGAAGGCATCATGGGGTGTGTACTGCCCGCCGGCGTAAAACAAGGGCCAGCCCGCCAAGCCATGCGTCAGGCCGGCATTCCTGACGCTAATGGCGCAACCACCATCAATAAATTGTGTGGTTCTGGCATGAAAGCCACCATGCTAGCCCACGATTTGATCAAAGCGGGCACCGGGGAAGTGCTTTTGGCAGGCGGTATGGAGTCCATGTCTAACGCGCCCCACGTACTCACTAAAGCGCGTGGCGGCTACCGTTTAGGGCATGGCGAACTAAAAGATCACATGTTCCTGGATGGCCTAGAAGATGCCGAAACCGGGAAATTGATGGGCGTTTTCGCCCAGGATGTGGCAACTGACCGCGGCTACACCCGCGAGCGGTTAGATGATTTCGCTATTGCTTCTCTTGAACGTGCAATGAACGCCACCAACAGTGGCCACTTAAATGCCGAAATGGCACCGGTAACAGTAACCACCCGCCAAGGTGAAACGCTGGTCGAGCATGACGAACAGCCCTTCCAAGCCAAACTAGATAAAATCCGCCAGCTGCGCCCAGCATTTGCCAAAGACGGCACCATTACTGCCGCCAACGCCAGCTCAATTTCCGACGGCGCATCAGCTCTTATTTTGGCCAGCCATGAAGCCGCTAAGCGTCATGGCGTGAAGCCGCTGGCTAAAATGCTCGGCCATACCACCCACTCCCGCCATCCAAGCGAATTTACCATTGCGCCGGTAGGTGCGATTGAAAAGCTGATGAAAAAGCTTGGCTGGGGCGTTAACGACGTTGATCTCTTTGAGATTAACGAAGCATTCGCCGTTGTTACGCTGATGGCGATGGATGACCTTGGATTGCCTCACGATAAAGTGAATGTGTTTGGTGGCGCTTGCGCCCAGGGGCACCCGATTGGCTCAACAGGTTCACGGGTGATCGCAACGCTTATCCATGCCCTACGCACGAAAGGTGGCAAACGCGGTATTGCCAGCCTTTGTATTGGTGGTGGTGAAGCCACCGCCGTGGCGGTTGAACTCATCGATTAATACACGCGTCAGCATGCCCGCGCCTTGTGCCTAATTGCAGGCACAAGGCGCGCAATAGACATTTACGCTACCCTCTCCTTTATATTCGCAGCCCACTTCCGCACCTTATCTTTTAGCGCCATCACCAGAGACCTAGCAGCGCTTGCTTAAGGAGCGCTTACACCACTAGATATATACGTAAAAACATATATCATAGGCATCAGTAAACACTCCTTCGATGTAAAAAGGACAAAGCCAATGGCATTGCTTGACGATTTACCTAACGTGGACAGCAGCCTGTTTAATGCACCCAATCATGAAACACTGATGCTGCCCCCTAGCGATCAGCCAGCACCCGAGATTTTGTTGCTCTACGGCTCTCTGCGTGAACGTTCGTTCAGTCGTCTGGCAATTGAAGAAGCCGCGCGATTACTCAATGCAATGGGCGCCAGTACAAAGATTTTTGACCCACGTGGCTTACCCCTGCCCGATGCAGAAGATGCAAGTCACCCTAAAGTGGATGAGCTGCGCGCACTGGCACAGTGGGCCGATGGTATGGTGTGGTGTTCACCTGAACGCCACGGCGCGATGACCGGCATTATGAAAGCACAGATTGACTGGATTCCCCTGGCGCTAGGCGGTGTGCGCCCCACCCAGGGTAAAACCCTTGCCGTGATGCAAGTGTGTGGCGGCTCCCAGTCGTTCAACACGGTGAATCAGCTGCGCATTTTAGGACGTTGGATGCGCATGGTGACAATCCCGAATCAGTCATCGGTACCTAAGGCGTTTATGGAGTTTGATGACAACGGTCGCATGAAACCTTCACCGTTTTATGACCGCATTGTTGATGTCATGGAAGAACTGGTGAAATTCACCCTGTTGGTTCGTGAGCGCAGTGATCTGCTAACCGACCGCTACTCTGAACGTAAAGAGAGCGCAGAAGACGTCTCCAAGCGCGTCAACCAACGCGCCATTTAATCAGGGAGTGATTTTATGACAACCCAGAATAACGCCTCCCCCTCCAGCGCCGATATGGGGCTATTTGAACGCTACCTTTCCATATGGGTAGCGATTGCCATTGTCGCTGGGATTGCACTTGGGCAGTTTGCTCCTGCCGTACCAGAGGTGCTATCACGGTTTGAGTATGCCCAGGTCTCCATACCAATTGCGGTATTAATCTGGGCGATGATTTTTCCCATGATGGCGCAGATTGACTTCAGTGCTATAGCAGGGGTGCGTCGCCAGCCAAAGGGCCTGACCATTACCACCACGGTCAACTGGCTGATCAAACCCTTCACTATGTTTGCCTTGGCCTGGCTGTTTTTCATGGTGATATTCAAGCCCTTTATTCCTGAAGAACTGGCCAGCCAATATCTGGCGGGCGCCATACTATTGGGGGCAGCGCCTTGCACAGCGATGGTATTTGTATGGAGCTACCTGACCCGAGGCGACGCGGCCTACACCCTTGTTCAAGTGGCTTTGAATGACTTAATCATGCTGTTTGCCTTTGCACCGCTGGTGGTTTTTTTACTCGGCATCTCGAACATCCAGGTACCTTGGGACACGGTTATTTTATCCGTGGTGCTGTACATCGTGATTCCACTTGCGGCTGGCTACTTCACCCGCAAAACACTGATCGCCAAGCGCGGTACCGAATGGTACGACAACGTATTTATGAAGCGCGTCGGCCCTATCACGCCCATCGGGTTAATCATTACCCTGGTACTGCTGTTCGCCTTTCAGGGTGAAGTCATTCTGAATAATCCGCTGCATATCGTGCTGATCGCCATTCCGCTGATTATTCAAACGTTTTTAATATTCTTTATCGCCTATGGCTGGGCCAAAGCGTGGCGTGTGCCGCATAACATCGCGGCCCCCGGCGCCATGATAGGCGCCAGCAACTTTTTTGAATTGGCGGTCGCAGCGGCCATTGCACTGTTCGGTTTACAGTCAGGCGCCGCGCTCGCCACGGTAGTGGGTGTCCTAGTAGAAGTACCGCTTATGCTCGCGCTGGTGCGCATTGCTAACAAAACGCGTCAGCATTTTCCCGAAAACGCATAACAAGGAGCGTTACCTATGGCGCATTATCTCATTTTTCTTGGCTCAACACGCACCTCTACGCCGCCTGCCCCTGCTCGCTTAGGCGAGCGAGTAGCAAAAGCCTGCGAGCACCTGCTCTCCTCGCTGCCTGATACCACAGCAGAAATTATTGACCCACTAACTTTAGCGCTTCCTGCGGCATTCAAGCCGCATTTTGCCTATGCAAAAAAAGAGGTTCCCGATGATCTTGACACCCTTGCCGGCAAAATTGAGCATGCCGATGGTTACGTGATGGTTAGCCCTGAATATAACCACTCCATGAGCCCGGCTCTGAGCCATTTGCTAAATCATTTTGGCGCGTCACTGTTTGCCTTTAAGCCCTGCGCCATCGTGACCTACTCCATGGGGCAATGGGGAGGCGCACGCGCCGCGGTTAGCATGCGGGCATTTCTATCTGAGCTGGGCTGCCTGCCAGTGTCCGCCATGATCCACATACCCAAAGCTCAAGAAGCACTGAATGACGATGGGCAGTTCGCCCAGGAGCAAGAGCGCTGGGAACGGTATTTTGGCCGCACGCTGGGCCAACTAACGTGGTGGGCAAAAGCGGCGGCTAGCTATAAAAACCACGTTGACCCAACCCAGGTATCGCCTGCGTTTAGTAAATCACCCACTCAGCGCAATGCCCCTAACATCGACGCCTCTAAAACCAATGATGCTTAGCAATTCTGATCAATCGCCCTATTGTCATTACCCAAAAAGGGGCGGGCTATGTCGTCCATAAGAGCAGGTAAAGAGGATGACGACACCGTTTACTCTCCAGCGCGCTAATGCCGGAACGATGATGCGGGGTGAGCAATGAATCATGTGATTGATATAGATAACAACGCGATAGACTTCATCAAACAACAAGGCGGCGTCGTCACCGTCCGCCTTTCCCCTCGCCGCGGCTGCTGCGGGGGGCTTGCCAATCTAGCGGTAGCCGAAGCGCAACCCCCGGATGACCCCCGCCACTACCATCATCATACTCAAGATAGTATTTCGATCTATATTGCCCCCGAACTGGCTGCTCAAGGGCTGCGCATTGGTGTTGAAGGCTGGTGGAAATTGCGCCATCTTTATGTGGATGGGGCAGACATTCACTCAAAATGAATAGCGCATTAGATATGGTGGCAGATGCGCTGCTGGAGCTAAATTCACTTGGATAATATATGAATATACATATATTATTATAACAATATTCTTTTCTGGCTTATACGAGGCACTGCATGCCGGAATCTAGCTCTTCTTCACCCTCCTTCGCCGGTCGCCTGCTTACCCTTGCCAAGGAGAACCCTAACCAAGTGCGTTGGCTCGCTGCTGTGGTGGGGGTTTTTCTGCTGATCTATTTCCTGCCCGCCGGAACGGCGCGTTTTGATAATGCCGTGCTGGAAGGTATCCGACTAACCCACTGGTATGCTCAAGAGCACGTTATTCTCTGTTTATTACCGGCTTTTCTGATTGCCGGTGCAATGGCTGCCTACCTAAACGAAGGCGCCGTAATGCGCTACCTGGGGCCTAATGCCTCCAAACCGGTCGCCTTTGGTATGGCCTCGGTTTCTGGCACCTTGCTGGCCGTCTGCTCTTGTACAGTGCTCCCACTTTTCGGTGGCATCTATCGCCGAGGCGCAGGCCTGGGGCCTGCCATTGCCTTTCTCTATTCAGGCCCCGCCATCAATATCATGGCGATTGTGGTGACCGCCAAAGTGCTGGGCTTTGAACTTGGCTTAGCTAGGGCCGTCGGTGCAATTGTATTCGCCGTGGTAATTGGCGTCATCATGCACCTAATCTACCGTCGCGAGGAGCAGGCTCGCGCAACCAAAAGCAGCCGCGGCTTCAGTGGTGAACTCTCACGCCCCCTAGGCCAAATCGGCGTGTTTTTCGGACTCATGGTGGGCATTTTAGTATTCGCCAACTGGGCCGCAGCTGACAGCGCTGCCTGGATGACCATTCATGCCTACAAGTGGCATATAACTGCCCTACTCTCCGGGCTTTTCGCTCTGCTACTGATTCGCCGCTGGAACTGGCCGCTTCATCAAGTAGCGGTATTGGCAGGTGCCGTAGCCATCGCTGCCTTACTAGTGCCCAGCGTCCCTGAGCTGGCGTTCGCGACCGGCATTATTGGCCTTATGCTGATTGCCGCCCTACGTGACGAAGACCGGGAGTGGGCAGAGCAGAGCTGGGAGTTCACCAAACTGATTATGCCACTGCTACTGGTTGGGGTATTCGTGGCCGGTCTGCTGCTGGGCCGCCCAGGTGAAGAAGGCCTGATTCCCTCAGAATGGGTAGTCTTGGCGGTAGGTGATAACGGCTTACGCTCTACCTTCCTCGCCTCGCTGTTGGGCGGCTTCATGTATTTCTCGACCCTCACCGAAGTACCTATCGTCCAGGGTCTGATCGGTAACGGCATGGGCAAAGGGCCTGCGCTGGCACTGCTGTTAGCAGGACCAGCACTATCGTTACCCAACATGTTAGTCATTCGCACTATTATAGGTACGCAGAAAACCCTAGTTTACTGTGCACTTGTCGTCGTGATGGCAACATTTTCAGGCTATCTATATGGTCAGTTATGGCCTTGAGAAAGACTAAAATCTGTCTTTCTTGTGGGAAAGCGTTTAAACCTAAAGGAGTGATTTTATGAAACTCAAGATATACGGCAGTGGCTGCAAGAAGTGCCAGCAACTTACCGACAACGCAAAGGAAGCTGCTGACGCTCTCGGCCTAACAGTAGAAATCGAAAAAATTACGGATGTGAACGCCATTATTGATGAAGGCATCATGCGCACTCCGGCGCTGGGAATCGATGACGATGTAGTGATTGAAGGTAAAGTAGCCAGCGCTGAGGAGATTCAAAAATTACTAAAAGTATAAGCGTTTGCATGCCTATGAAAAGAAAACATGAATCATGTGCCTTATGTCCTCCCCGAAGGCCACTATGGCTTACGAATCGGAGACATGCTCAGCCTTCTCATTAGCCGATCAGCGTTTCGAGATACGTCATTGCGTACTGCAACAGGAGTCCAAACAGTACGCTGCTCACTGTCCCATGAGAAAGCGTTGCTAGACATCCGCTAAACCAGCTGCTCGCAAACTAACTTTAAGGCGCTGGTTCTCCTCGATTAGGTCAGTCGCTAGTGCGGCTAGCTCAGGCGCAAGAGACGTCCTGTCTATGAACCCGCCGGCACTTCCAGGGTAGCAACAACTGCTTCCCCTAAATGGAAAAGCCTCTATTTGACAACGCACAGACCAAAATCTGCGACTAAAATAAATTGATGACATTCAATGCTGACAATCTTTTTAAACGTCTTCTAGAAAAAATCATCTTTTAAATGGTCAGCAACATGATTAATTTTCTTCGTGTAGGGAGATCACATGGCAAGTCACAACAAGGGCACTACCCCCTGGTTAGTCATAGGGCTGCCGATTGCCCTTGGGCTGGCCTGGGTCACCCAGGGCACCGGCGTAATCGAAAATGACCTCGAGCGCAACATCTTCATCCCCGAAGAGCTAACCATGCCGCTGCAGGTGCAGGCCGCCTACAATGGCGAGCAGATCTTCTTCCGCTATCGCTGGCCCGCATCACAGCCCCACGTTTATCACGACATGCTTCGCTACGAGGACGGTGAGTGGATTCGCCACGGCCGCTCGGTGCCAGGACCTGATCTGGACGGCACCTATGAGGACCGGGTCTCCATGTTGGTGGATGACGGGCGCGTTCCCCAGTTCGGCCGCTATGGCGGCTACATCACCGTCGGCAATCAGATGCGCTTCTTCACCGACTCTGCTTCACCAGCTGAGGTGCAGGCGCACCCGCACCTGGGCGAGGCACTCGGCGAAAGCGATGTCCGCAAGTACCTACCAGCCACGCGATCCGACCAGAATGACTGGCGCAGTGTCGTGGACGCCGACGTATTGGCGACACAGCGTGAGGCCGGCTATTTTCTCGATCTCTGGCACTGGCGCGCGGGTCGCTCCAATGCCATCGGCGCCTCCGATGACCAGTGGGTCGGGGAGTATCGACACGGCGATGATGGCACCGGCCCCTTCACCACTAACTGGGATGGCGACAACAGCCAGCCGCGCTGGATGCTCGACCCTGACCAGACCGGCCAGCGCGCCCTGCGCTGGGAGGACGTGACTTCGGGCCAGATCGATTTTGACGGCATCTATTTCCTCTCGGAGAACAACCGGATCGATTTCGACCCCGACCACAACTGGCAAAATGGCGACGTCATCCCTCGGCGCCTGCTTCGCGAGCCTATTGGCTCCCGCGGCGATATCATGGTGCACGACGGCCCAGCCCGGTGGGAGGACGGCCACTGGGACGTGACCCTGGTTCGTGACATGGATACCCGAAGCCCATTGGACGACAAGGCCTTCCGCGAACAGGGCGTTTACGACATCGGCATCGCCGTCTATCGCAACGCTACCGGCAGTCGCTGGCACTATGTATCGCACCCCTACACGGTGGGACTGGGACGCGAAGCGGACTTTCAGGCGATGGCCTTCGAAGGGGACTCGCCGGACTGGTTGTCTGACTGGTTCGATATGACCCTCTTCTACCCCGGCCAGGTCGCCTGGCCGCTGTTGATCAGCAGCGCCCACGCCGGCGCCAAGGACATCGCCGAGGGAACCCCGGTACGGGCGCGCCACAGCGAGAAGCAGCTTGCCCTCTACGGGGTAGAGATGGAGTTCAATGACGCCATCACCTTACGCTGGTTGATGACGCTAATAGCAGGCCTAATCGCTATGATTGGCGTAACCCTTGCCCTGCTACCTGCCTTCCGTACGACACGTCAAGGAGACCGCCCATGAACGGCACCCATACCATGCTCTCCCACTTCCCGGTGGGCTTCTGGGCACTCGCCACCTTGATGATCCTGGTCGGCGCCTTCATGACAGGCCGTTTGGCCGAGATCAGTCGCGCCGCGCTACTGCCGGTACTGGTGCTCAGCCTGCTGGGCGGCCTGGCCGCCATCGCCATCGGACTCATCGTCTGGCCGATGGCGGCCAACTTGGCAAGCCCCCTGACGCGTAACCACATGTTGATGTCCTTCTGGTCGCTGGGCATCTACTCAGTGATCACTGTGCTGGTATGGCAAGCCGGGACCTCGGCGTTCGATGGCGCTCGTCGCTGGGCCCTGGTGATCCTGGCGCTGACCGGCGGCCTGATGTTCTCGGCAGCCGGCACCCTCGGCGGGCACCTGGCGGGTTCAACCACTGCCTTTTCCAAGGTTCTCGGCTTAATGGGATGGGAGGTCTACACCACCTTCTACAGCCCGCTCTGGGTCATTGCCGTCATGGTCATCATCGGCATCGCTTTAGGGGCGCTTGGAATCAGCAGGCGCACAGTTACCCGATGAGTTTCATGAAACAGTGACTGAAGTGGGTCTATTCGGCTCGACGGCAAATCTCGGCGGTCAGCCGTTTGAACAGTACAAGATGCGCGGGCATCATCGCCATCCAATAGAGCTGCCCAGCGATACCGTCAGGGTTCCAGAAGGCAGTCGCCGTTATTTGACTTCCGCTGGCCATAGGGGCAATGCTGAATTCAAGTACGCCGCGCCCTGGTGCCTTCATGCCAAATTCCAATGCCAACAGCGTGGGCGCATCAGCAACCCGCACCCGCCAGCTATCAATGTGATCCCCCGCTTTAATCGGGCGACCCTGTGGTCGGCCACGGCGTCTGCCTGGCCCGCCCACCGCGCTGTCAAGCCACTCGCGGATTGTCCATAGCCCGTTCATAGCGTAATAGCGATTATCGCCGCCAATGGCTGACACTACCCGCCACACGGCCTCCTCTCGAGCGTGTGTAAAAGCGCTGCCCCCTGCGTGAAGCGGGTAGTGGCGATAATCATAAAGTGGCGTTTCATCAGGCATGTCTTGGGGCATAAGAAGTTCCTACCGATGGTTAGTGGCGCCGCTCAGAAATATTGGTGCTTAAACTGGCCTGAATTGATCAAGGTCAGATTACGCTATACGCTCAGCTCAAAGGCAAAAGATGAATGCATATGACCCCATATAAGGTAGTCATTTCCGGGGCGACGGGATTGATTGGCAGTCGCCTCGTGGAAAAACTGGCAGAGCGCGGCACCCCTGTTACGGTACTAAGCCGCCACCCACGGGCTGCCCGCACCCACTTCCCTGCTGCGCGGTTTCCCCATGTAACCGTGGAGGGTTATTCCCCTTTCGATCCGGAAACTATCGCCCCGGCCCTCGTTGGTGCATCGGCCGTCGTACATTTGGCGGGCGAACCCATCGCAGCCCGCTGGACACCCGAGGTGCGTACCGCCATCCGCAACAGCCGCGAAATAGGCACGCGTGCGCTTGTCACGGCGATCACTGGAATGAGTAATCGGCCAGCGACGCTAATTTCAGCCTCAGCTTGCCGCTATTATGGGGTAAGCGCCAGCGCTCGCTTTGGCGAAGAAAGCCCCCCTGGCCCACCGGGAGACTTTCTAACCGACACCACCCACCTATGGGAAGCCCAAGCACAACTCGCCTCAGGGCAGGGTGTTCGGGTGGTCATTTTGCGCTTTGGCATCACACTAGCGGTGACTAAAAAAGGACGCGCGACCCTTAAACGGCTGCATCCGTTTCTAGGCGGGCGTGTTGGTTCAGGTCAACAATGGGTCAGTTGGATTCATCGCGAAGATGCCGTTGCCATACTTTTAAGCGCGCTTGATACGCCTGAGATGCGGGGAGCCTACAATGCGACCTCCCCTAACCCCGTAAAGATGTCTCAGGTGACTGACGCGTTCGCCCGCGCGGCCCATGGCTTCTTTCGCGTACCAGTTCCCTCTATGGTGATTCGGCACCTTCTTGGCGACGGTGCAACCGTCATTCTCGACGGTCAGCGGGTGCATCCCGACCGGTTGCTTGCTGAGGGGTTCCACTTTCGCTTTCCGCAGATCGGCCCAGCGGTCTATGACATCCTCTCTTGAGTCGCAGCTCGCGCCAAGCGGTTTAAAAACGCATACAGCTCAATGGCATGCACTGGCCAAAATAAAAACCAGTACAAAAGCCCCCACACTCCGGCAGGATGCCAATGTAGCACCAGCGTTATGAGTGATCCGCCGGTTGTGCTGGGCGCAACGTCGATTTCTAAGCCCGCTTTACCTGGCCCGCGCAGCTGCGAGGTAAGGGTCAGCCGTACTCCAGGCTGCACGCTGTGCACCCGCCAAGAGCCAAACACTTCGCCTTCAACAAACACTTCCGTCCGTTTGCGCGGTTCTGGATTTTTACTACCCAGCCACCGGTTGACCACTGCGCGCAGTCGCCACACAGGCGTCAGTGCAAAGTAACCTTTACCCTGAACAGCGAAACCTTCTAGCACCTTCCATACGCCCTGTGGCGGCGCAGCACAGCCGCGCGCTTGCGTCATGCGTTTACCGTAAAAGCTTATATCGTGGCGATACCCACGCAGGTCAAAAGCTCCCTCTCGCCAATACTGGCCAGACAAAACCTTACGTTCGGCTGCCAACGCTGCCGCCACCGCCGCATCGAAACCCAGGCATGTCCGTGGCACTAACTCTCGAAGGCTTGTGTCATCCGCATACAGGTCGTGCCTGAGGCCCCCAATCAAAGCGCGCGCCAAGGGTGCTGGCACGCTAGTGACCAGATTCATCCAATAGCTTGAAAGTTTCGGGGTCAGCAGTGGCACAGGCACAATTAATGGTTTGCGCCGCCCAAGTGCCTGGGCAAGCTTGCTCATCATGGCCGCATAAGTCAGCCGCTCTGGCCCACCGGTTTCGAACACTTTGCCTTCAGCCTCGGGCCGCTGCGCAAGTTCCATAAGGTCGTTAAGTAAGTCATCCAATGCCACAGGTGGCGATGACACACTTACCCAGCGCGGCGTTACCATGATCGGCAAATGAGCCACGAGATCGCGCATAACCTCAAAGGCAGCCGAGCCAGCCCCGATGATGATACCTGCCCTCAACTCAACCACTGGCACCGAACCCGAACGCAGAATTTCGCCCGTTTCGACCCGAGAGGCTAGATGCTCAGTATCCGCTTGCGCAGGTGCTAACCCTCCCAAGTAAACGATCCGCTTAACGCCCGCAGCAGCGGCTGCCTGGGCGAAATTCCCTGCCGCCTCCCGATCACGCTTAGGAAAGCCGCGCCCTCCTGCCATTGAATGAACAAGATAGAAAGCCACCTCGATACCCTCAAGTGCGGGGGCCAGTGTCACTGGGTCAAGCGCATCGGCACGCACCTGATCGACACTGACCCAGCCTTCGGCTTCCATTGATGAACGCCGTCGCGCAGCCGCGCGCACGTGCACACCCTGCCTAACAAGATGCGCCACCATGTTACGGCCAACGTAACCACTCGCCCCGAAGACAAGCCAACAGGGGTTAGTCGCACTCATGGGGGGCTATATAAGTTATTTGCACTACAACGTGTACGTAAGCAGGCATCGCCATCATCCACCCTTCAAGAAAAACGAGAGCTAGACCAAAGCAGTCATCGTCCCTTTAGTCATCGCGGCACACGAATAAAGAGTAGCGCTAACGCCGCGAATAGCATTAAGCCAGAAGTTAGCCACAGTGCCCCAGCGCCATTGGACTCTATTAACAAACCAAACAGCAGCGGTGCAAACGCTTGAGTTGCCCTAGCCGGGGCGATGATTAAGCCCTGGCGCTGGCCAAAACCTTTCGGGCCAAATAACGCCAGTGGCAAAGTGCCAGAGGCAATGGTCATCATGCCATTACCCGCGCCATGCAGGAGTGCAAACCCTGCGGCGGGCATCCCAACCGTTGCCAGCAAAGCCGCACCTAATGGGTGAAGTGTGGTGGCCACGCGTGCGGCCACCAGCGGGTGCAAATGACGCAGTAGTGCAAACTCTCCCAACCGTGCTGCTACCTGGGCAGGGCCTACTAATGCAGCGGCGGCCACTGCCGCCGAAAGCGATACGCCGCTTTCCTGCAAAAGCCTGGGCAGATGTGCCGCCATCGCCGTTGAGACAAACCAGCCTGCGGCAAACACATAGGCTAAGAGCACCATGGCTAAGCGGGGCCGCGCCGGCGACGGCGCAGATTTTTCGTCATTTGAATGGTGTGTGCTGTCACCGGCTTTGGGCAAGCGAGCATTCAGCGGCAGGCCTATCACGATATGCAGCGTAGCCCAAACGCCACAGGCTGCCCGCCAACCGAACTCATTTTCCAGCAGGGCTGTAAGCGGCCAACCGATAGTGCTAGCAAAACCAGCCAGTAGCGTCACGCCGGTAATAGAGGAACGAGCGCTTCGGCCCAAGAGCCGACCTAGGGTGGCAAAAGCGGCATCGTATAACCCCATCGCCATGCCAATGCCGGTGACCAGCCAAGCAAGCATTAAGCTGAACACACCCTGAGACAGTGCCATTATGGCAAGGCCCAGTGCCATTACCCCGTTCGAGGCCATCAACACGCCTCGCCCACCTTGCCTGTCGATCCATCGACCAACGCTAGGCCCCAGCATCGCTGTCAGCAGCAAAGCCGCTGAAAACGCGCCAAATATCCAGCTGGTTGAAATGCCCAGCTCGCGGGCCATCGGCACTGCAAGAATGGCGGGCAGATAATAGCTTGATGCCCAAGCAAGGGTTTGTGCACTTCCTAAGGTGAGCGTTAAGCCAAACCTGGGCGAGCGAATCATGCGGCTTGTCTAGGCAGCGCCAGTGCCATCGCTGAACTGGCAGCCACTAAGGCCGCCGATACCCAAAGACAAGCGCTCAATCCGTAAGCCATATACAACCAGCCTGACAGCAAGGTTCCTACCAAACGACCCATGGCATTGGCCATATAGTAAAAACCGACATCCATCGAGACGCCATCAGCACGGGCGTAGTGAACAATCAGGTAGCTGTGCCAACTGGAGTTAATCGCAAACAGCACCCCAAACGCCAACAGCCCGACCACCAGCCAGCCCACCTGCGCCAGCGGCAGCATCGCCAGCGCAATCGCTAAAACTGCCAAAGCAGCTGCCCAGCCTGCGGTTAGCGCGCGGGCATCTCCTTTAATCAAGCGGGTAAGTTTAGGAGCCTGGGTTTGTACGCCGCCATAGCCAATAATCCACGCCGCTAGTAATCCGCCTACCGTCCAATGGGTCCAGCCATGCTGGTCATATAAAAACACCGGCAACGCCACTACGAACCAGACATCCCTTGAAGCGAACAAGCAAAAGCGAGCCGCTGAAAGCACGTTAATAGCGCGGGACTTGGAGAAAATTTCCGAAAACTTGGGCTTTACTTTCTGGCGCCCTAGATCTGCCTTTAAGCGCCACAAAGAGACCAGTAACACCGCGCTAAGCATCACTGCCATGGCAATCACCGCACCACGGAAACCAATCAGCGTTAGCAGCACCCCGCCACGAAAAAGCCCAGGCCTTTCAGTGCGTTTTTAGAGCCGGTCAGCATCGCTACCCAACGGTAAAGCGCGCTATTGGCGTTGGCGCTATCTTTAGGTACCAGCACTTTGACAGCACTTTTAGCGCTCATTTTGTTTAAGTCTTTGGCGATGCCGGACAGCGCCTGCGCCGCCATCACCCAAACAACCGTGAGCATCCCAGCAGGCACCATTAGCATGGCAAGCGCAACAATCTGCAGCCCCAGCCCCACGTTCATCGTGCGGTTCAAGCCCAGCCGAGCGCCGAGCCAGCCGCCTATGAGGTTAGTCACCACGCCAAAGGCTTCGTAAAACAGAAACAGCATGGCGATTTGCAGCGGCGAGTAACCTAGCTGGTGAAAATACATCACCACCAGCATGCGCAGCGCGCCATCGGTAATAGTAAATGCCCAGTAGTTACCGGTGATCAGCATGTATTGGCGCACCTCGAAAGGTAGCGCCTTTACACGCGCCAGCATTGAATCAGCCACGGCCCACCTGCTCACTGCCCACCATCAATGCCAGCTCGGCCGTGCGGTTGGCGTAGCCCCACTCGTTGTCATACCACGCATATAGCTTAAGCTGAGTGCCGTTAACCACCATAGTGGAAAGCGCATCAATAATGGAGCTGCGTGGGTCGGTGCGATAATCAATGGAGACGAGCGGGCGCTCTTCATAACCCAAAATACCGGTAAGCTCTCCCTCCGCGGCTGCTTTCAGCGCCTGATTAACCTCTTCCACCGTCACTTCGCGCTCAAGCTCAAACACCATATCGGTGAGCGATGCGTTAGCCAGCGGCACGCGAATGGCGTGACCATTCAGCTTGCCTTCCAGTTCAGGGAAAATTGCGGTGATTGCCTTCGCAGAGCCCGTCGTTGTCGGTATCAAGCTCATGCCACAGGCACGGGCACGGCGTAGATCTTTATGCGGGGCGTCTAGAATCGTTTGGGTATTGGTAATGTCGTGTACCGTGGTCATTGAACCATGGCGAATACCAAAGGTTTCTTGAATCACTTTAACCACCGGCGCCAAGCAGTTGGTAGTGCAACTGGCAGCAGTCACAATCTTGTGCTGAGCGGGGTCGTAAAGATGGTCATTAACGCCTACCACCACGTTCAACACGCTGGCTTCTTTTATGGGTGCGCTGACCACCACCCGGGCAACACCTTGATCCAGGTAGGCCTGAAGTTTTTCGGTGGTTTTTATTTTGCCCGAGCACTCAATGACCACATCGCAGCTAGACCAATCACTGTCGGCAATCGTTGTGTTAGCGCTAAATGCGACAGCGTTATCATCCAAGACAATTCTATCGTTAGAAGCGGTAATCCCTTTGCCAGGCGACCAGTGACCGTGTACTGAGTCAAACTCAAGCAGGTGAGCAAACGTCGCTGCATCGCCGCCTGGGTCATTAATGCGAATAAGCTCAACGGCCCCTGCTTCAACCTCAGCCCACAGGCTGCGTAGTGCCAGACGACCAATACGACCAAACCCGTTAATACCGATACGTAATGCCATGAATAAACCCTCCTGAATGAGTGCGCTCTAGATTACTTTTTACATGCGATAATTCATATATATATGGTTAAAAAAATGCCAACAGGTTTGCCATGGAGTGGGCTAGCCTGTTGGTGGGTTATCGCTAGCCGTAACGGCCCGTAATGTAGTCTTCAGTTTGCTTTTTGTCGGGCTCGGTAAAGACTTTATTGGTTTCACCAAACTCGACCAAATCACCCATATACATAAACGCGGTGTAGTCAGAAACACGTGCCGCTTGCTGCATATTGTGAGTAACAATCAATATAGTGTATTTCTCTTTGAGCTCGCTCATAAGCTCTTCAATTTTGAGCGTCGAGATAGGATCAAGGGCAGAAGCAGGCTCATCAAGCAGCAGCACTTCTGGCTCAATGGCAATGGCACGCGCAATTACCAGGCGCTGCTGCTGACCGCCTGAAAGGCCAAAAGCGTTATCATTGAGTCGATCCTTCACCTCATCCCATAACGCTGCGCCTTTAAGCGATTGCTCAACAATGTCATCGAGTACAGAACGATTATTAATGCCCTGCAACCGTAGCCCGTAAGCGACATTTTCATAGATCGATTTAGGAAAAGGGTTGGGCTTCTGAAACACCATGCCTACCTTGCGACGCAGCTCTGCAACATCAACACTCCGGTCATAAATGTCATCGCCATCTAAGAGGATTTTGCCTTCTATCCGGCAAATATCGACAAGATCGTTCATCCGGTTGAAACAACGCAGCAGCGTAGATTTTCCGCAGCCGGATGGCCCAATAAAGGCAGTGACTTTCTTGTGTAAGATATCCATGTTGACGCATTTTAGCGCCTGATCTTTACCATAAAATAAATTGAGATCGCGTACTTTGAACGTAATATCTCGGTTGGTCATAGCTTGATCTTTGGTAGTGGCAGTTGCTTCAAGCGTCATCTTAAATCCTCTTTACATCCTTTGGGGTCTAACGCCCAGACGAATAGGGTATTTGGGTGATTATTTAATCTGAAGCCGCACGGAATTTTTCGCGCAGACGGTTCCGGATACTAATAGCGGCCAAGTTCAGCACGATAATAAGTATCACCAGTACCAACGCCGTCGCGTATACCAATGGGCGGGCTGCTTCCACATTGGGGCTCTGGAAACCAACATCATAAATATGGAAACCCAAATGCATAATCTGACGGTCTAAATGTAGGAA
>NZ_JAFWFN010000002.1 GCF_017515565.1 Halomonas sp.
AATGGGCGGATAGCGCCTCCACCTCCGGAACACGTTCACGCAACACCGTTAGCAGCCGTTCATGACGGAAGGCAGAAAGGGCGGGTGCGCCTCGCAGTTCGAGCATATCTGGGAGCCTCTAAAGCAGGAAGAGTTCGAGCAGGAAATCACCAGGCCGCAATGCGACCCCTCTTTATGATACCAATAAGTGCCTATGATACTGGAAAGCGTCGGCCACACGAAATCAACAAGGTGACAGCCTCTTAAAGGCTGGGTATCGTGACAGCATGTTTCACGCTGAACTGACGCCATGCTAACGCTGATCTACCGACACTTTGTTACCTCCCTAAGCACCTATAGGGCGTTAGCTATCACTGTTTTACTGGTAATGATTACCCCGCCTTCCTGGGTGCCGCCAAGCGAGCACTTAACCCAGATACAGGCAAAAGACTTTATTACGATTCATACCCGTAATACGCCAACGACCTATTACGAGGGCCGCCAAGGCCCTACCGGGTTTGAGTACGAGCTCATGCAGCGGTTTGCTGACCACCTGGACGTCAGCTTAAATCTAAATGCCAGCCATCACCCCGAAAGCGTACTGCCAGCGGTGCGCGAGCAAGGCGATTTAGGCGCGGCGGCACTGCCGTTACTGCCCGACTCACCGGGCATCCACTACACCCGACCCATTATTCAGATGCAGCCACTGGTGGTGTATCGACGCGGCCTGCACGGAATTGCCCATCCAGAGGATTTAGTTGGTATTGAACTTGGCACGCTTAGCGGCGCAGGCACCAGCCAAGCGCTGTTGGCGTTACAAAGCGACCACCCGGCGCTCAGCTGGAAAGAGTCTTATGAGATAGAAGTTGCCGAACTGCTTGCCCAAGTTGAAAACGGCACGCTGGATGCGGCGCTCATTTTTGACCACCAGTTCCGGCTTAACCGGCTATTTTTTCCTAATGTGGAACGGGGCTTTTTTCTTGGAGAGCCGCTGTCAATGGCATGGGCTGTGCCTAGCAAGCGCGGTTTGGGGTTGTTGGAAGCCGCCAACCAATTTCTTCAAACGCTTCAAGAGGACGGCACGCTAGAGCAACTGGTTAACCGCTATTTCGGCCACGATGACTACCTTGAGTACGTGGGAACGCGCACTTTTTTAGCGCATTTAGACGAGCGCCTGCCCACCTACACCGAGCTTTTTAAACAGGCGGCCCAGGAAACAGGCTTTGATTGGAAACTACTGGCTGCCGTGGGCTATCAAGAGTCCCATTGGGACCCTGATGCCGTATCACCTACCGGGGTGCGCGGCTTGATGATGCTCACCAATCCAACGGCCAGCGAGATGGGTATTGCCGACCGCACGGACCCAGCACAAAGTATCGACGGTGGCGCACGCTACCTACGCAGCATTAAAGACCGCCTGCCGGAAAGCATTACCGGTGATGACCGGCTTTATATGGCCATGGCGGCTTACAACGTGGGGCTTGGGCATCTTTATGACGCCCGCAGGATCGCAGAAACCCTCGGCGGAGACCCGGATAGCTGGCAAGAGGTACGCACCGCGCTGCCGCTTCTCCAGCAGCGCGAGTGGCACAGCCAAACCCGCCACGGCTATGCCCGTGGAGGCGAGCCGGTCATCTATGTGCGCAACATACGCCGCTATTACGAAATGATTGAGTATGTTGAGCGTAGTCGGCTCCAGTTTTTCCAACTAGGGCAAACGCCTATCAACGATGAGTCGCTGCTATTGTTCGAGCTTGTGCCGCCGCTTAATTGATACGAGGAAGCAGTCTCTATGCCCATTGCACGAGCGGAGCACTGGTTATCAGTCACTGCTGCCTGCTTTGCTATTACGCTTGTTGTGATGCAACCCAGCGTTACCTCAATAGCGCTCGTGCTGTTAGCGCTAAGCTTGCTATGCGCTCAAAAAGATCGCTTACTACTTGCGAGCCTGCTCAGCGCTGGGACGATTAGCGTTTTGCTACCGGGACTTATCAGCTACCTTATACCGGAAAACTGGGTAACAACGGCCCGCTGGCAGGCTCTGGCCGCTTGGCTGTACCCCACAAGCTTTGAGCGCTTCCGGGCACCGCTACTCATGACCCTGGCTTTACAACTGAGCGCATTAGCACTCCTGCTACGCCATCGAGTGCGCTTAGGCGCACCTCTATTCCTGATCATGGCGGCTCTACTTATCGGTCTACAGCTCATCAACCATCACTCGACGTTTCCACCTCTTCTTCGCTACGCGGCCCACTGGCCCAGCCTACTAACACTTAGCATAATGCTACTTGGGCAATGTCTTTCAACAACGCAGCACTGGCGCAACAAACGCTGTTTAGCGTGCGCGCTTTGGCCAGCCTGTGGATTGCTCATCGCAACATTGCTACTTTGGAAACAGCTACACCTTGAAGCTGAGCAAAAACTGCATCTTCAGGTTGCAGAGCGAGCCCAGCAAGCAACGACACGGCTCTCCCAAGACATAGATAACCACTTAAATACAATGCGCCGTTTTGCTCGCATTTGGCAGCTGCAAACAGTGCCCCCTAACTACCAGCAGTGGACCGACTTAGCCGCCAGCTACCAGCAAGATTTTGCTTACTTAATTAATATCGCCTTTATCTCACCAGACAGCGGCATGCGCCACGTTTACCCCTTTACAGAAACCAATTTAATCAACATCGGGCTGCGTCTTTTCGATGTACAGCCAGAAGGACGTATCGCCCTTGAGCCAGCGCTAAAGGGGCTACAAGAGGGCAACACGGATATTATTGAGCTACTGCAAGGTGGCCCAGGTATCGTGCACTACTTCCCCGTATTTAATGCAGAAAGGGTACCTTTGGGCGCAGCAGCAATGGCTGTAAGCCTTCCCTTATTTGCTGAGGAACTGTTTACGCAGTTGCCTGCAAGCCAAGGGGCAATACAGTGGTACAACGACACTCAAGTGTTGGCAGAACATGGAGACACTACCGACCCAGGCCCTTGGGCATACCACTATCCCATTCATTTACTAGATAAATCACTGACCCTTTCTTACCAACCGCGGCACCAATACCTGATTAGCCAATTACCTCGGCTACCCTCTATCAGCCTAGTTACTGGCTTAACCCTTGCCTATCTACTCTACCTCGTGCTCTACACGTTTCAGCGCTTAGGACAGCAACATAGTGCGATGCAAAAAAGTAACACCGCGCTTCAACAAGAGATCAAAAAGCGCAGCAAGCTACAGCAAGAAATTGAGTGGCTAGCGCGCCATGATGAATTAACCGGCATTGCCAATCGTCGGTATTTTCTGGAACAGATGGAGACTGCCCAAGCGATACGCCCCACTAGCTTAGTCCTGTTTGATATCGACCATTTCAAGCGGGTTAATGATCAAATGGGACACCTCGTGGGGGATGAATACTTGTTTGCTTTCGCTAAGCTGGGCGAGGCAATTATCGAACAGCACGGCGGCGTATTTGCGCGTTACGGCGGCGAAGAGTTTGTCGCCTGGCTACCCGGCCACACCCTCTCTTCGGCTTATAACGTAGCGGATGAACTACGCCAACGACTAGCAGCATCCAATCTCACCCATGCCGATGGCACCCCAATCACGCTCAGCGCAGGAGTTGTCACGCTGAATCATCCCGAAACCCCAGATATGGCGCGTATGATACAAGCCGCCGACGAAGCGCTTTACAATGCTAAGCACCGCGGGCGCAATCGTATTGAGCGTGGCACGCTTAATGCTCGTGAAGATGTTTAACGCCTATTTATTACCAGATGACGCCCGCTGCTCGATAAAAAAGCGCTTAAGTAGCTTTTTAGCAGGTGTTGCCAGAACACCCCGCGTCACCGCTACTTGATGATTAAACCAGGGCTGGGCCAGCAAATTGGCTTTCGATTCCACCATGCCGGCACGCGGCTCCGCCGCGCCATATACCAAGCGGCTTAAGCGTGCATGCACCATGGCCCCTGCACACATCATGCAGGGCTCTAGCGTCACAAACAGCGTACAGCCTTCCAAGCGATAGTTACCCAGCTGCTGCCCTGCCTCACGCAGGGCACAAATTTCGGCATGGCTACTGGGGTCGCAGCTAGCTACCGGCGCATTTCGGCCCACGCCGATAATATCGCCCAGGGCGTCCACCACCACAGCGCCCACCGGCACCTCACCCGCTGCATAGGCAAAATGCGCTTGGTCAAGCGCCCGGTGCATGTAAAATTCATCGCTGCGTATCAAGGCAAACTCCGCTAAGGTAGCAAAACGATCGTTTTAATAATTCGATAGCCGCACTAGGTACGCTTTCGGTCATCGGCGGCACAACAGACAGCACCAAGGACACTGAGCATGAATGATGCGCTGAATACGCTGGTAAGTTTACTAGAGTTGGAGACCCTCGAAGAGACGCTATTCCGAGGCCAAAGCCAAGACCTGGGCTTCCCCCAGCTTTACGGCGGCCAAGTATTAGGCCAGGCACTAGCAGCGGCGGCTCGCACCGTACCCGATGAACGCCGCCCCCACTCTCAGCACGGCTACTTCCTTCGTCCAGGCGACCCCCATCGCCCGGTTGTCTACCAAGTTGATACCATTCGCGATGGCGGCAGTTTTACCACGCGTCGGGTGACGGCGATTCAAAAAGGCCGGCCTATCTTCTTCTGTAGCGCCTCGTTTCAAAACGAGGAAGAGGGCATCAGCCACCAGCGAGCAATGCCCAAGGTGCCTACTCCCGAGGCGCTGATTGAAAGCGGTGATGTTAAGCATGCACGCTTTCCTGGCCACCCCATTGAATTTTTACACCTACCGGAAAATCCGGATAATGGCGCGCCTGCAGGCCAGTGCCTGTGGTTTCGTTTAGCAGGCGGCACTCTGCCTGACGACCCGGCACTCCACCGCCACCTGCTCTCCTATGCGTCTGATTTCAACCTACTCACCACGGGGTTAATCCCCCACGGCATTAAATACACCGACCCAAAACTGCGTATCGCCAGTCTCGACCATGCGCTATGGCTGCATGAGGATACACGGCTGGACGAATGGCTGCTTTACGTCATTGACTCTCCCTGGGCAGGCGGCGCCCGCGGCTTGGCACGCGGCCATATTTACCAGCGCGATGGCCGCTTAGTGGCCTCTACCGCCCAAGAAGGGCTGACCCGTTATCCGCAAAGCTAGAGCTAAAAGCTTTTTACCTCTCTCCCTTTTACCTGCCCTAAAAGCAACTACGCCCGCTGATTAGCGGGCGTAGTCTTAACGCATATAGTGCAGCGACTTACGGTTACTTAGTTGCTGCCGTAAACATCGTTAATAGTTTTCAGCGGGTAGTGAGCCGGGTAAGGCTTACGCGCCACGCCGGAGTCTACTGCGGCTTGAGCAACCGCTGAGGAAATACGGTCCAGCAGGCGAATATCAACCGGCGTAGGAATAATATACTCGCGACCAAAGCTCATTTCAGTGCGCTCGTAGGCATCCAGTACTTCCTGGGGTACCGGCTCGCGGGCAAGGTCTTTCAGGGCGTGCACGGCGGCCAGCGTCATAGCTTCGTTAATGCGCGTAGCGCGTACATCCAGGGCACCGCGGAAGATAAACGGGAAGCCCAGCACGTTGTTAACTTGGTTGGGGTAATCCGAACGGCCAGTGGCCATAATCACGTCCGGGCGGGCTTCGCGGGCAACATCCGGGTGAATCTCAGGGTCGGGGTTGGTGCAAGCAAAAACAACCGGGTCGGCGGCCATTTTCTTCACCTGATCAGCGGACAGCAGGCCAGGGCCAGAAAGACCGATAAACACGTCGGCACCGTCAATAGCATCGTCTAGTGTGCGCATATCAGTATCGAGGGCAAACTGCGCCTTATACTCATTGATGCCGTCGCGGTGAGTGTGGATAACCCCACGACGATCAAGCATTACTAGATTTTCTTTTTTAACGCCACAAGACACCAGCAACCGCATGCAGGCAATGGCGGCGGCACCTGCGCCCATGCAGACGATTCTCACATTATCAATAGACTTGCCCGCAATATCCAGGGCATTCAGCATGCCCGCAGCGGTAACAATCGCGGTACCGTGCTGATCATCATGGAAAACAGGAATGTTACAGCGCTCAATCAAAGCCTTTTCGATCTCAAAGCACTCAGGGGCTTTAATATCTTCCAGGTTGATGCCACCCCAGGTATCGGCAATACGGGCAACGGTATCAATAAACGCCTGCGGGCTCTCGGCGTCCACTTCGATATCCACCGAGTTAATGCCGGCAAAGCACTTGAACAGTACGCCTTTGCCTTCCATTACCGGCTTACTCGCCAGCGGCCCTAAATTACCCAGACCCAGAATCGCGGTACCGTCAGAAATAACGGCTACGAGATTCCCTTTACCAGTATAGCGGTAAGCATTTTCCGCCTCGCGGGCAATTTCACGTACCGGCTCAGCAACACCCGGGCTGTAAGCCAGCGCCAAATCCCGCGCAGTCGCTGTGGGTTTGGTTAACTCCACTGAAAGCTTACCGGGGATCGGTTTAGCGTGATAATCCAAAGCCGCTTGCTTGTTTGCATCCGTCATGGTCAGGGTCCAATTAGCCTAAAGTAGTTAAGTCACTTCAGAATATAGAAAAAACCCAAGGGTCTCAAGCGCATAGTCAACTTGACAGAAAAACGGACGTTTTAGCGAATTTTAACTCACGTTCGTAACTTTTATCAGCCATTTGCTGCAACTTATACATCAAGCCATCAGCCATAAAGGTTTGCTTATTGATGCAACGCAGCATTTCAAGACTGCTAACAAGACGCACCTTCACGCTATCATCATTTCGACAGCCAACAAAAAACCCACGCCGAAGCGTGGGTTTTTGCGCAAAGCACATAACGTGCCTGCGAAGCGCAAATCCGTTAGGATTAGCCGCGCTTAACAGCAGCGCCAAAGCGCTTGTTGAAGCGCTCTACACGGCCACCGGTGGTCGCTTGCTTCTGCTTACCGGTATAGAACGGGTGGCAGTTGGAGCATACGTCCAGAGAAAAGTCCTGACCAGAGGTAGAACCAACCTGGAAGTTTGCACCGCAAGAACAAGTAGCGGTGACCGTGTTGTAATTCGGGTGAATACCTTGTTTCATCTTGAGCCTCATGAGCTGTATGCCGCCACCTGATCCGTTGCCAGGCACCGCATACGGGTGTGAAAAAACTACTAACCGGTTAGTCGCTCGATCTGACAGATTCGAAGCGGCCGCGCATTTTAGCAAACTTAACGCCGGAGGCCAATTGCCCGATTCCGTTTCTTCCCAGGGAGGCTCACAAAAGCCACCTCAAGCCTCCTGCCAGGTGCTTAAAGTTGCCCTACCGTCACCGTTACGGCGTCTATTTGACTATTTACCCGCCCGCCAGACGCCTACGGAGGGCTGGCAGCCGGGGCTTAGGGTGCGCGTACCGTTTGGCCACCGGGAGGTAGTCGGCGTTGTCGTAGCGCTGGCGAACAGCAGCGAATTGCCCCACTCACAGCTGCGTGCTATTAGCGACGTGCTTGATGACGCGCCGCTGCCAAGCGACTGGCAGTGGCTGTGCCACTTTACCGCCCGTTACTACCAGCACAGCCTGGGCGACACCATGCAATTGGCTATGCCCGCCAGGCTACGCCAAGGCCACTCAATGGCCGGGCGAACGCAAACGTTGTGGCTCCCCATCGAAACGCCTGATGCATCCCCCCTGCAGCGCGCGCCTAAACAAGCCGAGCTTTATGCCTTACTTCGCCAGCACCCGCACGGCCTGGCGGCCCGTGCGATCAGCGCCCACGGCTTCACCCGCGACCAGTTATTAGCGCTGCAAAAAAAAGGTTTCACCCGCGCCGAAGAGATGATCTTAACCGCCCCCAAACCAACCAGCGGTAGCTTACTGGCTTCCCCTTCACTGCCACTTAATCGCGAACAGGCCACGGCGCTGGCCGTGCTACATGAAAAACTCGATAGCTACCACCCTTGCCTGCTGGAGGGGGTTACCGGCAGCGGCAAAACCGAAATTTATCTACAGCTCATTGAAGCGCTGGCCGCCAAGGGGAAACAATCCCTGGTGCTGGTGCCCGAAATCGGCCTGACGCCCCAAACCCTGGCGCGCTTTAGAAACCGTTTTCGCGTGCCCGTGGTGGCACTGCACTCCGGGCTTACCGACCATGAGCGCCTTGACGTATGGGAAGCCGCTGCCAATGGCCGCGCGCTGGTCATCATTGGCACCCGCTCAGCGATTTTCACCCCGCTTGCTAACCCCGGGGCAATTATTGTTGATGAAGAGCATGATGGCTCTTATAAACAGCACGATGGGCTTCGCTACCACGCCCGCGACTTAGCCGTTGCAAGAGCGCACTACCACAACATTCCGTTATTGCTGGGCAGCGCCACGCCCTCCTTTGAAAGCTTGCAGCAAGCGCTTTGCGGCACGTATCGCCATTTGCGACTGACCCAGCGCCCCAGTCGTCACCCGCCCGCCAAGCTTGAGCTTATCGACCTGCGCCACCAGCGCCGCCAGGGCGGGCTGCTGCCAGGCGCCATTAAAGCTATAAAGAGCACCCTTAATGCGGGCAAGCAGGTATTGGTCTTTATTAACCGCCGAGGCTTTGCCCCCACGCTTGCTTGCCATAGCTGCGGCTGGATGGCCGAGTGCCATCAGTGCGACGCCCGCATGACGCTGCATCGCCAGCCACCGCTGCTGGCCTGCCACCACTGCGACAGCCGCCGCGCCCTGCCAGACGCCTGCCCAGAGTGCGGCAGCGGCGACCTGCGCGCCCTGGGCAGCGGCACCGAGCGTACCGAAGAAACCCTGCAAGGGCTGTTTCCTAAGGTTACCGTTCACCGCATTGATCGCGACAGCACGCGCAAAAAAGAGAGCTTTGAGCAGATACTTAAAGAGATTCAGCGAGGGGAGCCTTGCCTGTTAGTGGGTACTCAGATGCTCGCCAAAGGCCACCACCTGCCCCATGTCACCCTGGTGGTCGTGGTCAATGCGGATGGCGGCCTTTACGCCGCGGATTTCCGCGCTTTGGAGCACAGCGCTCAACTATTGGAACAGGTTGCCGGTCGCGCTGGCCGCGCCTCTCACCCGGGCAGGGTGTTGGTTCAAACCCTGCACCCGGATGACCCGCACTTGGGCCAACTTGCCGAACACGGCTACAGCACATTGGCACGCAGCCTGCTAGAAGAGCGCCGCATCGCTAAGCTGCCACCGTTCTGCTTTATGGCGCTACTGCGCTTTGAGAGCCCTAAAGAAGAGGCGGCCCTTGCCTTGGCACAGCAGGCCGCCCAGGCACTTCGCCAGTGGTTAAAGGAAGCAGAGCTGCCGGTGCGCTGTTTAGGCCCAGTGCCCGCCCCCATGGAGCGCCGCCAAAACCGTTACCACCTTCATGTGATGCTGGCCGCAGACAAACGCAGCCAGCGGCACGCCGCTGCCAACTGGTTAGTGCAGTGGCTTGAGGCCAACCGCGAGGCGCGTAAAGTACGCTGGTCGATTGATATTGACCCGCAAACCCTCGCTTAACAGCGCCGCACCCGGTACCGTCTGCGCTACCCTACTCAGTAATACGGCTTTGAAACTGCGCGCCAATTGCCGATAATGGCCGCTTTGACGCCGCAAAACTGCGCGCATGCACACGCCGCTATCGACGACACTCGGATATTTACATGAAAGACACGATTATTTATTTGCTCGAAGGCGCGGTGACCGCGCTTAAGCACCAAGGCGTGCTGCCCAACGATTTACAGCCAGCCATTAAGGTCGACCCCACCAAAGATAAAGCCCACGGTGACTACGCCACTAACCTAGCGCTAATGCTGGCCAAACCCGCGGGCATGAAACCCCGTGAACTGGCCGACGTCCTGGTGGCAGCTCTCCCCGCTAGCGACGCGATTCAAAAAACTGAGATTGCAGGCCCAGGGTTTATTAACTTTTTTGCCGCCGCCGATGCCGCTGCGCAAATCGTTGCCCAAGCGCTGGACAGCGGCGACGCCTTTGGTCGCAGCCTGATTGGTAAAGGCGAAAAAGTGCAGGTGGAGTTTGTGTCTGCCAACCCCACTGGCCCGCTGCACGTGGGCCATGGCCGAGGAGCGGCAATTGGCGACTGCTTATGCCGCCTGCTAGAAGCCACCGGCTACGATGTGACCCGGGAGTTTTACTACAACGACGCGGGCGCCCAGATCAAAAATCTAGCGCTTTCCGTGCAGGCACGCGCGAAAGGGCTGGGGCCCGATGACCCCAGCTGGCCCGAAGACGGCTACCGTGGCGAATACATCATCGACGCTGCCAACGACTACATGGCAGGCAAAACAGTCACTGCCGACGACCGTGAAGTCACCGCCAAAGGCGATGCTAACGACCTGAACGCTATTCAAGACTTCGCCGTTGCCTGGCTGCGCCGGGAGCAGGATTTAGACCTTAAAGCCTTTGGCGTTGAGTTTGACGTCTACTTCCTGGAATCATCGCTTTATGAAGATGGCAAGGTGGACGCCACCGTCGAAAAGCTGGTCGCCAACGGCCACACTTATGAAGAAGATGGCGCCCTATGGCTGCGCACCACCGATTTCGGCGATGACAAAGACCGTGTAATGCGCAAGCGCGAAGGTGGTTACACCTATTTCCTGCCCGATGTGGCCTACCACCTCAACAAGTGGCAGCGCGGCTTTAAAACCGTGATTAACGAGCAAGGCGCGGACCACCACTCCACCGTGACCCGTGTCCGCGCTGGCCTGCAGGCTCTGGAAGTGGGTATTCCTAAAGGCTGGCCCGACTACGTGCTGCACCAAATGGTCATGGTGACCCGCTCAGGCGTTGAGGTAAAACTCTCCAAGCGCGCCGGTAGCTACGTCACCGTGCGCGACCTGATTGATGAAGTAGGCCGCGACGCGACGCGGTTCTTCCTGGCGGCTCGCCGGGCGGATTCGCAGCTGACGTTTGATATTGATCTGGCTCGCTCCCAGTCAAACGACAACCCGGTGTACTACATTCAATATGCCCACGCCCGGGTATGCAGCATGCTGCGCAAAGCTGAGGATGCAGGCAATCCCTTTGATCATGGCCTTGCCATGGCCAACTTGGCGCTGCTGGATAGCGACCAGGAGAAAGCGGTACTTAACCGCTTGGCTCGCTACCCGGAAGTGGTTGAGAACGCCGCCAAAAACCGCGAACCCCAGCAGGTCGCCCAATACCTGCTGGATTTAGCCGGCGACTTCCACACCTGCTACAACGCGGTCAAAGTCATGGTTGATGACGACACCCTGCGCAATACGCGCTTAGCGCTTGGCCTAGCCACGCGGCAAGTGCTGCGTAATGGGCTTAATCTCATGGGGGTTAGCGCCCCAGAGGAGATGTAAGCTATGGCCAGCCCACGCAAAAAGCCCACCCGCCGCGGCGCCACCTCGCAGCGCAAGTCCACCAACCGCTCCGGCGGTGGGTGGCGTGCTCCCGGCTGGCTTTGGGGGCTAGCAGGGGTGGCCGTCGGTTTTTTCCTAGCACAGCACCAGCACGGCACCGCTCCTTGGCAAGAGCCAAGCACGACAACGCCCCAGGCGACCGTACTGCCGAAACCATCCAGTAGCGACGAACGCAGCGCTGCCCGCCAAACAGAGAGCGCAGCGGAACCCTCAATGCCTACCTTCGAGTTTTACACGCTGCTACCTGAAACCGAGGTCATTGCGCCCGGCGTTACGCTACCCTCTACGGTTACCCGGCCGGAAGTCGCCGAACAGCCAGCCGAAAGCTCCGCAGATAGCAGTCCTGGCGACGACCCGATTGCCCAAGTCATCGCGGCCAACATGCGCCCGGAGGAACAAATCACCGCGGCCCAACAAGCGCCCGCCAGCCCCAGCACGCCCAATCGCTACGTACTGCAGGCCGCTTCATTCCGTGAACTTAGCGACGCCGAGCAGCTGCGCAGCCGCTTGCGTAACTTGAGCCTGCTTGCACAAATCAGCGAAGTGCAGGCCGGGGGCGACACTTGGCACCGCGTTCAGGTGGGCCCCTATGAAGATACCCGGGAGCTGAACCGTGCCCAGGATCTTATGAGCACCCAAGGTATAGAGCCGCTGCTGATTCAGCTGCAAAACTAGCGAGTCGATCACCTAGATACGGCCCAAACACGCTTTATCTAACGGCTTTATTGCGCGGGCGGTTGATTTTTTATCAGCCGCCCGCATTTTGTTGGGAATCGCTTTTTTTGCGGCCGCTGTAATCGGCCCATCAGTCATCGGGAGCACGCCTCCCCCCAAGGAGTTATCTCCATGACCACGATTGTTTCCGTACGCCGCGGTAACCAAGTTGCCCTTGCTGGCGACGGCCAGGTCTCACTGGGTAATACCGTGATGAAAGGCAATGCCAGTAAAGTACGTCGCCTCTACCGTGGCAAAGTGCTGGCAGGTTTTGCCGGTGGTACCGCTGATGCCTTTACCCTGTTTGAGCGTTTTGAAGCACAGTTGGAAAAGTACCAGGGGCACCTCACGAAAGCGGCGGTTGAGCTAGCCAAAGATTGGCGCACCGACCGCGCCCTGCGCCGTCTTGAAGCGCTGCTTGCGGTGGCTGACCACAGCGCCTCGCTCATCATTACCGGCAACGGTGATGTGGTTGAACCTGAACGCGGCATTATCGCCATTGGCTCCGGTGGTAACTTTGCCCAAGCCAGTGCCCGGGCGCTGCTCGAAAATACCGAGCTTTCCGCCAGAGAAATTACCGAGAAATCCCTGCAAATCGCCGGTGACATCTGCGTATTTACCAATCACCACGTGACGCTTGAAGAGCTGAACATCAACGACCGTTGAGGCCAACTTTATGACCCAGATGACACCCCGCGAAATTGTTCACGCCCTGGATCAATATATTATTGGCCAGCAAGACGCTAAACGCGCCGTCGCCATCGCGCTGCGTAACCGCTGGCGTCGCATGCAGCTCGATGACGATCTTCGCTCTGAAGTCACGCCAAAAAACATATTGATGATTGGCCCCACCGGCGTGGGTAAAACCGAAATTGCCCGCCGCTTGGCCAAACTCGCCCGTGCACCGTTTATTAAAGTTGAAGCCACCAAATTTACCGAAGTGGGTTACGTCGGTCGCGACGTTGAGTCGATAATCCGCGACCTAATGGAAGCCGCCATTAAAATGGTGCGCGAGCACGCCAAAGAAGAAGTGGGACACCGCGCCGAAGACGCCGCGGAAGATCGCGTGCTAGACGCCCTTCTACCGCCCCCTCGTGGCCAAGAAGATAAGCCTCGCGAAGATAACGGCACTCGCCAGGTCTTCCGTAAAAAGCTGCGCGAAGGCCAACTTGACGATAAAGAGATTGATATAGAGGTCTCCTCCCAAGGCCAGGGCATCGACATCATGACTCCGCCGGGCATGGAGGAGATGACCAGTCAGTTGCAGAGCCTGTTCTCCAATATGGGTCAGCAAAAACGCGAGCAGCGCCGCGTTACCGTGAAAGAAGCGCTGGTACTGCTGCGCGATGAAGAAGCCGGCAAACTGGTCAATGAAGAAGAGATAAAAGCCCGCGCTGTTGAAGCCGTTGAGCAGCACGGCATTGTATTCCTGGATGAGATCGACAAAGTCGCTAAAGGCAGCGGCCAGTCCAGCGGTGGCGAAGTCTCCCGCGAAGGGGTGCAGCGCGACCTGCTACCGCTGATTGAAGGCTCTACCGTATCCACCAAGTACGGCATGGTTAAAACCGACCACATTCTCTTCATCGCCTCCGGCGCCTTTCACCTATCGCGCCCCTCGGACCTGATTCCTGAACTGCAGGGCCGCCTGCCGATTCGCGTTGAGTTAGACGCCCTAACACCGGGCGACTTCCAGCGGATTCTCACCGAGCCCTCCGCCTCGCTCACCAAGCAGTATCAAGCACTGCTGGCGACTGAAGGGCTGGATATCGAGTTCACGCCAGACGGTATCGAACGTATTGCCGAAATCTCCTGGCAGGTCAACGAAGGCACCGAAAATATCGGCGCTCGCCGCCTGCACACAGTGCTAGAGCGCTTGCTGGAGGAAGCCTCGTTTAAAGGCGGTGATATGGATAGCCCCCTGGTCATTGATGCTGATTACGTCAACGCCCAACTGGGCGAACTGGCGGTGGACGAAGATCTGTCGCGCTATATTTTGTAATCCGTAACTGAGCGCGCCTAGTAGGCGTCATCATCATCGCTGCTTGAGCAAGTGTGCGACGGCCAAGCAGCGGTGATGATATCCGCCACCGACGCCGTAAAGAGGTAATGTCATCCATGAACGCTCCCACCCCCACCCGGGTTCACTATCATAAGCAGGCCCGCGAGCTGGAGCTTGGTTACGCCAACGGCGAAAGCTACCGTCTACCGGTCGAGTTTTTGCGGGTCTACTCTCCCTCTGCCGAAGTGCGCGGCCACGGCGGCGATACGGCAGTGCTTCAAGTCGGCAAAAAAGATGTTGGCCTGCAAAATATTACCCAAGCGGGTAATTACGCGTTGAAGCTACACTTTGACGATGGACATGATAGCGGCCTGTACAGCTGGAACTACCTGTTTGATCTTGCCCAGCACCAGGATGCCTACTGGCAGAACTACCTCCAACGGTTAGCAGCAGCAGGCGCCTCGCGGGAACCAGCCAGCATTCAATTTAAACAGCTGTGACGCTGCGCCCCAGGTGAAGCACAGACAAATTGGGGCAGAGAAGGCTACAATATCTCCAACCTTTTTAATGCGACGACCTCCAGGTCGATTATTACCGCCTCGAACTCGGGAGCTACAGCCCCATGAGCCCCACGGATAAACGCACTACCCATTTCGGTTACCAAGAAGTACCCGTTGACGAGAAAGCCGCTCGGGTAGCTGATGTATTCCACTCAGTTGCTGCTCGCTACGACGTTATGAATGACCTCATGTCCATGGGCATTCACCGCGTTTGGAAGCGGCTCACCATTGAGCGCGCTGGCGTTCGCCCTGGCCACCAGGTGTTAGACATTGCTGGCGGCACCGGTGATTTAACGCTTAAGTTTTCACGTTTGGTCGGCCCCAGTGGCAAAGTGGTGCTCGCAGACATCAACGCGTCCATGTTGAAAGTAGGCCGCGACAAGCTGATGGATAACGGCGTAGGCGGTAACGTTGAGTACGTTCAGGCTAACGCTGAGTGCCTGCCGTTTCCCGATAATAGCTTCGACTGCATCACTATCGCCTTCGGCCTACGCAACGTCACCGATAAAGACGCCGCGCTGCGCTCTATGGCCCGGGTGCTAAAACCCGGTGGCCGGCTGTTGGTGCTTGAGTTTTCCAAGCCCAATAACCCGCTACTGTCCAAAGCCTACGACGAATACTCCTTCCGTCTGCTGCCCAAAATGGGTGAGCTAGTGGCGGGCGATGGCGAAAGCTATCGCTACCTAGCGGAGTCTATTCGTATGCACCCAGACCAAGAAACGCTGAAAGGGATGATGGAAACCGCAGGCCTTGAGCGGGTTGAATATACCAATCTGACCGGTGGTATCGTTGCCCTTCACCGTGGCATCAAACTATGAAGTCACTGTAAACCATGACGTTACTGAACAAGAGGTCAGCATGCTGGTAACCCCGACCCTACTGCTGGCCGGATGTGAACGCACGTTGAACGCCCTCCTCGCCCGCGACCCGGCAGCCCCTACCCGGCTGGCTCAGCTTGCGGGCAGCCGTTTGTTGGTGAGGCTGGAAAAGCCTCATCTGCAGCTGGTGCTTCACTACCACCATGCCGGTATCGACCTGCTGCGGGGCGACGAACTCGATGAGACAGACGTAGACGCCATTGTCGAGCTTACCCCGGAAACCTTTTCAGAGTGGCTTAGCGGCGCCTCTGTCGAGCGGCTTATGTTTGATGGCAAGCTCTCCGTGCGTGGCCGCATTCATTTAGTAGAAGCTACCCGTGACCTGCTGCTTGACCTGGATATCGACTGGGAAGGTGAGTTAGCCCGTTGGCTAGGCGACCTACCGGCACACTCCCTGGCTGAAGGTATCCGTCGCGCCGCCCGCTGGGGGCTACGGGCCAAGGACGAGCTGCTTCAAGACGTCTCGGAATATGTATTTGAAGAAGCCCGCCTACTCCCTGGCCGCCAGCAGCGCAGCGTGCTACGCGACCATTTAACCGAACTTGAGGTGGCTACCGACCGCCTGGAGGCGCGGCTTAATCGCCTTCAGCGCCGCCTAAGCCAGCTGGCGCCAGCGCCGTCATCAAGTGCG
Organism: Halomonas sp.; assembly: GCF_017515565.1. Taxonomy (GTDB): domain Bacteria; phylum Pseudomonadota; class Gammaproteobacteria; order Pseudomonadales; family Halomonadaceae; genus Vreelandella. Next base: position 16,137 of record NZ_JAFWFN010000002.1, read on the forward strand.
CCCGTAAACACCGAGGAGCAGCGCCCATGAGCCTGCGGCTGTTCAAAATTGTCTGGGTAATTACCCGCCACCGCCTAGACACCTTGATTCCTATTGAACGCCTGCCGCTTTGGCTACGCACGCTTATGTGGTTCTCCCCACTGCGTTTAGTGCCCATTGGCAAGCGCTCTAGAGGCGAACGGTTAAGGCTGGCGCTTGAAGCACTAGGGCCTATTTTCATTAAATTTGGCCAGATGCTTTCCACGCGGCGCGACCTGTTACCCGAGGACATCGCCGATGAGTTAAAGCGGCTTCAAGACCAGGTGCCCCCCTTCCCCGGTGAAAAGGCCGCGGCAAGGGTGGAGAAAGAGCTGAATATGTCGCTGACCGAAGCGTTTGCGGCATTTGATCGGGCGCCGCTGGCCTCCGCGTCGATTGCTCAAGTACACGCAGCAACGCTACACACCGGCGAAGACGTGGTGGTAAAAATTATCCGCCCTGGCATCGACCGTATTATGCGCCAGGATATGGCGCTGATGTATCAGGTCGCCAAGCTGTTCGCTAAAGTGCCCGAAGCCAAGCGCCTCCGCCCGGTGGAAGTCATCCGCGACTATGAAGCAACGCTGTTTGACGAACTTGACCTCTACAAAGAAGCCGCCAACACGTCACAGCTAAAGCGCAACTTTAAAGATTCGCCGCTGCTGTTTGTGCCCACTATTTATTGGCCCTTCACCCGTCGGCATGTCATGGTGCAAGAGCGAATTCGCGGCGTACCGGTTGCCGACCTAGAGACGCTTAGAGCCCAAGGCACCAATCTAAAAAAACTCGCCGAACGTGGCGTAGAGCTATTTTTCACCCAGGTGTTCCGGGATAACTTTTTCCACGCTGACATGCACCCCGGCAATATTTTTGTTAACTGTGACAACCCCGAGGATCCGCAATATATCGCCATCGACTGCGGTATTGTGGGCAGCTTAACCCGAGAAGACCAAGACTACCTGGCGCGCAATCTGCTGGCGTTTTTCCACCAGGATTACTATGAAGTCGCCGCCCTGCATATTGAGTCCGGCTGGGTGGGCGAAAACACTCGCGCGAATGAGTTTGCTGCCGCCATTCGTACCGTTTGCGAGCCTATTCTTGAGAAGCCGCTAAAGGATATCTCGTTTGGGCAGGTACTTTTGGGGCTGTTCCAAACCGCCCGGCGTTTTAATATGGAAGTTCAACCCCAGCTGGTGCTACTGCAGAAAACGCTGCTTAACATCGAAGGCCTGGGTCGCCAGCTTTATCCTGACCTGGATTTATGGAGCACCGCAAAGCCCTACCTTGAGCAGTGGATGAAAGACCGCGTAGGGGTAAGCGGCCTTTGGGAGTCGTTAAAGCGACAAGCGCCAGAGCTTTCTCACCAACTGCCGGAGCTGCCGGTATTAGCCCACCAAGCGCTAAGCCGTATGGAGCATGAACACCGCCAGCGTCATCAACAGGTCAGCGCCCTGAGCAACATGCGCAGCCAGTTAACGCGCCAAGGTAAACGCCAGTACCGGCTACGGGTAGGTTTAATTCTGGTGGCAATTGCCCTAGCGTGGCAACCGCTTAGCAGCTGGGCTGCCACCCAAGAGTGGCCCGTATTAGCCGCGGCTGGCCTAGGGCTACTGCTGCTGTTATGGCAGTAAAACCCGCCAGCCAGCGAGACTAAAATGCCCTGCCGATTCAACAAGGAACACCATGAGTACAACCGCTAACCAAACGCCCGTATTGGACGCTTTAGCCGAGGTATTGAAGCAGCGCCGCCATGCGTCAGCAGAAGATTCTTATGTTGCCTCCTTGCATCATAAGGGTTTGAACAAGATACTCGAAAAAGTTGGCGAAGAAGCGACTGAAACGCTGCTCGCAGCAAAAGATGCCGAACACGGTGGCGAGCAAGCACGTAAAGCGTTGATCGCTGAAACCGCCGACCTGTGGTTTCATAGCCTGGTGATGCTGTCGCACTTAGACCTGGATCACCAGTGCGTACTCGATGAGCTAGCAAAGCGGTTGGGTATTTCTGGTCACGACGAAAAAGCGTCTCGCACACAACGTTAACCTGCACCGATGAGGAAATGCATATGTTAGGTGGTATCAGTATTTGGCAGCTGCTGATTGTTCTGGGCATTATTATCCTGATTTTCGGCACTAAAAAGCTGCGTAATGTGGGCACCGACCTAGGCGGTGCAGTCAAAGGCTTCAAAAAAGCGATGCACGAAGAAGAGAAAGACGGCGATAAAAAAGACGCTGATCAGCCCCAGGCAAAGGTAAGCCATGAAGAGGCTGGCAACACTTACGATGTGCAGGCCGAAGAGAAGCGTGCGGCGGAAGCGGAAGAGAGCCGCCCTGTAGACAGCAACCAAGAGCGCAAATAACCCATGCTGGATATCGGCTTCCTTGAACTCATGCTCATTGGCATCGTCTCGCTGCTGGTTCTTGGTCCTGAGCGCTTGCCAAAAGCGGCGCGTACTGCGGGCATGTGGATTGGCAAGATCAAGCGAACGGTATCCGGTATGCAGCGTGAAATTAGCGCCCAGCTGGAAGCAGAAGAGCTGCGCCAAAAGCTTAACGAGCAGCAAAAAAAGCTCGACGATAGCTTAAAGAAAGCTAAGCAGGACGTTGAGAGCATTGCCGACTCATCCTCGGCCAGCACCTCAACGCCCGCCGCGCAGCATGAAACTGAACAGCGAGTCGCCAGCGCCAGCGCCCGGTTAGACGACGCCCTACAAACGGTACGCGAAGATACTAATAGCAAGGATCTTCACAACGCCGACCTTGAAAAGGCTGATCTTAAAAAGGCCGATCTTAAAAAGGATAGCAATCACCAATGAGCATGTCTGGCGATTCACAGGAGCCGCGTAACGAGCAAAGCCAAGCCCCGCTTATTGAGCACCTAATAGAGCTGCGAACGCGCCTCATAAAAGCCGTGGTCGTCATTCTGGTGATCTTCCTCGGTCTTTATGCCTTTGCTAACGATATTTATACCTTTGTTGCCGATCCATTAATGGCCCTGCTACCTGAAGGGTCACAGATGATTGCTACCGAGGTAGCCTCTCCTTTCCTTGCCCCCTTTAAGCTGACCCTCGTGGTCGCTGTGTTTATCGCTATCCCCTTTGTGCTCCACCAAGCGTGGGCGTTTGTGGCGCCGGGGCTATACGATAATGAAAAAGCGTTGGCTATTCCGATTTTGGTGTCTAGCGTTGCGCTTTTTTACGCTGGCGCGGCATTTGCTTATTACGTGGTGTTTCCGCTGCTGTTTGAGTTCTTCACCCAAACAGGCCCGGAAAACGTCGCGGTAATGACCGACATTAATCAGTACCTTAACTTTGTGCTGAAGCTATTTTTTGCGTTTGGTGTCGCTTTTGAAATCCCCATTGCCACCTTCTTGCTGATTCTTTCAGGTGCTACCACCGTCGAAAGTCTCTCCAAAAAACGCCCCTATATTGTGTTGGGCTGCTTTGTCGTGGGTATGCTATTAACGCCCCCCGATATTATTTCCCAGAGCCTTCTCGCAATCCCCATGTACCTGCTCTATGAAGTGGGGCTGCTGTTTGGCCGCCTAGTGCGCAAGCGCAAGACCGAAGCCGCCGATGAAGAGAACGAATAGCGGCTAAGCACCTATATGCGCTCATTAAAAAACCCCTGCCATCTTAGATGGCAGGGGTTTTTTGCTCTATTTACTCAACCACGGCGAGCGTTCGTTCACCCCATCATTTCATCAATACGATCAACCAGTTTAAAGATACCCGTGGCGGCTTCACTAATCCGCGTGGCGAGCATATAGGCAGGCGTTGTGACGACGCGATGCTCTAAGTCCACGACAATATCCTCAACGCTACAGCTGCGGTGCAGCCCGCCCATAGCACTGATAGCACCTGAAACGGCGGGGTCATGGCCGATAGTCACCGCAATGCCTTCACCCAGCAGGCGGGGTACCATGACCGGTGCAATACACATCAGGCCAATGGGCTTAGCGTCTTGTTTAAAGCCCGCTAGCGCGTCTTTTAGGCTCTCCAGCACCTGCATGCTGTCGCCTTGCGTAGCAAAGTCAGACAAGTTCTTAGCGGCACCAAACCCACCGGGCACAATCACCGCGTCAAATTCATCGGCATTTAGCTCGGTGATAGGGCTTATCTCGCCTCGGGCCAGCCGGGCCGACTCTTGCAGTACGTTGCGCTGCTCCCCTTCAACAGGCGATTGGGTTAAATGATTAATCACATGGTGCTGCTCCACATCTGGCGCAAAACAGCGGTAACCAATGCCCAACTGATCCAGGCGCAGCAGGGTTAGTGTGGTTTCGTAAATTTCTGAACCATCAAAAACGCCGCAGCCTGCTAATACGATTGCTACCTGTTTGGTCATGCCTATCTCCTTATGGTCGCCGTTATTTTCACCACTTGCCTAGCGACTTGGCAAACGTGTCACTTTAGTCAGTCCGCCTAACCGCCACAAGGCGGCTTTCGCCGCAGGTTATGGCTGATATACTCACTGTAAGCCTACGGGCACCCTTATGTTAGCGTTTTGCGGAGAACTCCTTTGAGTATACCAAGCACCCGTCACTTCCCCGCCACCCGTATGCGCCGCATGCGCCGTGACGACTTCTCACGTCGCCTAATGCAGGAGACAACGTTAACGCCTGCAGATCTTATTTTGCCGGTGTTCGTGCTAGAGGGAGAAAACCAGCGTGAAGCAGTCGCCTCGATGCCAGGCGTTGAGCGCTTATCCATCGACCTGCTCATTGAACAGGCCCGCGAAGCTCATGCCCTCGGCATTCCGGCGCTTGCACTCTTCCCCGTGGTGGGCAAGGAGCAGAAGAGCGAACTGGCGGAAGAAGCGTACAACGCGAACGGCCTGGTGCAGCGCTGCGTACGCGCCCTAAAAGAGGCGCTACCAGAGCTGGGTATTATTACCGACGTTGCCCTCGACCCTTATACCATTCATGGTCAGGACGGCATCATTGATGAGCAGGGCTACGTGCAGAATGACCGCACGGTAGACACATTGCTCAAACAAGCGCTCTCCCACGCTGAAGCGGGTGCCGACGTCGTGGCCCCCTCCGACATGATGGATGGTCGCATTGGCGGCATCCGTCAGGTTCTGGAGCAGGAGCACCTGCATAACGTGCGCATTATGGCCTACAGCGCCAAATATGCCTCTCACTATTACGGCCCCTTCCGCGATGCTGTCGGCTCGGCTGCTAACCTCGGCAAAGCGGATAAGCGTACTTACCAGATGGACCCCGCCAACAGCGATGAAGCGCTCCATGAGGTCGCCATGGATATCGCTGAAGGCGCCGATATGGTGATGGTCAAACCCGGCATGCCCTACCTAGATGTAGTACGCCGCGTCAAAAACGAGCTGCAAGTGCCTACGTTTGCCTACCAAGTCAGCGGTGAGTACGCCATGCATCGCGCCGCCTTCGATAACGGCTGGCTAGAGGCGGAACCCGTGATACTTGAGTCGCTGATGTGCTTTAAGCGCGCAGGCGCCGACGGAATATTAACCTACTTTGCCCTTGAGGCCGCTCGCCTGCTACAGCGCTAACCGCCCACTTCCCTAATTGCGCTGCTAAGATGACAAACAGGTGACACCTGTTTGTCATCTTCCCCCTGCATACTGCCGTAAATAAGCATTAACACGCTATGCTTGGAATAGGTCATTTACGCGGGGCAGCCATGGACAACCAACTATCAGATTCAATGCCATTAACGCCTAATGAGCCGTACAGTGGCGAAGGGGAAAGCTTGCCACTGCGCATCAATCGCACGCCCACCGGTGTGCAGGCACGGGAGTCCCACTCGGAAGCCGACCTGGACGACCCGCAGCTCTATTTCAACCGCGAACTTTCACATTTGCAGTTTAATATTCGCGTGTTGGAACAAGCGCTAGATGATGCGCACCCGCTTCTTAACAGACTAATGTTTCTGCTGATTTTCTCATCCAATATGGATGAGTTTTTTGAAATTCGCGTTGCGGGCCTAAAGCATCAACTGGCACTGGGCGATGATACCACCGCTGCCGACGGCCGCTTGCCAAAGGCGCTGCTGGCGGAAGTCTCTGAGATTGCCCATCAGCAGATTGCGCGCCAGTATCAAATTTTAAATGAGGTGCTGCTGCCCGCCCTAGAGGCCCAGGGCTTACGTTTTCGGCGCCGAGATCAGTGGGATGATGCCCTAAAAGCCTGGGTACAGGCGTTTTTTGAGCGCGAAATCATGCCGGTTATTAGTCCTATCGGCCTGGACCCCTCCCACCCCTTTCCCCGCTTAGTGAATAAAAGCCTTAATTTTATTGTTGAGCTAGAGGGTAAAGACGCCTTTGGCCGTGCGGGGGGAATGGCGATACTTCCCGCACCCCGCTCGCTGCCTCGCTTAATGGCCCTGCCCAAAGAGCTGTGTGCAGAGGGTTTTTCGGAGTATGTGTTTTTATCCTCCATGATTCACGCCCACGCCGAGGAGCTGTTCCCCGGCATGCGTGTACGCGGTTGCTACCAGTTCCGGCTTACGCGGAATGCGGATATGACCGTTGACCCGGAAGAGGTCTCCGACCTTGCCTCGGCGCTGCGCGGCGAGCTGCTGGCGCGCCGCTATGGCAGTGGCGTCCGCTTAGAGGTAGCCGACAACTGCCCTGATGACCTTGCCGACTTTCTACTGCGCCAATTTGAGTTGGAAACCAATGACCTATACCGAGTACAAGGGCCCGTTAACTTAACCCGCATGATGGCGGTGCTCGGCGACGTTGATCGCCCAGAACTGCTGTATCGGCCTTTTACTCCCAGCGTGCCCAAAGTGCTCAAGGGCGGTAGCCTGTTTAGCGCTATCGCCAAAAGCGATATTTTGCTGCATCACCCGTTTCAAGCCTTTTCGCCTATTGAGGACTTACTTCGCGAAGCTGCCCGCGACCCGGACGTGCTGGCCATCAAGCAGACGCTTTACCGAACCGGCGCCGACTCTTCCATTGTGAGCGCCCTGGTAGAGGCCGCAAGCCACGGCAAGGAAGTCACCGTGGTGATAGAGCTACGGGCGCGTTTTGACGAAGCCGACAACCTGCAGCTAGCGGCTAGATTGCAGGAAGCGGGCGCCATCGTAATTTACGGCATTATGGCTTACAAAACCCACGCCAAAATGCTGCATATTGTGCGCCGGGAAAAAAACGAGCTACGCTACTACGCCCACCTGGGAACCGGTAACTACCACGCTAAAACCGCCAAGCTTTACACCGACTACAGTCTGCTTACGTCGAATACAGCACTCTGCGCCGATGTGCACAAAGTGTTTCAGCAGCTTTCTGGCATGGGCCGTGCGCGCAAAATCGATACCCTCCTCCATGCGCCGTTTACGCTCCACGAGCGTTTGGTAGAGATGATCGACCGTGAGGCCCAGTTAGCCCGCAAGGGCAAGCGTGGTCATATCATTATCAAATGCAATTCACTGACAGAACCCAAGCTGATTAAAGCGCTGTACCGCGCATCCCAGGCGGGGGTGGAGTGCGACCTGATTATCCGTGGAATGTGCTGCCTTAAACCAGGCATTGAAGGCGTCTCAGAGAATATTCGCGTGCGTTCTATTATTGGCCGTTTTTTGGAGCATACCCGGGTATTCCACTTCCATAACGACGGCAAATCGGAAACCTGGTGCTCAAGCGCCGACTTTATGTCGCGCAATATGTTCCACCGAGTTGAAACCTGCTTCCCGCTGCTGGATAAGAAGCTCGCCAACCGGGTTCGTAAAGACTTAGAAACCTATCTGGTCGATAACTGCCAAAGCTGGCTACTGCAGAGCGACGGCAGCTATCAGCTACAGGACCCTGGTAACAGCGATGCGATTAGCGCTCAAGAAACGTTGCTCTACGCCTACGCTTCAAAAAGCTAACCATACACCGAAAAAACCCCGCTGCTTTGTGCAGCGGGGGTGATGAAGTAACGCCAATGCGTTTACGCGTAGCGCTGCCGGAGTATTTTGGCCGCCTCCACCATATTAGCCAAGGCGGGTTCTACTTCTGCCCAGCCTCGGGTTTTCAAGCCACAATCGGGGTTCACCCATAGCCGTTCGGCGGGGATCTTTTCCAAGGCTTTCTCCATCAAATCAACCATCCAGCTCACTTCGGGGATATTCGGGGTGTGAATATCATACACCCCCGGCCCAATTTCATTCGGGTAGGCGAAGTCCTGAAACGCATCCAGTAGCTGCATATCTGAGCGGGAGGTTTCGATGGTGATCACATCGGCGTCGAGTGCCGCAATTGCGCCGATAATGTCGTTAAACTCCGAATAGCACATGTGGGTATGAATCTGTGTGCTATCAGCAACGCCCGCGGCGCTTAGCTGAAAACTTTCTACCGCCCAGTCCAGGTAGCCTTGCCATTCGTGCTGACGCAGCGGCAGCCCTTCGCGCAGCGCTGGCTCGTCAATCTGAATCACCTGAATACCGGCTTTTTCCAGATCCACTACCTCATCGCGCAGCGCCAGGGCGATCTGTCGACAGGTAGTGGCCCGGGGCTGGTCGTCGCGGACAAACGACCACTGTAAAATGGTGACTGGCCCGGTAAGCATACCTTTCATCGGTTTTTGGGTTAGCGTTTGGGCGAACTCGCTCCAGCGCACGGTCATCGGCGTCGGACGCGTTACATCACCAAAAATAATCGGCGGCTTAACACAGCGGGTACCGTAACTTTGCACCCAGCCAAAGCGGGTAAAAGCAAAACCCTCTAGCTGCTCACCGAAATACTCCACCATGTCATTTCGCTCGGCTTCGCCGTGCACCGGCACATCCAGCCCTAACGCTTCCTGCCGCTCAACGGCGTAGGCGATCTCTTCACGCATACGCGCTTCGTAGTCAGCTTGGCTAAGCTCACCTGCTTTAAATGCCCGTCGCGCGGCACGAATCTCATTGGTTTGAGGGAAAGAACCAATCGTAGTAGTGGGAAACAACGGCAGCGCGAGCGACCGACGCTGAGCCACAGCGCGTGTCGCATACGAAGAACGACGCTGACTATCCTGCTCGGTAATCGCCGCTAAACGCTGGCTAACCGCCGGTTGGTGAATACGCGCGGACTCTCGGCGAGTATCTAAGGCCCGTGTTGCTTCGCTCACCCGCTGCTCGTCTACGGCGGTGGCACGATTATCGACTAGGCGAGTTAGCGTAACGACTTCATCGAGCTTTTGACGGGCGAAGGCCAGCCAACTCACTAAATCGCTATCCAGCTCGGCTTCCTGAGTAAGGTCTACCGGTACGTGTAACAGTGAGCAGCTTGGCGCTAACCATAACCGTTGTCCAAGGCGTACTTTTAGGGGCAGTAAGCGTTCACGCAGTGCCGCTAAATCCGCACGCCAAATGTTACGCCCATCCACAAAGCCAATAGAGAGCACTTGGTGAGGGCTTAACCGGTCAATCACGTTTTCAACCTGCTGGGGCGCGCGAACCGCATCGATATGCAGCCCTGCCACGGGCAAGCGGGTAGTTAATGAGAGGTTGTCGCCTAGCGCGCCAAAATACGTGGCAACCAGCACCTTAACCGGTGCCGACTGCAGCCGGTGATAAGCACGCTCAAATGCTTGCTGCCACGCCAGGGGTAGGTCCTGCACCAGCGCTGGCTCGTCCAACTGCACCCACTCAATGCCCTGGGTAGCCAATCGAGAGAGGATGGCGCTATACACATCCAGAACGTTGTCCAACAGCGTCAAGCGGTCAAACTCGCTGCCCTTGGTTTTACCCAACCACAGCCAAGTCAGCGGGCCGGTTAGGGTTACTTTGGGGGTAAAGCCTGCCTGCAGGGCTTCGTCCACTTCGTCAAATAAGCGCTGAGAGGCCAGCGTAAACGTCTGCCCTTCGTGCAGCTCCGGCACCAGGTAGTGGTAGTTGGTATCGAAATATTTGGTCATTTCGCAGGCGGCCGCAGGTTTGCCGCTAGGCGCACGGCCACGCGCCATACGAAAGGCCGTGTCTAACGCTACGTCTCCCGCAGAGACCTCTTGTTGAGCGCCAAAGCGTCCTGGCACGGCACCCAGCATCACTGAAACGTTAAGCACCTGGTCATAGAATGCAAAATCACCGACGCTAACAAAATCCAAGCCAGCGTTTTGCTGCGTTTGCCAATGGTGCAGACGCAGCGCCTGTCCTGCTGCCTCTAATTCTTCACGGGTTACCTCACCCTTCCAGTAAGCTTCGGTTACTTTCTTAAGTTCGCGCTGAGCGCCAATGCGGGGATAGCCGAGAATATGAGAAACTGTCATGATGAATCCTTCCAACGTGAATGATTTCACACAGTCTGACCACCGCCAAAAGGTGAATCAAACTAAAGTTTCTAATACCCAACATGAAATAAAATCACAATGATTGAATTACGCCATCTGCGAACGCTGCTTGCTCTGCGAGAAACAGGCTCTTTGGTGGAGGCTGCTGAGCGCGTGCACCTCACCCAGTCGGCCTTATCCCACCAGCTTAAAGACTTGGAAAGCCGAGTTGACAGCCCTTTATTCGCGCGTAAAACCCGCCCCGTTGAATTTACCCGGGCAGGGCTACGCCTGCTGGCGTTGGCCGATGAGATTCTGCCTGCGGTGCGTAAAGCCGAGCGGGATCTAGCCCGCTTAGCAGGCACCGAACAGGGGCGGCTGCATATGGCCATTGAGTGCCACAGCTGTTTTCAGTGGCTGATGCCTACGGTGGATTATTTTCGCGATCACTGGCCAGAAGTGGAGATTGATATTCCCAGCGGCCACCACTTCGACCCTTTGCCCGCACTCGCCCGCGAGCAGTTGGACTTAGTGATTACCGCAGACCCCCAGCCGCTAGAGGGCATTCACTATGCGCCACTATTTCGTTACGAGGGGCTGCTGGCCGTTGCACGACAGCATGATTTTGCGGGGCAGGCGTTTATCGAACCCAAAGCGCTTGCCGAGGAGACGCTGATCACCTATCCGGTAGAGCACACTAGACTGGATGTATTTAGCCAGTTTTTATCCCCCGCCAACGTTCGGCCGAAAGAGATCCGCACCGCCGAGCTAACCATCATGATGATGCAGCTGGTGGCCAGTGGGCGGGGCGTCTGCGCGCTGCCGAACTGGGCGCTCACCGAGTATTTAGAGCGCGATTACGTGTGCGCCGTTAAATTAGGCGAAAACGGTATCTGGAGCACGCTATACGCCGCCATTCGTGAAGACAACTTAGAGGCGCCATGGATGCAGGACTTTCTACGCACCGCCCGGGAAACCTCCTTTGCCGTACTGTCGGGTATTAAGCCGGCAAGTCGCGACGAGGAATCAGCAGCGTAAAGCGGGCGCCCCCTAAGGTAGGGCTGGTATCGACGGTGACACTCCCCCTGTGACCCGCCATGATTTTCTGGACGATGGAGAGCCCCAGCCCATAGCCACCGGAGCTACGGGCGCGGCTATCGTCTAGCCGTGCGAAAGGTTTGAAAATATCGCCACGTGCTTCAAGGGGGATACCTGGGCCATCATCTTCAACGTCAATACGCACGAGGTTCGGCTCATCGCACAGGCGAATCACTACCTGGGATTTGCCATAGCGGCACGCGTTACCTACCAGGTTTTGCAGTGCCCGTTGCAGGTAGCGGGGTTCCGCGTACAGCTCAATGTCAGCACCAGGATCAAGGGTTAAGTTCAACCCTTTGTGCAGCGGCAACAGCGTATCAATGACGCGCTCAGCCATTGCTCGGCACTCGACCAGCGCCATCTCTAACTCAGCGCCATTAATCGTTTCGCCGCCTAAGCGGGCATAGGTGAGTATCTCATCGACGAGCTCATCAAGCTCTGCGATATCGGCATCAATTCCCTGGAGTTGGCGCCGAATAGCTGGCTGATCGGTCATATCTTCGACCATTTGTACCGCAAAGCGAATACGCGCCACGGGAGTGCGCAGTTCATGGGAAACGGCGCGGATCATCTCTTGTTGCCCACGCAGTAGGGTTTGAACTTGATTTGCCATGCCATTAAACGCCATGCCGACACGACCTAAAAAATCACCACTCTCGACTTTAACGCGGGTTTCTAAACGCCCGCTGGCAATCCGCGTGGCCGCAAGCTCCAGGCGCGCCATACGGGCTTCAATACTGCGCATAATTAAGTAGATAATTAGGCTGAGCACGATCATTAAGCCTACTAATAGCGGCAAGTGCAGATTCACTGGCAGCGTATCGCCACGGGAGATGGGGCCAGCCTGAACCCACTGGTTTTCGTCAGGTAGCTGATAGAGTAAGGTGATTGCCAGTTTATCGGTCGCAAGTCGCGTAAGAACCCCGCCCAGCGTTAGTTGAAACTGCTGTTCGAGCGTTAGGTCGTCAGGCAGCGAGGAGAGTAACGTGAGTGGCCAACTGCCTGCGCGTAACGACGCCATGGCGGCTGCCCGCTCATTGGCGGGCGTCTCGGCAAGCCACTCACCCAACAGCACAAGGCTGCCCTGCCACTGCCGCTCGCTCCACGCCACCAGGGTGGCTTCCAGCATCCAACTACCCTCGTCGCTGTCCGAGGGTAGCCGCTGGCGAAGCCGCCATGGCGATTCAGCCACAACAACATTGCCCCGCTCTATGCGAGTTCGCTCAAAATAGCCAAGCTCAGCGTCTTCCAGCGAGCTTAACGATAGCTGCATTCCCAGCGCTTCAGAGAATCGGCCAAGGCGCTCTTCACGCTGCGCCACGGGTAAATCGGCAAGCTGCTGGGTCATTAGTGACATGGGCAGTGCGGCGAGCTGCTCCCGGTAATCCTCACGGCGAACCTGCTCAATAAACGAGCGCCCACCCAAAGCAATCAGGAATACCACACATAACGCTAGCCCCAGCAGTAAATAGAACCTTAAAAAAGAGCCGTGGCTGAGCACTCGCCGCATAAGGCGAACCTCTCTAATTAACTGTCTTTAACAAAAAGATAGCCCTTGCTACGCACTGTTTTAATGCGGTGAGGCTGGTTGGGATCATCGCCAATTTTGGGCCGGATACGCGAGACACGCACATCAATTGAACGATCTTGCCCATCGTACTTGATACCACGCAGATCGCTAAAGATCTCTTCTCGGGTCAGTACCCGGCCAGCGTTACGGGCTAATAACCACAAAAGATCAAATTCTGCGCTGGTTAGGTCAATACGCTCGCCGGATAACCACGCCTCTCGGGTCGCGTTATCTATCTCCAAATTCTCAAACTTAAGGCGCATTTCGCCATCGGCGGAGGGGCCATCAGCACGCCGCAGTAGGGCACGCATACGGGCGAGCAGCACCCGCGGCTGAACCGGCTTGGGCACATAGTCATCCGCCCCCATCTCTAGTCCCAGCACCTGGTCTAAATCATCGGTGCGGGCGGTCAACATCATAATAGGGCCGGCAAAATTAGGCCGCACACGCCGACAAATAGCTAACCCATCTTCCCCTGGCAACATTAAGTCGAGAATGACGAGATCAGGCTGTAGGGTTAAAATGCGATCAACACCCTTCGCGCCGTCGGACTCCAGCGTGACTTGAAAGCCGTTGGCTTCCAAGTAGTCGCGCGTGAGCTCCGCCAAGCGCTGGTCATCTTCAATAATCAGCACGTGGTCCTGATCAGGATAGTCAGGCACTGCTGGCTCTTGTGACCCAAGTGCTTGAAATTGCTGCTCCAAGTGATCTGTCATCCTTTTTCTTCACTCCGCTTAGGTCGTATGTGTAAACACCCACTTTTTTTGCTAAAAGTAGGTTGTGATAGCGTTCAGGATACCTCAAAACCACGCCAACGCCTGCCTCTTCCTGCTTATCTTGTTGAACCGTTTAGGAGCACCTTGATTATTCCATCGTCAAGCGCTAATGTGAATTAAGACTAACTGTCGACAATCTGACAGGAGGAGAGAGCGATGGACAGTGGCAAAACTAAAAGTGTCATCAAGCGCGTTTATGTACCCACCCAAGTGCGCGACTTGCCCAATGGAGAAAAATTAAAAATCCCTGGGCATTACAAAGCGCCTCCCAGTAGCAATAGCTTGCCTGACTAGCTCACTAAGCAATCCTATCGTAACCCCATGTTTAGGTAGTGAAGAAAACACCACTAAAAAAGGCAGGCTCATTAGAGCCTGCCTTTTTTACGCTTGTTTGCCTAAACAGAGTAGCGTCCAACTCGCTATCCTTTGGGCCCAAGCAAGAACCAGGCGATCAAACCAACCAGTGGGAAAAACAGCAATACTAAGATCCACAACAGCTTCGATACACCGCCAGCAGAACTTTTGGCAACCTTAACCACGGCCCAAATCACAATAATGAGCCAAATAAGACCTAATAAACCACCTACTTCAATACCCATAGCAACTCCTTAGCGTGTTGGCATCCATGAGTTTCCAGCTAATCACAACATGTCGCCGCTGACAAGTTTGACCCATCGTCACGGTAGGCTCAGCACCATTTCACCATCACGCATTTCAATCGCCAGCAAGTTTAAAAAACTCATTCCAAGCAGCACCGTATCGCGCTCCATACCTGGGCTAATCGACCCCTGAACGTTGTTTGCGCGTATACCGCCTAAGGTCACTTCATCTAGCATGGTTAAGCTGCCTTCAACACGCCCATTCGCCGTGTTAAACCAGGCGCTGCGGCCTGGTTCTAAGCCTAGGCTGGCGGCTAAATCCCGAGGCACTGCAACGTAGGTAGCGCCGGTATCCAGCAAAAATGTAACCGGTTCGCCGTTAATCTCACCTGGTGCCTCAAAATGCCCCGCGCGCGTGCGCTTTAGGGTGACAGGGCCACCATCAGGCGTTGCGTTCATAACATGGGCGTTGGGTGTCATGATGTTGTCAAAGCCACCGTCAACCAACCAAGTGCCCGCTCCGATAAGCAACACCCAGAAAAGCAGCATCATGACGATACCACCGCGCTGCGCTGTGTATGAAGTCATGCGCCTCCTTAGGCTTTACGCTTTTCTACGCGCTTTTCCATGCGAGCGCGGCTTCGCGCCCTCGCCGCTCATTAACCCTTGCACAAATCAGCATGGCGATAATAAATAACCCCACACACAATAGAATAGACGCTTGCAGGCCAATAAGCGTTTGCAACACACCGAGCATGACAATACCCAGTACGCCTGCCAACTTGTTAGCTAACCCCCAGAAGCCAAAAAATTCGGCTGACTTCGCCAGCGGCGAAAACAACCCGACAAGTGCCCGACTAGCGGACTGGCTAGACCCCAAACTTAGGCCCGCTAAACAGCCCACCACTAAAAACACGTGCTGCGCCTGCCACTGCCAGCCAAAGCGGCTATTTGCCCAAACAGTTAACTCTGGGGTGGCCCAAATAGCCACAATCGCCGTTACCCATAGCGCTAGGGTCATTTGATACGTGCGTTTGGCACCCAGCTTATCCTGAAGAAACCCAAACCCAAGCGCCCCCGCCGCCGCGGTAATTTGCACAATAATAAACATGATATTGCGGACGCTCTCATCCCAACCAATGACCTGGGCGCCATAGATAAAGGCAAAGGCAATAATGATGTAGACCCCCGCCATCGAAAACAGCAGCGACACCAAGAAAATGCTTAAATCTTTGAAATAGCGGATTTCATGAAGTGTCGAAAGTACGCGCTGCTGAGCTATTTGACGATAGGCAACGCCGCGAGGCTGCGGCGTTCCCCGCTCCTTAAGCCATAAAAATGTAGGAATGGCAGCCAATAGGAAAAAACCAGCAGCGAAAGGCCCTACCCAGCGTATCCGCTCAAAATTCTCTAGCGTGGCCTCGCCAAGCACTGCCAGCGTAAACCCTGCAGCGAAGAGGCCACCTATGTAGCCTAATGCCCAACCAAAACCAGAAATCTTACCCAGCGCGTTCGGCGGCCCAAGCTCCGGTAAAAAAGCAGCAATAAAGGACTCTCCCATGGAGTACGCGTAGTTAGAGAGCACAATTAACAGTAACCCCACCACGACAAAACCTGGCTCCACAAAATAGAGCATCGCGGTCGTCAACACCGTGGCAAGATAACTAATGAACAAAAAGCGCTTTTTTTCAGCACGGTAATCCATCACCGCACCGCACAGTGGGGCCGTTATTACTACCATCAAATAGCTGATGGCCAGCCCTAAGCTCCATAGAAAGTTGGCAAGCCGAAAACCGTCTCCCCGGTCGCCCACAATCACCGTGGTAAATAGCTCACCAAAAACAACCGTAATAATAAGTAAGGTATAGGCCTGATTGGCAAAATCGAACATCGCCCAGCCAAAAATTTCGCGGCGCGATGCATAGGAAGCAACCGGTGCAGCAGTAGCAGGCAGCATTGATGACTCTCTCTAAAGGGGGTGACAGGCAACAGACTGCCGTTCGAGCACAATCAACGACTAACGCCCGGCGAGGCCGGGCGTTAGTCGTTGCGACGTTCAGTATTCACAACAGACAGCTTTCACAAAAGCCAGTGCGCAACAACGGCAGCTAACCCGATCACTATGGCAGTCACAACAGCTACGGTGACAACACGATCTAGCCAGCGGTCAAACGCCACGTTTTTAGACGACCGGCGCGTTGCGCCGTGACGTACTTGCCGGGCCATTAGCACGCTCGTTCCATGTGTGCGCTCTCCCACAAGTGAGGCTGGTTATTAAGGACTAGCTATTGATACGCCGATTGATGACGTTTGGCGAGCGCCGCAAACGCTCCTCTTCACCCAACTGTTCCGCTTCAAACGCATCTGCGCCAACCGGCGTTTCACCATGGCGGCGATAGAGCTGTGTCAGCATCGCTTTACGGTCGGCCCGCAGCTCACGTATTAGTACTACTATCATCATATACAGAATAAACGTAAACGGTAGTGCCGAAAGCACTGCCGCCGACTGCAGCCCTGACAGACCCCCTGCCACAATAAGCGTGAAGCAGATGGCGGCAATTAACACCCCCCATATTAGCCGTTTATATAAGGGCGGATTGATAGAACCGTTATCCGTCATTTGCGCCACGATATAGGACGCTGAATCCGCCGAGGTTACCAAGAAAATAAAGATCAGCAGCATCGCCACGACTGATAGCACGTTTGAGTAAGGCATTAGCTCGAACATCTCAAACAAGGCAACAGTGATATTGGCTTGGGTGGCAGCGGCAAGCCCCACGTTTTCGCCATTTAGCTCCATGTGCAGCGCGGCACCGCCAAATACGCCCATCCATAGGCAGGCCAGTAGCGGTGGAACCAGTAACACGCCAAATACATACTCTTTAATAGTCCGACCACGGGAAACGCGGGCAATAAACGTACCGACAAACGGCGACCATGCAATGACCCAGGCCCAGTAGAAAATCGTCCAGCTACTGGCCCACTCATTATCGCTGTAAGGTGAAATACGTAGGCTCATGCCGATGAAGTTTTGTAGGTAATCACCAATGCCAAGCGTAATGGTTTCAAGAATGGCAATGGTCGGCCCCGTTACCAGCACATAAAGCATTAAGCCAATGCACAGGATCATATTTAAGTTCGACAGGCGCTTAATCCCTTTATCAAGCCCCGACCACGTAGAAAGCATATAGGCACAGAACATCACAAAGAGAATGATAAACTGCCACAAGCCATTCTCTGGCAAGCCGAAGACCGCGTTAAGGCCGCCGTTCATTTGCAGAACACCTAACCCTAGGGAGGTAGCCACCCCCATCACGGTGGCAACGACGGCAAACACATCCAACCAAGAAGCGTAAGGGCGAACCCGGGGATGCTTTGCGGTAACCGATGAAAGCACAGAAGAGACAAGCCCAGCTTGGCCTTTACGAAACTGAAAATAGGCAATGATTAAACCCACCACGGCGAAGGCAGCCCACTGATGGATGCCCCAGTTAAAATAGCTGTACTGGATGGCATACCGCGCGGCGGCTTCGGTTTCTGCGGGCATATCCCCATAAGGCGGGCTGATATAGTGGCTCATGGGCTCTGCCATGCCGTAAAACACTAAGCCGACACCAAACCCCGCGGCCAGCAGCATGCTTATCCAGGAGAAAAACGTGTAGTTTGGGGTGCTGTCCTGGGGTCCAAGGCGCACTTTGCCGTATTTGCTCAGCGCTAATCCGAATAAAAAGATGACAAAGCCAAATACCGAGAAGAGATAAAACCAACCGAACAGCTCAGTCACAGTGGCTAATGCCGATTCCGCCGCATTACCAAAGCCGACAGGAAAAGCGGCCCCCGCTACAACTAAGCCGAAAATGATGATCGCTGACGCGATAAACACCGACTTTCCTCCATGACTTGCCATAGAACCTCCTTGTTAGATAAGCATTATGCACATCTATCGAGTGCGTATAGGTAAATACTAACATTTGAGCATCGCAATCGCATGCGTGCTGATGGGTGGATCATCTAGCAGTGAACTTGATAGCGCCTCTATGTTCCAATGGGACAAATGAACGATGGAGGCTTTCATGCCACAGATGAATCGTGACCAACGTAACGCCGCTTGGCAGGCTGCCAATCAATGGCGTGCGAGGGCAACTCAAACGCAGCCTACAGGCTTACTGGGCAGTTTAAAGCTGCTGCTTACTTGGCTTGCGTTTGGCGCCTTGATGATTGTTGGCGTGGTGCTCGGCTTATTCTTCTTGTTGATTGGCTGGGCAATGATGCCTTTTGTTCGCCATAAGATGAAAAAGCGAATGGAGCAGATGCGTGCCGACCAAGCGCAGGATATCGGTAGTGGTTATGCTAGTTCGCGGCATCAGCCCAAACAATATGACGCGCTTGAAGGTAGTTATGAAGTTAAAGACGAAACTCACCGCCGCTAACGTTTCACTCTCTGCGAATACCACGCTGTTTTATTAGCGCGTCTTCTGGCCTAGCGCGATTTACTTTTTCGCCATATCCATACTTAGCGTGTTAGTACCTTGGTTTTAAAGCGCCGCTATTAAAGCGGCGCATAAATCCAGGCAAACGCCGCGGCCAGCGTCAATGGCATCACAATCAAGCTACCCAAGTTTCCAATGAGCACCAACGACGCCACTTTCTGTGGCTGCAGTTTGTACTGCTCGGCGACTAAGTAATTAAGCACCGCGGGGGGTAGCGCTGCAAATACCAGCAATACCGCAGTTTGCAGCGGGTTAAGGGGCAATAACCACATGAGCGGTAGCGCAATAACGACGCCGGAGAGCGGGCAAAGCACCGCGCCCAGAAGCCCCGTGCGCCAGTCACTAAAGTCAATCTCCAGTAAGCGTACGCCCAGCGCAAATAGCATCAGTGGAATACACACCCCACCCAGCATATGCATCGCTTCCAGCAGCCAGCTGGGGAGCGGCACCCCACCAACGTTAACCGCTAAACCCGCTACGCTAGCTGCGACAATCGGCATGCGCAGCAGCCGCCACA
This sequence comes from Halomonas sp., assembly GCF_017515565.1. Taxonomy (GTDB): domain Bacteria; phylum Pseudomonadota; class Gammaproteobacteria; order Pseudomonadales; family Halomonadaceae; genus Vreelandella. The sequence goes on from NZ_JAFWFN010000002.1 coordinate 35,415, forward strand.
GCGACGTGCACGGGTCGAGCATATAAAGCCCTACCGAAAAGTGGAGCAACATTTCGACGATAAACACCACGACCGCCGCAGGAAGCGCTTCTGGCCCAAAGGCGAGCACCAGCAGCGGCACTCCCATATTTCCCGAGTTGTTAAACATCATCGGCGGCAGAAATACTTTTAAATCCAGCGACAGCCATTTGGCGACAGGCCACAGTAACAGCCCAGAGCCTAAAACAATGGCCGCCGCGGCGGTGGCAAGCCACGCATAGTCCGCCAGAGGCGCTTGGCGATCGGCGAGTACCGCAAAGACTAAAAGCGGTACAAAAAGCTCCATATTGAGGGTGTTGAGACTTCTAATATCCGGCGTGCGGAAGCGCCCATAAGCCGCACCACAACCCGCAATAAGAAACACCGGCAGCAGCGTTGCAAGAATATGCCCGGTCATAAATGCGTCACTTCCGGGCGAACAGTTACGTCGCGCAGTGCCAGCATCGCAGTGTTCCTTATCGTTATTCGGAATAATTTGTTATCAGGCTAACTCCCCTGCTGATGCTACTTAAAAAGTGTTAGGTCGCCAATCATGTCTCTAGAAAACGCTGCCAAAGTGCAATAACAAATTCGCGCGGGTCTTTAAACTCGCCTGCTTTCACGGTAGTTTTTTCTCCCGTCAACGCGACGCGGTGGGTGCGGCTTCGGTAAGCCAGATAGGCTTCACGTAGCTGATCAGCCTCTGCTTGAGAGATATGCCCACTCGCCGAGAGGGTTTCTAAAATTCGAATATTATCGCTGTACGTAATTAGCGACGGGGTTTGGTGCGCCAGCGCCAGCACGGCGTACTGACAGAGAAACTCGATATCCACCATGCCGCCAGCGTCGTGTTTCAAGTCAAACTGCGCTGTCTCATCATCGCTTGCAGCACCTGCCGTCGCCTGCCCTCTTGCCCCTGGCCCTTTCGTGCCTAAATGATCGCGCATTTTATGGCGCATACTGACCACATCACCGCGTAAGCTTTCACGGTCTCGCTCGCGGCAAAGGATATCGCCACGTACTTTATCAAAGGCTTCTGCTAAGGCTGCGTTACCGGCGACCACTCGGGCGCGTACCAGGGCCTGATGCTCCCAGGTCCAGGCATTTTGGCGCTGATATTCGGCGAAGGCGGCAAGCGACGTTACCAGCAACCCGGCGTTGCCTGAAGGGCGTAGGCGCATGTCTACTTCGTAGAGGCTGCCTGCCGGAGTGACCGCTGTTAATAGGTGGATAATACGCTGCCCCAAGCGAGCAAAAAACACCGGCGTATCCACCGGCCTAGGGCCATCGGTACTGCCCTTACCATCGCTGTCGTGAAGAAATACCAGGTCCAGATCAGAGCCGTAGCCAAGCTCAATCCCCCCTAGCTTGCCGTAGCCGATAATCAAAAAAGCGGGCTCTTGAGTATTAAGCCCCTCAGGGACCCCGTGTTTACGGGTAACGTGCTTCCACGCCATGGCCAGTACCGCATCTAAAATCACTTCAGCGATATAGGTTAAGTAATCACTTACTTTCATGAGATGGCGGGTTCCCGCCACATCAGAAGCGGCAACGTGCAGCATTTGCGCGTGTTTGAATACCCGCAGAGCTTCTAACTGTGCCTCATCATCGTCTTCCGGCAGCCGGTTTAGGGTTTGGCGCAGTTCATCGGCAAGGCGTTCTTTGTCCGCTGGGGTATAGAGCGTTTCTGGGGTGAGCAGCTCATCGAGCAGAATCGGGTAACGCGCCAGCTGTTCGGCAATCCAAGGGCTTGCCGAACACAGGCGCATTAAATGCTCAAGCGCGTGGGGGTTTTCACGTAGCAGTGCCAGGTAAGCCGTGCGGCGCAATACCGACTCAATCAACGGCTGTACTCTGGCAAGCGCGGTATCCGGCGTTTCGTTATCCGCTATGGCGTCTAGCAGCAGCGGCATCAGAGCATCCAGGCGCTCAAAGCCGATGCGCTGCATGCTTTGTACCTGACGGGAGTGATAGAGGCTGTGCAGCCGCTTGAGCGCTTTTTCAGGCTCCTTAAAGCCAGCCTTAGCAAGATGGGCAAGCGCCTCTTCCTGCTCTTGCTCACCACGCCAGATCAAGCGCCACTCACTTAAGTTGAGGCTTGCCTCGTCATTGCTTTCATCAACGTCCTCTTCAGGGTCGGCAATGACCGCGTCAAAGTGTTGGCGAACTCGCTGGCGCACTTCATCTAACTGTGCCACCAGCCCTGGCCAGTCTTCATGGCCCATGGCGAAGGCCACGCGCTCCCGGTCGATGTCATCGGTTGGCAGCATTTGGGTTTGGCGGTCTTCCAGTGCCTGGAGAACGTGCTCCACATCCCGCAGGAAGGCATAATCCGGCAAGAGTTCGTCGACCACGGCTTGAGGTAATAGCCCTAATGCAGGAAGGCGATTAAGCGCTGTTTTTAGCGAACTCACCTGAAGCTCGGTATCCCGGCCGCCGCGAATGAGCTGGAACGCCTGAACAACGAACTCTACTTCACGTATGCCGCCCGGCCCCAGCTTGATATTGCTCTGCATACCCTTGCGCTTAACTTCGCGATTAATCATCGCTTTTAGCTCGCGCAGCGACTCAATCGCACCAAAATCCAGGTAGCGGCGGTAAACAAAGGGCCGAAGGCTTGCTAGGAGCTCATCGCCCGCTTCTAAATCACCGGCAACGGGGCGCGCTTTTAGCATGGCGTAGCGCTCCCACTCCCTGCCCTGGTCTTGATAGTAGCTGGAGAGCATGGAGAAACTACCCACTAAGGGACCACCATCGCCTAAGGGGCGCAGACGCATGTCGACTCGAAAGACAAAACCGTCGGCAGTCATGGCATCCAGCGCGGCGATTAAGCGCTGCCCAAGCTTGGTGAAGTACTCCTGATGCGCTAGGGGTTTACGCCCCCCTTCGGTTTCGCCTTTTTCGGGGAATGCGAAAATCAGGTCGATATCCGAGGATAAATTCAGCTCACCGGCCCCTAGCTTCCCCATCCCCAGCACCACCAGCCGTTGGGGGTCGCCGTCATTACGTAGGGCTGGCAGACCCCAGCGTGGCGCGTAGAAATGCTCTAGCCACGCCAACGCGGCTTCAATACAGACTTCCGCTAACCACGACACTGATTGAGCGGTATCCCACATGCTATAGCCAGCGGGGCGATTAAGGTCGCGCCAAACAATACCCAGCATTCGGGCACGACGAAAACGGCGGATAACGCCGTGCATCGCCTCTTCATCGTCAACACTTTCCAGCGCGTCTTCCAGCCAGCGCGTCTGGTCATCTTTACTCGGTGCAGCATCCAGCTCACCGGCAACGTCCAGTTCCACCAGCCAGTGGGGAAAGCGCGTTAAGGTGTCTAAGGCAAATGTCGATACGCTAAGTACCTTGGTAAGGGCTTCCCGACGTGGCTCAGAGAGCGCCTCCCAACTGCTAGAGGGCAGCGGCTGCTTGGTCATTTCAGCCACATTATCTGCTTGGCTAAGGGCCTCACTCAGCCGTTGCCACGCTTTTTGCGCAACCGGCTTAAGTGGCGACGGCAGCACTTCTCTAGGTAAAAACGCATCGTTCAATTGCATAACCACCTCGCTAACAAGCGTTTTAAATTATTATTTCAACTACCAAAACCTTAGCCAAAGAATTTCTGCCAGCCAAGCACGCCCCATGTCAGCCCCGCCATTATCAGCGAGAGCATCACCGCTGCAGAGCCAATATCCTTCGCCCGCCCTGAAAGTTCATGGTGCTCGGTGCCTATGCGGTCGACAACATTTTCAACGGCGCTATTAAGCAGCTCCACTATCAGTACCAGAAACAGGCTGCCTACCAGCAGCAGCCAACTGATTGACGTGTCTGCAATCCACCAAGCTAATGGTAGTAATACGGCAGTAATCACTACCTCTTGACGAAAGGCGGTTTCGTTTCTAAACGCAGCTTTAAGGCCTTTCCACGAATAGCGTGTGGAATACATTAAATGGGTTAACCCGGTATGTCTTGGCTTCATGCACGCTCCCCACCCTGCAAATAATTCATCATTAGTTAGCCAGTATCATTGCGTCCAGATCCAGCGACAGCGGGTCGAGCACCTCGGGCCAGCTTAGATAAGGGGTGCTACCACTGCCGTTCACTAACACGGTAAAAACGCCCCATCGCCCCTGGGCGGTACGGAAATACCCAGCAATGGCACGCACCGCAAAGGGTTGGTTCAGCGTGCCGGTTTTAACCATGACGTTGCTCTGGAAGGTCGGTGAACCTCGGCGTATAAAACGCATTACCCCGTTGGCCGGGGACTGGAAAGACGCCACAAAGCTTGGGAACAGGGCACTATGGCGAAACATATCCTCCAACATCACGTTCACGCCTTGGGCGGAGGTGCGGTTGTCGGTGGTTAAACCACTGCCGCTGGAAAACGTCAGTGGGCCGTGTCCTGGCAAGCTCTGGGCGTAAACCTCAATAGCTTGGCCCGCTTGGCGCAGCTGTGCCTGAGGTGTTTCCACTAAGTTAAGCGCCAGCACATCGGCCATATAGTTATTGGAGTAGTTCATGGTGCGCAGCAGCAGTTCCTGTAGCGGCATGCTGTCCACTGCCGCTAAACGCTGCGCGCCGGCGGGGCGCGTACTGCTGACCCGCCATGGGTCGCGTACCGTAATCCCCGCCTGGTTTAGCATGCTCAGCAGTACTTGAGCGGTTTTTTCTGCAGCATCCCCTGCACCACGGTAGACATCCCTGGCAGCAGCATTGGTCGAGATTTGCCCCGTCAGGCGCATCACATCGCCGCGCTCATCGGTAATACGTTCAGCACTAATTTCGGTGCCGCTATTGGCTGGCCGAGTCACCACTTGATTATCGATCGCAATCAGCGGTTGCGGGCTGTCACACAGCCCCACACGGGCGGGCTCTCCTGCGCTATTAGCGGGCGCCACGTTGACACACCAAGTGCCAAAGTTAACCCCCGCAGAGGTAAGCGGGGCACTGTAAGCATTCGCTACCCGGGTACGCGCGTTACAGCGGTCAGTGGTAAGACACTCCACCGGGCCAAAGCGCCACTGACTAATCACCAGAGCGCCGTCAACTTCGCGCACCCCGGAAAGCTGAAGGCGCTGCACAAGGCGCCATAAATCTTCTGTGGTCAGGCCCGGGTCACCGCCGCCTTCAAACACAAGGTCGCCGCGCAGCACGCCGCTATCAACAGCGCCCACGCTCACCAGCTGGCTGGTAAAGCGGTGCTGAGGGCCATAGCGATTAAGCGCCGCTGCCGCCAGATACGCTTTAGTAACCGACGCGGGAGAGAGTTGCCGCTCGGGGTTAAGGCTGCCCAACAGGGCATTACTGCCGGCATCCGCATCCAGTAAGCGTGCTTCAGCACTGATCGAAAAGCCTTTGTTTTGCAGCTGGCCTAGGCGGCTGAAGTCGGCAAAAAGCGCGGTACTAACGCCAAAGGTAGCGGTGGCGACGCTGGCCACAATCATCCCCCGCAGCCAACTCACAGGAGAAGTACGCGAGCGTTTAGCTCGGCTATTAACACGGTATTTACCCATACAGTACGTCACGTTCAGCTACCTCAATGCACGTTCATTTTGGAGAAAACTTGCAGCGTGACCACACCGGCCACAATCAGACTAATGCCAATGACTGCAGGTAAATCAGGTTTTTCACCGAAGGCCACTATGCCTACCAGGGTAACTAGCACAATCCCCAGGCCCGCCCAGATGGCGTAGGCAATACCTACCGGCAGTGTTCGTAGTACTAAACTCAGCAGATAAAACGCTACGCCGTAGCCTACCACTACTAGCAGGCTAGGGAGGGGGCGTGTAAACCCCATTGAGGCTTTTAGCGCGCTGGTCGCCATCACCTCTGCCATAATCGCCAGCGTTAGAAACACAAAGGTCATGTTCGCTCCAGTTCAATGCATAAACGCCATAGCGTTTGGCCACTTTGATCGTACTTAGCTTCAAAAGGGGTCAAATAGTCACCGTTGGGGGAAAACACACTAACCGCTGCTTGTCGTCCCGTCACTTGAGCCACCGCCAGGGCGAACTCTTCTACATAAAGCGGCCAGTTAGAACGCACTTCCAACGCGCCGCCTAGCGCCAACAAAGTAGGTAACACGGGGTGCCCGTGCCAGCGCATTTTTAAGTGTGCCGCTTTCGGATAAGGATTGGGATAAAGCAGGTAGTGGCGCTCAGGCGCCCAGCCTGCCTGCTCGGCCAAGCGCCAAAAGTCGACTAAATCCGCCCGCACCAGCCGCGCATTCGCGGGCAAGTCACCGTGGTCACGCCCTAAGCGATCCTCGCTACGGTCAACACCAATAACAGCATGCTGAGGAAAACGTTCAGCCAAACGGCGGGTGGATAACCCAACACCGCAACCTGCATCTAAAATCAGCGGCGCTTGACGCTGTTGATACCAGGCTTGAACCTCTTCAAACGCTTGCTGGGTATGAGCCGCAATGGGTTTACGCAGCGGGTTCGCCAGCGCTCGGGCCACTCGACGTGCCAAATCGTGATGCGGGCCTGGCTGATTGGAAATTACCGGTCGCGAATTATGCTGCATGCCACCCCCTGCTGGAAAAGGCGTGATTCTAGCAGTCTCCGGCGCGTGCGGCATGACGCCGTTGCACGCCCGGTGCTATGATCACTCTCGAGTTACTTATTAAGTGTGAATGAACAGCTTTTCGGTTGTGCATTTGCCAATAATCGTTACTAACAACCACCGCACCACGAGGAACCCGGCTTGTCACACTTACCGGTGATTGTCGGCATGGGCGGCATCAATCCCGCCGGCAGAACCTCGGGCCACCAGGCCTTCCGCCGCACCGTACTTGATGCTCTTCCTGCTGACCAGCAGCGCCAAACATTGGAAGGCTTGGCAGCGCTTATGCGCCTTGCCGAACATTCTGAGAACGGTTGGCAAGACAGTACAGGCCAGCCCCTAGACGACCCAGCGCTTACGCTGCGTGAGCAGGTGCTTAACCACACCCTGATCCGCCGCAATGAAGACCCGCGTTTTCTCGCACCTGGCTTGCCTGCCAACCGCCCGGCAAGCATGGTGCTAGCAGAGCCGCTGCGCTTCACGCTGCGCCGACGCCAGCTTCCCGAACACTTACCTGCCCATTGGCAGGTGAAGGATATTGATGCTCGGGAAGTCGAAGTGACCGTGCCCGCGGGAACGCTTGACGTACTGCTGCCCGATGCCCATGAGCCCAAGGTGCGCGCCGCCGCGCAGCTGCCCAGTGGCTTTGATCCCGCGAGCCTTTACCGCAGCGTACACCACCCCCGCGGGCTATCGATGGCCGTGTTTGGCGCCAGCGACTGCCTAGGCGCCAGCGGACTATCGTGGGAAGACCTACGCCAGCAGCTAAACCCCGACCATATTGCGGTATATGCCGGCAACTCCATTGGCCAACTGGATGACCAAGGCTGGGGTGGCCTGTTAAAAAGTTTGGTCAGTGGCCAGCGCGCCACTTCCAAGCAAATGCCACTGGGCTATGGTCAGATGCCCGCAGACTTCCTCAATGCCTATGTACTCGGCAGCGTAGGCAGTACCGGCGCGGCGCTGGGTGCCTGTGCCAGTTTTCTTTATAACCTGCGCTTGGGCATTGATGACATTCGCTCAGGCCGCCGACGAGTGGTGATGGTCGGCACTTCTGATGCGCCAATTACGCCTGAAATCATTGAAGGTTTCCGTGCCATGGGGGCGCTGGCGGATGACACAAGCCTCAAAGCTTTGGACGCGCTGGAGTTACTCACCGACGCCGACTACCAGCGCGCCTGCCGTCCATTTGCCCGCAACTGCGGCTTTACCATGGCGGAAGCCAGCCAGTTTGTGCTGCTAATGGACGATGCGCTTGCCCTTGAACTAGGCGCAGACATTTTAGGCGCCGTGCCAGATGTATTCGTCAATGCCGACGGCTTTAAGCGCTCAATCTCTGCGCCCGGCATTGGCAACTACATCACCTTGGGCAAAGCCGTCGCGTTAGTGAAAGACATGCTAGGGGATAAAGCACTCAAAGAGCGCACCTTTCTGCACGCCCACGGCACCAGCACGCCGAAAAACCGCGTGACCGAATCCCATGTGCTTGATGAAATCGCTCGGGCTAATGGCATTAGCGATTGGCCAATTGTGGCGATTAAAGCGTTTATCGGCCACTCTCAAGGCTCTGCGGCGGGTGACCAGTTGGCAAGCGCGCTGGGCAGTTTCGCCCATGGCTTGCTACCGGGCATTCCGACGCTGGATGCGGTGGCCAATGATGTTTACGCCGACCGGCTGCGGCTCTCCACTACCCCTCACGCGTTTAAGGCGGATGCAGCCTTTATTAATGCCAAAGGGTTTGGCGGCAACAATGCAACCGGCGTTGTGCTATCGCCGGACGTCACCGAACGGCTACTCACGAAGCGCCATGGCAGCGTTGCCATTGATGCCTGGAAGACCCGGCGCGAGACGGTAAGAGCCAACGCAGCCGCCTATTTGGCCCAGGCAGATAAGGGGCATTTTGCCCCCCGCTACCAGTTTGGCGAAGCCGTACTGGAAGGCCCTGAGCTTGAGATCCACGCCGACCGTATTCACATTCCAGGCTATGCCCAGGCGGTTTCACTTACCGCTGACAACCCTTTCGGCCAGCTTAACGAGGAGGCACCGGAATGATCGCCCAACGCGTTAATATTGCGGTCTACCCAGGCACCTTTGACCCCATTACCAATGGCCATTTCGACCTGATTGAGCGCGGCGCGCGGATGTTCGACAAGGTAGTTATCGCTGTGGCCGAAAGCCCCGGCAAACGACCCAGCCTAGACCTTGAGGCTCGCATTGCGCTGGCCAGAACCGTCTGCGCGTCGCTGCCTAACGTGGAGGTCATCGGTTTTTCATCGCTTTTGACCACCATGATGCACGAGCAAGGGGCGACGATTATTCTGCGCGGCCTGCGCGCGGTCTCAGACTTCGAGTACGAACTGCAGCTGGCGAATATGAACCGCGCCCAAAACCCCGAGCTTGAGAGCGTATTTCTCACCCCGGCGGTGGAGAACTCGTATATCTCGTCGACCATCGTGCGAGAAATCGCCAAGCTGGGCGGCGATATTTCACCGCTGGTTCACCCGCAGGTCGCAGAGGCGCTGCGTAAGCATTACACTACATAGCTATCGACATTGTTGAGTAAAACACTCGGGTATTGGCCTACCCGAGTAGCCAGCCATTCGTGAGGTATGCCCATGGCCCTGATGATCACCGACGAATGCATTAACTGCGACGTCTGCGAGCCTGAATGCCCCAATGACGCGATTTCTCAAGGCGAAGAGATTTACGTCATCGACCCAAACCTGTGCACCGAGTGTGTGGGTCACTTTGATGAGCCGCAGTGCCAGCAAGTCTGCCCGGTAGACTGCATTCCTCTGGATCCAGAGCGCCCTGAGACTCAAGAGCAGCTAATGGAGAAGTACCGCATCATTACCGCTGCTTAACGCCACCTCGTGCGTATTTGGACCCTCGCCTGGCCAATCATCCTCTCTAATATCACCGTTCCTCTACTGGGGCTGGTAGATACCGCCGTGGTTGGGCACCTGCCCGACTCGCGCTACCTCGCCGGGGTCACCCTCGGCGCTACGCTGTTTAGCTTCCTCTATTGGGGCTTTGGCTTTTTACGCATGGGCACAACGGGGCTGGTCGCCCAGGCCATAGGCCGCGAAAACGACAGCGATGTGCGCAACCTGCTAGGCCAATCGCTGATCATGGCGGGTGTTATTGGCGCACTGCTCATCGTGCTGGGTTCGCCGCTTATTTCTTTGGGACTTTGGCTGTTAGACGGCAGCGAAGCAGCAACACCGCTGGCCCGGGAGTATGCTGAAATCCGCCTATGGTCGGCGCCAGCAGTGCTGGCTAACTACGCGATTCTGGGCTGGTTTTTAGGCCAGCAGAACTCTCGGGTCACGCTGATGATTTTGTTGCTCACCAACAGTGTCAATATCGTGCTCGACCTATGGTTTGTGATCGGGCTAGGCATGACCAGCAACGGCGTAGCGTTGGCCAGTGTGATTGCTGATTATAGCGCCCTCGCTTTTGGCGGCTTTTTAGTACTGCGCCAGCTGGGGCATTTAGAAGGCACCTTTCAGCGCCAGCGGCTGCTCGTGCTATCGGCTTACTCGGCGCTGTTCAACGTCAACGCCAACCTCTTTGTGCGTACCCTAGGTCTTTTGTTTGCCATGGCTTTTTTTACCGCCCAGGGGGCTCGCCAAGGCGACACGGTGCTCGCCGCCAACGCCGTACTGCTGCAGTTTATTATGCTCACCAGCTACGCGCTGGATGGCTTTGCCCACGCAGCAGAGTCCTTGGTGGGCCGCGACTACGGGCGGCGCAACTGGCAGGCGTTTGCCAACACGGTGCGTGCTACCGCCCGATTCTCTTTCTGGACCGCCGCCGCAGCAACGCTGGCCTTCGCCGTAGGCGGTAACGCCCTTATTGCACTGCTCACAGGGCTCGACGAGGTTCGTGCCACTGCGGCTATTTACTTACCCTGGATGGTCGCCATGCCCCTACTGGCCGTATGGAGTTACCTGCTTGACGGGGTATTTATCGGCTCCTCTGCCGTGCGTGAAATGCGCAACAGCATTTTCATCGGCCTGGCTATTTACCTGCCTACCTGGTGGTTGACCCAGGGCCTAGGCAACCACGGCCTTTGGCTCGCCTTCACCCTCTTTACCTTGGCGCGCTCTGCCGTGCTTATCGGCTACTATCGTCACTATCGTCAGACCCGCTGGCGCGCGGAATACCCTTAATTAACCGACCGTTGAAGCCTGCAACGCTCGCTCGGCTCTGACTACGCTAACGTACTTTTAGGCGCCGGTGTATGCTGCCCAACGAGAGATGAAAAATACGGCACGCCCCCGTATATTAGCGTCGCACTTCCTAATAACGATTATAGCGAGCATCCCATGCTAAAATTCATATCCAAGCCAGCAGTTAAACTGGTCGAGCGCTATTTGCCTGACCCCTATATTTTTGTACTGATATTAACGCTGATCGCAGCGGTTGCAGCCATTGCCGTAGAGCGCCAGACCCCCCTGGCCGTTCTGCGCATGTGGGGCGACGGCTTCTGGGGCCTACTCACCTTCTCCATGCAGATGCTGCTGGTGTTAGTGACTGGCTTTATGTTGGCCAGCTCCCCCCCTATCAAACGCTTCCTGCAAAAAATTGCCAGCACCGCAAAAAGCCCTGGCGGCGCCATTATCTTAGTCACCCTGGTATCGCTTGCTGCCAGCTGGATTAACTGGGGTTTTGGGCTAGTGGTCGGCGCCCTGTTTGCGAAAGAGTTGGCCCGTGTGATTCGCGTCGACTACCGCTTACTGGTCGCCAGTGCGTATTCGGGTTTTGTGGTATGGCACGGGGGTCTAGCAGGTTCAGTGCCGCTCACTATCGCGACCGAGGGCCACTTCTCCGCTGACCAGATCGGGGTGATCAGCACTAGCTCCACCATTTTTGCCTTTTTTAACTTAGCCATTGTGCTTTGCTTGTTTATTGCGGTTCCGCTGGTCAACCGCATGATGCTGCCAGATGAAAAAGACAGCGTTTATATCGATGCCAAGCTGCTCGACGATGAACCAGAAACGCAAGGCCGTATTACCCGTCCCGCAGAAAAGCTCGAAAACAGCATCCCGCTAGCCCTGTTGGTAGGCGTACCAGGACTGCTGTTCCTGCTTGACCACTTCTTACTACGTGACGGCGGCTTAAACCTAAACATCGTTAACTTCTTGTTTCTATTCTTAGCAATTGTGCTGCACCGTACGCCGCGAAACCTGCTTAACAGCTTAAATGAAGCGATTAAAGGCGGGGCGGGTATCGTGATTCAGTTTCCATTCTACGCTGGCATTATGGCGATTATGGTGCAGTCGGGTTTGGCACAAAGCATGTCAGAGTGGCTGGTCTCTTTTGCTACCGCCACTTCGCTGCCGTTCTGGTCGTTCCTTAGCGCAGGGATTGTTAACCTGTTTGTACCTTCCGGTGGTGGCCAGTGGGCGGTACAAGCACCCGTTATGCTACCGGCAGCGGAAGCGTTAGGGGCCGATATTTCCCGTATTGCCATGGCCGTTGCCTGGGGTGATGCCTGGACCAACCTGCTGCAGCCATTCTGGGCACTACCGGTACTGGCAATTGCGGGCTTAAAAGCCAAAGACATTATGGGCTTCTGCCTGATTCAGCTGTTTATTACCGGCATCATTATTTCCGTTGGCTTAGTCTGGTTCTAGGTTCTTGCTGTCAGCTATTGCGATCAGCTCTAAAGTTTAAGCACGACGTGCTAACACCTATGGTTAACGCTTAGCCAAAAAAGGCTTGCCCACATCCATCGCCCGCCCAACTGGGCGGGCATCTTCAGCCCGTAAGGTTTTTCTATGTCTGAAACGCCCAACCTTGAACACAGCGCCCTGCCCGGCCAGCATGAACTCTCCATGACCGTACTAATGACACCGGATATGGCTAATTTCAGTGGCAAAGTGCATGGCGGTGCTATTCTTAAAAAGCTTGATGAAGTGGCCTACGCCTGCGCCAGCCGCTATTCAGGTCACTATGTGGTCACACTTTCCGTCGACCAAGTACTGTTTAAACAGCCCATCCATGTGGGCGAACTGGTGACCTTTTTAGCCAGCGTCAACCATGTAGGCCGCTCCTCCATGGAAGTGGGGGTTAAAGTCGTGGCAGAGGACATTCGCCATAAGCTAATTCGCCACACCAATAGCTGCTATCTCACCATGGTGGCGGTAAATGCCGACGGTAAGCCCGCCAAAGTACCGCCTTTAGCGCTGGAAACATCACTGCAAAAGCTGCGCTATGACAAAGCAGCCCTGCGCAAAAAGCTGCGCAAACAGGCCGAAAAGGAAGAGCTGTTAACGCAACAGCATCATCAGCAAAACCACTAGCCTACTTTTACCTCATTAATGCGATGACAAGGAGTCTTCATGCCCGCCAGGGAGCGCTACCCACACCTGCCTAAAGCCGTTGAGTATGCGCATATCGGCTGGGATTTTTTAATTCTTGCGGCGGTTATTATTAACCTGAGCCTGCTGCTGTTTGATTCACTGTTCCTAATTGACACGATCAACCAAGCGGTCGCGTCCATTGCACCCGGTTTTCACGATTTCTACGACACAACGATCCACAGCCGCTTTACGGTTATTGATCTCTATTTTGTAGCTTTTTTTGTGGCCGACGTACTGCTGGGCTGGGCGGTAGCGATTGCCGAACGACGCTATCACCGCTGGTTTTTCTACCCCTTTGTTCATTGGTACGACGTGCTTGGCTGTATCCCGCTGAGCGGCTTCCGCTGGCTGCGTGTCCTGCGGGTGGTGTCGCTACTGAATAGATTGCACCGACTGCGGTTAATCGACGTCACTCGCTGGAAGAGCTATCAGTTTGCCGCCAAATACTACGATATTCTGTTAGAAGAACTCTCCGATCGGATTGCCCTGCGCCTGTTAGGCAATGTGCAACAGCAGATTGTGGCCAGTGACTCACTCACAGAGCAAGTCATTGACCGGGTTATCATGCCCCGTAAAGACCAGCTCATTCACGAAATTGCCCAACGGCTAGAAGGCACGGTCGGCCAAGCCTATCAGCAGAATCGCACCGCCATTATGAAGGCCATTGATGACTTGGTAAGCCGCACCCTGCGGGAAAGCCCTGAAATCCAAAAGCTGCACCGTCTGCCCATGGGGCAAACGGCATCCAGCGCCATGCAGGCATCGCTAAGCGGGGTGGCCCAGCGTCTGGTAGATGAGCTGGCACTGGGCATTCACTCGACAGAATTCCGCCAGCTCGTTGAAAAGACAGCGGAAAGCGGCTTTGAAAGCTGGCTAACCGTCGATGAAGGCAGCGCCCACGTCACCGAGCAGGTGCTCTACGACATTATCGAGATGCTCAAGGAGCAGGTGCGTCGCCAGCGCTGGAAGGGGCGTTATGAGTAACGAATGGTTAATTCTTGGCCCTGCTGCGCTTTTTATGATGTCGATGACGCTAACCCCTGGGCCTAACAATATTATGCTAACCGCTTCGGGGGCTAACTTTGGCTTTCGGCGCACTATGCCGCATATGTGGGGTATTTTAGGCGGCTGCTTTTTGTTATTTGCCACCAGTATTGCGCTAGGGCTCGGGGTGGTATTTGAGCGTTTCCCGCTGGTGCAAACCACCTTGCGCTGGGTGGGGAGCGCCTACTTGCTCTATCTCGCGTGGAAAATAGCCACCGCGCCGCCGCCTAATCTTGAAGGGGATCTGCAGGGCGTACCGTTAACGTTTTGGCAGGCGGCAATGTTTCAGTTTGCTAACCCAAAGGCCTGGGTAATGGGGCTGGCGCTAATGGCAGGCTTTTTACCCGAAAGCGGCCAGCCGGTTATCAATGCCTTGGTACTAGCCGGTTTTGCGGAGATGGTGGCGCTACCCTGTATTGCTCTCTGGGCAGCTTTTGGCACGGCGATTGGTCAGTGGATCAAAAGCGACGGGGCATGGCGCGCGTTCAATATCGCCATGGGGCTACTCACCGCCGCTTGTGTCGTACTAATTCTGCGTTAACCGCAGCGCAGCGCTTCAATGGTATCGTCGCTATCTAAATGAATATTCAGGCGATCTTCCCGGTAGTCCATGGTGGCAACGCTGTCGGGGCGCAGCACCCGCACTTGGCGAGCACCGCTCTCGCTTTGTAGCTGAGGGACAGTGGCGTCGTTAAATAGCTCGCCTATGGCGTGCTGCACGGCGTCACTATCGCAGCTAGCTCCATTGGTAGTTACTTCACTCTGGCCAACGGTGGGCGGAGCCGGCGCACGAACAGGCTCAGGCCCGCTGGCACAGGCGGTCAGTAATGAGGCCGCTAGCAGCACGGCAAAGCTGCTTCCAAAACGTCTTTTCGTTGAGCCGCTAAATACGTTAACCATACATTCTCTTCCTTGTTGAACCGTGGTGACCCCACCACAAAACGGGCTAGGCAATAATGCCCAGCCCGCTTTTATACCCTTACCCTACCTAATACCGCTATCTAGAGCATTAACTCGCTGCATCCTGAACGGCTCGTCCGCCTTCCTGTACATCCTGTCCTGCGCCTGCCATCGTATTACAGCCCGCCAACGCACCTGCGGTGATGAGCAAAATAAAGCTGGTAGCGATGAGTTTTTTCATGGGTGTTCTCCTTAACAAGTCAGTCAGTTGACCTACCGTCAACTTAGCGAAGCTCCATAGGCAGCGTTACCGCGTAGGAGTACTCTTAGCGTAACAGCGTTTTGCCTGTTGCGCCTAGTTTGCAGCCCTGTCTTGTCGCGGCGCCATGCGCAGCTGCTATGATGCTAATCATCACTTGGCTGCCTGGAGCACTTCGCCTTTGGATACCTTTGATCTCGATTCACGCTTAGCTGAAGACACCCTGCCCCTCGCCGACTTGCCTTTGTGTCGTGCCGTATTAATGAACGACGCCCGCTACCCCTGGGTAGTTTTGATACCGAGAGTCCCATCAGTCAGCGAAGTATTTGAACTATCTAACCAAGACCAAGCGCAGCTTTGGCGTGAGGCAACAGCGCTTGGGGAGGCAATGAAAGGCGCGTTTCACGGCGACAAGCTCAACATAGCCACGCTGGGCAATGTCGTCAGCCAGCTGCACCTTCATTTGGTAGTGCGTTACCAGAATGATGCAAGCTGGCCTGCCCCCGTCTGGGGCAACGGCACGCCTGAGCCTTATAGCTTAGCCTTACAGGGCCAGCGCCGTGAGCAGCTACTCGCTCAAATTGATGGGCTCAACACAGCGCTAAGCCAATAGGCGTGTAGTGGTTTGTATTTCTCCACTACAACACTAATCTTAGCGGCCTAATAGCGAAGGACCCTGCCGCGGGGCAGGGTCGTTTAACAGCGGCCCGCTGGCTGGCTGGGCGGCCCCTGCGAGAGAAAGCGACACGCCTAGCGCAATGATAAGAGCACCGCCCGTGAGCGCTACCCAGCCAGCTACTTTCTCGGCCATCTGCTGGCTACGCTGTTTTTGCAGGCGCTTAGCAGCCCAGCCCCTGGCCACAATGCTGGCAATCGCCAGAAAGGAAACCGTGATTCCTGTTCCCAGGGACATAGCAATGACCGAAGCAACGCCTACATAGAACTGCCCTAGCAGGCTTGCCGCCCCCAGCATAAGTACTGCCCCCGTACAGGGACGCATACCAATGGCCCCTACGGTCATCAGTGCAGTGCGCCAATCAAGCGCTTGCTGTGGCTCTATATGGTGAGCACCGCCACAGCAGTGCGCATGGTCATGGCTGTGGCTGTGGCTGTGGCTGTAGCTGTGGCTGTGGCTGTGTTCAACAGCATCATGATGACTACCTGCGTAGGCACGGCGCAGTTGCTTAATGGCTCGCCAGCATAGCCAAGCGCCTAACATTGCCACCAATATAAAGCTCGCTTGCTCTACCCATACCACGCTGCCCATGGCTTGGCGGGTAACCCAGCCCAGCCCATGCACCAGCACCGCCACCATGGCAATCGCCGTTACCCCCTGCAGTAGCGATGCAGCAAAGGAGAGCCCCAATGCCCGCCGGGTGGCACCTCCGTGAGAGGCTAAATAGGTTGCCAATACTGCTTTACCATGCCCCGGCCCAGCAGCGTGAAAGACGCCGTAAGCGAAGCTAACCCCCAGCAACGACAGCCAGGTAGCCGTAGTAGGTGTGCGGGAAAGCTCAGTAATCGCCAGCGTCAAGCTACGGTGTAAATCCCGCTGCCAAGACAGCAGTTGGAAGCTTGCGCCCTGCAGGTTGGCCTGCACAACAAATACAATGAGCGCTGCGCCGACTAAGGCAAGCGCCCCCCAGACAAGTTGATGCCGCGTTAGAGGCATTCTCCCCTCCGAAAAAAGTTATAAAGTAACACTTTATACACGACTACCTCTGCAAACAGCTAGAGGCAGACGACGCGCCCTGTTTCGGCGAAGTGTCTTCCTAAGCCAGGCTCACCCTGTTCATCAACATCCAGTAACGCCGCCTGCATGACCAGCTCAGGGTCAGGGTTCGCTGGCAAAATAGTTAGTTCGCAACTTGGCTCTCCATTCAGAATGAGCGCCTGCTCAGAAGGAGAGCCGTCCTCCTCATCGTGCACCACTTCAAGGTAGTAGGTAGGGTCAAACACTTGGTACTCAAGCGTATGGCCCGCTAGCGGCTGAGGCGATGACAGCGGCAAGATGAACATGAAGGTTAAGCGGCCATCGCGCTCCAGCGCTGTATATTCAGTTACCTCGCCTAGAGACTGGCGCTTGCCATCAATGCGCACCTCAGTGAAGTAGTGTTGTTGAGCCAAGTTATTGCGGATCTCACTGCCTAGCTGGTCAAGGCCCTGTGTAAGATCCGCTCCCGGCACCTGCTGAAGCTCTTCAAATACCACCAAACTGTAGAAAGGATCCATTTGCCACGTTTGATGCAGGGCACTCACTACTCCCTGATCATCGGTGACCACCCGCACATTTAGATCTATCCAGCCGTGAGGGTGGGCTAACACGCTTGGGCTTATAAAGAGGCCAGCAAGGCCAATGGCTAACGCGCCACTCCAGGCGCGCGCCTTACTTTTTAGACCGGTAAGCCTGGGTGTTACTGCTGTCACGGTGCTTCTCCCAATTTATTCTGTAGCTCGACTAGCCATGGATCCAACAAGTAGGGCGGCAGCGGTTGATTTCCCCGCAGGGCTGAGACGCGTACCCGGCTGCCGCTGCCCTCTTCGCTAACCTGGAGCTGTAACCGGTACTCCGGCCAGCGGGCAAGGGAGGCTTCCGCACGCCCTAAGGCTAAATCCGCATGCCTTACCACATACCCTTGGGCCATCATCAGCTCTACGGCCTGACGAAAGGTCTGCTCTGTTGACGCAGCGTAACGAAGCTCGCGGGTTTCAGCCGGTTGTTGGGTAGCGCAGCCAGCCAGCACCAACAGGGCACTGACGATTAACATACAGCGAAGTCTCTTCATGGCGCGCTCTCAATGCTGGAGGATTGCGGTAGCGCTGCCTGGAAGCGCTGACAAAAATCATCGTTACTAGCGCTATAGGACTCGCGAAGATCACTCAAGTGATCATAACGGCGAATATCCCGCGAGATGCGCACGTAGCCGTCATTTATTAACAGCGAAACTCGCTCGACCTCAACCGGCCGCTGGCCGACGCCACCCCCGAACCCTGTCCCAATCCCTAAACCGATGCTGGAACCGCCACGCCCGCCCAATCCGATACCTCCAAATACCCGCATACCATGCCCGTACCCATAAGCGTTATCGTAAGGATCGTAATAACCAATCAGATCCCGCTGGCGACTAGCACTTACTAGCCCCAAGTGGGTATCCGTAGAAACAAGCTCAAAGCCCCACGCTTCCAACACAGCAACACTTTGGGCCAGCACTTCTTGCGCCAACGCCTCTTGATCTTGCCCGCCCCCTGTTACCTGTGGCACTGCTGCCGAGCCTATAGGAAAGTAACACGATGCCGCCGGGGCAGGATCGGCTTGGGGCAGCCGATCAGGTACGGTCTGACAGCCCACCAACAGCAGCAGACAACTCATACCCAGAGTGATTATCTTCATGTTAGTTCCTCTAACTGTCGTCATGGCTGGTGTGGCATCGGGTAGCACGCTAAGCTCGCCAGCAGCGATCACTATATAGCAGCAAACTGGGACAATAGTTTAAATAGCGTATTTTAAAGACTGTGTTTCAAAGACTGTATTTCAAAGACAGTGTTTCAAAGATTGCGCTTCAGAGACTGTTTTTCACAGACGTTTTTCAAAGACGGCGTTTTAGAGACAATCATTAACGGAGGTTGTGCGATGAATGTACTGCTTTGCCCCGATAGCTTTAAAGATGCCTTAAGCGCCGAACAGGCGGCTCAGGCAATGGCCAGAGGTGTTAAGCGCGCAACGCCTGCCGCCACCCTTACGGTTTGCCCACTGGCCGATGGCGGCGAAGGCAGTCTTGAAGCACTGATTGCCGCCACCGGCGCCGAACGTCGCGAGCTAACCGTACAAGACGCCTTGGGGCGACCCCGCCTAGCTTCCTGGGGCTGGCTCAGCCAACAGCGTACCGCGTTTATCGAACTGGCAGAAGCCAGCGGGTTACAACATCTGTCTGCTCAAGAGCGCAATGCCCTTCACACTTCTACTTATGGCGTAGGCGAACTATTTACAGCTGCCTTAGATGCGGGTGCCGAAAAGGCCCTTCTGCTGCTCGGCGGTAGCGCCACTAACGATGCAGGGGCAGGTATGCTGCAAGCATTAGGTGCTCAATTGCTGGATCAGCATAGTTCCCCACTCCCCCCTGGTGGAGCAGCGCTCCAGCAACTGGCTACCCTGGATCTTGCAGCGCTGGACCCCCGCCTTGCCACGCTCAAGGTTGAGGCGGCGGTGGATGTGGACAACCCGCTACTCGGCGAGCGGGGAGCAAGCGCCGTGTTTGGCCCACAAAAAGGCGCTTCTCATGACGACGTCGCGCAGCTGGATCGTGCCCTTAATCACTTCGCCGATATATGCGCAGACGCGCTTGGCCGCGATGACCGAGAGCTTGCTGGGGCAGGGGCTGCCGGCGGCATGGGCTTTGCAGCGCACACGTTTTTAAACGCCACGCTCACGCCGGGTATTGAAATGATTATGCAGCAAGCCAAGCTTTCTGAGTTGCTCGCCCAGGCTGATTTGGTCATCACCGGTGAAGGCCGCTTGGATGGCCAAAGCCTTGCTGGAAAAACGCCAATTGGCGTTGCCCGCGCAGCACACCGGCAGGGTAAACCCGTGATTATTTTAGCCGGTAGCTTAGGCGATGGCTGGCAGGCCTGCTTTGAAGAAGGCGTTACTGCTGCCTTTGCCCTGGCAGATGGCCCCATAAGTCTTGAGCAAGCCCTGCCGCGCACAGCAGAGTTATTAGCAGCGCGCTGTGAGAGCATTGCTCGCTTATGGATAGCGCGAGATAGGCCGTAGATGAATAGATATATCTTAGCTTAGTGCTAACCCTTGAAAAGCCGGGCTAGCGCCTGCATCTCTAAGTGAGACGTAAGCTGTATCAGCTTGCTGCCAGTATTATGTTATGGCGCTATTGCCGCGATGCAAAAAACCTGTTTTGCAGCTTAAGGTAAGCGTCTTAAGCTAAATCAAATGATTTGATGGCCGTTAAACATTAACGCGGCTCCAACCATGGAGGAGCATCACATGACCGACACCAACAGCATTGGCTTGCACGAAGGCAGCGCCAGTCAACTGGCCGAAAAACTCAACCATCTGCTGGCCAACTACCAAATTTTTTATATGAACGTCCGTGGCTATCACTGGAACGTAAAAGGCAGCGACTTTTTTGAGCTGCACGCTAAATTCGAAGAGCTCTACACCGACCTGCTCACCAAGGTAGACGAAGTAGCCGAGCGTATCCTTACGTTAGGCCATAAGCCGGTGCACGCGTATAGCGACTACATAACGCTATCGCACATCCAGGAAGATAAAGACGTGCACGACGGCAAGACCTGCGTGAAAGGGGTGCTGACCGGTTACCAAACGCTGATTGAGCTGCAGCGCGAACTGCTGTCGCTCGCCTCGGATGCTGACGACGAAGGCACTGCTGCCCAAGCAGGCGACTACATCCGTGAGCAGGAAAAAACGGTGTGGATGCTGAATGCTTATTTAGGCAAGTAAGCGTTAATAGATACGCTAAACACGAAAAAACGGCACCTACGCGGTGCCGTTTTTTTGGGGCGGACTAACGAAGCCGTTAACGCACAGTCGCTAATTGCTCAATCAGCGCACGCAGCATATCCCAAAACTCCGCCACTGAATCCAGCTCCACTCGCTCATCTGGGGAGTGAGCACCGCGAATCAGCGGGCCGAACGAAATCATATCCAGATGCGGATATTTACTGCCTAAAATACCGCACTCAAGCCCCGCATGAATCACCTTCACCTCAGGCTGGCGGCCAAGAAGCTCAGCGTGGCGCTGTTTAAACGTCGCTAACAGCTCACTTTCCGGGTTAGGCGCCCAGCCAGGATAGCCGTTTTCCACCTTCACCCGCGCGCCCATCAGCCCAAACAGCGCTTGAAAGCGGTCGGCCATCGCATCCGTCGCACTATCGTGCAGCGAGCGTACTAGCGCGCATAGATGAAAACGCCCGGCCTCCAAACTCAGGACACCCAGATTATTCGAGGTTTCCACCACGCCCGGCACGTCGGCACTCATACGCTCAACACCACAGGGGGCCGCATGCAGGGTGGCGAGCAGCATAGCGCTGGTATCTCGGGTGAGCGGCTCTGTCTCAGGAGGCGCTATACGCTGGGCGGTTAGCGTTAGGCCGCTATCACCGCTCCCAAGCTCTGCTTTTAAGGTACGCTCTAAGCTTGCCACTGTGGCTAGCGCCGCTTCTACATCGTCGGCAGGCAGGGCCACCTGGGCAAATGCCTCCCGGGGAATCGCATTGCGTAAGGTGCCGCCTTGATAGCTGATGAGCCGTACATCAAAGGTTTCCAGCGCACGTAGTACCCGCACCAGCAAGCGGTTGGCATTGCCCAGCGGCTTATGAATATCCATACCCGAGTGACCGCCCTTCAAGCCGGTCAGCGCTAGCGATAACACTTGCTCGTCTTCATGCAGCTTGGCGCTGGGTAGCTGAGCATCCACCACTACATCGGCGCCCCCTGCACAGCCGATATAGACTTGGCCGCGGTCTTCGCTGTCCAAGTTGAGCAGCAGAGAACCCTCCAACCAATTTTCGGCTAGGTTTAACGCGCCTCCCATGGAGGTTTCTTCTTCTAAGGTAAACAGCGCCTCAAGCGGCCCATGGGTAAGCGCAGGGTCTTCCAGTACGGCAAGAATTGCCGCCACACCCAGCCCATTGTCAGCCCCCAGGGTGGTGCCCTCGGCATGTAGCCAGCCCTCTTTAACGTAGGTGCTGATCGGGTCACGGGTAAAGTCGTGATCCTTACCCGCATTTGCCTGGGCCACCATATCCAAATGCCCCTGCAATACCACCCCCGGCGCCTGCTCGCACCCCGGCGAGGCCGGCTTGCGAAGCCGCAAATTCCCAAAGGCATCACGGTCGTGGGCAAGCCCTTGGGCATCGGCCCAGGCTTCAAGGGTAGCTACCAGCGCGGCTTCATGACCAGAGGGGCGCGGCGTGTTGCATAGCGTACGGAAATGGCGCCAAACAAGGTTTGGTGCGAGCGCTTCTAAATGTGCGTTCATGGGAGCTCTTATTTATCGATAACTGATCTATCCTAACGCTCTGAACCACGTCAGGAAAGCGTGTGCTTTCTATCTATTCATCTACATATCTATCTGCCTGCCTCCCCCGCCTCTGCTATCTACTTACCTATTCCTCTTTCTTGACTGAGTATGCACTGTACAGCCTGACGCAGTCGGCTAACCGCCTCGCCGTGAGCTTTCGCCAAGGGCTGGTTTTGAAACGCCCAGGCGGCCAGCTGCTGATGGACTAAGCTTGCCTGCTCATCCAGCGACCAGCGGCTTGCTTCCCGGGCCAGAGCTTGGAGCGCCGCCCGGGCAAGCGCGGGGTCGCGGTGAGCATGCGCAACGTCGTCAACTGCCTGCCTATCTACCTGGTTAAGTGGCTCGCCCTGGAGCGAAGGTAATAAAAGCACCAGCACAGCGGCAGGCAGCGCGGCCAATTCAAACGCCAATAGGCTCGGTAATGAAGCAGCAAATTGACGCTGCAGCGCCTTAAGCACCGCTTCGCCTTCGGCATTTAATGCCTGCGCCACCATTACTGCATACTCTCCGGTGGCTATTTCGCGGGTAACGCCCAGGCGCACCGGTACAAACCCTAACGCCAGCCAAAAACGTAGCAGTGACGCCTCGGCGCCAAAGGTGGCGCCATATAGCGCGATCCCTTGCTGGGCGGCGTCAGCGGTATCCTCTTTTAAAAGCCGCCGCGCGAGCCCTTCCCGTCGTCGCTCAGGGTGAGTCGCAATTCGTGATACCCGACGCCAGCGGGCGGTCAACGCTTCCCGGCTGCCACTGTGCGCTGCCAGTGACTGGGCAAGCAGATGCCCCTGGGGGCGGCGCTCGCCACGCGCCACCTGCTCTGCAAGCTCCGCTGCAAAATCGCCCTCCTCGCGGGTAACTAGCACCGCCTGGGGTTCATCTTCATGGGTAATGATACGCAGCCCCGTGCCAGGGCCATCCAATAGCTGGCGTACATCGCTAGGGGTGGTGCGGTAGTGTGACTGCACCAAGAGGCCAAATAGCTTTTCTAGCAGTGGTTCTTGCTGAGCGAGTTCGGCTTGAACCAAAAGAACACTTCTTCCTGCGCCTTGCTTGGCGTGTGGCAGCGGCGCCTTTAACAGCAGCAGTTGCTGAATCGCCGCCTCGAGAGGGTCTGATGACGACCAGCGGACAGGCTCTGTGAGTTCAATTGCTCGCCACTGAGGTGCTTGGTGATTGAGCACCTCACGAAAGCGCAAAGCGAAACCTCGCCCTGAGCCCTCGTAACCATGCACCGTGGTCGCAAAGGCAATACGCGGAAACGCAGCCAGCCACTGCCCTAGTAGCGCCGCAGGAATGGCAGCGGCTTCATCAACCAGCAAGTAACTGCCGTCACCGCCAAGGCGCTGGTCGTTAACGTACTCAGTGAGCAGGTCTGGCGGTACAAAATCCACTGCGGCACCGCTTGGCATCACAAAGCGTCCTGGCGCTTCCCGCTGACCTTCGGGGCAGAGCGCTGCTAAACGCGCAAAAAAGCTTTCCAGGGAGCTTAACCGAGGAGCTGTCACCACAACCTGTGCTACGCCTTTGGCCAGCAGCCGAGCGCCGGCAATCCCCAGCGCTGCACTTTTACCGCGCCCCCGGTCAGCGGTAATCACCAGTGGTCGGCGCCGTTTAAGCCCCACCAACCCGGCAACGGCCCTGGCTTGATCTAGCGTTAGGCAGTCGGCGTCATCGGCATAAGCAATACGCTGGGCGCTTGCAGGTAGCTTAGGTAGCGTCAACCCTCCATCAGCTGACCAGCGAATAATGCCGGGAGCTGACAGCAAACGCGCCATACGCGCTAAGTAGTGCGCAGTGAGGGACTTCCAGTGCCAGGGGTGATCAGCAAAACGGGCGTAATCAGGGTCAGGATGACGACCAAAGCACGCGGGCGTGATCACAACGCACAACCCACCTGCCGTCACGGTGCCTGCTAATGCGCCCAAGGCATCCGGGTCTAGCCCCTGGGCACCGCTGGCATCAATCACCATTAGTTGATGCTCGGCACCTAGCCGGGTACGCGCCTTGCGTGCCGTTACGCAGGGGGAAACCGGCGCTTCCTCTGCATCACCTACCCAAAGCGGCGACTGCCAAGGTGCTGCTTGCCAAAGCTGCAGGGCCTGCTTACGGCACTCGTTTGGCGGCCCAGATAACCACACTAGCTGTCGCCAGCGGCGGCGCTGCAAGCGCGCTGCGTGACAAGCCAGTGCGTAAACGTGACGGGGACGCGTAGTACTCAATGAGGTCATATCAGCTTCCAAACGGGCGTTATGCTTACAACTTTGGTATTGAAAACACTGCTTTTCAACGCTGAAACTCTTCTTCTTACTGCCATACAGATGTCATAAATGCTTGTTAAGTTTAGTAATTACAACCAAGTAACCGATAAGCATGGCGTTAGTTCTATTAAACACTGATATTGCGCCGCAGCGGGTAGGTTGTGATAGCTTAGGTTTGCAGCGGGACGGACTCAGCGCTTTACGTAAACGTAACCTCTCGCTCATTAATTTCCTGTCTCCAGGTAACAAACACTAATAAATCCGTACGCCAAACCAGGAAAACATCATGAAAAAAATGACAAAATTCGCCCTAACAGGCCTTGCGGCTGGCGTTGCCTTCGCCGCACTCACCACTACCGCTCAGGCACAAGAACAGTGAACAATGACCTCCACTTGGCCCGACAACTTAGACCTAATTAAAATCGATCAGCACTGGGCTGAGCTAGTTAACCAGCTTGCCGGTGATGAGCTACAAATCAATTTCCGCGCGGGCGGCACGTTAATGCCTGGTACTGAGGTATTTGATGCCACTGAAACCGGCAGTATCGAAGCCGCGGGCGACTGGCCAGGCTATTGGGCTGGCACAAACCCAGCTTTCTCGCCACTAGCCACCACTACCAGTTTGTTTAACGCCGTTGACTATATTAACTGGATTCAGCGGTGGGGCGGCCGTGAGCTCTACGAAGAGATCTACGGTCAGTACGACATGATGTACCTGCCTTATGCAGCGCTAAATAATGAGTCTGGCTTTATGGGGCGCACCCCCATTGAGAGCCTCGCTGACTTGGAAGGTAAGCGACTGCGCCTCTCTGGCCGCGACCAGGGCCGTGTACTTGAAGAGCTAGGCGGCTCTCAGGTCACACTCGCTGGTGGCGAAGTGTACCAAGCCATTGAGCGTGGCGTTATCGATGCTGGCGAGTTCTCAACCCCCGGCGTTGACTACAACGCAGGCTTTGCAGAAGTAGCTGATTACTGGGCCACCCCCGGCTGGCACCAGTCTGCTAGCGTCTTCGGGGTAATGATTAACATGGACGCGTGGAATGCTCTCACCGAAGAGACCCAGCAGAAGCTAAGAATCGCTGCGGACGCCACCATGGCTTGGTCGCTGGCGTGGTCTGAGCGTGAATCTACCGATGCAACCCAGAAGTTTATTGACGCGGGCGTCACCATCAACCAGTTCTCAGAAGAGGATCTGGAGCGCATTCAGCAAATCACCAACGAAGTGATCGTACGCGGCGCGTGTGAGAACACTGATCACGCGAAAGTCTATCACTCCATGGTTAGCTACCTGGAAGACTACGCTAAATGGCG
Organism: Halomonas sp.; assembly: GCF_017515565.1. GTDB lineage: Bacteria > Pseudomonadota > Gammaproteobacteria > Pseudomonadales > Halomonadaceae > Vreelandella. The sequence continues at coordinate 61,192 of NZ_JAFWFN010000002.1, forward strand.
CGACATCTCTGCGCCATTCAATATGAGCCGCACCATGGACAACCTGCCCTCATTGGAAGAGATCGAAGCCTGCCTATAAGGCGCTTCTGCGCCGCCCCGGTTCGCCGGGGCGGTTTTTTTGTGCTGACCGCGGAGATCTTCCATGAATGCGATTGCCAAGGCGATCGATGCGATTAACGAGTTATTCGGGCGAATCGTTGCTCCGTTAATTGCCATCATTACCCTCATTGTTCTTTTTGACATTGCGTCACGCTTTTTCTTTGGGCGTCCCAGCGACTGGGCGTTCGATGTGACCAAAATGCTCTTTGGCGCCCATTTTATGCTGATGGCTGCCTATGGGTTACGCCACCACGCCCATGTTGAAGTAGACGTCATCAAGCGGTTGCTGTCCCGTAAGCGCCAAGCATTAGTTGAGGTAATCGGTTATCTGGTTTTCTTTGTTCCCTTTATCTGGATGCTGCTGACCTTCGGCTGGCGCTTCTTTGAACGCTCCTTTAGCCGTGGTGAAACCACCTATGGCATGGTGTCGATCCCGGTTTACCCCGTTAAGGGCGTCATTGTAGTGGCCGCGGCACTTCTGTTGCTGCAGGCAATTGCCATTGTACTGCGGGCCATTATGCAAATGCGCGAGGAGAAATCAGTATGAATCTGAGTCCTGAACTACTTGCGCTAGTGATGTTTGGCGGGCTGCTCATCGGCCTTTTTATGGGTCATCCGCTGGCCTTTGTACTCGGCGGCGTGGCCGTAATCGGCGCGTTTTTAGGCCCGGGTGAGCGCGTACTAGGCACACTGATTAACAACATTTTTGGTAATGCCATGGACAACTATGTCCTGGTGGCTATTCCCCTATTCGTATTAATGGCGAGGTTTCTTAACGACTCAGGCGTCACGGAGAAGATGTTTGATGCCATGCGCCTGCTGCTTGCCAATCTACGGGGTGGCTTGGCGCTCACGGTCGTTATTGTATCGGTGCTGTTGGCAGCGACTACCGGCATTGTTGGGGCATCCATTGCAGTGATGGGCATGATCGCCTTAGTGCCGATGCTTAAGTATGGCTACAACAAAGAGCTAAGTGCTGGCGTCATTATGGCCAGCGGCTGCTTAGGCATTCTTATTCCCCCCAGCATCATGCTGATTTTAATGGCTAGCTACTCGCCTGTATCTGTCGGTGCGCTGTTTGCTGGCGCAATGATCCCGGGTTTAATGCTCGGCGTTATGTACGCACTGTACGTGCTGCTGATCTGCCATTTTAAACCTTCTTACGGCCCGCCAGTGCCCAAGGAGGAGCGTGCGGAAGTGAGCACCAAGCAGCTGCTTATTATGCTGGGTAAATATGTTGTTCCACCCATGTCGTTAATCTTAGGCGTACTTGGCGCGCTGTTCACCGGCATCGCTACTGCCACCGAAGCCTCTGCCATTGGGGTGTTTATCGCCTTTATTCTGTTTATGATTTTTGGCGATCGGAAGATCAAAACCTGCTACAACACGCTGATTGAAGCAGGCAAGACCACCACCATGGTAATGCTGGTACTGGTAGGGGCCACTGCGTTTACCGGGGTGTTCTCGCGCGGCGGCGGTATGCAGGTAATTCAAGATTTGCTGCTAGCCATGCCGGGTGGCACCACCGGCGCGCTGATTATGATGCTGTTCTTAGTGTTTATTCTGGGTATGTTCCTAGACTGGACAGGCATTGTGCTACTCAGCTTCCCGATTATGCTGCCCATCGTCCAGCAGATGGGTGTTGACCCGCTCTGGTTCGTGGTAATGGTGGCCGTGGTTCTTCAAACCTCGTTCCTCACCCCGCCGTTTGGCTATGCGCTGTTCTACTTAAAAGGGGTGGCACCGCCAGGGGTAGAGATCGTCGATCTTTACAAAGCGGTTATCCCCTTTGTAGCGCTGGTTCTACTAGCTTGCTTGTTGATGTCGTTCTTCCCGTGGCTGGTAACCGGGCTACCTAAAATATTGCTAGGGTAATAATTCAACAACCCAAAAAGCCGCCTCGCTAATGCGAGGCGGCGTACTTTCAAACCCAGCTTTTATATCTTTAAAGGTCTTGGGGCTTTCGCCTTTTAACGGCGCACGCTGGCCCTGACAATGGGCGTCACTGGCAGCACCTTATGCTCACCCGCCACATGGCCGCTGGCAATTTGGGCTAACAGTAATGATGTAGCTTCATCCACCATTGCTTCTATAGGTTGCTGCACCGTGGTTAGCTGATAGCTTGGCCACGCCGCTACCGGGATATTATCAAACCCCACCACCGCCACATCCTCGGGCACCCGCAAGTCCATTTCCGCTTTTAACGTGTCGATCACGGCTATTGCCATATGATCATTCGCGGCAAACACCGCATCCGGGTAGACATCGGCCGTGAACAGCTCACGCGTTACTGCTTGAGCGGTGGCGAACTGATAGTCACCTCGCGCCTCCGCCCAGCATGCTCTTCCATGGGCCGCCAGAGCATCCAGAAACCCTTGCCGACGCTGGCTACTAGTAGACGATTCGGCTAACCCGGCTATAAAGGCAATCCGCTCGCAGCCACGCTCAATCAAAAACTCACCAACCCAGTAGCCGCCGTGGTAGTTGTCGCTGGCGACTTGACTGACGCCTTCAAACGCAACGGTACGATTGATCATCACAACCGGAATACTCCGCGCCACACACTCGCCGGCAAAAGACGAAGAGAGCGTCGCAGACAGCATCAAAATACCATCCGCCTGGCTTTGTAAAATTTCAGCCATGACGCTGGCTGACTCTTGCTCATCGCTACTCATAAACAGAAGCAGGTGATAGCCATGCTGCTGAAAACGCCGTGACGCGTACTCCAGCATTTGCGCATAAAAGGGGTTATCCAGTTGCGACATAACAACGGCAATTGTGCGTGAGGTGCGGGTGATTAATGACCGCGCGATGGCGTTAGGTCGATAGCCTAACTGCTTAGCAGCAGCTAATACTTTCTCTCTGGTTTTCGGTGCGATGCTCGCATTGGGTGAAAAACAGCGGCTCACCGCTGATTGCGACACACCGGCAAGCGCCGCCACTTCTTGGGATGTCACCGGCCGTTTTCTCATTTACACCTCATATAAAAAACAACACCGCCGTTAACTGCCTGGCTGCGCTTGCTTGTGGGCAATCAACGCCATCAAACGCCGGTCGCGCCAAGCTTGGCGGCCTGCCAACTGGTTATTGGGCAGGGCCTCTCGGCGCTGTTCATCCAGCTCTTGCAGTGTTTGCGCCTCCCAGGGGTTATCACCACTGCGTTGAGTATCAACATCGCGATAGAGCGGGCCATAACGCCCGGCGTAATCCACTACCCCTTTTGGCGCATTGAGGTCTATGGTTTCAAAAGGCCCCATAAATGACCACCGAAGCCCTAGCCCATGCTTTACAGTTTTATCCAGATCTTCTGATGATACATAGCCATCGCGAAAAAGCCTTAGCGCCTCGTTTAGTAGCGCCCCCTGCAAGCGATTCAAGATAAAGCCCTGCACCTCTTTATTAACAAGAATGGGCTCTTGCTCGACTTGGCGCATTAACGCCATGGTGCGCTCAATCACTTGAGCGCTGGTGGCATTCGAGGGCACTACCTCCACCAGCGGAATTAAATAGGGCGGGTTCACCGGGTGTGCAACTAGGCAGCGCTCTGGATGCTCCAAATGCGCAGTAAACTGTGAGGCAACAATCCCCGACGTCGAGCTAGCAAGGATTGTATCGGGTTCTGAAGCGGCTTCAAGCTGGGTGTAAATGGCCTGCTTAGCCGCAACATCTTCTGGCCCGCACTCCTGCACATACGCTACCCCGGTTAGCGCTTTAGTAAGATCTGCCTGTACGTCAATACGTGCCAAAATAGCCGCTGGCTCCTCGACCAACCCCGCTTTTTGAAGGTCTTCAAGCGACTCATTTATCCGGCTAAGCACCGAGTCGAGCTGAAGATGGTCAACATCGTATAAACGTACGGCAAGCCCTGCACGAGCAAACACAATTGCCCACGCCCGGCCAATCAGCCCTGCCCCTACTACGGCTACGGTCATAGTCATCATTATCATCCTATTTATTGCTGTTATTGCGGATACATTGCCACTAATACGTGGCAATCAGGCGCTTAATATAGCACTCACACAAACTATTTGCATTCGTATGCAACAACGCCTAGCCTTACTTCCAGGCGCATAACGTACGCCATCCAATAACAAACCCTTTGTTAAAAGCCACCACACCACAACGCCTAATTAAAAGGAGCTTTTATGATTCGCCACTTAAAATCCGGTGCCTCCGTTGAGTCTCGTAACGAAGCTGATCGCCAAGTGCGGGAAACCGTCGAAAAGACGCTTGCTGATATTGAGGCTAACGGTGACAAAGCCGTGCGCCAGCTATCTGAAAAGTTTGATAACTGGTCACCTGATTCTTTTCGTTTGAGCGACGCCGATATCGCCCAGGCGATGAGCCAGGTGTCTGAGCGCGACCTTGAAGATATTCGTTTTGCCCAGGCGCAAATTCGCCACTTTGCCGAGGCCCAACTCGCCTCAATGCAGCCGGTCGAAATCGAAACTCGCCCAGGCGTCGTGTTAGGCCACAAGCACCTGCCGATCAACTCAGTGGGCTGCTACATTCCCGGCGGCGCCTACCCTATGGTGGCGTCAGCCCATATGAGCGTGCTGACCGCTAAAGTGGCGGGCGTAAAACGCGTCATTGCCGCCGCGCCGCCGCACAAAGGCAAGCCTCACCCGGCCATTGTGGCAGCTATGCACCTGGCAGGCGCCGATGAAATCTTAGTGCTGGGTGGTGTTCAAGCAGTAGGCGCCATGGCGATTGGTACAGACACCATTGAACCTGTCGATATGCTGGTCGGCCCAGGCAACGCCTTTGTGGCCGAAGCCAAACGCCAGCTGTTTGGCCGTGTCGGCATTGACCTCTTCGCAGGCCCAACGGAAACGCTCGTAATCGCCGATGAGAGTGTCGATGGCCTGCTATGTGCCACTGACCTGTTAGGCCAAGCCGAACATGGCCCCACCTCCCCTGCTGCCCTGCTAACCAATTCAGAAAAACTCGCCAATGACACCTTGGCCGCTATTGAGGCGCTGCTCGAAAAGCTACCCACGGCTGAGATCGCCCGCCAAGCGTGGGACACCCATGGTGAGATCATTGTGTGCGATAGCCATGAAGAGATGCTGCAGGTGGCTAATGAGATGGCCTACGAGCACGTTCAGGTAATGACCGAAGACCCCGAGCTTTACCTAGAAAAAATGACCAACTACGGCGCGCTGTTTCTTGGCCCGCGCACCAACGTGGCCTACGGCGATAAAGTTATCGGCACCAACCACACCCTGCCGACCAAAAAAGCCGCCCGCTATACCGGTGTCTTTGGGTGGGTAAATTCCTTAAAACCTGCACCTACCAGCGCGTGCTGACTGACGAAGCCTCCGCTGAGATTGGTAGCTACTGCTCGCGCCTATGCGCCTTAGAGGGCTTTGCGGGCCATGGCGAGCAGGCGAATGAGCGGGTTCGTCGTTATGGCAAACGCGATGTCCCTTACGCATCAGCGGTGGATGCATGACGCTACCGCAAACACCCAGCCTGCAGCTAACCGGAAAGCGGGCGTTAGTGACGGGGGCAAGCCAAGGGATTGGCTTTGCTTGCGCCTGTGCGCTGGCGCAAGCAGGCGCGGATGTCACCCTGGTTGCCCGCAGTAAAAATACGCTAAACGAAGCCGTTAGCGCCTTGCAAGCCGCTGGATACAGCGCTTCTGGGTTGGCGCTGGATGTTAACGACCATGCGACGCTAACCCAGACGTTGGCGGGGCGTTCGTTTGATATTTTGGTGAATAACGCAGGCACTAACCGTCCCAAACCGCTGCAGGAAACCACGGCAGATGACTATGCAGCGGTGATGGATTTGAACGTTAAAGCCACGTACTTTCTCACTCAAACCATCGTTGCCCAGATGCCCAAAGGCGGCAGCGTGATTAATATCTCATCGCAAATGGGCCATGTAGGGGCCGCTAATCGCAGCCTTTACTGCGCTTCAAAAGCCGCTGTCGAAGGAATGACCCGCGCCATGGCGGTTGAATTAGGCCCGCGTGGGGTTCGCGTCAACACAATCTGCCCTACCTTTGTTGAAACTCCCATGACACGGCCGTTTTTTGATCAACCCGGCTTTTTGGAGAGCGTGATCGCCAACATTCCCCTGGGGAGATTAGGCCAGCTGGAAGACATGATGGGGCCCGTAGTGTTTTTGGCCTCTCCGGCATCTGCACTGGTGACGGGCAGCGCCTTAATGGTGGACGGTGGCTGGACAGCACGATAACCCAGATTGCCCCTTCCTACTCTTGATAAACCCCGCTCCTAGGCGGGGTTTCTAATATGGGAGGTAGGTTAGCTGCAGCCGCGAAGCGCAAGTGTTACTATTTGCACCCGTAACTTTTTCGCATTGACGTTCGCATTTGCAATGCGGTCACTGCACGCCTCGACCTAGGAGACAACGACGTGTCGCTACCTGCTCGCCGTTCACCGCTGGCTCTACTTTCAGGTTTGGCCTCGCGTTTTACGCTGTCGCTAAACCCTTGGTCGATTGCGCTATTTTTGATAGCCCTGTCGGTGGCACTGCCTATCCTCGTGGTGTTTGGACATATCGTGGTTCCCACGGAGGGCGTGTGGCAGCATCTTGCCAGCACCGTACTTCCCCGCTATCTCTCTAATACTTTTTGGCTGGTACTGTGGGTAGGGCTGGGTACGCTGATTATCGGCGCTAGCTCTGCCTGGCTGGTGGTGATGTGCCGTTTCCCTGGCAAGCGAATCTTTGAGTGGGCCTTACTGCTCCCCTTGGCGGTGCCAACCTACGTGATCGCCTATGCTTACACCGACTTCTTGCAGGTAGCCGGGCCGTTGCAAAGCGCGCTGCGCGAGTGGTTTGGCTGGCAGTTCGGCGATTATTACTTTCCGAATATACGCTCGTTAGGCGGGGCCGCCACACTCATCACCTTTGTGCTCTACCCCTACGTCTACCTGCTCGCACGCGCCTCTTTTCTTGAGCAGTCGGTGTGCGTGCTGGATGTGGGCCGCACGTTAGGCCGCGGCCCATGGCATCTGTTTAGCAGCGTTGCCCTACCGCTGGCGCGCCCCGCATTAGTGGGCGGGGTGTCGTTGGTGCTGATGGAAACGCTCAATGAGTTTGGCGCCGTGCAGTTTTTTGGCGTGGATACCTTTACCACCGGCATCTACCGAACATGGTTTGGCTTAGGTGAACCAGTGGCCGCCGCTCAGTTGGCGGCTTGTTTGCTTACCTTTGTGATTGTGCTGGTGCTACTGGAGCGCTACTCCCGTGGTAAGCGTCGCTATTTCCACACCACCAACCGCTACCAGCAGTTGCCTGAGTACCGCCTACGCGGCTGGCGTGCGTTTGGCGCAACCATGGTGTGTTTGCTGCCTATCGTGATCGGCTTTTTACTGCCCAGCGGCATCTTGCTGAACTTGGCCATTCACCAGGGCGACACCCTGTTTGGCACTCGTTTTATTCGCTTCGCCACCAATAGCTTGAGCCTTTCACTGGTTGCCGCCTTAATTGCGGTGGGCATGGCGGTGCTACTGAGCTACGGCGTTAGATTGCACAACTCGGCAAGTGCCAGGCTATTCACCCGCGTAGCGGCCATGGGCTATGCGATTCCTGGCTCGGTAGTGGCGGTGGGGATCTTGATTCCCTTCGCCTGGCTGGATAACACCCTTAATACTTGGCTACATGAGCACTACGGAAAAATCATCGGACTGGTGTTTAGCGGCTCGGCGTTTATTTTAATTTATGCCTATGTGGTGCGCTTTTTAGCGGTGTCGTTCAATGCCGTAGAAGCAAGCCTGGGGAAAGTCACGCCGAGTATGGACGCGGCCTCGCGCACTTTGGGCCAGACCGCCGGCGGCACGCTGCGCAAGATACATACCCCCTTAATGCGCAGCAGTTTGCTGGCAGCGGGTATTTTAGTGTTCGTAGACGCTATGAAAGAGCTTCCCGCTACGATGATTCTTCGGCCGTTTAACTTCGATACGCTAGCAGTGCGCGCCCACAGCCTAGCCTCCGACGAGCGCTTGGCAGAAGCATCCACGGCGTCACTTACCATTGTGGTGGTGGGGATATTACCGGTCATACTACTCAGCTTGGCGATGCGCCGGGCGCGGCCCGGCAGCCAAGCTGAGTAGTTTGGGCTGGGTAGCCCCAGTAGAAAGGGTTAGCGAGGAAAGATAAACACCTGGGAGTGGTCCAAGTCGATATCAATCGGCTGGCCTTCCTGGGGAAGAAACACCCCAGGCACACGGGCGTGCAAGTGAGCTTCCTGCCCATCTTCGCCGTGGGCACACAGGTGAATTAAGCTGGTACGGCCCAGCAGTTTTGCCATCACCACGTGACTGTGATTATGGGCCTCGGCAGGTAGGTCGCGCTCTTTAATGCGCAGCGCTTCGGGGCGAATCATGATTTGCGCTTCACTCCCCTCCTCCAGCCAACTGGCGTCTACCGCGCCTACCGGAGTCTGCACTTTACCATCGTGAACCGTGCCGCTTAGCTCGTTGACCTCCCCAAAAAACGTCACCACAAACGGGTCAATCGGTGCGCAGTAAAGCTCGCGCGGGGTGCCGGTTTGGATAATTCTGCCATCACGCATCAGCGCAATACGATCCGCCATAAACATGGCTTCTTCAGGGTCGTGGGTAACCAGCAAGGTGGCAGACCCCAGCTTCTTAAGCACGTGAAGCGTATCGTCGCGAATGCGATCCCGCAGCCGGGCATCCAAGCTAGAAAACGGCTCATCCAGCAGCATTAACTTTGGCGTAGGCGCCAAGGCACGCGCTAGCGCCACGCGCTGCTGCTGACCACCCGACAACATATGCGGGTAAGTTTCAATGTAGTTGGCCATACCCAGCTGGGTAAGCAGCTCTACCGCACGCTCGCGGCGCTCGCGGCTGGGCAGGTGCTTGAGGCCAAAGGTGACGTTTTCCAGCACGCTTAAATGCGGGAACAGCGCCGAGTCTTGAAAGGCAAGGCCAACATTACGCTTTTCCGGCGGCACATGGCGCTTACCGGGCGCAGCAATGGGGTTTCCATCCAGGCTAACCGCGCCATCCTGTAGCACTTCCAACCCCGCAGCAATGCGCAACAAGGTGGTTTTTCCACAGCCCGACGGCCCCAATAGACAAACAACCTCCCCTGGGGCGATGTTTAAATCTATCCCTTTGACGACTTGATTAGTCGCAAACGTATGATGGACCTCTCGCAAAGACAGAGCCGGTGCGGGGGCCGCCACATCGGGAAGTGACACAGTTGCCGTCATTTTTTCACCATTGCTTTATTCGACCATCGTTTCGTTCGACCATCGTATTGCTAACGCAATACAGTTACGAACACGGTTGAAAGTTATTTGCATTCTAATTTCTATTGCGGTGAGATGCACGCCTCATCCATACATTGAATGATTTTAGTTACCATTTAGCTTGACGCCGACGCCAAGAACCGCTTGAATACCCGTTACGATAATGCAACTTATTCTCATAAGCATTCAGGGGTATTTTTAATGAACAAAACACGCCTTTCCGTATCTGTCGCTGCCATCATGGCGGGCGCTGCATTCGCTAGTAGCACCTTGGCCAATGAGGTCAATATTTATTCAGCGCGCCACTACGACTCAGACGAGATCCTTTATAGTGCGTTCACCGAGGAAACCGGTATTAAAGTGAACGTACTGGAAGGTGATTCTGACCAGTTGATGCAACGCATGCGCCGCGAGGGCATCGCCAGCCCCGCCGACGTGATGCTGACAGTGGATGCAGGTCGTCTTTGGCGTGCAGAGCAAGATGGGCTTTTCCAAGCCGTGGATTCTGAAGAACTTAATGAGCGCATTCCCGAGTCCATGCGCCACCCAGAAGGCAAGTGGTTTGGCTTTAGCCAGCGCGCACGGGTCATTTTTTACAACCGCGAAAATTTTGACCCCAGCCAAATCGCTACCTATGAAGATCTAGCCGACCCACAGTTTGAAGGCCAGGTGTGTATCCGTTCATCGAACAACATTTACAACCAGTCGCTGCTCGCTTCGATGATTGAGCACCACGGCGAAGAGGGCGCAGAAGAGTGGGCAAAGGGCGTGGTTAACAATCTGGCGCGCTCTCCTGAGGGTGGCGATACTGACCAAATCCTGGGCACTGCCAGCGGCGAATGTAACCTAGCGGTCGCCAACCACTACTACTACGTTCGCTTGCTGCACTCGGATAACGCATCCGATCGTGAGGCGGCGCGCAAAGTAGGCGTTATCTTCCCCAACCAGGACGACCGCGGCACCCATATTAACGTAGGCGGCGCAGGCCTGGTGGCAAACGCGCGAAACGCAGAAAACGGCATTCGCTTCCTAGAGTTCTTAGCCTCTGACCAAGCGCAAGAGGTGCTGGCTGAGCGCAACTACGAGTTCCCCATAGCTGAGGGTATCAAGAAAGACCCAGTGCTAGAGTCATGGGGTGACTTCGCAAGAGACGGCGTTAACATCAACGTGCTGGGTGAAAACAACCCGGAAGCGATCCGCATTTTTGATCGCGTTGACTGGCGTTAAGCCTAGAGACCTATGGTTAGGCTTGAGGTAATGCAACCCTAAAAAAATCACCCGCAGCTTGGCTGCGGGTGATTTGCGTTATCGCTTGGAAATAAAGCCCCCTGCGGCTTGGGCAAGACGCTAGTGCGCTTCATCCCAATTAGCGCCGCTCTCTGCTTCCACAATCAGCGGCACTTTTAGCTCAGCCGCGCCCTGCATGCGCTTTTGCACTTGCTCGATAAAAGCATCGACCTGCGTTTCGGCCACTTCAAACACCAGCTCATCGTGTACCTGCATGACCATTAGCGCATCGAATTCGCCTTCGGCAAGCCAGGCATCCACATCAATCATCGCCTGCTTGATAATATCGGCGGCCGTCCCCTGCATGGGCGCATTAATCGCGGTGCGCTCGGCACCCTGACGACGGTTGCGGTTTTGCGACTGAATTTCCGGCAGATAGAGGCGCCGACCCAGCACGGTTTCCACAAAGCCATCTTTCGCGGCTTGTGAGCGGATACGATCCATGTAGCGGGCAACACCGGGGTAGCGATCAAAGTAACGGTCGATGTAGGTTTGCGCCTGGTTACGATCAATATGCAGCTGACGCGATAACCCCCAGGCGCTCATGCCATAAATCAGGCCAAAGTTAATCGCTTTGGCGCTGCGCCGCTGGTCTCCCGATACCTTATCTAACGATGTACCAAAGACTTCCGCAGCAGTGGCGGTGTGGATATCACGCCCATCGGCAAACGCATCTAGCAGCCCTTTATCTTCGGAAAGATGCGCCATTATGCGCAGCTCAATTTGCGAGTAGTCGGCCGCGACAATGCGGTAACCAGGGCGAGCGATAAACGCCTGGCGAATTTTGCGCCCCTCTTCAGTACGAATAGGGATGTTCTGTAAGTTTGGATCAGACGATGACAGCCGCCCAGTGGCGGTAACCGCTTGGTGGTAGCTGGTGTGCACCCGGCCAGTGGCTTTATTGAGCAGGCGCGGTAGCTTGTCAGTGTAGGTAGATTTCAGCTTGGCAAGGCCACGGTGTTGCATAATCACTTTGGGCAACGGGTAATCCAGCGCCAGCTCTTCAAGCACGGCCTCCGCCGTGGAGGGTGCCCCTTTCGGCGTCTTCTTGATGACCGGAATCTTCTGCTCTTCAAACAGGATCTGCCCCAACTGTTTGGGCGACCCTAGATTAAACTCACGGCCTGCCAATTCAAACGCTTGGCTTTCCAGTTCACGAATACGGCTTTCAAGCTGCTGGCTTTGCGCGTGGAGGCGTTCAGCATCGAGCGCAACGCCGTTGCGCTCGATGCGTGAGAGTACGTTGATCAACGGTAGCTCAAGGTTGTCCAGCACTTCGGCTAGGCGACCTTCCCGCTCGACCTGGGGCCGCAGGGTTTCCTGAAGGCGTAGGGTGATATCGACATCTTCACAGGCGTAAGGCGCCGCTTGCTCTAGGGCAATTTGATTAAAGGTGAGCTGCTTTGCCCCTTTACCGGCGATCTCCTCAAATGAAATCGTCTTTTCGCCCAAATACTTCAGCGCCAGCGAGTCCATATCATGGCGTGTGGCGGTGGAGTTCAGTACATAAGAGGCCAGCATGGTGTCGGCCAATGGCCCTACCACGGCAACCTCATAGTTGGCCAGCACCGAAATATCGTACTTCAGGTTTTGGCCAATCTTGGTTTTGTTTGGGTCTTCCAGCAACGGTTTTAGCGCGGCCAGCACCGCTTTACGGTCTAATTGTTTGGGGGCATCCAGGTAGTCGTGGGCTAGCGGAATATAGGCCGCTTCACCCGCTTCCAGCGCCAAGCCAATGCCAACAATTTCGGCGTCCATATAGTTGAGGCTGGTGGTTTCCAGATCAAAACAGAAACGCTCAGCGTGGTTCAGGCGGTCGAGCCAGGTTGCAAACTCGCTCTGCTCTACAATAACGTGGTCGTGACGCTCAGCAGGCGCTGCGGGGGGGCCATCCTCTTGCGTACCTTCTGGCACTGGCTCGCCACCTTTTACGTCATCCACACCCTCGTCTTTGCCTTCCAGCAGCTCGCCCAACCACTGGCGGAACTCCATCTCTTTATAGAGCTCAACCAGCGCTTCACGATCAGGCTGGGCGATATCCAGATCATCCAAGCCTACCGGTAGCTCGCAGTCTGTTTTAATAGTCGCCAGCTGATACGAAAGAAACGCCTGTTCACGGTGCTCTTCGAGCTTCTTAGGCAAGGTTTTCGCACCCCGGAAGGTGAGCGTCTTTACCCGTTCTAAATCGCCATAAATAGTGTCTAACCCACCGCCCATGCCTTGCAGCAGGCCGATAGCAGTCTTTTCACCCACGCCGGGCACACCGGGGATGTTATCGACTTTGTCTCCCATTAAAGCAAGAAAATCGATAATCAGCGCGGGCGGTAAACCGAACTTAGCTTCCACGCCCGCCTCGTCCAGGGTTTCATCCTTCATGGTGTTAACCAGCGTGATGTGGCTATTTACTAACTGCGCCATATCTTTGTCGCCGGTAGAAATGACGGCATCGCGCCCCGCTTGCGTTGCGTGGTGCGCCAGCGTGCCGATTACGTCATCTGCCTCAACACCTTCTATACATAACAGCGGCAAGCCCAGCGCTTTCACACAGGCGTGCAGCGGCTTAATTTGGCTGCGTAGCTCATCAGGCATCGGCGGGCGATGCGCTTTGTACTCGCTGTACATCTCATCGCGGAAGGTTTTACCCGGCGCATCAAATACCACCGCCATGGGGCTATCCGGGTAGTCCTTGATCAGCCGCTTCAGCATATTGATAACGCCTTTCACCGCACCGGTCGGCTGGCCGTTAGAGGTGGTTAGCGGCGGCAGCGCATGAAACGCGCGATACAGGTACGAAGAGCCATCGACAAGCACGATTGGGGCACGGGCCATAACCAAATTCCATTGTTAGCAAAACAGGTAAAAAGTCTGTTGGTTATGATACGCGTTCATAGCAGCCGATGCAGAAACAACCACCGCTAATAACCGCTTTGAAAGCGTAACAACGCTGCCAACTGACGCGGCAAGCCGCTACAATAACGGGCTTAGCAACCTGGGCGAGACTCAAATGGCTGTATTCACCCCGCTTAGCGACGCACAGGTCGCCGCGTTTTTGGAAAAGTTTGATGTAGGTAGCTTCGTTTCACTTCAGGGTGTGGCGGGCGGCACGGAAAATTCGACATTTTTTGTCACCACCGACCGCCGCGAACTGGTGTTAACCCTGTTTGAACAAGGCGAACATGAAGAGCTGCCGTTTTTTGTCGATTTATTAGATTACCTGGATGAACACCGTTTACCGGTGCCCGGCACCATACACGACCGTGAAGGTATTGCGCTGCACAGTTTAGCGGGCAAGCCGGCGCTGCTGTTCCCGCGCCTGCCAGGCCGTCATCCTGAAGCACCGAACATCACCCAGTGCCAAGTGTTGGGCGACACCCTTGGCCGCCTGCACGGGGTGTCTCAGCGCTTTCAAGGCCAGCGCCCGAACCCCCGTGACCTGCATTGGCTTCGGGCAGTGCACCACAAGGTACTCGCCTACCTCAGCCCGGAAGACCAGGCGCTGATGAAGGATGAAGTGGATGACTTCGAGAGTGCCTTTAGCAAGCATGGCGAACTGCCCCAAGGCGCGCTGCACGGCGATTTATTCCGCGACAACACGCTTTACGACGGCGATAAGCTGGGCGGCATCATCGATTTCTATAATGGCTGCACCGGGGATTTGCTGTTCGATCTCGCGATTGTGATTAACGACTGGGCATCTAATGCGGATGGCTCGCTAAATGCGCAGCGCCATGATGCGATTCTTAGCGCTTATCAGGCGCGTAGACCGCTAACCGCCGATGAAAAAGTGTTGTGGCCAACCATGCTGCGCATGACGGCGCTGCGCTACTGGCTTTCGCGTTTGCTCGTGGTTTATGTGGACCCGCCGGCCCACGACTTAACGCCCCACGACCCTGCGCGTTTTCGAACTATTTTAAAGGCACGCATCTTATTAGGTGCGCTACCGCTTCCAGAGGCTTCTTAATGAGCGAAACGGTCACCAGCAGCAGCCCCGCGCTTCGCGCACGTCGCACGTGGAATATTGACCAGTGGGGCAGCGGCTACTTTGATGTAGACGATCTCGGCCAAGCGTTAGTACGCCCGCTTGGCAACGACGCCGAAGGGCCTGCGCTGCCCATTAGCGGCCTGGTGCGCCAGCTTCAACAGGCCGGGCTACGGTTGCCGGTACTGGTACGCTTCAGCGACATTCTCCACGATCGGGTAGAGCAGCTTTGCGGCGCCTTTGACGCCGCTATGCAAGATGCGGACTACCAGGGCGGCTACACCGCGGTATACCCCATTAAGGTTAACCAGCAGCGCCGCGTGGTAGAGGAAATTTTAGCCACGGCGGAGCGCGGCAATGGCCGCGTGGGGCTGGAAGCCGGCAGCAAACCAGAGCTTCTGGCCGTGCTTGCCCTGTCAGACGGCGGCTCTTCGCTGATTGTGTGCAATGGCTATAAAGACCGTGAGTACGTCCGCCTTGCCCTGTTAGGCGAAAAGCTGGGGCACCGGGTTTACCTCGTGGTTGAAAAACTCTCTGAGTTAACGGTGATTCTGGAAGAAGCCCGCGAACTGGATGTTATGCCGCGCATTGGTTTACGAGCACGGCTTGCCTCGGTGGGCAAAGGCAAGTGGCAAAATACCGGCGGCGAAAAATCTAAGTTTGGTTTGACCGCAAGCCAGATTCTTGAAGTCGTAGAAACACTTCATGCCCAGGATGCACTGGCTAGCCTACAGCTGGTTCACTTCCACCTTGGCTCACAGATTGCCAATATTCGCGATATTCAACGCGGCTTGCGTGAGTGCGCGCGTTTCTACCAGAACTTGATTACCCTGGGCGCGCCTATTGATACCGTGGATGTGGGCGGCGGCCTGGGCATTGACTACGAAGGCACCCGCTCGCGCAGCTACTGCTCAGCCAACTACTCCATGCGTGAATATGCCCGTAACGTCGTGAACGCGTTTGCCCAGCTGTGCCAAGAAGCTAACCTGCCCCAGCCTCACTTGATCAGTGAGTCAGGCCGCGCGCTGACGGCGCACCATGCGGTACTGGTGACCAACGTCATTGGCGAAGAACGTATCGACGATACCCCCCCGGAGCGAACGCCTCAGGATGACCCCCAGGTAGAAGCGCTGTGGCGAGTTTTTGAGCAACTGGCCGAGGTTCAAGAACCGAGAGTACTCGTAGAGGCATGGCACGACTTGCTGCAGGCCGTGAGTGAGCTTCAAGACCGCTTTGTGCTAGGGCTAAGCGACATCAACGCCCGTGCAATAGGTGAGCGGCTCTACATGGCTGCCTGCGCGAGACTGCGAGGCCAGTTGGATACCCGCAACCGCGCCCACCGTGAAATTTTGGATGAGTTAGCTGAAAAGCTGGCCGACAAACTTTTTGTGAACTTCTCGCTTTTCCAATCGGTGCCTGACGTATGGGGGATTGAGCAGATTTTCCCAGTACTGCCGCTTAGCGGGTTAGATCAAGCGCCAACGCGACGTGCCGTTATCCAGGACATTACCTGCGACTCTGATGGCCGTATCGACAGCTATGTGGATGGCCAAGGCGTAGAAAGCACGCTGCCGCTACCTGAGTGGAAGAGTGAAGATGAGCGCTGGATTGGCTTTTTCCTGGTGGGGGCTTATCAGGAAATTCTCGGCGACCTGCACAACTTATTTGGCGATACCGACTCGGTAGATGCCGCACTTGATGCCGATGGCAACTGGGTTATCTCTAACGCCCAGGCCGGTGATTCGGTGGCCGATGTGCTGGCTTACGTCAACTTTGACGCTAAGGTGCTTAAGCGAA
The DNA here is from genome assembly GCF_017515565.1 of Halomonas sp. GTDB lineage: Bacteria > Pseudomonadota > Gammaproteobacteria > Pseudomonadales > Halomonadaceae > Vreelandella. The sequence continues at coordinate 77,604 of NZ_JAFWFN010000002.1, forward strand.
AACTCTTTGCGCAGCTTGAGGCGGCTAATTTCTCCCCCCAGGAGCAGGCGCACTTTGCCGCTAGCTTAAATGAAGGACTTGAGGGCTATACGTATTTGGAGTGAGGCAACCCCATAAGCAGCTCTTAGTACTCCTTCAAGCACTCGCTTTAAAACCAAACGCCCCGGCGCTAGATACAGCGCCGGGGCGTTTTTTATCGCTAATTGAAGGGGTGGCTCAATTAGCGAGCGAGTCGAGGGGTAACTCTCAACCGCTCATCGCTTAGCGACTCATTCTACCACGCTAGTGGTGATGTCTAGCCCACCGGTCAGCGTTAAACGTAGTTTGGCACCACGTGGCAAAACACCCACGCCAGCAGGCGTACCGGTGAGAATGATATCGCCTGGCTCCAAGGTAAAGTGGCGGCTCATTTCCGCTACCAAGGTAGGGATAGCAAAAATCATGTCGGCGCCTTCACCGTGCTGACGCTGCTCCCCATCAAGCTCCAACGTAAAACTCAGCGCATTCCAGTTAGGTACGCGGCTTAGTGGAAGAAACGGCGAAAGCGGGCAAGCGCCGTCGAACGCTTTGGCGATTTCCCAAGGGTGGCCTTTCTCTTTTAGCTGCGTTTGCACATCGCGCAGCGTGAGATCCATAGCAAGACCAATACCGGTAATCGCCCGCTCGGCTTCATCGTGGGTAGCATGGGTAAGCGTCTCACCGACGAGAAGCGCTAACTCGACTTCGTAATGTACATCACCCCTAGAAAAAGGCGGATCCAGCGGCTTGGTTAAATCAACAACGCTCGTCGCTGGTTTAATAAATAGCAGTGGCTCACTGGGAACAGGATTATCCAGCTCTTTGGCGTGGTCGGCATAGTTGCGGCCGACGCATACGACTTTACCCAGCGCGTGGGGAAACTCCTGGCCATCGGTAAATTGTGGAACAAAACGCATGGCGGGTACTCTCCTTCTCATTATGCGTGCCGCATTCGCAACGACAGGCGCATTAGTCTACCCCACCTATACGTATGTTCCACAACCTAACGCTGGCTTTTTACTCGGCTGCTGGCTATCCGCCCCAGCAACTAGCGGCCTTCTAGCCCGTGAGCTAGAAAGTCAGGACGCGGCTTTGGCGCCGCAAACGGTTTAACGCAGCGGTTATCGGGGCGATTAAACACGAAAAACACATTGCTACGAGGATCCGGTGAAAGGTTCGCGTTTGACGCATGCAGCGTGTTGCAATCGAACAGCAATAAGCCGCCTGCTTTACCCTTTGGGGCTTCAATGCCGTGTTCATCCACTAGCTTCGTTAACGCCTCTGCGCTTGGGATGCCCACCTCTTGCGCTTTTAGCGAGCTTTTGTGGTTGTCCTCTGGGGTTTCACCCAGGCAAGGCACAAACTGTAGATGCGAGCCAGGAATCAACATCAGCGGGCCATTGAACTCGTGATTATCAGTAAGAATCAGCGAGGCACTGACGGCGTGCATATTCGGCATGCCGTCTTCCGCGTGCCAAGTTTCAAAATCAGAGTGCCAGTCAAATCCCTTACCGGCGAACCCAGGCTTATAGTTGATGCGCGACTGGTGTACATAAGGGTCATCACCAATAATCTGCCGCGCGGCACCCGCTAAGCGCTCATCGCTGGCAAGTTTTCCAAGCCGGTCAGACAGCTTATGGATAGCAAAGAGCGAGCGTATCTCATGGCTCTCTGGTTCGGTGACGCTGAACTCTTTATCTCGATAGGCATCGTTATTCATCAGCCCACTCATCTCTTGGCGCAAAGCATCTAGCTCGTCACCACTGATAAGATTGGGAATAAACAGAAAACCTTTGCGTTCAAACTCATCTAACTGTGCCTCGGTCAACGGCCCGGCTAGGTGGCGCCCTTTTACGACGGCCTCATGACGCGGCTGGGTTACATAGGCTGGTGCCCTAAATAAACGCGTAGGATACTTATCTAGTGCCTTTACGCTATGGGCGGATGGCATGTCGGTCATTTCGCTGTACTGCTTGTGGGCGGTGACCGCGTTGAGGGGCGTGCTTCTGACTGTCATCTAATCCACTCCTTGTATGATTAAATTTCAGATCAAATGTAATACCGTTAAAAAATAAACGACTTCCGTTGTGCATAAGCTTATTTTAATAAAAACTTAGCACACTGATTAATGTAGCCATTATAAGCAAGCTTGCAACCTACACGTAGCCGCTTTATAACCCAGGTTATAATATCAAACATTCAATTGATAAATTGAAGCACCAAAATTCCCAAAAAGCTGTATAAAAATCAATACTTACAATACCAAAAAATAACTTCAACAAAAATTAAAAATCACCTGCTTTTTAAACCTCCAATAGGCCACAGAAAGAAATTAAACCGTCGCCAAAGTGCCCTACCTAAACTATTAATTCAAACGCACATGCCCATAAACAAACTCCTTATCAAAATCTGTAATTTTCGCCATCTCCTCGGGCTGTATTAGCTTGATGCTACTGCGCGTTTTACGAATGAGTTTTTTCTGCTCCAGCGCTGTCATACAGCGGCTAACATGAACACTGGTCATTCCGAGAAGTTCCCCCACTACATTTTGCGTCACGGGAAATGAAAAAACATTGCTGGTTAACAGCCCTTTAAATTTAAATCTTTCATAAACCTCAAGTAAAAAATGCGCTACGCGCTCTTCTGAGCGGTGATGTGTGCAGCTTCTAAGCCGCTCGATGGAAATATTGTCATTCACAAGCACATAAGAAGTAGCAGCTTCTCTCACTTCATCACGTTCTCTAAAAAGCTGATGCAAGTCACTCACAGAAAATTTTTCTAGTTTACAATTAGTTAACGCCAATATCGCGATATCATGATTATCAAAAAAACTCTCACGCAACCCAATAACATCGCCGGGCATAAAGATATTGCATATATCCTGCCCTCTTTTATTTGCAGCATGCGCCAAGCTAACCCAACCCTCTTTTACTAAAAAAAGATCCGCCTGCTCATTACATGACGAAAAAATTTTCTGGTTCTTTTTTAGCTCCACGTCTCTTTTACGCACCTGAGACAGGGCATCTACTGACTCTTCATCAAGGGAACCGTAAAGGTTAAAAACCTTCTCTAAACGAATATTTAAATTATCACTACCTATGCCTGCCAACCTGGTATCTTTATTTTCATTCCCTGGCCACTTATACTCATCTGCAGTTACTTTATTCATCTCTACACTTCCTTGTAGCTAGACAAAAACTATACATTAAATAAATACACCTACTAATATAAAATATAAATTAAAATAACGAGCAGAAAATATAGTCAAACATGGCTAAAACAGCAAGGAACGATTTACATTACTAAAAATAACATAAAAATGATTTTATCGAGAACTCTAATGCTAAGCGCCGCTTTATTAAAAATATAACTTATTAAAAAATACAATGACTACAAAAAACAGGTTTTATTCATGAAAAACCCCGGCAATAAATACCGGGGCACTGGTCAAATACTCGTCATCCAAAACAGCTTAAAGAGTTATAAAGCTAGCAGATTAGGCTCAGTTTTTAGCATCCAGATCACTGTTTTCTGAACGCTGTAAAAACTGTTCAGTGGTTTCCTCAAGATGTTCAGCTAGCCAGTCTGCCATTGCCTGCTCTTCCTGAAGGATTTCTTTACACACGCGTACTAATTCTGGCTGACTTGCATGTTCAGCTGCTTGGATTAATGCCTTGTAATTAGCAATTTCAAAACACTCAAAAGCATAGCTAGCGATAGCTCCTTTCACCACTTCATCGCTTGCCATTGCCCCGCCCATGGCTTGTCCAAATGCGGTCAATTTACCGCCAAGATCTTTTACCACAGACGTATCAATATCAAGGCTCGACATCACCTGCTCTAACTTCTTGGCTTGACCCTTGGTTTCTTCGAGGTGTTGCTCAATACGTGTGCGCAACACGGGGTAATGATCCAGTCGCTTCGCTTGCGCACTCAGCATCTCTTCCGCTTGCTTTTCCATAGCATGCGCATCACGCAACCAATCTTCTATATGCTTGGTTTCCATCGTGCGGCTCCTTCAGTTGTAGGCGGTAAAATAACTTACTTATCAGGGTCGACTTGCGCTTTCTGAGCACCCGAATTTGGTTTGGCTCCCCCCAGGCTTGGCTCTTGGCCTTCTGCCTCTGGCTGGTCACGTACGCTGTACTCACCACGGCCATCAAGAGAAGGGCCTTCTGCCCAGCGGCCTTTTGGTGCTTTCTTGTCCAATAATGTGTTCAGGTAATAATAAGAGTGCTGCATGGCTTCGTTATCTTCAGGCGTAGTATTGGGAATGGGAAGCTGCGCTTCCATGCCACCCAATTCTTCAATTACGGCGAGCCATTGCTGCTGGTGATAGGTATCCCGCGCAATTAAGAAAGACAGAAAATCCTTCATGCCATGGTCGTCGGTCCAGTTATATAGGCGTGAAGCAAGTACTCGGCCACCCGCCTCTGCGGCCACGTTCGCCAACATATCAGCGGCGACATTACCCGTGGCATACACATGGCTCATATCAAAGGGAACGCCATTGGCATTTACCGGCATTGCGGAAAGACCCGAAGATAATAGATGGCGTGGATTCGCTCCCCCTAAGATAGCGTTCATTACGGGGTCTTTTGCGGTAGCCTCTTGATAAGAAACCGGAGCACCCTCCAAGTTAAGCGCCACCGCATGCCCAAGCATTTCAATATGCGAGAGCTCTTCTGTCGCCGTTGACATCAACATGTCACGGATACGGTCATCGCCCCGTGCGCCCATTGCTTGAAAAAAGTACTGCATGGCAACACGAATTTCGCCTTCAATACCGCCAATGGCTTGCTGCAGTAGCATCGCAAACTCAGGGTTAGGTTTATCTACCTTGACGGGGTACTGCAGTTTTGCCGAGTGATGAAACATAATTTAGCTCTCCTAATACATATGCCTGAGGCCTATCCCCTGGCACTCACCATAATGTTTATGCGCAGGCAGCTTTTGATACTTTTTATGGCAACTCTCTTGTTCTTTTAACCATTACCCAAAGGGTTTACTAAAAACTCTTCTATCACTTATCGAGCTTCTAACCCTCGTAGGCATAGCTTAAAAAACGTGAGATTAACACTTTCCTAAAAGCATTCTGCAGCCTGCTAAACATCTAAATAGTTAATCGTTCTAAGGACTTCTCATCCTTTCTCCCTGTGCCAACGCTTATCGCATTACGGCACTTTAAACGCTTAATACCCTTTAGATTAGGAGTTACTACCAAGCCTCATGGGAGCGAACGTCCCGCCTTACTCGTACCGCTTTACCAGCCTTCAATCTCCATTTATATTACAGGCAATAGTTTCGATAATTTTCTGATATGTAACAGAAAATTATAGCGCTAATGTTGATCAACCAAATAACAAAAGCACTATCTTCCCGCCACTCGGTTTTTAACCGAGTAAACTGAGGGTAGCGAAACACAAATGCTTATCAAGCTAAATAAGGCATGGAGGGCGATATTTAATATTTATAATGTTTTCACAACAAAAAAGTTAATATTTGTTATGAGATTACTTGGCGCATCCATCACTTGCACGGGGAAATTATCAATGGCTGACCATTACAGAGAGGGATCGGTGATAAGCAGAAGCAAATGGGCCCAAGAGGGTGTCGAGAAGATGCAGCAAGCTGAGCAGCAATAGCGCTATGAGCACGTTATAGACACATACGAAAAAGCCGCCCTATTAAGGCGGTTTCATCATGTTCTCTAACGCTTTGCTTTTAAACCACTTTTAGTGGTGCCGACACCAGGAGTCGAACCCGGGACCTACTGATTACAAGTCAGTTGCTCTACCAACTGAGCTATGTCGGCGCTTCACGTTTTCTTGAGAATTTGACTGGTTTACGTTTAAGCTAGTCAGTCAACAAGAAATCTTGTTGGCAATGGCTGGGGTACCAGGATTCGAACCTGGGAATGCCGATACCAAAAACCGGTGCCTTACCACTTGGCGATACCCCAGCAA
>NZ_JAFWFN010000043.1 GCF_017515565.1 Halomonas sp.
AAGCGGATACGCTTAACACTTTGACTTTCTAAGCTATCGTGGCGGACCGGACGAGACTCGAACTCGCGACCTCCGGCGTGACAGGCCGGCATTCTAACCAACTGAACTACCGGTCCACATAACGACAACTAATCACAATATAAACTGATGATGGCGGACCGGACGAGACTCGAACTCGCGACCTCCGGCGTGACAGGCCGGCATTCTAACCAACTGAACTACCGGTCCACTTATGCATCAATTGATACTGCTTTACGCTTCCAGGCGCCAAATAAATGGTGGGTGGTACTGGGTTCGAACCAGTGACCCCCAGCTTGTAAGGCTGGTGCTCTCCCAACTGAGCTAACCACCCGCTGGTCACGTGGCGCTGCATTCTACAGAAGCATGGCCGAATGTCAATACATCGTGTTTAAATCTTTTGATTTAAACCAATACGTTGCTCACCCTGCCGCTACCGTGTGGTGAGCGCGGACGAAGGATGCCGCATGAGTAACTGCTTCGTCAATCAAAACCGTATGTTTTAACCCAGAAGCGCGGCGCGGCTTAAAATCGTGATCCCCATCCTGTAGCCATGTTAGTTGCGCAGTGGCGGGGAGTGCGTAACCGGCAACCTCTTCCACACTGCCAAACGGGTCCCGCTCGCCCTGGAGAATCAATATTGGGCAGCTAATGGATGCGAAGTGCGTCACGCGAAGTTTCTGGGGCTGCCTGGGCGGATGAAAAGGGTAACCTGCGACAACAACACCGGGACATCCACTTTGACTGTTTGCGTGCCCACTCGTTAACGCCCCACTGGCAAACATAGAGGCAACACGGCCGCCCATTGACTTCCCACCAACCCATAGGGGAATTTCCCCTAGAGGATGCAGCAGTTCATACCAAGCGCTAAAGTGCGCCAGGGTTTGCTTAATAGGGGGCGGCGGCCGGCGCTTTCCTTGCTCGTAAACTTGCTGCATGTACGGGAAATCAATCGCCAGCACCTGCAATCCATGGCTTGCAAGCGTCGCGACAAATTGACGCATAAAATCTGATAAGTGCCCCGCACCCGCGCCATGAGCAAACAATATTCGGCCATACTTTGGAATACCCGAAATAGCTAAAGGCCCATAACCATCTACTATAAACCGCTGTTTAGTGCCGTTACTTATGACATTAGGCAGCTCATCTGGCCCAATGTTGACGAAACCTAACTCAGCGTAGAGAGACACCACGTACTCCTAGTAATTCCGTGTTATTCCAATTGGCTTGTTCAGCTTGAGGCGCTGCTGCGCTAGAATCGCGACTGGATCTTGACCTGCATCATCAAGCGGGTGGCCGCATCCGTGCAAAATGCCACGGGTTACCCCCTAACCGCGTTCGATGGGAACATGAAATGAGCACAGCACTGGAACACCCGACCTACAACTACAAGGTGGTTCGGCAGTTCGCGATTATGACCGTTGTGTGGGGCATCGTAGGTATGACCGTTGGTGTCATCCTCGCCGCACAGCTGGTTTGGCCGCAACTGAACCTCGGATTACCTTGGACGAGCTTCGGGCGTCTACGCCCGTTACACACTAACGCTGTAATTTTCGCCTTTGGTGGCTCGGCGCTATTTGCGACATCGTACTACGTCGTACAGCGCACCTGTCAGACACGCCTTTTCTCTGACAAGCTTGCCGCATTTACTTTCTGGGGTTGGCAAGCAGTCATCCTTTCTGCCGTGGTCACTTTGCCGCTAGGCTATACCACGACCAAAGAGTATGCAGAGCTTGAGTGGCCAATCAATATTTTGATTGCCGTTGTCTGGATTAGCTACGCGATTGTCTTCTTAATGACGATTAAGAAGCGAACCACGTCGCATATCTACGTGGCTAACTGGTTCTTTGCTGCGTTTATTATCACGGTTGCCGTACTGCATATCGTGAATAATGCTGCCATCCCGGTCACCCCAATGTACTCCACCTCTATTTACGCAGGCGCAATAGATGCCATGGTGCAGTGGTGGTATGGCCATAACGCGGTTGGCTTTTTCTTGACTGCAGGTTTCTTGGGCATGATGTACTACTTCGTACCCAAGCAGGCTGAGCGGCCGATCTACTCTTATCGCCTCTCCATCGTCCACTTCTGGGCGCTGATTATGATTTACATGTGGGCAGGCCCGCACCATCTCCATTACACCGCGCTGCCCAACTGGGCGCAGTCGCTGGGGATGATTATGTCGATTATTCTGCTGGCACCTTCATGGGGCGGCATGATTAACGGCATGATGACCCTGTCAGGTGCTTGGCATAAACTGCGTACTGACCCTACCCTGCGGTTCCTGGTAGTGGCACTTTCGTTCTACGGCATGTCGACCTTTGAAGGTCCGATGATGGCGATTAAGACCGTTAACGCGCTCTCTCACTATACTGACTGGACCATTGGTCACGTACACTCTGGCGCGCTTGGCTGGGTTGCCATGATCACCATTGGCTCTATGTACCACCTGATTCCTCGCCTGTTCGGTCGCACTGAAATGCATTCCATAAGCCTGATCGCAGTGCACTTCTGGCTAGCTACTATCGGCACCGTACTCTACATCGCCGCCATGTGGGTAAACGGCATCATGCAGGGCTTAATGTGGCGTGCAATTAACGCCGATGGCACCCTGATGTATACCTTCATTGAATCGGTTGAAGCCAGTGGCCCCGGCTACTTTGTTCGCTTGATTGGTGGCCTCTTCTGGATCGTAGGCATGCTGCTTATGGCATATAACGTCTATATGACCGTGAAACGCCGCGAAGCTATCAGCCAACCAGCGCCGCAAGCCGCTTAAATCGGGGAAGTTGAGACCAATGAAACACGAGATTGTCGAAAAGAACGTTGGCCTGCTCGCCGTGTTGATCCTGGTTGCGATCAGCTTTGGCGGCTTGGCTGAGGTGGTTCCACTGTTCTTTCAAAAAGACACCACCGAACCCGTTGAGGGGCTACGCCCCTTAACCGCACTGGAACTGGAAGGGCGTGATATTTACCGTCGTGAAGGCTGCGTAGGCTGCCACTCGCAAATGGTGCGCCCTTTCCGTGCAGAAACCGAGCGTTACGGCCACTATAACGTTGCCGGTGAGGAGGTGTACGAGCACAACTTCCTGTGGGGCTCTAAGCGTACTGGCCCACCTGGCACGCGTAGGTGGCCGCTACAGTGATGATTGGCACCGTGCACACATGTATAACCCCCGCGATGTGGTGCCAGAGTCTATTATGCCGGCTTATCCTTGGCTGTTTGAACGCACCCTCGATGGCGACGCTACCCCGGCTAAAATGCGTACCCTGCGTCGACTAGGCGTGCCTTACACCGATGAGGACATCGCCACGGCTACCGCAGACGTTCGAGGTCAGCAGGAAATCACTGCGCTGGTCGCCTACCTGCAGCAACTAGGAACTGTGCTTGAGGGCACTCGCTAAGCTATGGATACGGGAACTTTCCGCGGTCTTATTACGCTGATTTTGCTTATCGCTTTATTAGGTATCTTTGCCTGGACCTATTCAAAGCGACGCAAAAAAGACTTTGACGAAGCAGCTAACCTGCCTTTCGCCGATGACAGTGATGAGCAACCAGCACGTGATAAGCATGCCTCGCCTGAGCGCGAAGCAGATTCCCGCCACGACAGGGGAGATAAAAACAGATGAATAATTTATGGGGTGACTCCCTATCCAGCTTCTGGAGTGCCTGGATTATTGTCATCACGCTGGGCACTATCGCTCTGAGCGTTTGGATACTACTCGCCAACCGCCGCACCGATAAGATTCCAGATGCTGACGGCAATGTTGAGACTACAGGCCACGCAGCTGATGGCATTGAAGAGTACGACAATCCACTACCCAAGTGGTGGTTCCAGCTATTTGTTCTAACGGTTGTATTTGCTCTCGGGTATTTGGTGCTTTATCCAGGGCTGGGTAACTACGCTGGCATTTTGGGCTGGTCCCAGGAGAGCCAGTGGGAACAGGAAGTGGCCGACGCTCAGGAGCGCTTCACGCCAATTTTTGCTCAGTATCAGGAAGTCCCTATTCCTGAACTAGCAAGAGATGACGATGCCATGCAGGTAGCAGAGCGTATTTATCAGAATAACTGCGCTGTATGTCATGGTTCCAACGCTCAGGGTGGTTACGGCTTCCCGAACCTGACCAATGACGACTGGCTGTACGGTGGAGAGCCTGAAAATATTCTGGCCTCTTTAAACCACGGTCGTAACGGTCTGATGCCGTCGTGGCAGCAATTAGGTGAGAATAACATTGAGAACCTCACCCAGTACGTTCTGGCATTATCCAGCCTGGAGCATGATGCTGAGCGAGCTGACAGCGGCGAAAGCACTTATATGGCGGTTTGTGCGGCTTGCCACGCACCTAACGGCACCGGCAACACTGCGCTCGGCGCGCCCAACCTGACCAACGATATTTGGCTCTATCAAGCACCTGGCCAAAGCGTGGCAGATTCGGTTCGTCAAACGCTGCGTAATGGCCGTAATGGTCACATGCCAGCACAGGCGGCTTATATTGGTGAAGAGCGAGTTCACTTAGTAGCCGCCTATGTTTACAGCTTACGGTTTAACGACTAAACATCGCAAAGCTGTTCTAAAAGGCTGCTTTAAGGGGGTGCGGTTACATACCGCACCCTTTCTTCATCCACAACCCGATACACTATTCGTCGCTGAATGTTATCTGGTTGACAGCTGATCCCCGTGCTGCCATCTATTCCTGCCTTGTGAGCTGCGATCATTGTCATGGAAAAAATACCTAGCCGCGATATAACGCCACCTACTGTTGGGCATCATCCCCCGGGGAAAAGTGAAACCCAGGAAATGTACGCCAAACGCCGCCATATTTACGTGCGCGAAATTAAAGGCCTGTTTCAAAAGGTTCGGCGTAGCGCTAACTGGGCGCTCATGCTGATATTTTTCTTACTCCCATGGATTAACTGGGGCACCCGCCCGGCTATTTGGTTTGATTTACCCGGCCGTGAATTCCATATTTTTGCCGCCACGTTCTACCCACAAGAGTTTGTACTGCTTTCGTGGCTGCTGATTATCTGCGCCTTTGGGCTGTTTTTTATTACCGTCTTCGCTGGGCGTGTTTGGTGCGGCTACACCTGTCCACAAAGTGTCTGGACGTTTCTGTTTATTTGGCTTGAGCACCGTATTGAAGGTTCCAGAAACCAGCGTATCAAGCTGGACAAGCAGCCGCTTACCGCCAATAAGGCGTGGCGTAAAGGGGCTAAGCATACTGCGTGGCTACTGATCGCTCTTGCTACCGGCATTACCTTTGTCGGCTACTTTACCCCCATTCGTACGCTGGTTATCGAACTCCCCTCCCTGGAAGCCCACGGTTGGTCTTACTTCTGGGTGGGTTTCTTTTTAGTGTTCACCTACCTAAATGCAGGCTGGCTGCGCGAACAGGTGTGCATTTATATGTGCCCCTATGCACGCTTTCAGTCGGTGATGTTTGATCGCGACACGCTCATCGTTTCCTACGATGAAGCACGCGGCGAACCGCGTGGTAGCCGCAAAAAATCACTTAGCCATACCCAAGCTAGAGACGCTGGCTTTGGCGACTGTATTGACTGCGACCTGTGTGTTCAGGTGTGCCCAACGGGTATCGATATTCGTGATGGCCTGCAGTATGAGTGCATCACCTGTGCGGCGTGTATTGATGCCTGCGATAGCGTAATGGATAAGATGGGCTATCCCCGGGGATTAATTCGCTACACCACTGAAAATGCGCTGGAGGGCAAAAAAAGCCATATTTTACGCCCTCGCCTGCTTGGCTATTTTGCTGCGCTCATCGTGATGGTGGCCGCATTTGCCTGGGCGGTTAATGACCGTATGCCCCTAGGTTTCGATGTTGAGCGAGAACGTACCCAGCTTTACCAAACCACTCGGGATGGGCGCATTAGCAATGTGTATAGCTTGAACATCCGCAACTTAGATAACCAAGACCATACCTATCGCTTAAGCGTGTCGGGGCTACCAAGCCTTGCGCTAGACGATGTCATGGTAAGCGTCCCCGCGGGCGACTCTCGCCTTCGGGTAGTGACTGTACTCGTGGACGCAAGTGATCTGAGTGAGCCGAGCCACCCCATTACATTTACTTTACAAGCCCAGCAGGACGAGCGTATACGCATTGAGCGTGAAGCGCGCTTCCTCGGCGACATTAGGAGATAAAGGCACCATGTCCTCCCACAGCGTTACCCCATGGTATAAGCAAGCTTGGCCTTGGTTTTTACTCGGGCTCTTAGGTGTTTCTATAGTTGCCAGTAGTACGCTAGCAGTGATGGCACTGCGTACTTCAGATGGCTTGGTGCAGGATGATTATTACGAACATGGCAGAGCCATTAATGTTGTCATTGCTAAGCAGGAGCGGGCTCGCGAACTCAATCTAACTGCCGAGCTACGCGTCGACTCAATAACTAGCGATATTATTCTCGACCTCGACGGCGATGTACGTCCTGACACGCTGTATTTGAAACTAATATTCCCTACCCAAGATGACCGCGACCAGCAGTTTGTTCTTGAGCATGTCCGTGATGGACGCTATCTCGCCCAAGGCCCGGACAACCTAAGGTACCGCTGGTATTTGCAGTTGCAGCCAGACGAGGACGACGCAGACTGGCGTCTGATTGGCGAAGCGCGCTTTCCTGATGAAAACAGCATTGCTCTACAGCCGGGAGGGCGTTCCGCAAGCGAATGAGCACCACCTTGACGCCCCCTAGCTGCTACCACTGCGGCAATCCGGTGCCCGCAGGGGCACCGTGGCATATTAACCTAGATGAAACTACCCATTCGCTTTGTTGCCCCGGCTGCGAAGCAGTGGCGCATGCCATTGTGGATGGGGGGCTGGAAAGCTATTACCGCTACCGCACCGAGCTACCTGAGCGCCCTGATGAGCGCCAAGCCACCAAAGCTGAAACCTGGTCGGTATTTGACGACCCCGGCCTGCAGGCACAGTTTGTGCACGCAGATGGTGACGAGGGATTTGTTAGGGCGACATTAGCGATTGAGGGTATTACCTGTGCCGCGTGTGCCTGGCTAATTGAACACCGCCTGAATGCCCTTGAGGGCGTTGGATCCAGCGCGGTGAATTTGACCCATCATCGCCTGCGAGTGAGCTGGGATCCAAACGTTGTCAAGCTATCTCAGCTATTCGCCGAGCTGGCGGCAATTGGTTACGACGCCCAGCCCTACGAACCAGATCAAGCCCAAGCGCGTCTTCAGCATGAAGAGCGGATGAACGTACGCCGTCTGATTGTCGCCGCAGTGGGCATGATGCAGGTAATGATGTTCTCCATCCCCATTTATGTCGCAGGGCCAGGCGAAATCAGCGCGGATTTTTATGCGCTTTTCCACTGGCTCTCGTTTGCCCTAGCAACGCCAGTGGTGCTTTTCTCAGCCCAGCCTTTTTTCCGCAATGCGTTGCGCGATCTTAAAACCGGCGTGCTGGGTATGGATGTGCCGGTCTCTCTCGCAATTGGCGGCGCCTACTTGGCCAGCAGCTATGCGGTGCTGTTTGATGTAGGGGAGGTGTATTACGACTCGGTTGCCATGTTCACCTTTTTCCTGCTGTTTGGTCGCTATGTAGAAGGCCGCGCCAGACGACGCAGTGGCCACAGTGGCAACGCGTTAAGCGGTGTTTTGCCAGTTTCCGCCACGCGTCTTGAAGCCGATGGCAGCGAGCGGATTCTGCCTGCTAGCGAACTGGCAACAGGCGACCGGATACTAATCAAGCCCGGCCACGGCGTACCCGCCGACGGCATTATTGAAGAGGGTGAATCCAGCCTCGACGAGTCCATGCTGACCGGGGAGTACCTGCCGGTCACGCGGCGCGTGGGTGATAGCGTCACCGGCGGCAGCCAGAACATGGAAAACCCGTTGGTCGTCACCGTTACCCATGCGGGTGGCGAAGCACGAGTGGCGAGCATTGTAGATTTAACCGACCGCGCCTTTGCCAGCCGTCCAAGGCTTGCGCAAATGGCCGCACGTATGGCGCATCTATTTGTTTTGCGCCTGCTGGTGGTGACGGCCTGCGTTACCGTTGCCTGGTGGTTCATCGATCCATCAAGAGTGCTGTGGATCATGCTTTCGGTGCTGGTCGTCACTTGCCCCTGTGCGCTGGCCCTGGCTACTCCTACGGCCCTAACCGCTGGGCATGGGCAGTTGCGCAAACGCGGTGTACTAATTACCCGCGCCGATGCCATGGAGTCGCTCTCGAACGTTACTCGGGTTATTTTCGACAAAACAGGCACGCTGACCCGGGGCGAAATGCACCTCACGCAAACGACTCCGCTTGCTGGCCTTTCCACTGAGTTACCCGAGCTAAGCGCTGAGCGAGCAAGGGCGATTGCCGCAGCGCTGGAAGCCCATTCAGAGCACCCTATCGCGCGGGCATTCCGCCCTTTCCGCGATGCCACGCTGCAGGCTCATCACGTACAAAGCCATACCGGCTCTGGCTTAGAAGGCACGCTAAACGGTGCTACTTGGCGTCTAGGCAAGCCAGACTTCGCTAGCAAAACGGCTATTGCACCGCCCGGCCCCGGTCAGTGGCTGCTGCTGAGCGAGAATAGCGAGCCGCGCGCATGGTTTAAACTGCATGACGGCATTCGTGATGATGCAGCCCAGACCGTGGCCGCTCTCCAGGCCCGAGGCTTAGCGGTTGAACTACTCTCAGGGGATACCCAAGAAGCGGTTGAGAGCCTTGCCCAGCAGCTCAATATCACCACCTGGCATGCGGGCAAGTCACCCGAAGGCAAGCTTGAGCGGCTACGCGAGCTGCAAGCCCAGGGCGAGTGTGTGGTAATGATTGGCGACGGTATCAACGACGTGCCAGTCTTAGCGGGAGCTGACGTGGCAATTGCCATGAACGGCGCCACAGATTTAGCCCGCACGCGCGCCGATGCGGTGCTACTCAGCCCACGCTTGATGCGGATATATGACGCTATCGAGATTTCCGGAGCCACACGCAAGATCATGCGACAAAATATGCTGTGGTCAGTCTGCTACAACTTCTCCGCGCTACCACTGGCCGCCATGGGCCTTATACCACCATGGCTTGCCGCTATTGGCATGTCGCTCAGCTCTCTGGTAGTGGTGGGTAATGCGCTGCGCCTGTCACGCTGGCGCACCCAATCGGCTCCACTGATAGCGACTACCCATCCGGTGAACGCATGACAATTCTTTATTTGCTAATCCCTCTATCACTTATCTTGCTCGGCCTCGCCGTCTGGGCATTTTTTTGGGCGGTTAAGCACGACCAGTTTGATGATCTTGAAGGGCCCGCCTACCGCGTTCTGTTCGATGACGATGAGAACGACTTAACCAAGGAGCAGCGTGACGAGCGTAAAATAGCGTCTCGCAAACAGGCTAAATCAAACGACTCAGAACCGCCGTCATGAACCCAACAGGCTTAGATTTACCACCGGTCCTGGCGGCTTTTGTATTTGGTTTAATGGGGGGTGCTCACTGTATCGGCATGTGTGGCGGCATTATGAGCGCACTGACCTTTGCTGTGCCGCCAAGCATGCGCCACCCCGCCCGTATGGGTGGGCTTTTACTAAGCTATAACGCTGGCCGCATCCTGAGCTACATGGTCGCAGGCGCCCTAGTGGCGGCTCTGGGTACGCTTATTTCGCTTTCTCCCACCGCCCGCATTATGCTCCAGGCATTTGCCGCGCTAATGCTGATTTTAATGGCGCTGTATATTGCCAACTGGTGGAAGGGCCTGCTTAAGGTCGAAGCCATTGGGCGACACCTATGGCGCTATATAGAGCCGCTAGGGCGGCGCTTAATGCCCGTTGTACACCTTCCCCAGGCATTCACCCTTGGCGCGCTATGGGGCTGGCTTCCCTGCGGCCTGGTCTACTCCATGCTGGCCTGGAGCCTCGCTATCGCCGACCCACTCCAAGGTGCACTGCTGATGGGCGCCTTTGGCTTAGGCACCCTACCAGCGCTGCTGGCCACCGGCTTGGCTGCCCAGCAGCTTAGCCAGCTAATACGCCATCCGGCCACTCGCAGCATCGCTGCACTGACTATTATTGGTTTTGCGGCATGGCAACTATGGGCGCTGGTGGGTCATAACGCCTATTAACGCCCTGACGCGTATACCTTGATGTAGCTCAACGCTTTCATGGTTTGCTTGTTCTAGCATTTAGCAGTGTTTAAGCCTGTTTTTCTCGGCATTAACGCCTGATATCCCCTATTGCTTTTGATCTTGCTATTCAAGCTTGGTGCAAGCCTTGCTTTCAAACCCTGGAGCGCCTTCCATGCCTGCACATGCCACTGCTGCCGTTTCACACCCTACACTTGCAGCGCCTTCGGCCACTGCTTGGGATGAAGCGCTGCTTCGCCGCTATGACAAAAGCGGCCCCCGTTACACTTCTTACCCAACCGCGCTCGCTTTCAATGAGCAGTTCACCGCAGATGATTTTACCCAGGCGCTTGAGCGTAGCAATCAGAGCCAACGACCGCTATCGCTCTATGTGCACGTGCCTTTTTGCCGCAAAATTTGCTTTTATTGTGCCTGCAATAAGATTGCTACCAAAAACACCCAGTTGGCAGAACCATACCTCTCTAGACTCGACCGCGAAATGGTTCTAACCGCTCGCCACCTAGACACTAAGCGGCCAGTACAACAATTGCACTGGGGCGGTGGTACACCGACGTTTCTCTCGCTTGCACAAATGAGCGACCTGATTGACCGTTTAGACGCTCGCTTCGGTTTATCCATGTCGCCTGATCGTGATTACGCCATTGAAATTGACCCACGGGAAGCCGATGTATTTACCCTACGCCACTTACAGTCACTCGGATTTAACCGGCTGAGCCTTGGCGTACAGGATTTAAACCCACAGGTACAAAAAGCGATTAATCGTGTGCAGCCGCGAGTGCTCACCGAAACATTAATGGATGAAGCTCATCGTCTAAGCTTTCGCTCACTTAATCTCGATTTGATCTATGGCCTGCCCTTTCAAACCGAGCAGAGCTTTGCCGACACACTGCAGCAGGTAATTGAGCTAAACCCAGCACGGCTATCAGTGTTTAACTATGCCCATATGCCCACTCGTTTTGCGCCTCAGCGACGTATTAATGAGGAAGACTTACCAAGCGCCGATGAGAAACTCGCCATTTTGCATACCACTATTGAGATGCTTACCAGCGCAGGTTATGTACACATTGGTATGGATCATTTTGCCCGACCGGATGATAGCTTGGCGGTTGCCCAGCGCAACGGCTCACTTCAGCGTAATTTCCAAGGTTACTCCAGCCATGCTCAATGTGATCTGATAGGGCTAGGCGTCTCAGCCATTTCTCGCGTGGACGACGTTTATGCGCAAAACCCAACCTCTCTTGAACACTTTGAAGCAGCACTAGATCAAGGTAGGCTAGCAACAGTAAAAGGTTTAAGATTAAATCAGGACGACCTAATACGCCGAGACGTTATTGAACGCTTAATGTGCGATATGCGAATTGATCTAGCAGCGGTAAGCCAACGCTGGGGAATTGATGCTGCTGACTACTTTTCCCCAGTTCTTGAGCAGCTTCACGCGGCAGAACAGGACGGCTTGCTGATACGTGATGGACTCTCTTTGAGCGCCACACCCACAGGCCGACTGCTTATTCGTCATCTTGCCATGGCCTTCGATACTCATTTACCTAGCCAGTCGTCTCAGCGTTATTCAAAAATTATGTGACCCTATTGAGGCGCTCTTGCCTGGCGCCTATCATGGCAAATGATAAATGGAGAATTACATGCCTCACCAAGCCAGCCCCCGACGTTCACTGCTGCAAGAAGCACGCTGTCAAACCTGCAGCCTTAGTTCGTTGTGCCTACCGCTGGCCCTTGAGCTTGAAGATATGGGGCAGTTCGACGCTATTATCCGCCGCCGGGCACCGCTTAAAAAAGGTGAGCCGCTGTTTCGCCAGGGAGACCCGTTTACCAGTGTGTATGCCGTTCGCTCGGGTAGCCTTAAACAGGTCACCAGTGAAGGTAATGGCAACGACCAGCTTACCAACTTCTACCTGCCCAGCGAGCTGGTGGGGTTAGACGGAATTGATGGAAACTATTACCCCGGCAGCGTTATTGCCTTGGAAACCACGACCGTCTGCGAAATCCCTTTCGACCGCCTGGATACGCTCTCTGAAGAGCTTCCTGAACTACGGGGGCAGCTCTACCGGAGCATGAGCAAAGAGCTGAAAGATGACCGGCGCATGATGCGACTGCTATCACGCAAAACCGCCGACCAGCGGCTCGCTAGCTTTTTAATAACGCTTTCAGACCGCTTTCGTCGGCGTGGGTACTCCCCCTACAGTTTCCGGCTCTCGATGTCCCGGGCGGATCTGGGAAACTACCTGGGCCTCGCGGTAGAAACCGTCAGCCGCATTCTTAGCCGTTTCCAGCAACAAGCCGTGGTAGCCGTGTCAGGGCGTGAAATTAATATCCTCGACATGCAACGGTTAATTATCTTGGCCGAAGAAGACGAGCAGACTGCTACCCCACGTTAAATGCCTGGATGCGCCCGGCCATCAGTGCTGCTTGCTTGTCTTCAAGGTTCGCAAAATCAAATAGCTGACGGTCGGCAAGCTGGGAAGGCGCCACATTAGTAACCGCTTTAAACATGCTTTCCAGCCGCCCAGGATGCTTCTTATCCCACTCTGCCAGCATATCTTTAACGACCTGACGCTGGAGATTGGGCTGCGAACCGCACAGATTACAGGGAATGATGGGGAACTCCATTAGCCGGGAGAACTCGGCAATATCTGCCTCTTTGCAGTAAGCAAGCGGACGGATGACGATGTTTTTACCATCATCAGATAGCAGCTTAGGCGGCATAGCTTTTAAAGTCCCGCCAACAAACATATTTAAAAACAACGTTTCTAAAATATCTTCCCGGTGATGACCCAAAGCAATTTTGGTAGCGCCAATCTCTTCAGCAAAACCGTACAGCGATCCTCTACGCAGTCGCGAACAGAGTGCACAGGTAGTCTTTCCTTCTGGCGTTTTCTCTTTCACCACCGAGTAGGTGTCTCGCTCTAGAATATGGTATTCCACCCCCTGCTTATCCAAATACTGCGGAAGGATGTGCTCTGGAAAACCCGGCTGCTTCTGGTCCATATTCACCGCCACCAGTGAGAAGTTAACCGGAGCGTTGCGCTGCAAGTTGCGCAAAATCTCAAGCATGGTGTAGCTATCTTTGCCACCCGATAGACACACCATTACCCGGTCGCCTTCGCCAATCATCTGATAATCGATGATTGCGTTACCCACCTCGCGACGCAGGCGTTTTTGCAACTTGTTGAATTCACGCTTGTGTTTTGCGTCTTGTGGGTCGGGTGGGGATTGCTGGCTGGCCGCTTGGGCGGCATCGATGGTCGCCGGGTCAAAATAATCAAGAGATTGCATGGTATAGGCACTGCCGCTGGTAGAAAAAGCAGCGGCCATTCTAACAATACTCGACAGCTCCACCCAACAGAAACCCAGCGGGTTTAAGCTACCTGGGCAGTCTCACGCTGCAAACGTATATACAGCAGCGCACTCGCAGCAGCTTCACTTAGCACCCCGTGGCTGTTCATTGCGGGCAGTTGCCATCGCTCTAGCGCCTCGCCCAAGTCGTTGCTGACATCTACCTGGGGGTGTAAACGTCGCAGTTGGCGATGGTGAAGCTTGGCGACATCTACCTGCGCGTTGGGCAAACCGAAGCCAAGCTCTTCCTTGAACAGCATATTTAGCTGATCAAGAGAGCGTTCTATTTGCCAGCCTATTAAAGGCCGGTTGCCAATAAATTCGGCCAGCGCCCCGAGATTTTCCGCACTGGGGGATAAAGCGACGGTCGTACCATAAACTTGATGGTGGCGCCTAAGCATAGCGGAATTCGCGCTACGGGTGTTCGCTATCGTGGCAACCCAGGCTCTGCTGGTTTGAACATGGCGCTGGTTAAGCACCACTGCCGCCACGCTAATCACCGGGTGCTCACTAGCAGACGCATAACACGCCAGGGCCACCTGCTCTTCCCCCATATAGGGCTGGAATAGCCATGCATAGGGAGAACCAACACACCGGCGGCGGTCGCTTTCTCGCTGCAGAAGGGTGCGCAAGGAGCCGCTGAATAGCGACACGTGTCGATCTAACCATCGCATGCCGCTCACGAATACTCCAAATGATATCGGTGGGAAAGACGCTGTTTGAAATCTTTAACAATATGCATCGCTTCGCGAAGCAAATCGCGCTCAAGGGAGGAGAGTTCCTGTACGACCACACGGTTAGTGCGCGTATCGGACGCGCCATCCAACTCTTGAAGCTGCTGTTTTAGCCGCAGCTCTGTAAACAGAGCTAATGCCTCCCCCAAATCATCAGCGAAGCGACGGTCCAACCGGCCGTCCGTTGCTAGGGCATCTAACCGATCCAGCGTCGATGTTGCCTTAATCCGTCGTTCAAGCGCCATGGTCCGCACGCCGTGCACAATTGGAAAAATGCCGCCTTTTTTTATATCAATACCGTGCTGGGGCTTTTTCAGCGAGCCAAAGAGCGTCAGCGGCGTCGAAAAACGTAGTGCCGTTCTGGCAAAGTAAGAGAGCAGCAGCTCGTCGCGGGAGCAGCGCTCAAAGAGCTCTTCCCGCACGCTCTCTAGTAACGTGGGATTACCCCCCACTGCGTGGGCATCAAGCAGAATAGCCAGCTTCATCAAGCTATCGCCATCCCGGGCACTGGCCCACTTCACAATATTTTTTTTCCACTGAGACACTGTCCCGACCCACTCGGGGTTAGACACCATAATATTGCCGGGGCACGGCGGGTAGCCTAATTGAATAAGCGTTTTCGTCAGCGTTTGCATTTGCTCGGCCACGTCAGGCCACTGAGTGTCATCCGCTAAAATCAGTCCATTATCCTGGTCTGTTTTGAGGATTTGCTCGCCCCGCCCTTCGCTTCCCATCACCATCATGCAGCTATCGTTATGGTGAGCTTCGTCAACGGTAAATGACCAGGCTTTACTCATAATGCGCCCATTGAGCGCGGCCAACAGGTCCATCGCAAAGCGTAATTTCACCCCTTGGGCCATTAAGGCTTTTACCAGCTCAGGGGTACGATGACTTGCAGTTGCCAATGCATCTAAGTCATTCGCCTGCTCAATTTGAAGGCTAACCACATAGCTACGACTGGAAAAATAGCTCAGCACATCGGTCAACTCAACAACCCCTTTGAGTGCCTCTTGCTCCACAACCACAACCCGGGCCACCTTGTGGCGTGTCATCAACACCAGGGCTTCAAAGAGGTATTGATCTGGCGTCACAGTCACCAGGGAAAAGTGGGCTACCTCCTCAACGGGCGTAGCATTTGTGCAATTACCAAGCACCAAACCATTAAGCAAATCCGTTTTGGTAACCATCCCATGCTTGCCATGGGTATTGACCAGAAGGCTGTCGGCATGGCTATCGTTCAGTTGAGCAACGGCACTAGCAATATCGGCAGTCGCCTCCATTAGCAGCGGTTCACGCATACACTCGCTTACTTTAGCGAGCATAAAACCAGCCATGGTGACGCCACCTTCCGCCCGCTTTTCACTCAGCAAGCGCGTCTTGTGGGAGAGCGTCTGCTTAAAGAAGTTTTCGAAGTCAGGATAGTGGCGACACAGCTGCATAAACAGCGCTTTGGGCATGATGTAGCACAGGCTTTCTTGCTCGGCCTGAAAACGGTAACGGCTTTTACCATTTAGGATACTGATAGCACCGAACAGATCGCCCGCCGTGTAGTGGCCGATGCGCGCACTAGACGCTGGCAACGTAGGATCAATCTCGGCAACTTCGCCTTTATGGATGAGAAACATCGACTCACCCGCCTGCCCTGTTTCTAAAATAATCTCATCTCGGTCAAAGTAGGCTAGGTCTACTCCACGGCGAACATAATCACGCCCCTCTTCATCCAGCAGTGTAAACGGCAGCTGGGACAGCTCAACCTCTACCATGCGCGACCTCACTCTACTAAAGGCAAATAAAGTACCTACGACGCTGCAACCTAATTACCTAGCGACCGCACCCGCCTGGCAACTCTCCTTTTCACAAGCAATTCTTTGCCAGCATTTCTTAACTCACATACCTTTAAACAAGCTAAAACTATAAAATGACCCTATAGATTTTACCCACTCACTTTCTTATACCTTTAGCTATGCCGCTAACGTCGAATCGACGTTTTATTAGCGACTAAAGTAGTGCCTTATTGCAACAACTTTGACACTAAGAAAAACCTTTGTTCAAGGTAGCAAACATTGCTTTTAAGCGAGCCATAGACCATCGTCCTATCATGTTTAAATGAATATCGAAAAATCACAAAAAAACTAGAAAAAATAGGCATTTCTGCGTATAAAAACGTATGCAAAAGCGCTTACACAGCTACCTGATACCAAAGTCTGGGATTTATTTTTTGCATTTATTGACCAGTATTACCAGTGAAACAGTCAGGGTTCTCAAATTCACTAATCAAATGCTTTACCAGATGCCAATTAACTTGGCTCAACATGGTCACTCTTGGTTAGCGTTTAAAAAGGGTAACACTGTAAGAATAACTGAGCGGCGTGCCTCACAAAGTTGACACGTCACTTTTAATAAAAAGCAGTTTCCTTCGTGCGATTGCCCTGATGAATCACACGCTACTTTGAGTTCACTTTCCAACCCTAAAAATCACAAGTGGAGAGCAACACAATGGCAGACGATAAAACCAATGCTGCTGAATACTGGAAAGCCAACGTCCGCTTAATTTTCGGATGCCTAGCGGTTTGGGCATTCGTATCTTATGGATGCGCTATCCTCTTTCGCCCACTGCTGGCGGGCATACCTGTTGGCGGAACTGACCTGGGTTTCTGGTTTGCACAACAGGGCTCAATTTTGACTTTCATCGTTTTGATCTTCTTCTACGCGTGGAAGATGAACAAACTTGATGAAAAATTTGGCCTTGGGGAGTAAGCCAGCATGAGCCAGTTTGCAATTAACTTACTATTTGTTGGCGCCTCCTTTGCGCTCTATATCGGGATTGCGATATGGGCGCGGGCCGGCTCCACGAAAGACTTCTATGTCGCCGGCGGCGGCGTTCACCCAATCACTAACGGCATGGCAACGGCTGCCGACTGGATGTCAGCGGCATCGTTTATCTCCATGGCAGGTCTGCTGGCCTCCGGCGGTTATGCCAACTCTAGCTTCTTGATGGGCTGGACCGGCGGCTACGTTATCCTTGCGATGCTACTTGCTCCGTACCTACGCAAGTTCGGCAAGTTTACCGTGCCCGACTTCATTGGCGACCGTTTCTACAGCAACACCGCCCGGTTTGTGGCGATTGTCTGCTTAATCGTGGCTTCAGTGACGTACGTTATCGGTCAAATGACCGGTGCTGGCGTTGCGTTCTCACGCTTCTTGGAAGTCAGCAATACCTGGGGCATCTGGATTGCGGCACTGATCGTCTTCCTATATGCCGTGTTTGGTGGCATGAAAGGCATCACTTACACCCAGGTAGCACAGTACGTTGTTCTGATTATTGCCTACACTATTCCGGCAATTTTCATCGCCATGCAACTTACCGGCAACCCAATTCCGATGTTCGGTATGTTTAGTACACATACTGAATCCGGCGTGCCGCTATTGGAAAAACTAGATGAAGTCGTGGTTGCTCTTGGCTTTCAAGATTACACCGCCGATGTCGACAACAAGCTGAACATGGTGCTGTTTACCCTGTCGCTGATGGTTGGTACAGCCGGTCTTCCCCACGTTATCATTCGTTTCTTCACGGTTCCTAAAGTAGCTGATGCTCGCTGGTCTGCTGGCTGGGCGCTAGTGTTTATTGCACTGCTGTACCTCACCGCACCTGCGGTTGGCTCCATGGCACGCTTGAACCTAACGACAACTATCTACCCAGACCTTGCTGGACAGGTAGAAAATGTCGAAGAAGCGCTACAGTCATCCATCCAACACGGTGAAATCACCACAACAGATGCTCAGGGCTACGCACTGGCCGAAGAGTGGACGAATCATCCCGATGTGCCTGAGTGGATGGTAACCTGGGCTGAAACGGGTCTGATCCAGTTCCGCGACCTTAATAATGACGGCCGCATCCAGATGTATAACGACAGCGCCGACTTCTCAGAGCTAGGTTGGGCTGGCAGCGAGCTAGAGGTCAACAACGACATCATGGTGCTTGCCAACCCCGAGATCGCCAACCTTCCGGGCTGGGTAATTGGCTTGATTGCAGCAGGCGGTATTGCAGCGGCGCTCTCAACAGCGGCAGGCCTGTTGCTGGCTATCTCGTCCGCTATTAGTCATGACTTGATCAAAACCATGATTAACCCGAAGATCTCTGAAAAAGGTGAAATGCTTGCAGCGCGTATCTCCATGGGTGGCGCGATTCTGCTAGCGACCTACTTGGGCCTAAACCCACCTGGGTTTGCAGCGCAAACCGTAGCACTGGCCTTTGGTATTGCGGGTGCCTCACTGTTCCCAGCGCTGATGATGGGTATCTTCTCTAAGCGTATGAACAGTAAAGGCGCTATTGCAGGTATGCTAGCGGGCCTTATCACTACCTTGCTGTATATCTTCACTTACTTGGGCTGGTTGTTTATTCCAGGCACCAATATGCTGGCCAACACGCCGGATAACTGGATCCTGGGTATCTCCCCGCTCTCCTTTGGTGCGGTAGGTGCGATGATCAACTTTGCGGTTGCGTTTGCAGTCTCCAGCGCAACGGAAGAGCCCCCCCAGGAGATTCAAGACCTGGTGGAAAGCGTCCGCTATCCGAAAGGTGCTGGTGTAGCGGTTGATCACTAAGTCATAATCATTCCTTCTATCAGGCATACGGCCAATAGAGACGTGGAATGACAGCTTACCATCGGGCTTCCTCAGGGAAGCCCGATGGCTTTTAGAAAGGATATTGTATGATTTGGCACTTAGTAGCCGCCGTATTTGCAGGGCTTGCCGCCGCAGGGGTAGGCCTACTGCTTAGAACACTCACTCGCAAGCAGCTACCCAAGTGGATAGTGCCCGTCTTTGGTGGTTTAGGCATGCTGGGGTATCAGGTCTCCACCGAATATAGCTGGTTTGATCACAAGCGTTCTCAACTG
>NZ_JAFWFN010000044.1 GCF_017515565.1 Halomonas sp.
ACTGCTTGAACATCTGGCAAAATGGTGTGATCAAGCAGCGTTGAACCAACCGCTAATCGTTTCCAGTCACCGTTTAGCTACACTGGCCGGTAAACTGGGTTTTTGTGACCTCAAGGTGGCGTCGGGAGCAACGCCGGCTGCGCTGGTAGCCGCGTTGGATCGGTCCTGCAACCCAAAGGGTGCCGATGTCGATCAAGGAACTTAATAAGGGCTAGCGACAGATGAGCAAACAACTAAACGATCAGGAAGGCGTACACAAGACGTCTGCCGATGCATCCCAAGAGGGCGCTACGCCGAGCGATACCGCCGTGCCCGCCTCTCCCAACAGCGAGCCTGCAGGGTCAAGCACTACCTCAGCATCTTCCTCCTATGCCGCCAAGAACAGCCGCTCCCGGCGGCGTAATAAAGGCGGCCACCAACCCGCCGATTCTAAACAAGACACCACAAGCGCCGCTCCCGTAGCACCAAACAGCGGTGCCAAAAAAGATGAGCCTGCCCCCAAACAGGCAGCGGGTAAGAGTACCGCGGGCGCAAGCGCAAGCACCAAAGGCGCCTCCACGCCGCCTCCCTCTAACGGTGGTGGCAGTAGCCGCCACTCGGGTAGTGACAGTGGCAACGGCGGCAAGAGTGGCAAGAGCGGCGTGCTCGCCATTGTGCTGGTGATTATCCTGGCGGTGGCATTAGTACTGGTTGCTTGGCAAGGCTGGCAGCGCCTGGATAGTCAACAGCAGCGCATTGATGCGCTGACTCAGCAGACTGAAGACAGCGCCTCGCAGCAGGCCGTTAGCGACCTTGAGTCACGTATCGAAAGCGGCGAAGCCGAGCGCAGCCAGACGCTGGAAAGCACCTTGAGCGAGCTGCGCAGTGAACTTGATACTTACCGCAGTGACGTCGACGAGACGCTGGATCAAGTGCTGGCCCAGCTATCCCAAGAGCAGGAAACCGACGAGCGCGACTGGCTACATGCAGAAGCCGCCTATCTGCTCCGCTTAGCCAACCAGCGCCTGCAGCTTGAAGGTGATGTTGATGGTGCAGCCGCACTGCTTAACACCGCCGACGCCCGCCTAGTGGACGCCGACAACCCGGCACTAACCTCGGTACGCCGTGAAATCGCCAATGAGCTGGCCGCCCTTGATGCAGTACCCCGCGTAGACCGCACCGGTATCTATCTGGCGCTGAACGCCCAGCAGGAACGCATCGCTGGCTTGCGTCTTTCCCAGGAAGTGGAAGAGCGTGCCGTTACCTCTAGCATCGAACAACCGCCTAGCGGTACCTTCCAGCGCCAGCTTGCACGGTTTGGCGCCGAGCTGAAGGACTTGGTAGTGATTCGTCACCACGACGAAGCGCTGGAAACGCTGATTACCCCAGAGCAAGAGACCTATCTGCGTCAAAGCCTGCGCCTAGTGCTTGAGCAATCGCAACTGGCCCTGTTGAAAGAAGAGCAGGAACTTTACGAAGCGAGCCTTGATAAAGCCCTGGGTCTACTTAACGGCTACTACGACACCGGTCGTGACGAGACCCAAAGCGTCATTAATCGCCTGCAGGAGCTTAAGCAAACCGAGGTGAAGCCTGAACTGCCCGATATCAGCGCGTCACAGCAGGCGCTAGCGAACTTCATTGAAAACCGCTTTGAATCGCGTCGCCAAGGCGGAGGTGATGCATGAGAAAGCTCATTCTTCTTATCGTCGCAGGCCTTGCAGTAGGTGCCCTATTTGGGCACCTAATGATGGCAGTGCCCGGCTACTGGTTAATTCGTGTCGGTGAAACATCGGTACAGACCTCCTTCTGGTTTGGCCTGGTACTGCTACTCGCCGCCTTCCTTGTGCTGCACTTTGCCCTGCGGCTTTTAAGCGGCATTATTCGCCCGGTGGGTAACTTTCGCACCTGGAATAGCCGCGCCCGCAATCGCCGCGCCATGAAACGCACGGTGCATGGCTTAGTGGCCCTTACCGAAGGCCGCTTCAAAAAAGCCGAAAAAACCCTGGTTAACGCTGCCAATGACTCCAGCACCCCGCTGGTTAACTACCTTTCAGCGGCGCTGGCGGCACACTATCAAGGCCACCATGTTAAGTCTCAAGAGCATCTCAACAAGGCTCAGCTAACCACCGAAGGCGCCGACACGGCGATTGGCCTGATGCAGGCGCAGTTGATGATCGACCGTCAACAGCCCGAAGAAGCATTGGCGATTCTTAATCGTTTGGATAAACAGCTGACCAACCACCCTCAAGTGCTCAAGATGCTTAAGCAGGTGCATCTCAGCGTTAACGATTGGGAGGGGCTACGCCACCTAATCCCGCGCTTGGCCGTGCAAAAGCTGATTACCCAGCAAGAACGTGAGCAGTTGGAGTTCAAGGCCTACCGTGAACTGATCGTGTTTGAGGCCAAGAACCCTACTAACATTGAGCGGGTACGTGGGCTATGGGCCGATATGCCGGACTACCTACGCGGTAATACCGAGCTGATCGTGCTCTACACCGAGGCGCTGCTCCAGTCGAACGAAGAGCCTATCGCTGAACGGCTGCTCAATCACTCGCTGGACCACCACTGGGATGCGCGCTTGGTAAAACGTTACGGCCTGCTTAACGTCGACGCCGCACGTCAGTTGGTGAAAGCAGAGAAATGGCTGCAAGAGCGCCCCAACGACCCAGAACTGCTGTTGGCTTGCGGGCGCCTATCACTGCGCATAGGCCAGTGGGAAAAAGCGCTGGAATACTTTGAAGCTAGCCAGCGCCAGCGCCCCAATGGTGAAGTATGTGCCGAGCTTGCCCGCCTCTACGCCAGCATGGGCGAGCATAACAAGAGCCAGCTCTACTACCGCCACAGTGTCGAAATGCTCGCCAAATCGCTGCCATCACTCCCACAGCCAAGCGACGCCAGCGATAGCAAACCGGGTGATCAAAAAGATAAAGAGAGCGATCCGAAGATCACCAAGAAGAAAAGCGCTTAATCATCTTTAAGCGTTATTAGCATTACCTAAAACAAAAGGGTGCCCGCTTAGACGGGCACCCTTTTTTTATTGTTTAACTAATTTTGCTGCTTGCTAGATAAACACAGCCTCTAACGCAGCGCGATAGCCTTGCACGCCCAATCCGGCAATCACGCCATCGGCGCGTAGCGATACGTAGGAGTGGTGCCGAAAAGCTTCGCGTTTGTGCACATTGGAGAGATGTACCTCAATGACTTTGCCATCAAAGGCATGAAGCGCATCGAGAATGGCCACAGAGGTATGGGTATAGGCCGCGGGGTTAATAATAATCGCTTGGGTGCCATCAAGGCGTGCGGCGTGGATCGCATCAATCAAGGCGCCTTCATGATTACTTTGAAAGCAAGTGATGTCCCAGTCGGCCATCACCGCTTTCTCACGTAAGATGTTATTCACATCTTCTAACGTCTCATAGCCGTAGATTTCTGGCTGACGGCTGCCCAGCAAATTCAAATTTGGGCCATGTAGTACCAATACTTTTCCCTGACTCATTCTCTCTTCCACCCTGCGCGCTGGCGCATAAATTGACGATGATGCCTGTTCTAGCATCTAGCGCGTCAATTGCGCCAGCGACTTTTCAATCGACGCCGACGCTACTGCTCGGCATAGGCACCGCTCTCCAGCTCTAAATGCGCGGCCCAGGACACGATATCGGGCGTTCCAACAGCCGCGTCTATTCTAGGGCTCATATCCGGTAGTTCGTGGGCGATGCCTTTATGACAGTCGATGCAGGTCGCATCGCCCGAGGCGAGATTGGTGGAGTGGGCGCGAGCAGCACGCGTACTCTGCTGGGTGAAGTCCATGGAGTCGAATTCGTGGCAGTTGCGGCACTCTAGTGAGTCATTGGCCTGGAGCCGCGCCCATTCACGCTCGGCCAGCTCGCGGCGCTTTGCCTCGAACTGCTCTTCGGTGCGTATCGTGCCAAATACCCAGCCCCACACCTCTTTAGAGGCCTCCATTTTGCGCGCTACTTTATGCGTCCAGTCGTGAGGAACATGGCAGTCTGAGCACGTCGCCCGCACCCCAGAACGATTGGAGTAGTGAATGGTGGTTTTGAGCTCCTGCATTGGGTTGCGCTCCATCTCATGGCAGGAGATACAAAACTGCTCGGTGTTGGTCGCTTCCATGGCCGTGTTGAAACCGCCCCAAAAGATGATACCGGCGATAAAACCACCCAGGGTTAAAAACCCCAGGCTAAAGTGAACGCTGGGGCGGCTTAAAATACGCCAGTAACGGGTAAAAAAGCGCTTCATTGCCCCGCCTCCTGGCGCTCACGTAGCGTCTCGTTAATCACCTCTTCCACAGACTTGAAGCGATTGGGTACCAGCGGGGTGGCATCGGTTTTGGGCACGTGGCACTGAGTGCAGAAGTAGCGATCCGGCGATACGGCGGCTAATACCTGCTTATGGCGATCCATAAAGTGGGTAATGCTCACCATAGGCGCACCCGCACTGACAGCTTGTTCACGGCTATGGCAGTTTAGGCACTGGTTAACCCGCATATCGACCTGGTAGTCACGGATCGAGTGGGGAATCACCGGCGGCTGCTCTGGATAGCTGCGCACTTCACGGCCGCTATCTCGCGGTTCACCGGCAATAGGCGCCGCAGACTGCGTTTGGCTAATGGTGCCACCGAGGCGCAAGCCATCCGGGGCAGGCGCATCGCGTGTCTCGTCCGCACCGGCCACACCCACCAGCAGCGCCATAGATAAACAGAGAGGAAAAAGCCATTTCATCGTTGTTCTCCTTAGTCTGTTTACGCCAGATTGACGAGTTCAAGGCGCACCGCGCACTTCTTGAAATCGGTCTGTTTTGAAATAGGATCGGTGGCATCCAGCGTGACCTTATTGATCAGGTAGGAGGCATCAAAAAAGGGCACGTAAACTAGGCCGCGGGGCGGTTTAACCCGGCCTCGGGTCTCTACCCGCAGATTTACGTCCCCGCGTCGGCTTGCCACTTTAACCTCACTTCCCCGCCGGAACCCTTCAGCGCGGGCATCCTCTGGGTGCATATACAACAGCGCGGCAGGTACGGCCCGATGAAGTTCAGGCACGCGACGGGTCATGGAGCCGGTGTGCCAATGCTCCAATACCCG
The DNA here is from genome assembly GCF_017515565.1 of Halomonas sp. Classification (GTDB taxonomy): domain Bacteria; phylum Pseudomonadota; class Gammaproteobacteria; order Pseudomonadales; family Halomonadaceae; genus Vreelandella. Next base: position 5,078 of record NZ_JAFWFN010000044.1, read on the forward strand.
CCCCGTACATAGCCAGTAAGGGAAGTCATCGTCAGGTGCCTCGGGGGGTGGCTCGGCCGGGACGGCGAAAATTAACGCGCGATTATCGGGCTTAGCGTAGAACTGCCAGCCGCTGCCGGGCTCTACATAAGGGTCAAGCCCCTCCCGGTAGCGCCATAGGGTTTCCTTGCCATCCACCACTGGCCAGCGCTTGCCCCGGCTGGCGTGGTAAGCGTCGAAATGATCCAAGTCTTTGCCTTTGCCGCGGCCAAAGCGGGCGTACTCTTCAAACAGCCCTTTTTGGATATAGAAGCCGAAATCGTCTGCCTCAGCGTTGGCGTAGCCCTCTTCCATATCGGAGGTGGGGTACTGGTCGACCTGACCATTGGCAAACAGTAAATCAAATAGGGTTTTGTCACGCATCTCCGGGGCGGCTTCCAGCAACTTCTCTGGCCAGACGTCAGCCACGCGGATGCGCTGGGAAAGCGCCACGGTCTGCCATAAATCTGAGCGTGCCTCGCCGGGGGCATTGACCAGTTGATGGAAAAACTGGGTACGCCGCTCGGAATTACCAAAGGCGCCCTCTTTTTCTACCCAGGACGCCGCGGGCAAAATCAGATCCGCCGACTGGGCTGAAACGGTGGGGTAGATATCCGAGACCACCACAAAGGCTTCGGGGTTACGCCAGCCAGGTAGAATCTCCTGCATGACGTTAGGCCCGGCCTGCATATTGTTGGTCACCTGGGTCCAGTAGACCTTGATGTCACCGTCTTTAAGGCGGCGGCTTTGGGCCACCGCATCGAAGCCCACCCACGAAGGAATGGTGCCTTCGGGCAGTTTCCAGATCTCCTCCGCATCGCGGCGATGCTCCGGGTTGGTAACCACGCGGTCGGCGGGCAGGCGGTGAGCAAAAGTGCCCACTTCCCGCGCCGTGCCACAGGCAGACGGCTGGCCAGTGAGGGAGAAAGGACTGTTGCCCGGCTCTGAAATTTTGCCGGTGAGCAGGTGGAGGTTGTAAATCAGATTGTTGATCCACACCCCGCGGGTATGCTGATTGACCCCCATAGTCCAGAAAGTCATCACCTTTTTATCAGGGTCGGCATACAGCTCTGCCATGGCCTCAAGGCGGCTTTCAGAGACGCCGGACTCTCGCGCTGCCCGTTCTAAGGTATAGGGCGCAACATAGTCGGCGAACTCCTCAAAGCTCATATCCGTCCAGCTATTAGCGTTGTCAGCGTTCTTCGCCGCCTGTTGCAACGGGTGCTCGTCGCGCAGGCCATAGCCGATATCATCGGTGCCAAGGGCGAAGTTGACATGCTTATCGACGAATAACCGATTTACCCGGTCGGTCTGAATAATATGGTTGGCGATGTAGTTAAGGATCACGATATCCGCGTTGGGCGACATAATCATGGGGATATCGGCCAACTCAAAGCTGCGGTGCTCAAAGGTCGACAGCACGGCGACCTGGGTGTCGGGGAAGGAAAGGCGTCGGTCGGTCACGCGGGTCCAGAGCACCGGGTGCATCTCGGCCATGTTAGAGCCCCAAAGCACAAAGGCATCTGCATGTTCGATGTCGTCATACACGCCCATGGGCTCATCCGAGCCGAAGGTGCGCATAAAGCCGAATACCGCCGAGGCCATACAGTGGCGGGCGTTGGGGTCGATATTGTTCGAGCGCAGCCCGGCTTTAAATAGCTTACTCGCCGCGTAGCCTTCCCAGATAGTCCATTGACCTGAACCAAACAGCGCTATGCTCTCCGGGCCGTGTTCACGAATGGCGCTGGTAAATTTTTCTGCCATGAGGTCGAGCGCCTCATCCCAGGAGACCGGCTCGAAATCGCCATCTTTAGCATATTGACCGTTGCGCTTACGCAGCAGCGGCTGGGTTAAGCGGTCCTCCCCATAGAGAATTTTAGAAAGAAAATAGCCTTTAACGCAGTTAAGTCCTCGGTTTACTTCGGACTGGTTGTCACCATGGGTCGCCACGATTTGACCGTCATAGGTGCCTACCATGACGCTACAGCCAGTACCGCAAAAGCGGCACGGGGCTTTATCCCACTGCAAGCGGTTCAGATCAGCATGGGTAATAAGATTGCTGGCGCCTGCGGGAATCGACATCCCTGCCGTAGCAGCGGCCACCGCTGCGGCGTTCGCCTTTACAAACTCTCGGCGTGTTAGTTTCATTGCTCCCCCTCCTGTACGTGCGGCTCATCCGCTGACAGGGCATCAACGACTTCGTGATAAACAAAGGCGGCGTCAATGACCCCAGGCTGCTCGCGTACGTGATCCATTAAAGCCAATAGTTGTTGTTCGTCAGTATGTTCGGCGACGACCACGAGCTTTCCAGCCGCGTCTTCGCCCATCACTTCGCCAACGCTATGTTGGTTAATCCACGCCGCCGTCCGTGTCAGCGCTTCGGGTCGCGCATGAACGATAAAGCTAATGATGTGCAGCAGTTGATCAGACATAGGCGGTATCTTTTATTAACAGTGAAATCGCCTGATTAGGGCAGGCGGAATAGCAGGCACCGCATCCAGTGCAGCTTTCTAGGTGGATCTCAGGTTGCGGCGGCCGACCACCGGGGCGTAGCGGAAAGCGAATCGCGTTCCACTCGCAGGCGTCCTGGCAGCTTTGGCAATGGATACTCGCCAGCGCCAAACAGTGCGGCTGAACTTCAGCTCGCCAAGCAAAGGCGTCGCTAACGCTACCGCCGCGCTGTATCGCCTGTGGCGCGCATACCTTTGCGCAGTCACCGCACAGTGAGCAGCCTTCTTGGGCAAAGCTAAGCTCGGGATAGCCACCGCCACCGCGAGTCAAAATGCCTTCCGGGCACGACTCGATACAGGCGTTGCAGCCGGTACATAAGTCGAGAAAGCCAGCTGAACTCCAGGGTGGCCGACGTACATCGCCACGCCCCGACAAGCGCCGAAAAAGATTGCGCCGATTATTGTTATTATCCGTGCGCGTCATGAGCATTCCTGGCGAAAATAGGCGTTATCCACTTCACATAAACGGTTTACATAAACGGTTCATATAAGCAGTTCACATGGACAGTGGGTAAAACCCTTTAATGTGATGAAGTAGCGCTTTTAAAGTAATTAAATAGACGCTGCTATAGCGGCGGACCGGGGGGGCCTGCAAACATTTGATAAATCCACACGGAGAAGCCATAGCTCCCTACTATCGCCACTGCCAAAATGGGAAATAGTAGCACTACGATAAATAGAAAAAGCCCCAGTTCCTGGCGTTTACGGGGCGTTTCTTCCGCCGTTATTGGGTGGGATTTTTTAGCCATGCCTAACTCCACAGGGTAAGGACACACCACTGCAGATGTGTATTAAAATGGTTATTTATAAAGCGTAGTGACTAAGTTCCGCTTGTCACTTGATCTGGATCAATTTTTTGCCTGTTTGTAACGATAGCTATTAGTACTGACGCATTTGCTGCTCACTAAATACGAATGAAGGCTCTCATATGAACGCTCACCCCTTATGACGCTTCCGCTTTATTTAGGCTTGCCCATGTGGGCCAATCAAGATTGGCTGGGCACCCTGTACCCGCGCCACGCCAAAACGAACCTTTTAAGTGACTATGCGGCAGTTTTTTCAAGCGTCGAAGGCAACACGACCTTTTACAGCGTTGCGCCCAAGCCTGAGACAATTGCTGCCTGGGCTCGGCAGGCTCCCCCCTACTTTCGCTTTTGCTTTAAATTGCCGGCTAGCGTCACCCATGATCAACGGCTAACGCGCTTGGAAGATGCCTGGGCATTTTTAGCCGCGCTGGAGCCACTTCATGATCGCCTTGGTCCTACCATGGTCCAGTTACCGCGAGATTTTGGCCCCCAGGAGCTGCCCCAGCTAGAAGCGCTACTCGCCCAGTGGCCCGCACATCTCCCCTGCGCTGTCGAAGTGCGTCACCCTAATTTTTTCCACAAGGGAGCCGCTGAGAAGGCACTTAACCAATTGTTGATAACTTACGCAGCTAACCGCGTGATGCTTGATGTGCGTCCACTGTTTTCCACCCCGGCCAATGGCCATGCTGGGCTTGCCCACGCCCAACAGGAAAAGCCGAAAGTCCCGCTACACGTGCTCTCCACAGCACAGCAGCCGGTTATTCGTTTTATTGGGCATATTGACAAAACCATTAATAGCGGCTACTTCGCCCCATGGAAATCGCGCCTTAGCCTGTGGATAAAACAGGGGAAAACCCCTTTCTTATTTGTGCATACTGCGGATAACCGGGAGTCCCCCGAGATGGCGCGCATGCTCTATAAAGAGCTACAAACGCTGACACCGCTACCCACCCTGCCAGCGTTTGCTGGCGATAAGCAGAGCCAACTGTTTTAAACAGCTTTTTTAGCTGTGTTTACTGGCATGCACTCTTTCTATCGGATAAATTGCGTCTACTTTCGGAAAATAACGCTGGAAAATATCTTTTTTCTCACAGTTTAGTTTTCCGAAAATTAGCATTTTACGATAGCAACACCTTATTAATTACAATTGAACCTATATAGAAGGTGAAACATGGCAAAACTTGCACATGCACAGTGGTCATCAAAGATGGCCTTTGTGCTCGCTGCCGCAGGGTCGGCAGTTGGCTTAGGGAATATTTGGCGCTTCTCTTATATGGTGGGCGACAGCGGCGGCGCGGCCTTCGTACTGGTGTATCTCGCCTGTGTGGCGCTGGTGGGCCTGCCTATTCTAGTGGCAGAGTGGATGATTGGTCGCCGAGGCCAGAAAAACCCAATTAACGCGATGGCCGAACTGGCCGCGAACCACGGTAAATCTAAGGCGTGGGCGCTAATCGGCGTTAGCGGTGTATTAGCGGCATTTTTGATTCTGTCGTTTTACAGCGTGATTGGCGGCTGGTCGCTGAACTACACGCTAAGCTCGGTGATTGGCACCTTTGACGGCCAAGATGCCGACGGCATCAGCGGCTTGTTTGGCGGCATGCTAGGTAGCCCCACTACGCTGCTGCTCTGGCACACCGCCTTTATGGTGCTAGTGGTAGGCATTGTGGCCCGCGGGGTCACCAAAGGGCTGGAAAGTGCCGCGCGTTTGTTAATGCCTGCTCTCATCATATTAATGTTGATACTGGTGGGATACGGCGTTGCTAGCGGCTATTTTGGCGAAGCCTTAGCCTTTATGTTCCGCCCTGACTGGAGTGCGCTTAACGGTGGGGTTGTGTTAGCCGCCATGGGCCAAGCCTTCTTCACGCTGTCGCTGGGTATGGGCATCATGATGGCTTACGGCTCTTACCTGGGTGAAGACGTTAACCTGCTGGGCACTGCGCGCACGGTGATCATTCTGGATACCGTGATCGCACTACTGGCCGGTTTGGCTATCTTCCCGATTGTCTTCGCCAATGGCTTGAGTGCCGGTGAAGGCCCAGGTTTGATCTTCGTTACGCTGCCACTGGCGTTTGGCAATATGGCAGGCGGTACCATTCTGGGGCTGATGTTCTTCCTGCTATTAACCTTCGCAGCGCTAACCTCGGCTATTTCTCTGCTGGAACCCGTTGTGGAAACACTGGAAGAACGTACGTCCATGAGCCGCATCGCATCCACTCTGGCGAGTGGTATTGCTGTATGGCTATTAGGCGTCGCGGCGCTTCTATCATTTAACGTCTGGTCTGAGGTGCTGTTCTTCGGCCTGAATATTTTCGACCTACTGGATACCTTTACCAGCAAAATTCTGCTGCCGTTAACAGGTCTGGGGGCGATTGTATTTGTGGCGTGGTGCTTGAAGCGCGAAAGCGTGGAAGCTGAGCTGGGGCTCTCCGCAACAGGTGTCAGCCTATGGAACATCATCGCACGCTATGTAGCGCCCATTGGCGTTATCATTGTGTTTGTGACTGGCCTTATTTGAGCCCTTACTAAGGCCCCAACAAAGCCAAGCAAACAGCCGTCCTGCTTCATAGCGGGGCGGTTTCGTTTAAGCGCTAGTGCAGCTCGCTCTCTTGCTCGTACTCAGGCAAGGGGGCGATATCCCGCGACAACTTCTGAAACTCCCGATGTAACTCTATTCCCCTACGCGCCCTTAGGCTGCGCTGGGCAGAGCTGCGCCGTTGCTGGGCGTGCTCATCAACCTGCATGCTCATAAAGATGTCGAGCAATTCGTTTTTTACCGAGGTGATTCGTTCGACGTTTCTCATAATCGACGTTCCTCCAGGTGAATATGCCTACGTCCACCTGCATCCGTGACCACTGATTTGCAAATGATGCAGTGCGGCACTTCACTTCTTACTATAACCTACTTGACAAAATGATGACGAATCCTGCTCAAATGTCTTAACGGCATTTAAACGCCTGTAGATTAAGCGTTGCTGACGATGCGGGCATGCTGTCATCAAGCGTGTTACCGCAATACCGCACCAAACGATGAACCGTCATTAAAAACGAACGTTTTAAACAGGTGTATTTTGTCGTACTGTAAACGCCTGTTTGTTGAGCACCCAAGGAGCTGAACGTGAGCCGCGCCCTGTTTGATGAAATGAGACGCCGCATGGAGCACTTCCGTCGCTCCGAGCAAAAGGTTGCACGGTTTGTACTGCGCAATCCTGATGAAGTTATCCACATGCGGATTGTGGATCTCGCCACAGAAGCCAAAGTGAGCGAGCCCACGGTGGTGCGTTTCTGCCGCGCATTGGGCTGCAACGGCTTCCAGGACTTCAAGCTACAGCTGGCGCAAATGCTGGCCAGCGGCAGCCAGTTCGCCCAGTTCTCCATGAACGACAGCGACTCGGTCGCAGAGTTTTCTCACAGCATTTTCGACTCCACCGTGGGCACGCTGTTATCGGTGCGCGACCGGCTCGACAATGAAGCATTAGGGAAAGCCGTTAACGCCTTGGCCATGGCCAACCGGGTTGAGTTCTATGGCTTTGGGGCGTCTGGTGCGGTGGCCTTCGATGCCCAGCACAAGTTCTTTCGCCTGCAGATCTCAACCTCCGCTTACGCCGACCCGCACATGCAGAATATGTCCGCGGTGACCTTAAAAGAGGGCGACGTGGTGGTGGCGATCTCCCAGACGGGCCGCACCAAAGCGCTGGTGGCTAGCGTACGTTTGGCCCGCGATGCGGGCGCGACGGTAATTGGCCTCTGTCCCAGCGACTCACCGCTGGCCAGTGAAGTCAGCCTGCCGCTGTATATTGATGTGCACGAAGACACCGAGATCTACACGCCGCTAAGCTCACGCATTGCTCACCTCGTGCTTATCGACGTCTTGGCGGTTGGCGTTGCTAAAACCCGCGGGCCAAAGCTCGCCGAGCAGCTTAAAGCAGTTAAAAAGAGCCTTAACACCCTGCGCTACCCCGAAGAGAGTTAAACGCTCGCCCTGTACGCACAGCCAGTTCCGTGGCTGTGCTAAACTGGCCGCCCATTTTCGAACCGGCAGCGGCTTATATGGACGACGTCACGGCGATTCTTGATCAGCTCAACCCCGCCCAGCGCGAGGCAGTTAGCGCCCCCCAGGGCAATCTTCTCGTGTTGGCTGGCGCGGGGTCGGGTAAAACCCGCGTGCTGGTTCATCGCATCGCCTGGTTGATGCAGGCCGAGGGGCTTTCCCCCTACGCCCTGCTGGCGGTGACGTTTACCAACAAAGCGGCCAAAGAGATGCGCACCCGCTTAGAGGCGCTGCTAGGCATCTCTATGCGCCATGTGTGGGTGGGCACCTTCCACTCCATTGCCCACCGCCTGCTGCGCACCCACTGGCAGGACGCCCGACTACCCCAGCACTTCCAAATTATCGACTCCGATGACCAGCTACGCCTGGTTAAACGGCTGCTGAAAGATTACTCAATTGACGATGAGCGCTACCCGCCACGTCAGGTACAACATTTTATTTCCGGTTGCAAAGAGGAAGGACTGCGCCCTCACCAAGTGAACGTCGATGGCGATGCTTACCTGGGCCAGATGGTCGAGCTTTACGAGCGCTACCAGCTAACCTGCGAGCGCGGCGGGCTGGTGGATTTCGGTGAACTGCTGCTGAGAAGCCTGGAGCTACTGCGCGATAATCCGGCGCTGTTAAACCACTACCAGGAGCGCTTTGGCCACGTGCTGGTAGATGAGTTTCAAGATACCAATACGCTGCAATACGCTTGGCTGAAGTTGCTTACCGGCATGAAAACGCCGATGACCGCGGTGGGTGATGACGACCAGTCGATCTACGGCTGGCGCGGCGCCAAGGTGGAAAATATCCGCCGTTTCGAGCAGGAATTTCCACACACCCATACCGTACGTCTGGAACAGAACTACCGTTCCACCAGCGCGATTTTGGAAGCCGCCAACACGCTGATCAGCCACAACAGCGAACGGCTAGGTAAAAACCTGTGGACCGATGGCGTCGAAGGCGAACCGATTTCTATCTACGCCGGGTTTAACGACCTGGAAGAAGCGCGTTATATCGTCGATACCATTAAAGAAAAGGTCGATGAAGGCTTTAACCGCCGAGACGTTGCGATTCTCTACCGCTCCAACGCCCAGTCGCGGCTGCTGGAAGAGACGTTGATTCGACAAGGCATGCCCTACCGTATTTACGGCGGCCATCGCTTCTACGAGCGCTTAGAGATCAAAAATGCCCTGGCGTATTTGCGCCTGCTGCTCAACCGTGATGACGATGCCTCCCTGGAGCGGGTGATCAACGTGCCCACCCGCGGCATTGGCACCCGCACAGTAGAAATTGTTCGCCACCGCGCCCGCGAGTCTAGCGTGTCGCTTTGGCAGGCACTCCATGATGCGATCAACGACGGGACCTTAAAGGGCCGCGCCGCCAATGCGGTGCAAGCCTTTGCCAACCTGATAGAGCAGTTGGATAACGACGCCGCCGGGCTGCCCCTGCACGAAATCATCGACCACGTGACCGCGCATACCGGGCTGATTGAGCACCACAAAAGCGAGCGAGGCGAGAAAGGCCAAGCGCGAGTAGAAAACTTGGAAGAGCTGGTTACCGCCGCCCGCGCTTTTACCCACGGCGACGCGTTTGAAAACCCGGAAGCGGGTGAAGGTATGGCCGCGCTAGAAGCGTTCCTTTCTGAGGCGGCGCTGAACGCTGGCGACCACGAAGCCGAGGAGTTTGAAGACAGCGTTCAACTGATGACGCTGCACTCAGCAAAAGGCTTGGAGTTCCCGGTGGTGTTTATTGCCGGTGTTGAAGAGGGCCTGTTCCCTCATAAAATGTCGCTGGAAGAGCCCGGCAGGCTCGAAGAGGAGCGGCGCCTTTGCTACGTGGGCGTCACTCGGGCCATGCAGAAGCTTTACCTCACCCACGCCGAAACCCGCCGCCTACACGGTAAAGAGGTTTTCCCGCGCCCATCGCGCTTTTTGCGCGAGCTCCCACCCCACTTGCTGGAAGAAGTACGCCTGCGCGGGCATATTTCCCGCCCGGTCACCGCGTCGCGCACCTCCTTTGCCCAACAAAGCATCGAGAGTGACGGTGATCTACCTAGCCTGCACGTGGGCCAACGGGTGGCGCACCCGGTGTTTGGTGAAGGCATTATTCTGAACGCCGAAGGGGAGGGTGCCCGCGCCCGGGTGCAGGTCAGCTTCGAGGGGAATGGCGTTAAGTGGCTAGTGCTGGGATTTGCGAAGCTAACGCCGCTTTAAGCGCCAACGCCTTGGCGTTGAGGGCAATGGCTTGCCGATTAAAACTTGGTTGGCGCATACTGGCAAACGGACACTGTGCTTTTCTGCACGCTGACAAAAATATCCTATAGTTTCCGGAGTCTTGCTCATTATGCAACGCCGCAATTTCCTTAAAGCCGCCGGCCTTGGCGCCGCCGGTGTCGCTGCCGCCCCCTTTGTTTCTACCGCCAGCGCTAACGAAACCTACACCTGGGATATGGTGACCTCCTGGCCGAAAAACTTTCCCGCACTCGGTACCGGCGCGAACGACTTCGCCCGCCGGGTAGAGCAACTCTCTAACGGCCGTATGCGCATCCGTGTACACGGTGCTGGCGAGCTGGTGCCTGCCATGGAAGTATTTGACGCCGTGGCCGCCGGTACCGCTGAAATGGGCCACTCCGCCTCGTACTACTGGCGCGGAAAAGTAGCCGCCTCACAGTTTTTCACTGCCGTACCGTTCGGCATGAACACCACTGAAATGAACGCCTGGTTATACCACGGCGGTGGTCAAGAGCTGTGGGATGAGATCTACGCCAACCATAACCTGAAGCCTTTCCCGGTCGGCAATACCGGCGCGCAAATGGCCGGTTGGTTCAAAAAAGAGATTAACTCCCTGGCCGATATGCAAGGCCTGCGCCTTCGCCTACCGGGCCTGGCGGGCGAAGCAATGAACGGTATTGGGGTAACCACCGTTAACATGCCCGGTTCGGAAATTTTCACCTCGCTGCAAACCGGCGTGCTCGACGCTGCCGACTGGGTAGGTCCTTACAACGACATGGCGTTTGGCCTGCATCAGGTCGCCGACTACTACTACACTTCGGTGTGGAATGAGCCTACCGCCGTGCTAGAAGGCACCGTTAACCTGGACGCCTGGAATGCCCTACCGGAAGACCTCCAGGACGTTATCCGCGAAGCGGCACGGGCGTCTAACCTCGCCATGATCAGCGAGTTCGCCTACCGCAACGCTCAAGCCCTGGAAACCCTGGTAGACGAACACGGCGTTCAGCTACGCACCTTCCCGGAAGATGTAATGCAAGCGCTCCATGAGTCTTCCCAAGAGGTTATTCAGCGCCAGGTAGACAGCGACGAAGCGTCTCGCCGGGTGTGGGAGTCTTACTCAGCCTTCCAACAAGTGCTGCGCCCGTTTAGCGATGTGGGTGAATACGCTTACTTGAAAAGTCGTGATGAGCTAACGTCTTGATCCGCTTTTAGCACACGGGTACTTCTTAAGAAAACGCGATCTTCTTAAGCAAAAAGGGCGCCTCGGCGCCCTTTTTGGTATACATCGTTTAATAACGCACGTTAGCTGTGCACTGCGCGAATTCGGCCATTGTCGTCTAGCGCCACCATCACAAAACGTGCTTCGGTGACTTTCTGGCGCTCTTCAATATGGCGACCGTGGGGCGGGCGTACCCACACCTCCACATCAATTTTGATCGAGCTGTGGCCAATTTCCCGCACCTGGGTATAAACACTAACCATCGAACCCACGCGTACCGGGCTTAAAAAATCCATTGCTTCAATGGCAACGGTAGCGTTTCGCCCGCCGGCTTCACGGCCTGCGGCAAGCTCGGCGGCTTGATCCATCTGGTTGACGAGCCACCCACCAGGAATATCGCCGTAGAGATTGGTATCTTGTCGAGAAGCCAGTAGCTTTAACGTGAGCTGCCCTTGGGGCGCAGGTACATCGTCCAAATCAGAATCCAGCGGTGTCATAAGGTGGTCGCTTTGTGGGTTTATTGTTGTGATGTTGCTGCATCGCAATAGAACGACATTAGTTAATCACAAGAGGAAAGGCGTTTGAAGGGTAACGGTTTATGGCTTGGGAAGAAATATCGCCTACGCTTAGCGCTGCTAGGAGCACTGCTGGTGGCCTCCCAGTTAGCCTGGGGGCAGCCCGCCGTGGCGACCTCCCTTCCAAGCGGCACGCTAGGGGCGGTGGGTTCCGACACCATGGCGGGGCTGGTATTACGCTGGGGGGAAGCGCTCACCGCGCGTCACCCGGAAATTAACCTGCAGTTTCAAGCGGGCGGCTCGGCCAGTGCGCCCACGGCGTTAATTGCAGGCACTACGCGCCTTGGCCCGATGTCCCGGCCGATGACCGCGACTGAGCGCCAGCAGTTTTTCGACCGCTATGGCTACCCACCCCTTGAGCTTCGTGTGGCGCGGGATGCGCTGGTCGTCGTCGTGCATCGCCACAACCCGCTGGAAGCATTAACTCGTCAGCAGGTCGATGCGATCTTTTCAACCGGCCTTGCCTGTGGCGCAGACCACCCGATTAAGCGCTGGGACGCGTTACTTGAGGCCACGCAATGGCCCTACGGCCGCATTGCGCTGCATGGGCGCAATTTGGCCTCGGGCACCCACGGGTTATTCCAACAACAGGCGCTATGCAGCGGCCAGTTCCGGGTCGATATTAGCGAGCACCCTGGCTCTTCCGCCGTGGTCGCCGCAGTGGGAGAATCGCCTAACGCGATGGGCTATGCAGGCTTCAACCACCTTACCCCCATGGTAAAAGCGCTGCCTCTAGCCGACCAGCACGGCAACGCCCTGGCGCCGACAGAATCAGCGATTCAGCGTGGCGAATATCCTTTATTCCGCGACCTTTATCTCTACATTAATCTGCCCCCTGGGGAGGCGTTACCGGCCGCCGAGCAGGCGTTTCTTGAGCTGATCATGTCGCCAGAAGGCCAACAAATTGTCCGCGCTTCGGGCTTTGTACCGCTGCCGCCTAGCGATCTAAACGCCCAGCAGCCGTGATAACGGCTGTCATTTAATTGTCATAAAAATGTTTTAGGGTAGAGAAAATTCCATGCATGTTTATTTTAGCGATGGCACCCGCTTCTCAATGATGTCGACATGACTCCTCCCCGGCTAACCCGAGTTCACCTGCCGCTGCGCCAACTTCAAGACCGCATAGCCACCGGGCTAATCACCGCTGGGGGCATTGGGGTGCTCTTGGCGATTCTGGCCATTGGGGTTTTCCTTATTTGGGAAACACTTCCGCTGCTCGCGTTAGGCGACACCTTCGCGCTGAGTAAGCTCTCACCGCTTGCCTGGGGCACCCTAAAAGCTGCCCTCGCCGCCATGCTGTTTGCGACGCCCATTGCGTTAGGCGCAGCCATCTACTCGGCGCTGTTTATGTCGGCGCGTTTGCGTAGTCGGCTAAAACCCGCGTTAGAACTTATGGAAGCAGTGCCTGGCGTTGTGGTCGGCTTTATTGCTGGCTTAGTGCTAGCCCCCTGGGTAGAGCGCCACTTAGCCAGCGCCCTGCTTCTCATCGTGTGGCTGCCCTTAAGCGCCGTTTTGGCCGGTGTGTTATGGCATCTTGCGGCTACTCGACTGCGCCAGCGCTTACCCCACTCCTGGGCGGGACTATGGCTAATCCCGTGGCTTGCGTTCATGGTCGTTGTGGCGCTGTGGCTCGCGCCATGGCTTGAGCACCACCTGTTAGGGGGCGATCTACGCCGCCTGCTCGACCAGCGCTACGGCATGGATTACGCCACACGAAACGCGCTGATCGTCGGTATCGCCATGGGATTTGCCGTCATTCCGAGTATTTATGCGCTGGCAGAAGATGCGCTCGCGGATATCCCCACCACCTTGATGGAAGGCGCGCAAGCGCTGGGTGCCAGCCGTTGGCAGGCGCTCTGGAAAGTAGCGCTGCCCACGGCGGGCCCCGGTATTTTTTCAGCGGTCATGATTGGCGCAGGCCGCGCCGTGGGTGAAACCATGATTGTACTAATGGCTAGCGGCAACACCGCGCTGTTTAGCGCCAGCCCATTTGAGGGACTACGCTCGCTCTCCGCCGCTATCGCCATTGAACTGCCCGAGGCTACTCCCGGCGGGCTCACTTATCATCTGTTGATTTTGGCAGCGCTTGCGCTGTTCATCTTTACCTTCTTGGTGAATACCCTGGCAGAAGTGGTGCGCCAGCGACTGCGCCGCCGCTACCACCGGCTGGGGGGTAGGCAATGACGCCACTATCCGAACAGAGCAAACGGCGGGTTAACTGGCTAAACGATGGGCTATGGCCGTGGCTATGCGCTGCTTGCGTGGCACTTTCGCTGCTGATGTTGGCAGCGCTGCTCACGCTATTGGCGACCCGAGGGTTAGGGCACTTCTGGCCAGCTACCCTGGAAGAGGTCACGCTTGCCTCTGGTGACACGGTTATCGGCCAGCCGGTCCGCGAAACCCCGCTGCCGCTAAACGCGGGCATGGAACGGCTCTATTTTACCGGCAACCGCGATATCACCGGGGCTAACTGGCGTTGGATAAACGTCGAGGATATCGCTGAACAAGCGACCCCAAACGACCTAATCCGCTTAGAACGCACCCCCTGGGGCGATTTTATTGGCCGCTTAGTCGCAGTGGAAAGCGATGGCCAGCGCTTAACCGGACAGGCTGCCTGGGAGTACATTACTACTTCCCTAGCGCTGCCAGCCAGCCAGCGAACTAGCAGTGAGCTACTGCTGCTGACCGCCGATGGTCAAGCGCTGCGCCAGCCGCTCTCCAGTATCCGCCATTTTCAAGCCCCCAATGCCATGTCGTGGTGGCAGAAAGCCACGGCCTGGGGGCAAAACGTTTGGCGCTTTCTTAGCGAAGGGCCACGGGCAGCCAATACCGGCGGCGGCGTGTGGCCTGCTATTTTTGGCACCGTGCTGATGGTTATTTTAATGTCGGTGATCGTGACCCCGTTTGGCGTACTGGCGGCGATTTATCTCAATGAAATCGCTCATCAAAACCGGCTCACCCATTTAGTCCGCATTGGCGTGCGCAACTTGGCAGGCGTGCCATCGATTGTTTACGGCGTGTTCGGCCTTGGCGTGTTCGTCTACGGCATTGGCGGCTCTATCGATAATTGGTTCTTTAGCGATGAACTGCCCTCACCCACCTTCGGCACCGGCGGGCTTTTATGGGCCTCGCTGACCCTTGCACTATTAACCCTGCCAGTGGTGATTGTGGCAACCGAAGAGGGCTTAGCGCGAATACCCGACGCCCAGCGCGAAGGGGCGGTAGCGCTAGGGGCCACACGCCTGGAAATGCTAACCCGAGTGGTGCTACCTATGGCTACCCCTGCGATGCTCACCGGGGTGATATTAGCCATCGCCCGGGCCGCTGGCGAGGTTGCACCTTTAATGCTGGTGGGCGTTGCCAAACTGGCGCCGCAAATGCCGCTGGATGGTGATTTCCCTTATTTGCATCTTGAGCGCAAATTTATGCACCTTGGCTATCATTTATTTGATACGGCGTTTCATGGGGAGGATGTTCAGGCCGCCATCCCGCTGGTTTACGCCACGGCGTTACTATTAGTGCTGATTGTGCTGGTGCTTAACCTAACTGCCATATTTCTGCGTCATTATCTAAGGCGTCAACGAGGAAACGAATGCTAGCGCCCTTAACGTCAGCCCAAGCATCACAGGCTCCGGTGACCACCTTTGCTCCCGAGCAGTGCTGCCTAAGTATCAATCAGTTTAACCTCGCCTATGCGGGGAAACCTGCATTGCGACAGTTGACGCTCGACGTGCCTCGCCATCGTGTTACCGCTTTTATCGGCCCCTCTGGCTGCGGTAAATCCACGCTGCTTAGGGCGATTAATCGGTTACATGATCTCAACGAATCCGTTTCCCACAGTGGGCATATTGCGCTTGAGGGGCAGGATATTCATGCCCCCCAAACGAACGTCACCGAGCTGAGGCGCCGCGTGGGTATGGTGTTTCAAACCCCGAACCCATTTCCGATGTCGATTTATGAAAACGTCGCCTTTGGGCTGCGCTTGCAGCGCCGTTTACCAAAGCGTAAGCGGGACGACATTATTGAGTGGGCGCTAACGTCTGCCGCGCTATGGGAGGAGGTTAAAGACCAGTTGCACCGTTCAGCATGGCAGCTTTCCGGCGGGCAGCAGCAGCGTTTAGTCATTGCCCGCACGCTGGCCGTACAACCCGACGTTTTACTGTTAGATGAGCCCGCTTCGGCACTGGATCCCATCTCAACACTCAAAGTGGAAGAGCTGATTCGTAACCTTAAATCGCAGCTTACCTTGGTGCTGGTTACCCACAATATGCAGCAGGCCGCCCGGGTTTCCGACTACACGGCGTTTATGCAGCACGGCGAGCTGGTTGAGTTCGGCTCAACCGACCAAGTGTTCACCAACCCGCGTTTACAACGCACTGAAAACTACATCACCGGCCGCATGACCTAGGCCCCAGAGACAACCCGTCAGGAGTGCGCAATGGACATTACCAGCGATACCCACAGCCAGCATATCTCTCGCCAGTTTAATCACGAGCTAGAAGAGCTAAAAACCCACCTGATGGCCATGGGCGGCCTAGTGGAAAAGCAGGTGCAAGACGCCGTATTTGCGCTGCTTGAAGGCGACAGCCATCTCGCCGAAAAAGTGCGCGATAACGACCGCCAAGTAAACGACCTGCAGCTACAAATAGATGACGAGTGCACGCGTGTACTGGCGCGCCGGCAGCCCGCGGCTTCCGACTTGCGCTTAGTGCTGGCGGTTATTCGCGCCACCTCAGACCTTGAGCGTATCGGCGATGAGGCCAGCAAGATTGCCCGTAACGCGATGCTATTAAGTGAAAACAACGGCAATATTCGTGGCTTGGTAGAAGTGCGCCATATCAGCGAACACGTCCGTAAAATGCTGCGCGATGCGTTAACAGCGTTTGCCCGCTTTGATACGGAACTTGCCATGCAGGTCGTGCGTGAAGACGAGCTCGTCGATGACGAGTACGGCAGCGCCATGCGCTCGCTGATGACCTTTATGATGGAAGACTCCCGCTCAATCAGCTCAGTACTTAGCATTATGTGGGTACTGCGTGCCCTGGAGCGCGTAGGCGACCACGCCAATAACCTCGCGGAATACGTGGTTTATCTCGTAAAGGGGCTGGATATTCGCCATACCGACCTCGACAGCTTAGATCAGGAAGTGCTTAAAAAGCCTTGACCTATCCTGTAATACCTCCCGCAATACGCCCAGATGCTCTGCCTGGGCGTATTGATAAGGAGTTCGCACGTTGGATGCATTTACCGCTCTAAGCCGAGGCACTCGGCTGGTGTATCAAAGGGGCCTGCGGCGCTATGTCTTCCTTCCCCTCCTGGTAAACCTTGTGGTTTATGCCAGCATGCTCCGCTTGGTGGTTAACCGCTTTTCTGGCTGGCTAGACAGCGCGATGGCTATGGTGCCGAGTTGGCTTGAGTGGTTATCCTGGTTAATTTGGCCTCTCTTTTTCCTCAGCCTACTACTGGCCGTGTTTTTTACCTTTACGTTAGTCACTCACCTGATCGCCGCGCCGTTCTACGGCTTTTTAGCCGCTAAGGTAGAGCGTCAAGCCACTGGCCGCGAACCGCTAGACGACCGCGGGCTGGCTAAAACGGCCATTGATGCGGTGGGGCGCGAGCTGGTGAAGTTAGGCTACATCCTGCCCCGCGCGGCAGCACTGTTTGTGTTGAGCTGGATTCCAGGGCTTAACCTACTGGTACCTATTTTGTGGGCGCTGTTTTCTGCCTGGATAATGGCCATCACCTACTTAGACTACCCAATGGATAACAATAAAATAACGTTTCGGGATATGCGTAACCGGCTCTCACAGCGCTGGTGGCAAAGCCTAACTTACGGAGGGCTGGTGACCGTTGTTACCTGGATACCGCTGGCAAATTTATTCTTAATTCCTGGTGCGGTGGCGGGCGCCGTTTTGATGTGGGATCACCACTACCGTGGCGCGCTCACTGTGGAATGAACGTGTGGAATGAACACACTTTTCGACCGTCCACAAAAAACGAGACCCCGCCAAGGCGGGGTCTTGATAACTCTTAATTTGGGCGATACCTAACGTTAGCTTCCTATCCTTTTGCGGGACTCCAACCTTGGAATTAACCCTGACTAACGTATTGTTCGTCGCTAGATTCACTCCTTGAATCGGTGAGCATCCTTGCAGTGGGACATCCTTGCCCCTTATGTGCTCACTCCTAAGCGTAAGAGTTATTTTCAAATTTGTAAACTAATGTTATCAAAAAACATCAATTACGATGCACGATTCTTTTCATTAATTTCTTCTGGCGTGTATTCGTCATCATCGTTCATGTCAGTTGACTCAGGATCGTCGACTGCATCTGGACCTTGGGTACCGTGGTCGGTAGTAAGATCTTCATTGTCATAGCTTCCAGCACCTGTACCTTGTGCTTGGCTATCCTGAGGCTCATCATCAGTTGTAATATCTTGATTTTGATCAATTGATGAATGGTCGGTGGTGTCGGCGAATGCTAATGGGCTAGCCATCAAGCCAAAAGATACACCTAAAATGCCAGCTTTCTTGAGTAGTTCCTTGGATATCATATTCCGTCTCCTCGATCGCTGTGATACCGCTAAATTTAAGGAAGAGTGCCATGTAGGCTTACCAGTTCCAGCGGTGATCTTCCTTAACTGGGTAGCTGCATTGCTTGTGCCATCTTGCCGAAATATTATATAAAATTACATAAATACAGAAGCTTATAAGTTTTAATCGATTATTTATAGCCACCCTAAAAGCGCTGTCAAAGCTGCAAAAGTGGCTAAAAATGACACATGCGCAGGGTTTGACCCTTCTTAACAGACAATCTGGCACACTTGTACAAGCGTTGTCTTTTTTAGGGAACGCGTGCTTCTTTGTAACAGGAATTGTTTAACCAGCACCGCCGTTGAATGCGGTGGTTGAGTACAGTGGTTGAAAACGCAGCGTGGTGCTTACAAGACGGTATTAGCAACCAGAGCCCGCGTGGCAGGAAATACGCAGCGAAACTGCGCGCCTTCGCCAGGGCGGGAGACTATCTGTAGCTGAGCATCGTGGCGCAGCAGTACATGCTTCACAATGGCTAAGCCCAGGCCTGTGCCGCCCGTGGCGGTGCTGCGCCCTTTATCAACTCGGTAGAAGCGTTCGGTCAGCCGGGGGATATGCACCGGATCAATCCCCTCGCCGTTATCCTCCACCGAGATATAAGCGCTACCGTTCTCCAGAGTGGCCCAACGCAGGGTTATTTGGCTGCCCGCGGGGGTGTAGCGCACCGCGTTAAAGGCAAGATTAGAAATAGCGCTGCGGATTTCCTGCTCGCTGCCCACTAGCTGGGCATCGCTCTCAACACTCACGTGGATACTATGCAGCTGGCTACTTGGCACTTGACCGCCTTTCTGCTGGCTGGAGAGCGCCAGGGCATCCTGGCGAATGCTCTCCAGCAGCGGCCCAACGGCCAGTGGCTGGTGATCTTTCCCACCTTGGTCAATTTCCAACCGAGAAAGCAGTAGCAGGTCATTCACCAAGCTCTGCATGCGCTTGGTTTGCTCCTCCATCTGACCGATTCCTCGGCCTAACCGTGGCGGCAGTTGGTCGCTTAAGTCGCTGTAGGTCTCCAAATAACCGGAAAGCACGGTTAGCGGTGTGCGCAACTCATGGGAGACATTAGCGACAAAGTCGCGACGCATCTGCTCAAGACGATGCAGCCGGGTAATATCGCGCGCCATGACGAGACGCTCATCGTCGCCGTAGAGGGTAATCTGATACTGCAGAATTCGGCGTTCATCAATTGGCGAGGTTAGCGTTAAGGGTTCACCATACTCGTTGGCATTGAAATAGCTGATGAAGCGCGGATCACGCAGCAAATTCGTAATATGCTGCCCGCGGTCATGGGCGGTTTGTAGGCCCAGCATCTCAGTGGCGGCACTGTTCCACCATTCAAGGTCACCGTGGCGGTCTAGCATGACGACGCTGTCGCGCATGGCTTCCGATGACTCTTGAATACGCCCAAGGGTAGCCCGCAAACGGGTTTGGGTAATGCGCTGGCTCTTTTGGTAACGGTAGAGCCGATCAAATAGCTCGCCCCACATGCCCCGCGCCGAAGGCGGCTCATCCTGGGGGTGCAGCGTTAGCCATTGAAAAAGCGCCAGCAGTTGGCGCAAATGGTAAAACAGACACACCGCAAGCCCTGCAGCCAGCCCCAACCCAGGCGCGCCTAACGCCCAGCCCAGCAAGACCCCTAAGGTGGCCAGCCAGCCAACTCGCCACAGTTCACGGCTCCAAAGACGCACGTTTTACACCCGAGCGGAGAAGCGGTACCCCGTGCCTCGCACCGTTTGGATAAGGTTTTGGTGGGCTTCACCTAGGGCTTTACGTAAACGACGAATGTGTACATCAACAGTGCGCTCTTCAACGTACACATTGCCACCCCATACCTGGTCAAGCAGCTGGCTGCGGGTGTAGGCGCGCTCTTGGTGAGTCATAAAAAACTGCAGCAGCCGGTATTCGGTAGGGCCCATTTCCAGCGGTTCACCATGGGCGCTAACCCGGTGGCTTACCGGGTCGAGCATCAGGCCATTAATCTCAATGGGATCTTCCACCCCCCGGGGGGTGGTACGCCTTAGCACGGCTTTCAAGCGCGCGACCAGCTCACGGGGCGAAAACGGCTTAGTGATGTAATCGTCGGCACCCGCTTCAAGGCCTTGAATCTTATTATCCTCTTCGCCCTTAGCAGTAAGCATAATAATGGGTATTTCAGCGGTAGACTCTTCGCGTTTTAAGCGCCTTGCAAGCTCAATACCGCTGGTGCCGGGCATCATCCAATCCAGTAGCAGCAAATCAGGCTGATGGTCGACAACCATCGCATGAGCATCTTGGGCGTTATCCGCTTCAAGCACGTGATAGTCAGCCATTTCCAGCGCCACTGCGATCATTTCGCGAATCGGCGCCTCATCATCGACAATCAAAACGGTCTTGGCGGTCATTCCTGGGCCTCACGGTGTGCAATGAAACTAGCTCATAGAAAAACAGTTCAATGAAATATCTGTGACGATAACACCATGGCTTGGTGACAATTTTATGACACTCAGCGTATTTAGCCAGTCATTGGCCACCAGCTCAGGGCAATACCGGCAAAAATAAGCAGGCCCGACCAGTAATTATTCAAAAACGCCCGGAAGCAGCCATCACGCTCACGGTGCGCTATCAACCGCTGCTGATGGACAAACGTCGCTGCCATCGCCATTAGCCCCAGCCAGAAAAAACCGCCTAACGCTACTCGTAGCCCTACCCAGGTTAATAACGCCAACGTGGCAAGCTGTAGCAGGCCAATGATTAATCGATCAGCATCTCCGAACAGGACCGCCGTTGATTTAATACCGATTTTTAAGTCATCGTCGCGATCAACCATGGCGTACTGGGTATCGTAGGCCACGGTCCACAATACGTTGGCGAAAAACAGCAGCCACGCTTCAAGGGGCACGCTCCCCAGCACGGCGCCGAACGCCATGGGTATCGCCCAAGAGAAAGCCGCCCCTAACACCACTTGGGGAAAGTGGGTGTAGCGCTTCATAAAGGGGTAAATAAACGCCAGTACCAAGCCCCCAATAGAGAGCAAAACCGTAAACCAATTAGTAAGCAGCACCAGAATAAACGCAATCGCCACTAGCCCAACGAACAGCAGCTGCGCTTCGGTTTCGCTGATACGCCCGGTGGCGAGCGGTCGATGCTTGGTGCGCTTCACATGGCCATCAAAGTGGCGATCCGCATAATCGTTTACCACGCAGCCCGCCGCGCGCATCACATAAACACCGGCAATAAAGATCAGCAATACATTTCGCCCAGGCACACCCTCTGCTGCAATCCACAGCGCCCATAGGGTTGGCCACATCAACAGCCAGGTACCAATGGGCCTATCCAGGCGCATCAGCTGTAAAAAATCCGCCACCCGAGCCCACCCCGTTGGCCGCAACAGAGAACGATCCATGCTTACCTCACGAAAAAAGATCCAGTGTTAGCCTAGCGCGAAGGCAGGCCAAGATCATCCGCCATAGTGGATAAAAAGTACTCTTGAACCAGCAGCGAAAGCCCGCTGTGCTGAAAAACCGAGCGCCGCCCCCATACACCAGCCACATTTGGCGCACATAGGCGGTGGGCAAAGCAGGGCCAATGTTTGGTGGCGTAGAGAGGGCCACGCACTAAATCAGGCTGGCGAAACAGCCAACTGCCCAAAGAGCGCTCTCCAAGCCCCTCTAGCCCTTTCCCCTGAAGCTGGGTCAGCGGCGCTACCGAGCGGGCCACCACCCAAGGCGTATCGTCCACACAGAGCGCTACTTCCCGCAGCCACGCATAGCGGCGCGGCTCAATGCCCAGGGCCAGCGCCTCATCCCGCTGAGGCAAGTCAATTGTCTGGCGTAATAAGCGCACCCGAAACGGTTTATCGCCTGCCGCTGCGGTTAGCCGCGCAGTTAACGAATCGGTAGAAGCCACCCATTGCCGCCAGGGTGCACTCATCGCAGGGCGCAGCGCATTAACGGGTAGCCAGTGCATAAAAGGCTGGGCTTGCCGGAAAATTGGGGCCGTCACCGGGTTCTCCAAGGCAGTCAAAAAAGTGAGCGGTAGTGTAACATGGTGCTCTGACAGGCTTTTGTTCCACCGACTTTTGGTGACTGCATGCCCCCACCGATTCAACAACGCGCCGACGCCCCCCACGCAGCGCTGGTGATTATTGGCACCGGCATGGCAGGTATTGGGCTTGCCCGCGCCCTGCGCCGCCAAGGCGATACCCGTACCATCGCGCTGGTGAGCGCTGACAGCGGCGACGAATACAGTAAACCGCTGCTTTCCACCGGCTTTGCCAAACGCTTTGGCCCCGAAAAGCTGGCCCAGCGTAGCGCTGCCGAAGTAGCAGAAGAGCTTAACGCAACGCTAGTTACCCACACACAGGCTGTCCAACTGGATGTGGATAACCAAAAGATGCAGCTGAGTGACGGCCGAGAGCTTTGCTACGACGACTTAGTACTAGCTACGGGCGCGGCCCCCCGCGCGCCCTTCAGCGTGCCCGAGAACCTTAGCAGCCGCTGCTTCAATGTGAACGACTTAGACGATTACCGCCGTTTTCATGCCGCACTAACACAAGGCCCCACGCGAGTCGCGGTGATTGGTGCCGGGCTGGTAGGCTGCGAGTTTGCTAACGACCTGCTTGCTGGCGGCCACCACGTCAGCCTATTGGCCCCCGAAAACACGCCGCTAGCGCGCCTACTGCCTGAACCGCTAGGCCGCGCGCTAGCCACAGCCTTTGAAGAGGCGGGCATAACACTCCGCCTGGGCCACGCCATTACGGCAATAACCGACGCCGTTAATGATCACGCAATAGGCATCCAGCTTGATAACGGCGAGTCTTTTCAAGCCGATAAGGTGCTAATGGCCACGGGGCTTACCCCACGCACCGCGCTAGCAAACGCCGCTGGGCTCGCGGTGGCCTCTAGCGGTATACAAGTGGACCGCTACTTGCGCACATCTGAGCCTAACATTTACGCCTTAGGCGACGTGGCCTGTGTTGAAGGTGTTAACGCCATGTACGTACAGCCGCTTCAGGCCAGTATTAAAGCATTGGCGGCTACCCTAAGCGGCACGCCCACTCGCGTCGCCTTTGGCGCATGGCCGGTCATCGTAAAAACACCGCTACTTCCTGTGGTGGCCTACCCGCCGTTAACCACGCCCGAACAGTGGCGAATCGAAGGGGAAGGGGGAGAAATGGCGGCGTTGGCGGAAGATAAAGACGGTCGTTTGATTGGTTTTGCGTTGACAGGCGGCTGCGTGAGAAGGAAAGTGGAGCTTTCCAGAGCAGCCCCTGCGCTGCTAGGCTGATTTTCGCCGCATTCACGACTAGTCTAAGAAGCTGGACCAGCC
>NZ_JAFWFN010000045.1 GCF_017515565.1 Halomonas sp.
GCTGCTGGCGCTGCCGATCCGGCACCCATGCAGTTCCTGGCCGCTTACTCTGGCTGCACCATGGGTGAGTACTTCCGCGATCGCGGTGAAGACGCACTGATCGTTTATGATGATCTTTCCAAGCAGGCCGTGGCATATCGCCAGGTGTCTCTGTTGCTGCGTCGTCCGCCGGGCCGTGAAGCTTATCCGGGTGACGTTTTCTATCTTCACTCCCGTCTGCTTGAGCGTGCCGCGCGCGTTAACGTCGACTATGTGGAGAAGTTCACCAACGGTGAAGTGAAAGGTAAAACCGGTTCTTTAACCGCACTGCCTATCATTGAAACCCAGGGTGGCGACGTTTCTGCGTTCGTACCGACCAACGTGATCTCGATCACCGACGGTCAGATCTTCCTGGAAACCAACCTGTTTAACTCCGGTATTCGTCCGGCGATTAACGCAGGTCTGTCGGTTTCCCGTGTAGGTGGTGCAGCACAGACCAAGATCATCAAGAAGCTCGGTGGTAGCGTGCGTCTGGCATTGGCTCAGTACCGTGAACTGGCGGCATTCTCGCAGTTTGCTTCTGACCTTGATGAAGCCACGCGTAAGCAGCTTGAGCACGGTCAGCGCGTCACTGAGCTGATGAAGCAGAACCAGTACTCGCCGATGTCTGTGGCGCAAATGGCGCTGTCTCTGTACGCCGCTAACGAAGGTCACCTGGATGATGTGAGCGTCGATAAAGTGTTGGACTTCGAGCGTGCCCTGCACGACTACATGAAGTCTGAGCACGGCGACCTGCTCGACAAGATCAACCAGACCGGCGACTACAATGGCGAGATTCAGGACGGCTTGAAGTCGGGTCTCGAGAAGTTCAAGGCGACTCAGAGCTGGTAATGTCCAGCCCGCCTGCGGGCGGGCTTGCATGCTTTCTGAGAGCCACGAACGAAGGGTAGATCGCTATGGCAGCTGCAAAAGAGATACGCACCCAGATCGGGAGCATTAAAAATACGCAAAAGATTACCAGTGCCATGGAAATGGTAGCTGCATCTAAAATGCGTAAAGCACAAGATCTGATGAGGTCCAGTCAGCCCTACGCTAATCAAATCCGTAATGTGGTTGCTCACATTGCTGACGCTGACGTGGAACAGGAAGACAAGCACCGCTATATGGTGGAACGCCCCGTCAGCCGTGTTGGCTATATCGTGGTATCTACCGACCGTGGCTTGTGTGGCGGCTTGAACCACAACCTTTTTAAAGCCTTGCTTAAAGAAGCATCGGGCTGGAAAAAGGAAGGCGCTGAGCTGGATTTCTGTGCCCTCGGTTCTAAAGCAGGTGCTTTCTTCCGCAACTACGGAGGCAACTTAGTTGCCGCCAAAAGCGGACTAGGTGAAGCACCGAGTGTTGAGGGTCTGATCGGTAGTGTTAAGGTCATGCTTGAAGCCTACGATGATGGACGTTTAGATCGTGTCTTCGTGGTATATAACGAGTTTGTTAATACCATGACGCAGCGTCCCGTTGTACGCCAGATTCTTCCGCTGTCGCCTGATATGGGCGCAGAGGAAAGGCATGACGAAGAAAACGCCCGTCCCGGAAGCTGGGACTACCTGTATGAACCGGATGCCAAGGCGTTGCTAGACAGCCTGTTGGTTCGATTCATCGAATCGCAGGTGTATCAGGCGGTAGTCGAAAACGGAGCGTGCGAACAGGCCGCCCGAATGATCGCTATGAAGAGTGCCACTGATAACGCGGGCAACCTGATCGACGATCTGGAGATGGTATACAACAAGGCCCGTCAGGCCGCCATCACCCAGGAAATTTCCGAGATCGTCGGCGGCGCTTCTGCC
>NZ_JAFWFN010000046.1 GCF_017515565.1 Halomonas sp.
ATGCATGTGCATAACAATGAGTTACCGCACCCGGAGCTACCGCGCTTCTAAGGCGGCGCCTAGTTATCACCATCACTAGGAAAATAATCATTAGGAATCACCATGACCGAACTAGCGATTAACGCTGCCGACCAGGACATTGCTGCCGAGCTGTGCGAACAAGTGCGCAGCGCCTACGCTGAGCGAACGCCGCTGCGCATTGTGGCGGGCGACTCCCGTGCCTTTTATGGTCGCCCGGTAGAAGGTAAAGCACTGAACATAGCCGCCCACAGCGGCATAGTCTCGTACGACCCCGTAGAGCTGGTGGTGACTGCCCGCGCGGGCACACGTTTAAGTGCACTCAACGCAGCACTTGCTGAACACAATCAGATGTTGGCCTTTGAACCGCCCATTTTCAGTGATGCCAGCACCATCGGCGGTGCCGTGGCTACCGGACTCTCAGGCCCGCGCCGCCCCTGGGCAGGCGCTGCACGAGACTTTGTGCTGGGTACCCGAGTGATCACCCAAGAAGGCAAGCTGCTGCGCTTCGGTGGCGAGGTAATGAAAAACGTAGCGGGTTACGACTTGTCGCGCCTAATGGCCGGCGCCCAGGGCACGCTCGGGGTGCTAGCGGATATCTCATTTAAGGTACTGCCAATCCCCAACGCCAGCCACAGCCTTCGCCTTACCATGGGGCTAGACGACGCGCTTAACAAGCTCTCGGAACTTGGCCGTCAGCCGTTACCCATCACCGCCGCCGCGTGGCGAGCAGGTGAGCTATTTATTCGCCTAGAAGGTGGCATAAGCTCTGTTAACGCCACCCAAGAGCGGTTAGGCGGCGAAGCCCTTTCCGCGGAATTTTGGCAGCAGTTGCGCGACCATCAGCACGAATTCTTTACCCTTGGCGAAGGGCAGGCGCTATGGCGGTTATCGCTACCGCCCCACACCCCCCGCTTGGCGCTAGATATTGCTGAGGATGATATTTTCTACGACTGGGGCGGCAGCCAGCGCTGGGTGAAAACCCACCTTGACGCAGACACCCTGCGCACGGCTTGCATAGCCGCAGGCGGACACGCCACTTGTTATACCCCGCACGCCAATGGGGGGGCGGAGTCGCCGTTTACTCCGCTCAACTCAGTGGTTGAAAAGTACCATCGCAACCTGAAGGCGGAGCTGGATGCCCATGGCATTTTCAACCCCGGTCGTCTTTATGCGGCGTTTTAATCAGGAGAGCTGACATGCAGACGAATTTTACCGACGCCGACCTTCAAAAGCCGCATATTCAGGAAGCTGAGCGTATTCTGCGCACCTGCGTACACTGCGGTTTTTGCAACGCTACTTGCCCCACTTACCAACTGCTGGGCGATGAGCGCGATGGCCCCCGTGGGCGCATCTACTTAATGAAGGAACTCCTTGAAAGTCGCGATGACGATGATCAAGTTACCGAAGAGACACGCCTTCATTTAGACCGCTGCCTCACCTGCCGCAACTGTGAAACCACCTGCCCTTCTGGGGTTGAGTACCACAAATTGCTCGATATTGGCCGTGCTGAAATTGAGCGTCGCGTGCCACGCTCAGCCCCAGAGCGCGCCCAGCGTTATGCTCTGCGCAAAATGCTGGTGGAACCCAAGCGCTTCAAAGCGCTGCTAAAATTAGGGCAAACCTTCAAGCCACTGGTACCCGGCAAACTGCGCAGCAAAATGCCGCCCGCTCCCGTGGATGCAGGCCAACGCCCCGATAGCCAGCGCCATGAGCGAAAAGTGCTGATATTAGAGGGCTGCGTTCAGCCCGGCCTTTCGCCCAACACCAACGCGGCCACGTCGCGCTTGCTGGACCGCTTGGGCATTAGCGTTACACCCATCAGCGAAGCTGGCTGCTGCGGAGCCATCGATTTTCACTTGAATGCCCAAGACGATGGCCGCGCTCGCATGCGTACTAACATTGATGCCTGGTGGCCACATATCGAACAGGGCGTAGAAGCGATTGTGCAAACCGCTAGCGGCTGTGGCGCTTTCGTCAAAGAGTATGGCGACATGCTCAAAGATGATCCGACGTATGCTGATAAGGCGCAAAAGGTCAGCGCGCTGGCTAAAGACCTGGTTGAAGTACTGCGCGACGAACCGCTGGAACAACTCAAGCTTAAAGAGCATCAGCGCCTAGCCTTTCACTGCCCCTGCACCCTACAGCATGCGCAAAAGCTCAACGGCGCAGTTGAGGGCGTACTCAGCAAGCTAGGCTTTGCACTCACCCCCGTCAAAGATAGCCATCTTTGCTGCGGCTCAGCAGGCACTTACTCGGTTACTCAGCCGGAGCTAGCTACCCAATTACGGGACAACAAGCTAAATGCGTTGGAAGCAGGCAACCCAGAAGTCATTGTAACTGCTAACATTGGCTGCCAAACGCACCTTGCCAGCGCCAACCGCACTCCGGTTCGCCACTGGGTGGAAGTGGTTGATGCCGCGCTGGTATAACCGCTAATTTATTCTGCCGTGACAGCCACGCCTGGCTGGCTGCGCGGCATTTTTCCCCTTAATAAAAAGGAGTTTTTCATGCAAACCAAATCCATTCTCGGTCAAGCTGACGTCATTACCGTATTAGACGCCGCCCAAAAAGAAGCCGACAGCAACGGCTGGCCCGTTACCATTGCGGTTACCGACGACGGCGGCCACCTCCTGGCACTGCGCCGTTTAGATGGCGCTGCCCCTTTTAGCGCGGATGTTGCCACGCAAAAAGCACGCAGCGCCGCACTTGGCCGCAAAGAAACCCAGGTTTTTGAGGAGATGATCAACGGCGGCCGTACCGCGTTTATTTCTGCCCCGCTACAAGGCTTGCTATCAGGCGGCGTTCCAATCACGGTAGATGGCCATGTGGTGGGCGCTGTAGGCATTTCCGGCGTCAAACCTGAGCAGGATGTGCAAGTTGCCAAGGCAGGCGTGAGCGCTATTGCCTGATGCTAGCGTGCAGCCTCTATGCTGCACGCAATTGAATTAAATCGCACGCAATAAAAAGCCCGGATCATTGATCCGGGCTTTTAAAATTCGTTCGGCTCAAGCCGACATATTTGCTGCAGCACAAGTGCGACTTGAATGGCGGACCGGACGAGACTCGAACTCGCGACCTCCGGCGTGACAGGCCGGCATTCTAACCAACTGAACTACCGGTCCACATCAAGGCACTAAAACCATTTAATCGCTGAAAGTGCTTTTAAATGGTGGGCGGTACTGGGTTCGAACCAGTGACCCCCAGCTTGTAAGGCTGGTGCTCTCCCAACTGAGCTAACCGCCCAAAGTATTTAAGCGGATACGCTTAACACTTTGACTTTCTAAGCTATCGTGGCGGACCGGACGAGACTCGAAC
>NZ_JAFWFN010000047.1 GCF_017515565.1 Halomonas sp.
GATTTGCATGTTTTACACCATTTCCCTAGGTCACATCCATGGCAATGTCGTCTTTTGGCAGAGAAAGTCACTCTTCTAGAAATTATTACTAGTGCCAATCCCCTAAGAAACCCAGTGCTTTTATTTCCTATTTTGCTCTGCTGAAGAAATTTGTTTCCGATAAGAAACACGGTACCATAGGCAAAAATTGCCCTCTGCTGTCGAGGCCTGCTGTCGCCAACGCGAACCACAAGCGCTAGTATGATCTCGTCCAGACAACCGTTTCGTATAGGGAATCACCATGAGCAATCTTCCTACTAATCTTCGTTACGCTAAAAGTCACGAATGGGTGCTTGATCACCAAGACGGCACCGTGACGATTGGCATCACTGACCACGCTCAAGAAGCGCTGGGTGATGTGGTTTTTGTGGAACTACCCGAGGTAGGCCAAGAACTCAGCAAAGGCAAAGAGTTTGGGGTTATTGAATCGGTTAAAGCCGCCTCCGACCTTTACTCACCGGTCGATGGCGAAGTTATCGAGATCAACGACGCCCTTGAAGATGCGCCAGAAACAGTCAACGACGCTCCCTATGAAGGCGGCTGGATGATGAAGGTGCGCTTAACCGATCAAGCCCTTAACGACTTGTTAGACGCCGACGCCTACCAAGCGACAATTAACGCAGACGATTAATCACCATTAAGCCTGCTCATTAAGGCTAGGGCAGGCTTATTACTGAATAGCCCTTGTCGAATACCCTTGCTCGGTTTTCTCATAACGTCCGGAAGCTACCCATGTCTTTTGAATCACGCCGCTTGGCCGAACTGGCCGACCACGATGCTTTTATCAAACGTCATAACGGGCCCAGCCCCGACGATGTCGCTAGCATGTTAGAAGCGCTTAATATGCAGCGCATGGAAGACCTTATTGAGCAAACCGTGCCCAGCGATATTCGCCTTGGTCGCGAACTTGCACTGGATGATCCTCGCAGTGAAGCAGAAGCCCTAGAGTATCTAAGCCAGCTAGCACGCCAAAATCGAGTGGCTAAAAGCTATATTGGCCAAGGCTATTACGGCACACACATGCCCGCGGTTATTCAGCGTAATGTGTTGGAAAATCCAGGCTGGTATACCGCCTACACCCCCTACCAGCCGGAAATTTCCCAAGGCCGTTTGGAAGGCCTGCTTAACTTCCAGCAAGTTATTATGGATTTAACCGGCATGGAGCTTGCGAACGCCTCCCTGCTGGATGAAGCTACCGCCGCCGCCGAAGCCATGGCGCTGTGTAAGCGAAGCAACAAAAAGAGCAAGTCCAACGCCTTTTTTGTGGCAGACGACCTGTTTCCACAAACGCTGGACGTCGTTAAAACCCGTGCCGAGTTCTTTGGCTTTGAGCTAATCAGTGGGCCAGCCGCCTCACTAGCCGAACACGACGTTTTCGGTGCGTTAGTTCAATACCCCTCTGCCAGCGGAGAAATTAGCGACCTGGGCCCCATGCTAAAAGCTGCCCAAGCGCGCGGCATTATGACCTGTGTGGCCACCGACCTACTGAGCTTAGTGCTGCTTAAAGAGCCGGGTGCAATGGGTGCCGATATTGTGGTGGGTAGCTCCCAACGCTTTGGCGTTCCCATGGGCTTTGGTGGCCCCCACGCTGCTTTTTTTGCTACATCAGACAAGCTAAAACGCTCGATTCCTGGTCGGATTATCGGCGTATCGAAAGATAGCCGGGGCAACACAGCGCTGCGCATGGCGATGCAAACCCGCGAACAGCACATCCGTCGCGAGAAAGCGACGTCCAACATCTGTACCGCCCAAGCGCTGCTGGCCAACATTGCTGGCTTCTACGCGACATACCACGGTGCAGAAGGGTTACGCAAAATTGCTGGCCGCGTACATCGTTTAACCACCCTGTTGGCAGAAGGCCTCAAGCAGGCAGGCATTGCGCTTGCTCACGACAGCTGGTTCGATACGCTGCGCTTAACCCAAGTAGATGCGGGCAAAATCCATGGCCGCGCCATGACCCACGACATCAACCTGCACTACTTCGCTAACGGCGATGTTGGAATTAGCCTGGATGAGACGACAACTGCCCACGATGTAGCAGCACTGTTTGATGTATTGCTCGGCGATGAGCATAGCCTTTCCGTTGCAGCGCTAGACGAGAAGGTGGTGAGCGAGGGCATCAGCGGTATTCCGGCCGCGTATCAGCGCGAAAGTAACTTCTTAGAGCACCCGACTTTCAAACGTTATCGCAGTGAAACAGAGATGTTGCGCTACCTAAAGCGTCTTGAGAATAAGGACCTCTCGCTGGCTCACGCCATGATTCCGCTGGGTTCATGCACCATGAAGCTAAATGCTACCAGCGAGATGATTCCTGTCTCCTGGCCTGCGTTTGCGCATCTGCACCCATTTGCCCCCCGTGACCAGGTAGCGGGCTATCATCAAATGATTGATGAACTTGCCGCCTTCCTGGTGGAAGTGACTGGTTACGACCACATCTCCATGCAACCAAACTCAGGCGCACAAGGCGAATACGCGGGCCTGCTCGCCATCCGTCGCTACCAAGCTGCCCAAGGCGAAGCTCACCGCGATGTGTGTTTGATTCCAAGCTCCGCCCACGGCACTAACCCTGCCTCTGCGGCCATGCTTAGCATGGAAGTCGTCGTGGTCGAGTGCGATCAAAACGGCAACATCGACCTCGCTGACTTAACCAGCAAAGCCGAGCAGCACAGCGAGCGCCTCTCTGCGGTGATGATTACCTACCCCTCGACCCACGGGGTGTTTGAATCTCACGTGCGCAGCGTATGCGAAGTAGTCCACAAGCACGGCGGCCAGGTATACGTTGACGGCGCCAACATGAACGCCCAGGTTGGCCTTACCCGGCCCGGCGATTTTGGTGGCGATGTATCGCACCTCAACCTGCACAAAACGTTCTGTATTCCCCACGGTGGCGGTGGCCCCGGTATGGGCCCCATTGGCGTGAAAGCACACCTAGCGCCTTTTGTATCTAACCATGTGGTGACGCCCATTAATGGGGTCAACCCGGAAAGCGGCGCCGTCTCTGCCGCGGCGTTTGGCAGCGCTTCCATCCTGCCAATCTCTTGGGCCTACATTAAAATGATGGGCGCCCGTGGCCTGCGGGAAGCGACTGAGCTTGCCATTCTTAATGCCAACTATATTGCCAAGCGGTTGGAAGAGGCCTATCCGATTCTCTACCGCGGTCAAAATGGCACGGTGGCGCACGAATGTATTATCGACATCCGCCCCCTTAAGAGCGCCTCAGGCATAAGCGAAGAGGATATCGCCAAACGCCTAATGGATTACGGCTTCCACGCGCCCACCATGTCGTTCCCGGTACCGGGCACGCTGATGATCGAGCCAACCGAGTCTGAGTCACTCTACGAAATTGATCGTTTCTGCGATGCCATGATCGCTATTCGTGAGGAGATCGCCGCGGTAGAGCGAGGCGATTGGCCGCTGGATAATAACCCGCTGGTGAATGCTCCACACACACAGGCAGATGTGATGGACAGTAACTGGCAGCGGCCCTACGAGCGTCAGCTCGGCGCCTTCCCCACGCAGGCGGTAGCCGCATCTAAATACTGGCCCTCAGTTAACCGCGTAGACAACGTGTTTGGTGACCGACAGTTAATCTGCTCGTGCCCCAGCATTGACGAGTATCGTCAGTAATATCATGGCGATTTTAAAACCTAAGATGTAAAGCTTGAGATGTAAAACGTGAGCTTAACGCCTCTGGCCCCGCTACTCCGGCGCCAGGGGCGTTTTTTCTTGCATCCGCTGATGGTGAAAACCGTTCAGCAATTTTTCATACCGCTTGGGTAGCACCGAGTCTTGGCGGCGCAGCAGGTAAAGTACTTCGCTGATGGCTTGCGGCAACGCTAATGCCTTCACCTGACGCTGCCATGGGGACGTCTCAAGCACTAAGCGGGAGACAACGGTAAAGCCCAACCCTCGCGCCACAGCATCCAGCACCATACTTACTTCATTGGTAAACCCCTGGTGGCGGAAGTGCGTCATCGAGCGAAACTCATCAGGGTAATTAGCCTTTAGTAACGCATTGGCGTGGTTAATGCCGTCGTAGTAATTGAGAAAGCCTATCCCCATCAAATCAGAAAGGGTGCTACCCGCAAAATCAGCGGGCACCACCAAACAAAGCGGCTCTTTATGCCAAAGGGTACAGGTGAGGTCCGGGTGGTTGACTTGCTCGGTAACGATACCTATGTCATAGCGCCCTTCTAACAGGTCATTAACAATTTCATGGTTAAACGCGAAACTATAGTTAACGGTCAAATTAGGGTGCATCTGCTGCTGACCGAGAATGTAAGGGTAAAACATCAGCCCAACACTCCCAGGCGATGCAATACGGCAATCACCACTATCTAATGAGTCGTCATCTAGACCGTGGCGAAACTGCTCATGTTCAGCAAACAGCTTTAGCGCATAGTCGTAGACGCGTCGGCCCGTCTCGGTGAGCGTAAAACTCCTGCCCTTACGCTCCAGCAGCGTTTTATTAAGGTAAATTTCCAGCTTGCGAATATGCTGGCTAACCCCTGGTTGAGTCATTTCCAAACGGCGCGCCGTCCGTGTGAAACTTCCGGTTTCCACCAACGTAATAAATGTCCGAAAATACACGGCATTAAACATAAAGAAGCGCCATCTTATTGAGTCATCGTCTGCTCTTAACGTGACCATAGAGTAGCACAACTCGGCTACCTACTGGGCGCATCACCAGCGCTACTGAACCGGCTGTAACAGCGTGATAGTATGCAGATTGTGATCACCAACATCAGGGAAAGACATCATAATGACGCAACTGCCAGTGCCCCGCGACACGATCTCCAGCATCATCTCTCCCGAAGGGAGTCTTGAAGTTCTCTCTCAGCATGAAGTGAATCGTCTTAAAAGCACCTCTAAAAGCGGTTTGCACGATTTGCTCCGGCGCTGCGCTCTGGCGGTGCTTAACTGCGGCAGTCCCACCGATGATAGCTTGGCCATTTTAGAAGCTTACAAAGACTTCGATATTGAAGTGCTACAGCAAGACCGAGGCATTCGGCTGAAATTAACCAACGCGCCCGCCGAAGCCTTTGTAGATGGCCGTATGATCCGCGGTATTCGTGAACATTTATCGTCAGTGATTCGCGATATTGTCTACGTCTACAATGAAATCCAGCACCACAAACGCTTTGATCTTAATACTGGCGAAGGCACCACTAACGCGGTGTTTCACATTTTGCGCAAGGCTGGCACGTTAAAGCCCGGCCGTGACCCTAGCCTTGTGGTGTGCTGGGGTGGCCACTCCATTTCCAGGGAAGAGTACGAGTACTCTAAAGACGTGGGCTACCACTTAGGGCTTCGCGATTTAGACATCTGCACCGGCTGTGGCCCTGGCGCCATGAAGGGCCCTATGAAAGGTGCCAACGTAGCTCACGCCAAGCAGCGCCGGAAAGATGGCCGTTATTTGGGCATTTCAGAGCCGGGCATTATTGCCGCGGAAGCACCCAATCCCATCGTTAATGAACTCGTTGTGATGCCGGATATCGAGAAGCGGCTGGAAGCCTTCGTGCGCCTTGGTCATGGCATTATTGTTTTTCCCGGTGGCGTAGGCACCGCAGAAGAGATTCTGTATTTGCTCGGCATTTTGCTTCACCCCACCAACGCTGACACCCCCTTCCCGCTTATTTTCACTGGCCCCGCCAATTCAGCGGCCTACTTTCAGAAAATCGACGAGTTTTTGGTTTACACCCTGGGTGAAGACATCCGCCGCTACTACACCATTATTACCGGTG
The DNA here is from genome assembly GCF_017515565.1 of Halomonas sp. Lineage (GTDB taxonomy): Bacteria > Pseudomonadota > Gammaproteobacteria > Pseudomonadales > Halomonadaceae > Vreelandella. Next base: position 5,784 of record NZ_JAFWFN010000047.1, read on the forward strand.
ACCCCACGGCGGTGGCACGTAAAATGCGTGACGGAATCGATGAAATTGCCGATTTCCGCCGTAAGCACCAAGATGCGTTTTACTACAACTGGCGTTTGACCATCGCCAGGGAGTTTCAGGCGCCCTTTACCCCTACCCACGAAGCGATGCGCGAGCTAGCCCTGCACCGCCAGCAGCCAACTCATGAGCTAGCTGCCAATTTACGTCGGGCGTTCTCGGGCATTGTGGCAGGCAATGTTAAAGAAGACGGCATTCGCGCCATTGAGGCCCACGGCCCCTTTGAGCTAACCGCCGAGCCTGAGCTAATGCAGCGATTAGATGAGTTGCTCACCTCGTTTGTAGCCCAAGGCCGAATGAAGCTAGATGGTCAGCCTTACACGCCCTGCTATGTACTTAAATAGCCCTACTTAAATAAACAGCTGCGCAACGTATAGCGTATAAACACCGGCAGGCTTGCGCCGAGGCTCCGCCTGCCTCTAAAGGAATGCACACGTGATTATTGCTCTGCTAACGCTGCTCGCGGCAGGGGTTATTAAGGGCGCTATTGGCTCTGGCGTGCCTGTCATCGTCATTCCCGTCCTGACGATGCTCTATGATGTAAAGTTGGCCATTGCAGTACTAGTAGCGCCTAACCTGTTCAGTAACGCGTTGCAGGTATGGCAGTACCGCCGCCATCTTTTACCGCTGAGATTCTTAGCCGCGTTTTCAATCGCCGGTGGGCTGGGCATTATAATCGGCACCTGGGGGCTGGTAGTGCTTTCGCCCACCCTACTCTCGCTTGGGGTCGCAGGCGCTATTGTGATGTATTTGGCCATTAAGCTGGCTAGGCGTAAAATGGTAATGCCTTTTTCACTGGCTAGGCGCATCGTTTTGCCGGTGGGGCTACTAGCCGGGGTATTACAAGGCGCTGCGGGCATGTCAGCGCCTGCATCAGTTACCTTTCTCAACGCCATGCGGTTAGAACGCCAAGTGTTCATCGGCTCTATTTCCGTTTTCTTCGTGGCGATCACCTGCGTGCAAATACCCGCCCTATTAAGCGCGGGTATTTTAACCTTAGAACGCAGCTTATATAGCTTGGCTGCGCTACTGGTCATACTAGTGGCAATGCCCTTAGGGGCTCAGCTTGGTAAACGCCTGCCTCATCACTTATTCGATAATTTAATTATGCTGCTATTGGCAGGCATTGCGTTAAAAATCATCGTGGATGCCACGCTGTGAGATAAAACTGCCTATGGGCAGAGGCGAAACACGCCAAGCAGAGTCGCCGTTAACCCGCTACACTAATTAACGTCATGAGCAGTACCGAGTGCTCACCATGGAAAAGGAGAACCAGCATGGAAATGATTGACCAGCTAAGGGACGGCAAAACCAAGGCGTTTGCCAAGCACTGCTTTGAGAGCAACACCCCAGAAGAACTTAATGCCGCAGCCGAAGGGCCTGCCGACCAAGCGCAAATGGAGCACTGGGGAATCACCGAAGGCCAGTGGGAAGAAGCGGTTGCCACCGCATTGGCAGATCATAAAGCCCAAAGCAGTTGATAGACGTACGCCCAGAGCCCTGCTATCAGCAGGGCTTTTTCTATTCTCCATTCGCCTCTGCCCACCGAGCTATCTACGCATCTAGCGTACTCTCCCAGTGTATTAGCCTGACGTCACCCTAATCTACTGTTAAGCCTTATGCGCTGCTTGGCTGCACAGTCTCCCGTGCTAAGTAATAGCAACACAGATCTATTCCACACCAAGATAACAATTAATTAAAATTTATTTTTTGCTAATATGATGGCGCGTTCATCTGGTAGTGTATTAAACACAATAAGCGCGCTGTAAGCCTAATGCGGCAATATTGCTAAGCCTACGGCTTTATTCATCAAGAGGCTGTCAAATGTCATTTCTTATTAAACATACCTGTGTCGGTATGGCCACTTTTAGCCTACTGGTTGCTGGCCCAAGTTTCGCAAGTACCGAGCGCCTTGAGACCGAACTTACCGCCCTATTCGCCGATGGCGAACTGAGTATTGGTGATGTTTCTAAAGCAATGCTGCGTGAGCGCTTTACCGCCGAGGACATTGTGTATGACTCTCCTGAAGGAGAACGCCTTAAGATAGAACGCTATATCGTCATCGGTAACTACGACAACCCTGACGAAGTTCGCGTGGAAGGCATAAGGGTCGAAGATAGCCTCACAGAGCTACTGCTATTGAGTATGGATAGCGCGGTCTTTGGCGAGCCAGGCATGGCGGTTTTCAATGATGAGGCAATGCGGCAAACGCCATTGAATATAGCAAGCCTCAGCATTGATAATTTCATCCTGGATCTTGATTCTGAGCTGGCAAGCGACATGCTATATGAGCTGGACATTCGCCAAGCTCCCGGGCGTCTAGAAATTGCTGAAGTGCGCGGCAAAGCAATCTCAGCGGATGCACTAGGCATGCTTGAATTTAGCGGTGTTGCTATGCATGGAGAGGACTTAGGAGACCTAGGCAGTGGCTCGTTCATTATCGACCGAATGCGCTTTGAAGACCTTCGCGGAATGCAAGGTGAGCAGGAAGAGCACTTGGGTGCCATGTTGCTGGAAAACATGGCTATCGAGAGCGATGTTCTTGTTGCCACATTAGACCGCCTTAGGGTCGATAGTGATTTCAAGGACGGTGAAGGCGGTGTTTGGATAGAAACACTTGAGCTTGATCTTAATCGTATGATTGCCCTTGCCCCTCCCTCTGAACGTACCGAAATACGTATGATCAGCAATGTGTTGACCGATGGCAGTGGCAAGCTTGTTCTTGATGCTCACTTTGAAGGCCACTGGGACGAGCGGGAGAGTCACAGCGTGCTGGGCGGAGATAGCCGTATAACGATACGTGATGCAATGGGCCTGAGCTTTAATTATGACTTGCCTGTCGTGCTACCCAAGGATGTGACACCCATGGATGCTTTGCGGGATACTCGCCTGCTTGATGCCGCTACACTGCTGGGGGGTGATCTTGCATTAACGCTGAACGATGAAGGCCTCCTCAGCCGACTTGTTACATTAGGCGCGACGATGGAAGGCATTTCAGAGGCACAACTTATTGAACAAGCTCGGACGCAGGCCAAAGGCTTTGGCATGATGTTCGGCCCTGAAGCTCAGTCCGTCATGATGGGTATGGTCGAATTGCTTGAAGGCAGTGCTAGCCAACTTATGCTGAACATCACACTGCCTGCTGAAAGTAACTTACAGACCTACGTTGAAGATCCACTGGGGCTGCCCGGTCAGCTCTCACTTCAAGTGGAAACACGCTGAAGCACGTCTTACTGAGTCATACTCCTCGCCCAAAAGGCGAGGAGTTGAATGCCATACCAAACGCCCGCATCAAAGACATCAACCCATCATTGGCGCAAAAAAACGGCCACCGCGTAAGCTAAGTGACCGTTTTATAAATCTCTTTGGTCGGAGTGACAGGATTCGAACCTGCGACCTTTGCAACCCCATTCCGTTTGCCCCGTATTTAAGCAGAAACTAACAGAAACAACAAAGTACCATAAAGCATTGAAATTAAATGGATAAAATATAAATTAGAGTTTGCTTGTTGTTTCCCGCTGTACCCCGTTATATCCTCCAAGTGTCACCTATTTGTCACCTAGAAATTGAGGCCATCATGGCAGGCACCGAAACCCGAGTGAAACTAACCGCCAAAAGCGTGGAGAAGCTGGCAAAAGATATACCGCCGGGGGATGTTTGGGACACTGACTTGGCCGGTTTCCATGTGCGCCCTGGTAAGCGTGGCCTGACATTCCGGCTCTACTACCGCACCAAGACCGGCAAGCGCCGCTTGATGACGCTAGGGACATACGGAACACTGACGCTCACTCAAGCACGCACAAATGCTACCGAAGCCTTAGCTATCGTCGCGCAAGGTGGCGACCCGCGCGCCGTGCTGGAGGAGGCCAAGGCCGAGGAGCAGCGCCAGCAAGATCAAACGCTTGGGGCTTACCTAGATGGTCCGTACACCGCCTATCAAAATCGCAAGAAGGACGGCAAAGGCACGTTGCGCAGAATCCAAAAGGATTTTGCTGATTGGCTCGATAAACCCATGAGCAGCCTCACTCGTGCGGAGGTTGAACGCTGGCAAGCTCGGCAAGAAGCAAAAGAAAAGCCTCTCGCCTTTGGTAGTCTCAAGCGTTCTTTCGACGCCATGCATGCTATGTTGATGCACGCCACCGAGCGCAAGGTAATACCGGCCAACCCATTGATGGGCGTCAAGCTGCAAAAGCCAGCGATGAACGACGACGATATGGCCGAGCAAGCGTCACAACGTCGTTATCTAGAGCATGATGAAGCCGAGGCACTATTTACTGGCCTAGACGCATACCAAGAGCAAAAGCGAGAGCAGCGTCGCCGTAGTCGAGCCCATGGAAAATCATACCTGCCCGACCTCAACGGATTAGCTTATGTGGATCACGTCAAACCGTGGATTTTGACCATGTATTACACCGGCTTTCGACCCGGAGATATAACCGGCCTTCGCTGGGAACACGTCAATCTGACTTTTGGCACTATCCGCAAGGTAATAGAGAAAACGGCACACCACCATCCAGAGCCAATGACCTTCCCTTTATCTTCAGCCGCCCTTAATACATTGGCCGCCTGGCACAGGCAGATGGTCGAACCAAAGACAGGCTTGGTATTCCCCTCGCAACGTAATGGACAACGCATGGATAGAACGGCCATGCAAAAGCCGTGGGCAAATGTGCGTAGGCTCGCCCAACTGCCTGATGACTTGTTGCTCTACAGCTTACGACATAACTTCGCCAGTCAATTAGTAATGGCAGGTATCGACTTGCTCACAGTTTCCAAACTAATGGCGCACTCGGATATTCAAACCACAATACAACACTATGCTCATTTGAGACCTGACCATACCCGCGATGCTGTAGAAGCATTCGTCAACCAAAGTCCAAATCAACAAAATAGCGCTACCCCTGTAGCAGTACTTGGATAAAGACTTAAGCGTGCCGTAAATTCATTTATATCTCTGCCAACATAAACTTTACCCTGATCCAGAGGATACTCGTTGGCAGCTATAGATTTACGTATCGCTTGCTTAAAAGCCATCCAAATTATCATGAAGTCTATTAAGATGAGATAGACGTCGCTGTCCCTCAAACCTCTTCCTCGTAACCATGTTAGCTGCAAGCTCACGAGAGGCACGCTCACCTTTTGACGTCAGGCCATACCCCCCCTTATCATCAAAAAATTCTGCGAAATCATACTCCAACAGAGATTTAATTAACTCAGATGTTTCTTCTGGCGAAATACCAAGCTTACTGGCAACACCTTGAATAGGCATAATTCCATCGGAAAGAAAAATAGACATAATCAATATGGAGTTTAGCGACAAATTTTCAAAGCCAGAATACTTCGAATCTAACCCAGCCACCTCTTGAAGCAGCCACCGCTTAGGATCATAAGCAGGATCCTCCGGGAAAATTTCTTTTGCCACATTCTCTTTTAATTTATACATTTCGATACCTTAAAATTTAAGTAAAAAAAACGCACGCCTAGATGGCTGTACAAAGTGACAAAACCTAAAATCAAACTCTATAAATATCTACATGCGTCTCAAGGCAACGCCTCATCGAGAGATCATAAGCACCTACGCCAAACCAAAGATCCGGTTTCTGGTAGAAATCGAGGCCACGGCCGATCTTAATCACCCAGCCGTTGTCTATGCGGATCTCACGATCATGCAGATTTTCATTAATCAGGATCTTTAGCTCAATATCCAACTCCAGAAGACTCTGTTTAAGTTCCTCGAACCTATCATTAAGGGCCTTGATATCAGAATCCTGATCATAACTAGTCGTTAATACTATCTTGCGCACTGTCGGTGACTTTATCACAGCCTCACAGAAACGTATGAAATTATGAACCTGGTGGTTGAGCCGAATGTAGGGATCTTCGATTTTCACCACCTTAGCGCCACGCAGATAGGGCTCTATCAAGGACTCGTAGCTATAGCCGGTGTCTCCATAGTGAATAGTGAAGTGCTCTTCCTGAGGCTCAGGCCTGGAATCTGGCTCGTTAGGTAGCTCTAAGTGCTTAGGAGGCACACCTACTTCTGCCTCAGCAGAAGAACTGGCCTGCGGTCCGCCTTCAACCTCCTCGCCCTCCTCTCCTGCATGAATGTTGCGCCGGCTAGGCTCCTGGGTTGCCGTTGCAGTCCTAGATTCTGGACAGTAGACCACTACCTCTGCCCCTGAGGCAGAAAAATAGGAAAGGTTGATACGCGAGAACTCATCGTCGGTTTTTCGCTTGTTCATCTGCTCCTTAATCCGGCGACGAGCCTCCACTGCATAGGCCACGTATTCTTCAAACTCCTCATCACTGGGCTTGCCATGAGGATGCAGGATCTTCAGGAACGCGCACAGCGTTTTCTTGATGCCCTTCTCATCGCGACCCTCCACGGCATCGCCCAGTTTCACCCGACTGGAAACCTCCTCGTAACGGTTGGTCTGCTTGAACTGGTAGTGAAAGGCCTCGGCTAGGTAGTCGGTGATGAAGCCGTAGTTGCTAGTCAGGAACTCGCTGCTGTTTTTGGGCATTTCCCAGCCTGGTAAGTAGCAGGCAAAACGATCCTGCACCGCCAGGTCGAACTCCTTGGGCAACGGCTGGAAGAGGTCATAAACTTCGGAATTGACTATCTGCTCCACCGAAAGATCCAGGTTGCCAACATAGGCCATGGAGGCCTGAGCAATCACCTCGACTCCGCGGGAGAAGCGGCCGTTGGCCATGAAATCCTTCATAATTTGGATGGTATCGGGATCCTTGATCTTGATCCCCCCCACCTCATCAAAGGCTACCGTATCCCAGTACCCTACCAAGCCGATCTTGCGACGCTGCACATTGTAAAACAGCGTCGCTTTGGTCGCTTGCCCCCCACTGATCAGCGTCGAGTAGGGGGAGAACTCGCTGTAGAAGTACGACTTGCCGGTTCCCCGCGGGCCCAGTTCGATGAAATTGAAGTTGGGCTCAATCAGCGGCGCTAGGCGGGCGATGAAGTGAAACTTCACCCGCTTGGAAAGCTTGTTGGGTTCCAGTCCAACCGAGCGCAGGATCACATCCAGCCAATCATCACGACTGAAGGCCTCACGACCCTCACAATATCGATCGAAATCAAAGCGACTAAGCTGGATCGGGCGCAAATCCTCAACGTAAAAAGCGTAGTCGTCGTCTTCAATCTCATTGTAAGCAATGGTCACTTCGGCCCATAACCCACCCTGCAAAAGTCGCTCGTTGTCTCGGTAGAACTTTTCGCTAATAGCCACTCGACGGGAGTCAAAGTTTTCAAGTGCCGCCCAGTGGCGTCGATCTTTCTCAATGTAGTTGACGTGGACCTTGTCGATAAAGCGGTGCTTGCCTTTGGTAGCCACTCGAGACTGAGCGGCGTTGGCCTCGTTGGGCCGCACGTAATTGTCGTTGAGAGTGTCCAGTACGGCCTCCATGCCGGCCTGAATCTCCTCGGGCTCATCACTGGCACAGTAGCGCGCCAGCAGAAATTCGAGCACGAAGGTAGGCACGTTTGTGCCCTTTTTGATGCGATGCAGGAGATCCTTGCGCACCACCTTACCATCGAAGAACGAGGTCAACTGTTGGTCGAGCTTATCCTGTTCAAACTGGCTCATGGTTTACACCGCATAGTCCGTTTCGAGGTCGATCTTGCTATAAATCGTATGGGTTCGAGGATCAAGGGCTTTTACACTGAACTTGCCCTCGAAATCCATCTGCATCTTAAGGGTCGTCTTAACCGACTCGCCCGCATGTAGCAACAAAGTCCCAGTAGCGGCGTTCACCGGGCCACCTATGCGAGCCTCACCGACAACATTACCCTTCTTGTCCTGCGCCTCCAGCAGAATCTCGTAGCTGCCCTCAATTGAGAACATGTCCGCAGTTTGCACAGCCACGTCAATGACCGGCACTCGGGTAGTAATGCGAGTGGCTCCATTCTTGTAACCAATCACCACGCTTGCTCGGGTCACACTCGGCTGCTCGCGCCCCTTAATCTGCAGCCTAATCACAGGCAGCACACATTCCTGAAGCGAAAGCCCACCGTGGAAGTAGTCGAGACCGGCACGGTAAGGCACCAAGCTCAACGGTGCTGCTAGTCGCAAGGCATTACCACGCACACCAAGTCGCTGGGCTTCCATCACCAAATGGTGGTTATCGGCAGAGCCATCACCTAAGGCACAGCGATCATGCACCACCAGCCAGTCACCATGGGGCTTTGTAGCGATATCACCGGCATCGGCATGTGTATTCATCACAAAGCCATGGTCGGTAGCAATGACCACCTCATCGAAGCCTAGATCGATAAGACGATGCACCGCCATACGGATCCTCTTAAGCGCATTGGTAATCTCGGTAGGTGCCGTCTCTGGGTGATTCTCGAAATGGCTATCGATCTCTACTGAGCGTAGCACCAGCAGATCGGTCTCCTCAGCGACTTCAGGTGCCTTATTACGCACAAAGTCCTCAAGTCGCATTTCGGCAAAGCGTTGCCCATAGCGGCGACGGAAAGCCTCCATGCGCTGTGTCACGCTACCCACCGGCCGCTCTTCCAGAAGGGGGATCAATCCACTATCACTCTTCTCGACGGTCAGCTGGTCGGCAGCCCCTGGAAGCAGGCTGGCCATCCCCACTGGGGTAATACTTGGCAGCTGCGCCAACGCCAGCTGCATCTCGATCACACCATCCTCGGCCAGCTGCTTCTCGAGCGCGACGCCAAGTTCATAGCGCAGAGCATCCACCATGAAGTACGCCACCCGATGGCCGTTCTGCTTGAGCCCTGGCGCGACCAGACGATCAAATACTTGGCCATTGGCCAGCATCCTAGGCAACGGCCAACCAGCCTTGCCGACCAAGCGCATGAAGATCATCTGAGCGGCATCGGTCAACTTGTCATAATGCTTGCGGGCACGCTGCATTAAGCCACTCATCTCACGTAGGGTATCCTGCCATTCATACTCGCTGACTGCCTGCTCAAACTCGCGGTGCAGACGATCCATCTCCCGCAACCTGCCCACATAGAACTGGACAAGCGACTCAAGGCTCTCAGTATGGTCTGACAGCTGCTGTTCAAGATCCTCACAGCACTGAGCTAGCGCTGCCGCAGACTCCACCAGATACCACTTGGCACGGCTTTCACCCTTGGCAGACCAGACCGAGCGCTCATGCTGGCCTAAGATGTACCAAACCCTATCCAGATCATGTTGTTCGAAAGCAGCCACCGCCTGAAACAGGAAGGCCTGCTCCTCGAACGGGAAAGTATCGCGGACTCCCAGATGACTGAGTCCCTCACAGTAGCGGGGCAGCTCCAGATCCTGCTCAATGGCCTCGGCCTTCTCGATATAGAGGTCCTGGGTACGCCGGTCGTTTCGCAGCGCCTCACACAGGGCCTCGATGATCGGTCGAGCGCTAGCCGGCGCCCGGGGCATATCGACCAGCGAATCGGGCAGTCTCTCGAGCAGGTCGAAGGCAAACTCACTGAAAAGCACGAAGCACCACAGCTCTTCGCTGATAGAGGGCCAGGTCTTGCCCCGGGTACGCAGCGTCAAGCCCAACGAGCGCTGGAAAAGCTCTCGCGCCTCGCTCACCCAGGCATTACTGCTCTTCAGAGCTTCCCGCTGGCTAGTGCTGGGCGCCAGCAGGCAGAGCAGTATGTCGCGACTGGACTCCGCCCCAAGCTGTGCACGCAAGTTCGGCCAGCCGACTCCACCACCTACGGCGTCGATAACTGCAAACTCTGGGCTCGAATTCGAATCATTGGCAAAAAGCTGTCGAATCTCATCGCCATGCTCTGGCTTGGCCTTTAAGCACAGGGTCTGGTAACTGTCACCATCCCCATCGGGAAAGACCGTGCCGCAAGCGGCAAAAGGGGCAAAGGGGTCGATTTGTTTGTGCTCATCATCCAGCGGAGCAGCGACCGGTACATACACCAACAACCCTTCCAGCTCACCCCGCCCAAGGGCCTGAAGCCCACGCAGAGCTTGCTCTCGGCTCTCGATGCTACTCTCAGTGGCATCCACCACTTCTTGCCTCTCCGTAGCCAGCCCCTGGCATAGGCGTCGATAGCGTCGCTCGGGATCATAGACCACCACGACCGAGTGCTGGCGCAAGCGCTCCGTCAATACCTGCTCTTGAATGTAGGCCTCAATACTCATTTGGATCACACTCCTATTCCCTGGCGTATCGCCTACCGAACCTATTGCCTGGCAACATATTTGAGAAGGTTTGTTGTCGCTCATAAACTGACCACAAACCGCTTTATGGCTTATATAAGCTCGCTTCATAAACCACAAAGCCTATGACTTACTGGTTTCAAACCGCCCTTGCGTCTAAGTCCATAACCGACCCTGTAGACATCTGGCAGATTAATCCGGCCATCCTTTAGTCGCTCCATCAGCCCTAGTGAAACCAAGTCATCGAGCACACCGTCGGGTCCCTCATGGATATGCAGAGGGGGTAATCGAACGCTTTCGGCATTGATACCCTGCTTTAGAGCAGCTAAAGAGCCTGCTGCTTTCCACTTTTGCAGGATATCGTCCATCTCGACTGGTACCGAAACGCCTCTAAGCGGTACGAGCAGAGTGCGTATCCAAGGGTAATCTTCCTCGATTTCATGCACGCGGATTCTCGAGGCCTCCTGCACGCCGCGTTTGATGCTTTCAAAATGCAGTGCCGTCTCCTGCTGTGCATGAGGGGAGTCTTCGGCCGCCTCACGCAAGGCGGCAAGGAAGCTGCGCGGACTGACTTCACTTCGTGAGTCCGCAAGATGGTTAGGTAGCCAAGAGTAAGGCAGCCCGCGTCGTTTGTCGCGCCCCATCCAAGGGCCCGTGATGGCATGAAACACCTGGCGTTGTATGCTTTCCTCAGCGCGCATTTTCTCCGGCACATGCCAGGCTTCATCGTCTTTCTGCCAAGTGATACCCGGCACGCACTCAATAACCCCTTCACGAAACTGCTCGCCACCCTTTTTAGCATTGGCAAGATATTGCCAGAGCAAGCCGTACAGGTCTCGGCGCAGCCACTCCAGCGTCACCTTTTGTGCCATCACCTTTGAGGCATCGGGGAAGCTGGTAACCGCCGCGTCCTCGAGTTGGTCGGGGCGAACGAAAACCTTGAGGCGTAGCGCTTGATAAGGCCGAAACTCGAGGACCATTCTCAGCAGCCCGCGCAGCAAGGCGTTCATCTTGTGCCAGTCGTCGGCACTGCGATCCAACGCATCAAACAGCACCAGGTGCATCTTCCCCTGCTGTTGAAGAGATTGATCGCATTCGTAAAGATACTTTTCCAGCTGCTCTGGATGGCTGGCGAGCCACTCGATGCGCGCTCCCCAGCCGCTGAGAGCAACGAACTCAGCCGGTGCCTGCTCCCCCATCACCTGCTGAAAGATCACAGTCTGCCAGATACGTCGAGGATCACGGCCATCATCTAGCAGCTTGCTTAACGTGTCCTTGCTAGGAAATCCCCCCCCAGACGGACGCTCGCTGAAACCGATGGTGACCACACACTCGGCTGGCATCCCTGCCGTCCTGCCAAGCAAGCCACGAAGCTTGTCGCTCTGTAGCGTGGCACACCAGAAGCTCTTGCCAGAACCACGAATGCCTTGAACCAGCATATTATTGGGGTTAAGCGCCTTGGCATGCACGGCGGGCAGGTAGAGGTGCTCGGCCAGCGGTTTTTCACCATGCAACGAAGTATCGGCCGGCAGCGCCGAGCGTATCGTCTCACGCAAAGACTGGGGAAAACGGTAAGCGCTCATGATCTCTCCTCAACGGCAGTAGCCAGCAACCATTGGTCAAGTGACTCCATAAAACGACCAAGGGATTCCTGAGCCGTACGCGCATCAATTCCACCCTGTGCAGGGTCAAACTCCTGAAGCGCACGATGCCAGAAGATCGGCCAAGGAACATGTGGAGCGGCCTCATCGTGCAGATCGAAGGAGAATGCCTCCAGGTCTTCGGGTTCGGCTTGATCGTAGAGCTGGTCACGGAAAACATCCCAGGCATGTTCCCGAAACCGGCGCAGGTACTCATCTCGCCCCGTTTCGGGCACCAGGCTGGCCACCATCTGCAAGCGATGACGAAACGCCTCCACGTTGGGGTGGCGATTCCAGTGTTCAAATAGCATCCGGTAGCCAGCCCAAGTCTGGCCTGAGTCGATGCCAAACAGCAGGGTATCGGCATCCATACGAGTGACTAGTACCGCCGCGATATCATGCAAACCTGCACGGCTATCCAGAATGACCACATCCGGAGCGTGGCGCTGCTCCAGTGACTCCACCAAGCGGTTGAGACGCTCTGCCCAGGACATCGGCTGGCTGCCGCTGAATTCGGCATAGCAGCGCGCCAGCTTGGGAAGATACCCACCCGTCAATTGGCCATAGGCTGGCACCACCATCACCTCGCCCGCGAGATCCTGCGCTAGCGGGCTGATGCCGACAAGCTCAGGCTCGATGAATGCCGCCTGACCCACGCCATCTTCCACAAACCAGTCCACAATCCCGAAGTCCGGGCGGTGTTGTTCTGATAGCAGGGTGCTGCTGACACCTGGCGATTCCAAGTCGAGATCGAACACCAGCACTCTCTTGCCCTGCTCGGCCAAGTGCCACGCCCAATTGACCAAAGCGGTGGAACGCCCAACGCCGCCCTTGATGCCATAGAAAGTCACGCGAGGATTAGTGGTGGTTCGCGCCAGCGAGCCGCGCATCCAGTCCTGACCGATCACCTGGCGGTCCAGCAGGAAAAGCCCTTCGCGCTCTGGCTCATCGCCGAGTGGTCGTCTTTCCGCCAGGATGACGTCGGGCTCAGCCAACTCATCCTCGAACAGCAACGCGCGCTGCGAAGGAAATCCGTAGCGACCCAGCGAGTCAGTTAGCGCCTGGCGATAGCCATCCAGTGCAGCCGTATCGAGCTCGTCGCGGCGTCCACTCAGCACCGGGCGAATGCGCCCGCGCAAGTCGCGCACCAAGGTGATCTTGGTGGGAATCTCGCGTCGCCAGCGCAGCGAGACCTCGACCGCACGTTGCAAAGCGTCGTGAAAGAGCACCGTTGCCTTTTGATTATTCATCACAGCACCCCATCGAGCATGGCCTCTTGCAGGCAAGTACGCGCCCGTCTTGCTCCCAGTTGGTGACGCGATACGCTGGCTGGCTCGATATCGGCGCGCGAAGCGTAGCGGTCGCTGATATTCCAGCCGTCGAAAGGTGCCGGTACTCGACTCAGGATAGCGGCATAGTGCGCCCCACCGCGGTCACTCGCAAACGTCTGAAACTCGTCCCACAGTCTATTAATATGCACCTGATGACGTCGCTCCTCAGGCGCACCGCTCGGTCTCAGCGTCATTCCCAGCCCCAGCATCACCGCCTTGAGTGAGCACTCCGCTGAAAGCCCCAACAGATGGTCGGCATTGGCCAGGCGCTGCGCAGTAAGTAGCAGTTCACCATCCTCCCAGTGGCGCTCGGCGGCATCGGCAAAATCTGGATTCATGCACCACTCCCTGTGTTTTTCTTACGGCCGCGAGTCTTCTTGGAGACCTGCTCGGGTTCGGCGTAGAGGTGCTCAAGGTCGTGGGCAATGGCAAGCGACTTATCGGTAATGCACTTCTCGCGCACCCGCTCCGGCCAGTAGGCCATGGCCAGGTGGGCCCAGTCATAATCACCCTGTTCCAGCTTATCCCAGGTTTCCTTGAGCACCTTCTGCCAAGGTTTGTGGCGGACCAGAGCCCAGAGCGGCGCTGCAGTGATCTGTACACCGTCGTCGTGGTTGGGTTTATAGCCAGGGGCGAGTTCAAGCAGCATATCGCGAAGGTCGGCCAGCTCGTTACGGAAGTCGCTGAGTTCTTCCAAGCGTTTCTCATCGTCATGGCTTCGGTTGGCACCCGCGGAGCGTAAATTGGCCAATTCGGCTTCAATTTGCGTCAACTTGCCATTTGGTCCGTCCAAGAAATCGTTGACCGCGGTAAACAGGGTCTGGTCGGTAAGATCCGGGTAGTAGAGCCACAGCGTGTAGCTGCCGGAGGCCGTCGCCAGCGGCCAATAGATCGGCGCCTTGCGCCGGCTCTTTGAGTATTGCTGCAAGTGATACTTGAAGAAGTCGCGGCGCAGCCAGTAGCGCAGGTCCTCGCCTACATCAACATCAACAGTCTGAAGCACATCGGCCATCAGCCGCGGCAGGTCATGCTCATGACCGGAATCATCGACAAGAATGCCAGCATGGCGATGATAGGGTTCAGCACTATCGGGAAGCATGCCGGGGCTGTTGGTCGGCAGCGGTTCGAAAGGGTCTGGTTCAGGCGGCGCCTCCCGCTCGCCAGTGGCTAGGCGCCAGTCAAAACGACCCATTGCCACACCAACTGAGTACGTAAGAAAGAGAATACACTGGTCGCCTAGTTGTAACTCGCCTTCTTCAACATCCTCTTCGTCATCAACTATAGAACAAAAAATTTTATCTAAATCAACAAACTCCCGCAAACCGACTCCGTAAGACTCTGCTACAATTTCATCAATCGAGTGCTGCCAATCCTGGATGCGCCATGCATTAGGAGATTCAACAAAAGGTGTAACGAAGAAACTTGATCGCTCATCAATCTTATATTTTTTTACAGCCTCTTTAACCAAAGCTTCTACCAAGTTTTTAATTTTCCCTTTACCTTCAGCATTAAGATCAGGAAAAGGCAGATTCATTATACTCGTAGGATGCCATTGCCTGGAGTCGGTTACGATTCTTGCCATAGCTGAAAAAGGCATTGACCCGAACACACCTAAACCAATGTAAGGATTTTCCTTAATCTGTACCGAAGGTCCCTTCATATCAAAGACACACCCCTTAGGAAGTGCTCTTGAAAAGAACCCCTTAACAGTTACTTGAGTATATGTAACCCCTTCTTTAAAAAAAATATCTTCATTTTTTACTGTTCGCGACGCTGACCCATAGCACGCCCGTGCATTTTCTTTTATCTCAGCTCCGTCATTAAACCAATTAACACGAAGTGATAAGTCAGACACCCATTTCTCGGATTCGCCACCTTTAGCGTAAGCCACCCATGGGTCACTAACACCATTTCTTTTGCAAACCTCCCATGCACACCTAAGAAATCTAAAATTATCACCTGTTGCTATACCCTGATATACATGGCCATGGGATGGGGAAAAGCTATTAACACGTTTAAATAATCTCAGAAAACTATCACTCACCCAGTAACAAATAGGAAAAGAGGGCAATGAAGAAAATTCTGAAACATTTCTCAGCCAAATATTTTTATCTAACGCATCCCCTGAATTAACTGCAGAAACCGCATCTGATATCCATCTAGATTTATCTTTATCTGCAACCGCCCTAATGAATATTGACCTATCACTTTCATTGTAAGACTCACCTGAAACTACATACATCATAGTCTCAACCATAGCAGAATCTAACACACCAAACCCTAAATCACATGCTGCCAGCAAGGAGAATTTATTAGCAAATAGTCTCTCCCTCCATTTGGCAAACGAACTAAGGAGAAAGCCTGTTTTATTCGTTATCGCTCCAATTTTTCCATTATCAGATAAAAGCTCACAACCACGCTGAAGAAACGCAGCATAGATATCATTTTTTGATACAGGGTAACCAGAAGAAAGATATGACTTGGTACTCTTGGATGACTCTCCAAACGGTGGATTCATCACTACTACATCAAAGGTTTCCCGGCAGAGATCGATCATCCGCAGCCCTTGCAGCGCATCCTGAGCGAAAAGACGGCTCTGGTAGGTAGCGCTGGTCTCATCGGAGAATTCCACCAGGGCATGACGGAGGCGCTTTTCAGCCTTCTGCCAGGTCTCTTGCTCCTCTTCGGCAAAGAGATCAATGCCCTTGCCCACATAGACCTGGCGAATTAGCGCAGGCAGCTCCTTCTCTGCGCGTAGAAGAATGCCAAGCTCGGGCAAGCCCTTGAGCATCTGCAAGGTCTTCTCGAACAGCTCGGCGTCCTGGCTATCCAACCGGGCCATAAAGGCCACGCGCAGTTCCTTCTCCGCGGGCGGGGCCACTGCAGCAATTACATTGCCCTGCCCTACATCAGGGCGCTGTTGGGCCTTCACATCGGCCTCGTGCCAGGCCCGTTGTGCACGCAGCCACAGTGCCAGCGAGGCGATCTGAGCGGCACGGGGGTCAATATCCACCCCGTAGATGTTGTGTTCGATAATCAGCCGCGGCACATCACGCAGGAAGGCTTTTTCGCCGGAGTAAGTGTGGCAGAGAGGCTCGAAGCCGTCCTCCGGCTGTGTGGACACATCCAGCGTGCCGGGGCCGTACTGCTTCTCCCACTGCCAGGCATCACGGTAGATCTGCAGGAAGAGATCAAAGGCATAGAGGCCGAAGTGCATCGAACCGCAGGCCGGATCCAACAGTTTAAGGGTACGCGGGTCACGCAGCTTGATGCTGGCTTCGGGTTGCTCGTCAGGCTTCACCAGCAGGTACTGACAGCTGTCACGTAGCGGCGTGGTGCCGCCGGTGGCATTAAACCACTGGCGACCCAGGGTGTTGTCGACCAGGAACTCCACCACATAGCGCGGGGTAAAGAACTGATTACGCACCGCCAACTCGCGACTGTTGCGCGGGGCCTGGCTGGCCTTGCGCATCGCTTTTCGCTCTTCCTGGCTATTGAAGTACTGATAGATCCAGCCGATGGTCTCGTCCAGTGCCCACAGCGGCCCGATCTCATGATCGTTGAGCAGCTCGAGCAGCGCATTTAGGGCCGTCTCACGTGGGAAGAGCCGCCCCTGAGGAGCGAAGCGGTCGAACAGCGCCGGCAGGTCGATGGCGAACTCATCAAACAGGCTGAACAAGAAGGTCTGGTAGGCCTCGCCGGTCTCACCCAGCGCGGTTCCCGCCAGGTGGCGATAGAGCTCGAAGGCCTGGGACTGAGTGCCCTGACTCACCGCCGGCAGCAGCAAGCCACGCGCCTCCATCATCAGCAGCGCCGCCAGGCGGTTGAGCACAGTAAAGGCCTGCTCGCGGATGATGCGGTCAATGGCTGCCTGGCGCTGGCTCTTGCCATCACCTGCTAAAGCTAAGTAATGTGCCAGGGTCTCCCGCAGAAGGGTTGCGGTATGGCGTTCTCGGTCACTTAGATGGGTCAGTCGCTCAAGTTCAGTCACTTCACCCGTCTTAGGGTCGAGGCCATAGTCCTGCTGTAGCTGTAACGTGAACTCCTCGGTCAGCCGCTTACGGCAATCATTGACAAGATCTCTAAGACGACCACGCGTCGCTTGATCAAAGGCCATGGTTTACTCCTTGCCGCTGTGTGCTGGGGCCTCGCCAAGGGCTAGGTCGAGTTCGAAGGCATGGGCGTATTCTAGCTCGCCACGCAGTTTCTGTAGCTCGCGAATCATCGCGTCGAGCTCTTTTAGTGAAGTGATACGTGGGCGTGCTTTGAAATGGCGGCTAAGCACTTTCTTTTTTTCCTGGCTTCCCTCAGAGGTTTCCTCCTCAAGCTCTTTCTGCTCCTCAAGGATACGCTCCTGCTGGCGCTCTCGGCCTACCCGCTCAATCCGCTCCTTGAGAGCGGCAACCTCGCCCTGCAGCTCATAGTCGCGATTGACCAGGGCGCGCAGGCCTTGAATATCGGGTTTCACTTCTAATAGCAGCTCGTCCAGGCGCCCCAGCAACTCCTGCTGCTCCTGGTTGGTCAGCTCGGGCCACTCTGGCACCCGCTTTAGTTCCTGCTCGGCCTGGCGCAAGCGCTGTTGCTGAGCCTTCTGCATTCGCTCTGTGGCAGCACCCGCCTTGCCACGCACCTCTGTCAGCCGGGTATTGAAGTCCGAACTGCTGCGATAGGCTTCTTCGGTCGCTAAGCGGACATTGAGATCCTGCAGCACTTCAGACAGCTCAGTCTTGAGCTCGCCGGGAATACCGCTGGAGGGCAGCCCCTCAATCATCTGTGAAAGTGAGCGCAACTCCTTGAGAGTGGCCTCGAGCCCTTGTTCCAGTGCCTTCTTGACATCGCCAGCCCAGACGAGATTATTGAATAGCGACGACTCCTCACGCCCCAGCCGCTGGGGGGCATCGGAGCCGTCAGTGAGCTGAATATCGGCCAAGTCACGGCTCATCGCCTCCAGGCGATCGTCCCCCACCATCCCAAGCATCTGCAGCCGGCCAGCCAGAGAGGCATACCGCTGCTGTAGTTCAGGGAAAAGTTTGGTGGCGGCCTTGCTGATGGCGTCCTCGAGCGGCACCACCATATCGCCACTAAGCTCGGTAAGACGGCTCGACGCCAGCGCCAGCATCGCCATGGAGGGGCGGTCCTCACGCAGGGAGATGCCGACGTTTTTGAAAGTATTATTGGTCTTGAGGGCTTCGATGGCTTGCTGACCGTTGACCGTGACCTCGCGGCCGGAGACCTTAAACTTGATCACCCCGCCGAGCAGCATGGACGCCACCAGATAGCGAAGAGTGTCCTGAGACCAGCCATAAGGGGCATCGCTGAAGCGGTTGGCCAGACTTTTGCCCTCCACCACGCCAACACGGTCAATATAATCACGAATACTGACCAGCGCACGGTGGTCGACATTGATGCTGGTTTGGCCACCCTGCTGAGTCACCAGGCCCAACGGATCAAGCTTCGAGGTGATGCCGCTCAAGTTGCCAACCTTCAGAAAGCGCTCCGCCAGATCGCTCTGCACCCGCTCTGGCGCTTCACCATAGCGGCTGAACACCTGGCCAGCAACGGCCGCGAGCTGCTTGCGCGCCGCTTCGCCCAGATCAGCAGCCAGGCTGTCCACAGCGTTGGCCTGACCACGAAAGATAAACGACCCACCCTGTAGACTGCGCTTGAGTAAACGCTGTAAGTCTGCATTCAAACGTCGAGCCCGATCCACCTGGGCACGGCAGTAATCGCGCACCTCCTGGTCGGGGTCATTGCGGAACTTGAGATCGACTTCCTGACAGCGGTAGATATCAGCGGTGAGATCATCAATCTCAGGCGATTTGCGGCCCACCAGGTAGATCATGTTCTCGTTGGTCTTCACACGAGAAGCGTCCTGCAGACGGGAACGGGCCGCCTCATAGTCAGTGGGCTCCACCAGCTCGACCACAGTCTGGATCGGATGCCGGTCACCGGCCAGTAGTATGGGTAGTCCCTCAGGCCCCTGGGTCTTAAGACCACTTTGTACCGAGAGTGACCCATGCAGCTGAACGCTGGGCAGCGGCGAAAACACCTCTTCCAGTGACTTGTTGAGAATTCGCTTGAGTTCGTTGCCGCGCAGTGGAATCTGGCTGCGCTCCTGCTCGATATCGTTGAGCTTTTCGCTGAAGAAGCACAGGAAACCATCCTGCTCGCCGAAGGGCACGATGGGGTCGGAGATCATCGCCTCGATGGCGGCATTAACCTCTTCCACCTGGCTACCGTTGGTCGCATCGGAGTGGATCAGGCTGGCCACGTTTCGCCGCGTGATTGGTAGGTTACCGAGTATCTGCAACACCGCCACCGTCTTGGCCACCCGCTGGTGAATTTCGTCATCTCGATAGCGAATCTTGGTGACGGTGTTAACCGCCTTGTGCCAGTTGGAGAAACCGCGCTCGATATCCTTTTCCAGGGCATCGTAGAGCGTTACCGTATTGGCCAACCAGCCAACCGGCTGCTGGGCCACCGGCACTCGCTTGCCCTCGCCTTCGAT
The DNA here is from genome assembly GCF_017515565.1 of Halomonas sp. Lineage (GTDB taxonomy): Bacteria > Pseudomonadota > Gammaproteobacteria > Pseudomonadales > Halomonadaceae > Vreelandella. Next base: position 25,477 of record NZ_JAFWFN010000047.1, read on the forward strand.
CAGAATGTCTTGGATCACCTTGATGGCAGAGCGCAGGCCGATGCCACCGGTCGAGCGCGCTAGAGCACCCAGCAGGTGGAGCAGGATATCGAAGTGGGCAGGCAGGAAGGGATAGAGATCAATGAAAGTCTGGCGGTCGAAGTCTGCCCCGTAGGCGCGGGCATCCTCGAGCTTGGTGTTGTGGCGCAGGGCCTGGCCATGCTGATCGAACAGCTCGCCCAGCTGCTTGGCTCCCTCGGGAGACTTGCCCAGCAGGCGGGTGTAGCAGATCTCTTTGATGTCATCCGCTTCTAGGTCGATGCCGATGGGGAAGCGGTCTTTGAGCTTGAACAGCTCCGGAGAGTTCAGCGAAGCGCGGGGGTCATCCTCGGTTAGAGTCTGCTGACCTGTGCCAATCAGCCACACCTTACCGTTGCCCTGAGCCTTGATGTTCTTGGCCAGGCCGTCGAGGTTCAGGATCAGCTGCTGGCGGGCACCCACGTACTGGCCGACCTCATCCACGATGAAGATCACATACTCCTTGCCGGAGTGCTCACGCACAATATCGAGCATCTCCTGTACGCGATCATTCTCGAAGCGGATCACCTCACTGGTCGCCGTGCTGAACGAACCAGGGGAGGTGAAAAGCGTTGGATAGAGGTCGTGGGCGATCTCCGGGATTAGGCTGTCGACCACCAGTTCATCGTTGCGGTAGTCGCTCCAGGCCTCACCGCCAGTCTTTTCCCCGAACAGCCGCAGGAACTCATCAAAGCGGCTTTCCTGCTTCAGGCGACGCTCCAGGGCGGCCACTTTGAGATTGCGGGAGTACCCAGCCCACTGTAGCACCTTGTAGTAGAGGACACTGGAGACCTCCTCCATGGTGGCCCCACTGACCTGCTCGGTGGCCAGATCCAGCATCAGTACGGCAGCGGGAAAGCGCTTGGAAACGGTGCTAAGCAGCTGCCGGGTGGTGGTATTCTTCAGGCGATCTTGCAGATGCTGACGGAAAGGAGTGCCATCGATGGTCACGCTGTCGTCGAAGGCCAGACCCAGGTACTTGGTAAAGGAACTCTTACCCGAGCCATAGAAGCCCGAGACCCATACCCCGACCTCGTTCTCGCCACCGGCCTCCATAGCGGCCTGCATCTTGGTTAGCAGTTGATTGAACTGCTCATCGATGGCATCGGTGACCACGTACTCAGCGATCTCCTTGCGTAAACGTTCCTCCTGGGAAACGCCATAAGCGATTACTTTCTCGATGCTGCGATAGATATCGCGACTTGTATCGAATAGCTGCTTGATTTCCATTTGTTAATTTATTCCTTAACCGCCGACGTGAACCGAGCGATAGTTGCCATCCACGGGGTAGAAGCCGAGAAATTTGAGGCGCGTCTTGCCAGTGCGCACGCCTGGGTAAAGAAACACCGTCGGAACGTGGAAGCGCCCCTGCAACTGCCCCTCGATGACACCGATGCGCATATAAGGATGTAGCGCTTCGAGATCGGTCACCAGTAGAATGCTACGAGCGTTCCCTTCCAGCTCTGATAGTCTGGCTTCCAGGCGCTTCTGTAGCGCGCCGTTAGCTATGGTATTGGCCAGCGAGGCGTTAGTTTTTTTCCAGTCGTGGGGATTGCGCTTATCAGCAGCGAGCCAGATATTGCGCATCTTGGCCTGAGTAAGTATCTCCTCGACCACATCGGCGATGGAGAAGGTATGCACATCCCACCCCTCGTTGCGCAGTCGGCTCTGCCAGGCCGGTAGATGGCGTTTAACTGCTAAGATCTGTTCGGGCCGAAACACCAAGTAGAAAATCGGCTCGAAGCTGGCATGACCGAATTCACGACCATGACGCACCCGCTCCATTAGCTCGTTGAAATCAGTATCTAGCGAGGACATCAATTACCTCCTCCATTTTTTTGTACTGCCAGCTGATTTGGGTAACGTCCCCGGCGGTCTGCATGATTAGATGGCCTTCGAGCGACAGCCGCTTGAACTGCTCGCGAACATCTGATCGCTCCAGGCCGAAGAGCTGCCAATCAAGGTGACTAAGCACTTGGTTATCGCCCAGTCCCTGGAACTTGAGGTCATACGCCACGTAAGTCGCGACCCGCGTTGACAAGCGAACGGAGTAGAGCCGACGAGATCCGCTACGCTTTTTCTCAATCAAGCCGAAGTCGGCACAGGCACTAAGCAGGTAGCCCGTCATGCGCCTGACAGTGCCTTCGGCCCAGGGCTTCTGGGTCTTTCCTTCGCGAACAGCGTTTTCGATAAACTCCAGCGCATCCTCGCGGCTCAAACTATCGCGCCCTGAGGTGTAGAGTGACCAAAACACCTCTCTTATGAAGTCGGCAAGAATGCTATTGGCACGGGCGGTGTGCAGCAACATTACCTGCAGGCGCTCGTCGCGTTCGAGCTGAGGCAGCAGCCGCTTCAGGGCTTCTACCACCCCGGGGCGGCGAAGGTAACGAGGAGCGAAGCACTCGCGGACGATATTATCCAAGCGGCGAGCGGAGATCAGCGGGAACTGGCCCGACTCAAGTGCTTTGGCAAACAGCTGAGGGGATCGCATGCCAGGTTCATAGAGTTCGAACAGGCGATGGGTCTCTTCCGCCAGGCCGAGACCGGCCTGCAGCTGAGTGGTATAGAGATGCGCTTGGCTCACTGTGCCTCCCGCAGGTAGGGATAACACTGAACACCGCGTCGATGCGCATCAAGATAGAGGCCCGCCATGGTGGCCAGCGGTGTTTTAAGCGAGCCGTTGAACTCGCCGACAAGCATAGGGCCTGCCTCAGCCTGCTGATTGTTGGATAGCGCCTCGAGACGTGCCAGCGCACTCTCTGCGGAGTCAGTGTGGGCAAATAGCGCCTCACCTCGTTCACGGTCGGCGATCAGCTGCGCCGCCCCTTGCTCGTAATGCTCGGGCATGTGAAAGAGGTGAAGGGTCCGCCCTACCCCGATGTGATCGTCATGGATACGCCGCGCAGCCTCCAGCACTCCCTGATACTGGGCCTGGTGAGCAGAGCGTCCAAAAACGGGCGTCAGAAAGGCCAGGGCCGACGAGCCGAAGAAGTGGGAACCCCACCAAGCGGGAGACTGCTCTCCCAAGTAGCCTACGAGCACGCGTAGCTCGGCCAGAGTGATTGCATTCTCGATCATGTTGACCCTATCTTTCGTATATACAAGAACGCTAATGACGAATTAAATTTCGTCCCGCGAAATAATATTCGCCATGTTACGTCATGCAGATAGGGCGTGCGAGGGTAAGGTCAACCACTGAGGCCATCCTATTATGAGAATTGGCCATAGACAGAAGGCGAATAAGTACCTGGTTAATGACTGATGCTTATGCAGACTTGTAGTGCATTAGCTATTACGGCCAGCCCTTACTAGAGGTCGTTCGAAATTGGATTATTAGTATTGTCACCAACATCGCACGCGCTCATTGCCATGGACAACGACAGACGGTTTGCCAGTTCCTCTGCAGTTGGGGAACGGCTAAGCTGGCATTTTAATTCTTCACCGAAGCGCTGATTCGCAACGCATAACCAATCGGCTGCGTGCTGGCGCTGAAATGGTGACAATGTTATTGCGTTCTTGGGATCGACTCCGGCAACCATTAGGCCGGGGAAACCGTATTTTGCTTCCAGCTCGTTGAGCTCTTGAAATTGATCAGGGGTATAATTGGGGTTGGTCATTGGGCGTTACGCTCCCTATAGTTCTGTTCATGAATGTCTTTTACTTGCTGCTGGCGCTCTGTGAGCCACGTTGACTCCTGAGCAGTTTGCGCCTCGTATTCCGCTGATAACTGCTCCAGCTCCTCATCTGTTACGCCACCTTCAGGCTCCGGGGGTTCCAACATGGCCAGCTCTGCCCGCACGCGCTGTTGAACTGATAGCGGCACAGCCAGCCCTTCACGCTCGAAAAGCTCAGCGCACTTAATAGCGTTCATTCCTTCAGCATCCGCTTTATCAAGCAGTGTTGAAGTCTCGGTGGCAATATAGGCAGGCAGTACAGCTAGGCGTTCTTTCTGGTCAACTAAAGCGCTGATTCGCCCCATTGAGCGATCAATCAGCCGTTCAAAGTCAGGGCGGTCTCGCTTACTTGCCTTACCATCACTACCAGTACGAATCTCGGTAAGAATTAAGTCAGTGGAGACCAATTGGTCGTATTCACAGCGAGCATCCCATCGCACTTTTTCTTGTAATGCCGAGTGAAGGCGAGCCTCTTCCAGCTCAATCAAAGCTTCAATACGCTCAGGGGATGTAGCATCTGGGATCACCCGCTCGGTGATTTCCGCCGGGTGGTATCGGGCATATGCACCATGCTTGCGCGCACGTTGATTGCCAGGCCCAGCAGGAATCAAATTTGCTAGGCTGGCCGGGTGCTCACCACGGCCGTTTTGCTTCACCCGACGCTTCTTAGCCAAAACAAACCCTCTTAAGTAACAATCTGTAACATGCTATGTGGCATCACTTTCATCGTCAACGAATTAATATTTTTTCTCATAATAATCAATATATTACTTTAAATTTAATATCGAATTGACGGCATATTAGATATCACTATGCCTCTCACGTACCGAGGGCATCGGATCAAAAACACCATCACTAACTTGCGTCGAGTGCTACTTGTAGATCCTCTTGGGAAAGCGCAGCAAGCTCGCTGATTTTTTCAGCAATCGCGCGTGCTACTCCGCATTCACCGGCCAGTAAATAACCTGCAAGTTCATGGATAGCTTCCATACGGGATTGTTGCAGTTCAATAACTTCGCTCATGGGGTATTTTTCCTATGTTAGCGGGAGATACGTTTCTAGTTTCGCGTTTTTCAAGAAGGGTTATTCAAGACTCTCATCCATGGTTACTGATGGCCTATTCATTAGCCTTACCGTCATTGATGCCGAGACTCGGAAAGGGCAAAACAACCTCAACGGAGTGAACACGCTGGTAGCAGCTGTAGATTGGGATGCTTCGCGATGCTACCTCACCTAATTTTACGAGAGGGTTTGGTTGCTCTGGTTGGTTAGTTCTCCCCTGTTATTTCTTAGGTATCTGTCATATTTCTAAGATGCCTATTTCATGACGGTAGAAAACAGACTCACCAGACCAACCAAAGCCACTTTCAAGCATTGAATGTTAAACGACCTCAATTACCCACGCGGCAACCCCTCCCCGACCATTGCGTTTGCGTAGTCGCTTACCATTTACAATCCGGCCGGCTCGATTCTTGAACACGCTACCCACACCTTGTGTGGTTAAGTGTTTGGCATTTTTGAATTCCGTAATAGCCTCTGCAAGGGCCTGCTCTGCATCAGGCAAGTAGAACTCTCGAAGCTGAGGATCATAGTAGTTGTCATGGATCCTCTTCACATCTCTAGCTCCAAATGGGTCGCTACCAAAAACATCAGCCAGCGAGCACAGCAGCGCGTCTAACTGTTCCTGCTCAGGGTCAGCCGCTTGGGCAGCATCCACCGCTTCCATCGGGTCGGTGTACTCCCACAGCAAGTCAAATTGACGGGCTACCCATGCCACCGGCTGCCTTACCATCAAGTCCCATTCTTCAAAGCTCGCCATCTTCCCCGGTGCTGGCGCATTACCAGACGCCAGCCAGCCACGAATAACGGTTAGGGCATCGGCTATCATGCGTTGGCGGTGGTGCTGGCAGTAGGCTTCGGGATCCAGGTCGAATTGACGGGCAAAGGGTCTATCCGTTTCCGGGTCTATCCGGCACTTGAGAACGCGGCGCGGTAAATCCCCGGCCAATGTCAGGTTGTTACCTGTCAGCAGCCACAGCGCCTTATTAGGCACATTGGCATGGCCAGTTCTGCCTAGTATGCGGTCGCTGTAATGCTGGGAAGTCAAAGCGCCAGCCAGGGCGGCGCTATCAAATACGCCAATGACGTTATCCCAGATAACAGCACGGGCACCGGTCATCAGTATGGTCATAATACGCTTGCGGATTTCTTCATCATCGCGGGCATGGGTATGCGGCCATATTGTGGGCACCTCTCCCAGCGCCAGCACAGCCACGCACTTGGCTAGCAGGGTCTTACCGCTGCCTTGGGTGGGGGCATCAAAACCAACGGCTGGCGCGGTGGGCAGAACGGGACGCACGGCGGCTGTCAGCAGCGCAGCAAGCAAAACGCCCTTATCCACGGGGCCTACTAGCGGGAAGTCAGCAAACGGCAGCATCAGGCGTTCTAGCGCTGTTTCAACCTGCTCTCTGGTCGGGTGCATGGGCACCGGGTGGATTTCGTCGCCTTCCGCTTCCAGTAGCAGGCCGGTAGCTTCATCAAAGCCAGGACGGTTCAGCAGCGAGCCATCAAGGCGCAAGGTAGGCGCGGTGATAATCGCGCTAAGGCTTTTGAGTTGGCGGCGCTCTCCCAGGGATAGCAGGGCCTTGGCTACGCTTACCGGGGGATCCTCTAGCACTTCCGCGTGATCCCCGTTATTCAGCTTATGCCAGCGCCAAAACTGCGTAGCACCACCTAGCCAGTGCTTTAGCGCGTGTTCATCCAGTGGGTAAACACGACCATCGGTAGCGGTCACCAGTGGGCCGCCAAAGTCGTATATGTCAGGCGCGCGGCGCATAATACCAAGCACCTGCTCTACCGCTTCCACAGTACGCCCTTTGACTAGCTCCACGCGCGCTGGCGGCCTGCTCATCTTGTACGTTTTGCCACCATGCGCGAACGAATACAGACGCGGGCGAGCACCCATCAGGTACAGCTTTCCTACTCTCTTACCGCCTTGGTAGTCTGGTTCGATGGGGTCAAGCGTCAAGCTGTTGTGGTAGCGGTCGGGGTTATCTAGCACATCCCCAACGGTTAGCGCTTGTTGGCTGCCGTTATCCGCCACCAGCATGATGGTGAAATCCCCGGCCAATACGCTATTGCTCAGGGCGCGCTTTAACGTTTCCCGGCTCTGTTCTAGCGTTTCGTCGCTGGCTTCACTGCCTACCATTTCGCTGGCGCGGGTTTCGATATAGTCAGCCTGCACCATATCGGCTTCAGGCTTGGCGGCAAGCATCGCAACTACCCTGTTCTTTTCTGCGGCGGCCAATGTGATGGGATCCGGGTCGGGAATTACCGCTTGGGTATCCAGTAAAGCCACCGTGCCACCGACTGGAATAGGGTCGCCGCGTTGCTGTGCTAGTGGCGGGATACATTCAGCACCAGCGGCAAAATCCAGCCGGTTAGCTTGCCATACGCTCGCATCCAGCAGGGTACGCTTCAGGCGTTGGCCAGCGGTGCCCACGTCTACCCAACCATGGTCAGCAGCCCAAAGGTAGGTTTGCAGTGCCTTACCAGCCCGCTCTATGTCTCTGGCATCTAGCACCAGCCAGTACAGCCGTTGACCACGCAGGCCGGTTAAATCATCGCCGGTTGCCGTGTTCACAATATGGCTTGACGATGAAGGCCACCATAGCGCGGCAACGTCAGTCAACGCAGGCAAGGCGGCATGAAGGCAAGCCAGCAGGTCATCACGGGAAAGCGATTCTGCACCTTCGCCCGGGTCATAGTCCGCCATCATGAAGCCAGCGCCAGCAGCCCATGAAAAATGCTCTTTGCTACGTGGGATAGGGTCATCAGGCCGGCCCGCTTCCAGCCAGCGGCGCTTAGATACCAGCCCCGTATTCAACCGCTCAGGGCGGCCATAGGCCAGTGCTTGGTTAGTCTTGAGCGATTGCAGCAAACGGGCAAAGGTCGCCAGACTATCCACGCTTTCAACGGCGGCGCTGCCTTGTGACATATCCCCGCCGGGATCCTTCACCAACTCACCATCATCAGCCAGCCGGTAACGCTTGGTTAAGCGCTCTGGTTTTGTTGACGTGATAATGGTCAGGGCGGCGGTAACAGTGCTATTCTTTTCTTGTGAAGTATTACTTTGAGCCTCGTCAGTGGTTACAGCCACAGCGGGGCTATTTTCTGCGTTATTCATCAATATGACCTCTCTTGATACCCTGCAGGTCGTAAACTTCAAGCTCAGTGATATTGCTCATACACTCATGGCAGGCAAATGCCTTACCGAGCTGCGTCCAGCAAGAAAAATAAAAGTGGTATAAGAAAGAGAAGTTTAAAGTCACTGGCTGCCCCCTTTACTTTTACTCTGAGCTTTACGGATCAGCCGACGCGCATTGCGGTTTGTGACTTTAGTAAGATCAGCAGCACGCAAAATATCTTGGCTCGGGGTGTCAGCGATGACTTGGGAACGCTTTATATTGAATTGCCGAATTTTTAGTTGAGCAAACTCTATGGAATAACTCATTCAGCTACCCCTTTCTCTAGTCCAACCTCAGCCGTGTTGCTGAAGTCCTTTCCGGCCTCTAACCATTCAAGTACGTCTTTTAGGCGATAACGTACAGTGCGGCCATGTTTAACAAAACGCGGAGCGGGGCGACCTAGCAAAATGCCAGTAGTGCGGGATTTTCTAGCAGTTGATGGTTGGGCATTGATAAGGCCAGGAAAAACGGCCTTTTCTGGCAGCTCAATCAGCGCAGGGTTGCAGCCTTCACGATAACGGATCAAGGCGCTAGTAGTCTGATCGAGAGGGGATTGTACGTAGGTGTTCATTAACGCGTCTTCCTGTAGTTACTGGTGACGCGTCGTATCATGGGGGTAAGTGCCTCTACCCCTACAAGTATCCCCCCTACCCTAATTCAGGGGGTACCCTAAGTGATGCACGTTTATTTTTCTTGGATAAGCCCTTCATCTCGAAGCTTTTGCCAAATATTTTCAAAAGACTTTTTCGTAAATAAGTCTTTACGAGAAAGGAGTTGTTTTTTCACGTCTGCCCTAAAACCGTCCTTTCCTGGCTCTCTATACGGCAGTTGAGTTGGCTCAACGCCCATTTCACAAAGCGTGGCGAGTATTGCATTGCCTTGCCTCGTTCTTTTCAGTAGACCTTTCTGATCGCTTACCTCCTCAGCTTTGGCTAGCGACTCGCTCTCTACAGGTATTGGTTGAATGTGCAGGGCTTCTGGAATTTTTGACCTACTAACTCTTGTCAAGAGCCAACGGTAAAGCTCTTGGCGTTCTACATAGAAACGCACAAGGTCAATAGGATAGATCTTCCAGCTATCGTCTTCATCAGAAAGCATATTCCAGCCAAACATGCCACTAGCCAAGTCTCGATCAACCTCACCTTTTGCATTTCTTTTCGCTACCTCTACCCCACACGGCTTAAGCTCTCCTTTTTGTGCGGCAATAACAATTAGACGGTGCATCTTCCCTTGTTTTTCAAAGTGATCATCTGGGTAGTTACGTCGCATTTCAAAGTCATCTGGATCAGCCCCGCAATAAATAAGTGAAGCCTCTTCGCTAGTAAAAATATCAACAAAGTTCCAAATAGATAGCGTCATATATTACCAACCTCCAAAAAGTTAGCAGGCTGCGGTGCCTGCATCTCAGGTGACTCTCTTTAATCCATCAAGGGGGATGACGGTGCCGCGTTACAAAATCATCTAAACCAAGCTTCCCTTCATCTTATGAGAGGTAGCTCTTCGGTTGCTGGTGGAGCTGCGGCGCGGTGAGAAAAGCGATTGTTTGTTGCCAGTTGTCTCTTCCTGCTTCCGACGAGTGTCACCTATATGTCACCTAGCAACAGACCCAACGAAAAACGGCCACTTTAGCAATTAGCTAAGTGGCCGTTTTATATAATCTTTTTGGTCGGAGTGACAGGATTCGAACCTGCGACCTTTGCAACCCCATTGCAACGCGCTACCAAGCTGCGCCACACTCCGATGCCTTTATTAGCAACGCTGGTAACTGCTTACGTTTGCCTCAAGACGGTGCGTATACTAGCTTTTTATGCGCCAAATGAAAAGCTCTTTTTGCGCTTTCTTTTCAATCGCTTGCCGTTAAGCTTGGTCGGCTGCTTTTAGTAAGGAGGCCATGGCCTCGTAAACCTTGGGTGTTGTGACTAGCAACTGCTCAGGGTAAAGATCTTCTGGCACGCCCTCAGGCACCTCTGTTAAATGCCCCACCCGCGCGCCTGCTTCGCGGGCAATGACCCACCCCGCCACAAAATCCCAGGGCGATACGCTTTCGTAGTAAGCATCTAAACGTCCGCATGCCACATCGCATAAATCCAGCGCAGCAGCGCCATTGCGGCGTACATCCTGGCAATTGGCTAACACCGCCGCTAAGCGGGGTAAGAGTTTTTGACGGGCTTCTTTTTGATAAGGGAACCCGGTGGCTACTAACGCGCTGTCAAGCGATTCAGCGCCGCTGGGTTTAATCGGCTGCTGATTACAAAATGCCCCCATTCCCTCTGCAGCACTAAAGGTTTCGCCTAAGAAAGGCGCGTGTATAACGCCTACTTTACCCACCCCCTGCTCCATCCAACCAATAGAGACAGCCACGTGGCGCAGGCCTTTAGCAAAATTCACCGTGCCGTCGATAGGGTCAACCACCCATAGCTGCTCAGCGGGGGTATGCAGCGCACGTTCTGGGCTTAGCTCTTCGCTTAGCCGCGCTTCGCCGGGGAAGTGCTCCTCTAGGCGCTGGCTAATAAGCGTATCCACCGCAACATCCACGTCGGTAACCAGCTCAATGCCCGCTTTAAGCCGCTGGCTAAAGCCTTGCTGCTCACGGGCAGTAAGAATCATCTGCCCGGCCTCTTCGGCAATCTCAATTGCTAGCGCCAGCCGTGCCTCTAGAGTGTAAGCCGCCATGTCCGCTCCTTAGGGTTGTTTGTCATCCCTCAGCATAAGCGGTGGGCAATGGCATTACCATGACACCACGAAGCGCTATTAACGGCTTAGCGCAGTGCATCCACCAGCACATCGACCACTACCCGGGTCGCGGCTTCGATTAATACCACATCAGCGCCAACACGCTCCCATTCGTAACCCGGGTAACGAGGCAGCTCATTGGCAATAGGGCCATCAAAGCGCTTGGCAATCCCTGGTGGCAGTGGCTTTCCACGTTCTAAATTACGCTGAATACCGGGCGGCAGCGATTCAGCGCGGGGGGCATCGTGTTGGCGTAGCAAACGCAACAGCTCACGCTCGTTTATGCGCGGCAGGTCTACGTGGCCCTCTTGATGTGAATGACGTTGGCGGTTTTCATGGCGGCCGTTGTCGCTGCCACGGTGGCGCTCTGCCTGGGAAGCGTTATCTCGGGCGCCGTGGGCAGGCGCATGGGCGGGCTGGGCTACGGCCGCAGAGTGCCACAGCAGTGCGCTTACCAGTAAACTGGCGCCAATAATAATTGGTTTCATAACTTACTCCTTGTTAGCAGGAGCGTTGAGTGTAGAGCGCAAATGCGCAGGCAGTGTGGAAGGTAAGGTATTTGGGGAGAAATGCTTTTAAGCCTTATGGGGGCGTTACGCGCTCGATAGCGCCCTGGGCATTAATTTGCGCCTGAACGCCCTGGCGTTGGGTATCTAACACCAGTGTAATGCTGCCCTCTTCAAAGTCGCCACGGAGGGCATCTGCCACTGCTGATTGAGTAGGCTGGCCGTCACCGCCCACTTGGCAGGCGCCAAAGTTATAGGGCCGCAGTGCATCATCAAGGTTGTCTGTTGCCAGCACCTGGGTTTTAAAAGTGCTTAGCTCCTGCTGGCAGGCGCTAAAAGCTGAGCGGTCGAGATAAGTTAAAAGCACAGGGAGGCTTAAACCTGCCACTATAGCGACGATGGCAATAACAATAAGAAGCTCAATAAGTGTAAAGCCGTTGTTTGTATGGAGATATTTCATATCAGTCACTCAAAAAAATAGCTCCCTGCTTTGGGGAGCTATTTAACTTAATGTTTACTACATATAATTATCTTACAAATTACTCACCACCACCAGCTACGATGCGGCCAGTATCAGTAACTGTCACAGTCGCATCCCGATTACTAGTAGTGATAATTATGTCATCTGGGTCTTCTTCAGATGGGCCAGCAAAACGTGTAGCGAGCTCATCATTATCGGCATTACCACAAGACTGAAATTCAAAATCATCAATATCGTCATCATCATTAATAGCAGAAGCTACAGCAAATGAGCGAAATGAATTTAGCTCCGCGATGCAAGCACTTTGCTCTGAACGGTCTAAATAATTACCATACTGAGGCACACCTACCGCTGCCAGAATACCGATAATCGCCACCACAATCAGCAGTTCGATCAGGGTAAAGCCCTGCTGCTTTAAGCGGCGGGGTTGGTTACGTAAATTTTTTTGCATCGTGTGAATCCCTTGCAGAGATGAATCATCGTTTTATGTGTGGCCGCTTGTTAGTCGAATTATCGCTAACGTTGCTTAGCCAAGTATTGCGTTACATTAGCTTACCGTAGCCGTATTGGCAACTAGGTACATCATACGCTAAGAACGGTTTTGCCACCCTTTTTGATGGCAATCAAGATTTACGTATATAAGCTCAGAAGTACCTAGAATTAAGCATCTATGGTAAAAAGAGCGCTACATTTGCCATGCCGCCGAGATGCCCATGCGTCAACCCGCCCACGAATCTACTCTTAGCCATGCGGCCTTAAACGGCGGCCTGCGTGGTATTGCTGAACGGCTGGTAAAACACGGCTCATTAACCGATGCCCAGGCGGCTGTTGCTGAGTCCACCGCTGCCGAGCTGGATATTTCGCTACTGCAGCACGTGGTGGAAAGCGGGCTGGTGGATGCTGATGCCGCCGCCTTGGCCGCGGCCTGGGAGTACGGTCTGCCGGTGATTGACCTTGAATCGATCCGGATTAATGCACTGCCACCGGCCAATGATTACCCGGTTAAAATTCTCGAAAAGCTGGATATTCTACCCCTGGCACGGCACGGCCACCGCTTAACCGTTGCGGTTCCTTATCCGGCGACCCTTACCCAGCTTGACGAACTGCAGTTTGCGACCGGCTTAAGTGTGGATGGCGTACTGGCCCCGGCGGATCAGCTAAAAACCACGCTTATTCAGTATCTAGCCCAAAACGAGCGGAGTATGCTCGATGAGCTGGAAAACGTTGACGACGCAGTCAGCGCGCTAAACGTTGTGCACAACGCCGACGGTGAAGAGATCGCGCTTGATAACGCCAATGAAAGCAGTGAAGACGCGCCGGTCGTAAAATTCGTCAACAAAATACTGTTGGATGCGATTAGCCGCGGGGCTTCGGATATCCACTTTGAGCCCTATGAAACGCTGTACAGGGTGCGTTTTCGTATTGACGGCATGCTGATAGAGATAGCTCGCCCGCCCTTCGCGTTACGCCACCGCATTGCCGCGCGGCTAAAAATCATGTCGCGGCTCGATATTTCTGAACGCCGCCTCCCCCAGGATGGGGCGATAAAACTGCAGCTTTCCCGTACACGCTCAATTGATTTTCGAGTTAACTCGCTGCCCACCGTCTACGGCGAAAAAGTGGTGCTGCGTATTCTAGACCCGGCGTCGGCCCAGCTAGGCATTGATCAGCTCGGCTTTAACCCAGTACAGCAGGCGGCGTATGAAAGCGCGCTTAAAAAGCCCCAAGGGATGATTTTGGTTACCGGCCCCACCGGTAGCGGTAAAACCGTAACGCTATATACCGGCATTAATATACTCAATCAAATTGAGCGCAATATTTGTACCGCCGAAGACCCTGTGGAAATCAAGGTATCGGGGATTAACCAAGTCAACGTGCTGCCCAAAATTGGCTTAAACTTTGCCAGCGCCTTGCGGGCATTTTTACGCCAGGATCCGGATGTGGTGATGGTAGGGGAAATACGCGATCTCGAAACTGCTGAAATAGCGGTAAAGGCGGCGCAAACAGGCCACTTGGTGCTCTCAACCGTGCACACTAACTCGGCAGCGGAAACCCTTACCCGCCTGGCTAATATGGGCGTTGCCTCCTACAACATTGCCAGTTCAGTCAGTTTGATTATCGCTCAGCGCTTAGCCCGCAGGCTTTGCAACTTGTGTAAAACCCCAGCAGAAATTCCTGCTGAAGCGCTGCGTAAGGCAGGGTTTAGTCAGCTAGATATTCGCAACGCCACTATTTATCAGGCCAAAGGCTGTAAGCAGTGTACTCAGGGCTATAAAGGACGAATCGGTGTTTATGAGGTACTGCCGGTTTCTGATGACATGCGCCAACTTATTATGCGCGATGGTAATTCCATCGAAATTGACCAATTAGCCCGCAAAGAGGGCCATACAAGCCTTCACCAAAGCTGCTTAAGCCGTGTTTTGGATGGCAGCACCAGCCTTGAAGAAGTTAACCGAATTAGTAAGGAGTAAGCGGCGACATGGCTAAAGCAAAAGCACGCCAGGCAAAGCGGTCTCCACTCTACCGCTGGAAATGGGCAGGCACAGGCCCACAGGATAGACCGATGCGCGGGGAGCTCATTGGCCGCACAAAAATTGATATTGTTGAGCAACTGGCGAAACAACGTATTACCGCCACTAAAATCCAAAAACGCAGCAGCTTTAGTGGGCGCGGCAACGTTACCAATGTCGATATTATGGTCTTTGCCCGACAGATGGCCACTATGGTGCGTGCAGGCATTCCCATTCTACAAGCGCTTCAGGCTGTGTCTGAAAGCCTTAAAAAGCCTGCTATGGTGGCGCTTACCCAGCAAATTATGGAAGACGTTTCCTCGGGTGATAGCCTTTCAAGCGCCATGGCCAAACACCCTAAACAGTTTGACCGGTTGTTTGTAAACCTCGTGGATGCAGGCGAACAAGCAGGCGCACTGGACCAAATGCTGGAGCGTATCGCAAGCTATAAAGAGAAAGTGGAATCGCTTAAAAACCGGGTTAAAAAAGCCCTTTGGTACCCCACCGCCGTCATGGCGATTGGTGTCGCGGTTACCATGCTGCTGCTGATTAAAGTCGTGCCTGAATTTGAGAGCATGTTCCAGGGGTTTGGCGCCGAGCTACCCGCGCTTACCCAGTTTACGGTGAACTTATCCGAATTAGCTCAGCGGTATTGGCTCTATGCACTGGGCTTGTTAGTGGGTGGCGTTATGCTTCTTAAAGCCGCAGCAAGGCGCTCATACCGCTTAGCTTACCGGCTAGATGGCCTAATGCTTCGCCTGCCTGTAATAGGCGATATTATGCACAAGTCTGCTGTTTCCCGGTTCACCCGCACCCTGGCCACGACGTTTGCCTCCGGCGTGCCACTGGTGGAGGGGCTTGAAACCGCCGCAGGGGCTGCCGACAACCGCGTGTATAGCAAAGCGATTAACGAAGTACGCCAGGATGTTACTACCGGCCAGCAGCTCCATTTTGCCATGCGTATGACCAACCGATTCCCTGCCCTAGCGGTTCAGATGGTCAGCATCGGGGAAGAGGCAGGCTCTTTAGATGCCATGCTTAACCGTGTTGCCGACTACTACGAAGAAGAAGTCGAAAATAAAGTGGATGCGCTAACCTCGCTCATGGAGCCAGTGATTATTGTTGTGCTGGGTACGTTAGTGGGCGGCGTAGTCGTATCAATGTATCTGCCTATTTTTGAGATCGGCACCGCCCTTTAAGTGCACGTCTCGCTTTTATCAGCTATTTACCGGTTAAATCATTAGGAGCTTTATGGGCTTTCCGCCAGCACTCTTGTATCTCTTCGCGCTACTTATCGGGCTTTGCTTTGGCAGTTTTTTAAATGTTGTGATCACTCGCCTGCCGGTGATGCTGATGCGTAGCTGGCGCAATGAAGCCCGGGCCGCGCTTGAGCTTCCCGCAGAAACCTCGCCCCGATTTAATCTCGCAACACCGGGGTCGATGTGCCCACGCTGCGAGCACCCCATTACATGGCACGACAACCTCCCTTTGCTCGGCTGGTTAAAACGACGCGGCAAGTGCGCCCACTGCCAAACCCCCATTAGTGCGCAGTATCCGCTGGTAGAACTTATGGGTGGGCTATTAGCAGTGGCCGTCGTAGCGCTTTACGGCGCAACGGCAAGCGCTCTGTTTATCTATGCGGCCTGCTTAACGCTTCTTGCTCTAGCCGTGATCGATTTTCGCACGTATCTACTGCCGGATATTTTAACCCTGCCACTGCTCTGGGCTGGCTTGCTCTATCAACTGCTCTTCCAGCCTATTATGTTGCCCAGTGCCGTTATTGGTGCCATGGCAGGCTACCTAATACTGTGGAGCTTTTACTGGCTGTTTAAGCTTATTACCGGCAAAGAGGGCATGGGATTTGGCGACTTCAAACTGCTAGCGGCGTTAGGTGCCTGGGTCGGCTGGCCCCTGCTGCCGTTACTACTGATATTATCGGCCGGTATTGGCGCTATTGTTGGCTTAGCGGCACAAGCTCGCTCCCCTCATTTACGCGGCCAGCCACTCCCTTTCGGCCCTTTTTTAGCCCTGGCGGGGTGGGCTTGCCTGCTAGTGGGCAATGAGCTGATGGCGCTCTACACATCGCTGCTTTATTAGCGCTTAAGCCATTAGCGTTTAAGCTATTGGCACAGCTACTTGAAAAGCTACTTGAAAAACTATTTAAAAAAACTAGCTAAACAGCTATCTCGTCACTGTTGCTGTGGCTAGTTTATTATCTATGCTCATTACTATTTGCAGCGCCAATACTAGGGAGCAACCATGATCGTTGGATTAACAGGCGGTATCGGCTCGGGTAAGTCTACCGTTGCTCGGGCGTTTGGCGCGCTGGGAATAGGTTGGGTGGATGCCGACGATGTCGCAAGAGAAGTGGTGATGCCCGGCGAACCGGCACTTGCTGCTATTGCCGAACGTTTCGGCGATAACGTGCTGCAAGCTGACGGCACTCTGAACCGGGCAGCCCTGCGCAGCATTGTGTTTGAAGCCCCAGCCGAGCGCCAGTGGCTAGAGTCGGTGACCCACCCCCGCGTGCGTGAGCGTATTCTTGTGCACCTTGAGCGCTTGCAGCGTCACTCGCCCTATGTCTTGCTTGTCTCGCCGCTACTGTTTGAGTCAGGCCAAGACAGGCTAGTAAACCGCACCATCGTGGTGGATGTACCCGTTGACGTACAGCTTTCTCGAACCCTTGA
The DNA here is from genome assembly GCF_017515565.1 of Halomonas sp. Classification (GTDB taxonomy): domain Bacteria; phylum Pseudomonadota; class Gammaproteobacteria; order Pseudomonadales; family Halomonadaceae; genus Vreelandella. Next base: position 42,372 of record NZ_JAFWFN010000047.1, read on the forward strand.
ACGAGATGGCGTGAGTGAGGCTCAGGTGCATGCTATTCTCGCCGCCCAGCTACCCCGTGAAGCGCGCCTCGCTAAGGCCGATGACATTATTGATAACAGCGGGGATCATGCTTCGATGATGTAACAGGTAAAACAGCTTGATCAGCATTACCGAAACGAACACCAGTAGTTCAAGGAGAGCTTTATGCCAACGCCCGCCAACGATGCACCGCTTGAGGTCGCCTGCCCGCAGTGCAACAAACGTGTCACCTGGAGCTCCGAGAGCATCTATCGCCCTTTTTGCAGCAAGCGCTGCCAGTTGCTTGACTTAGGCGCCTGGGCTGAGGAGTCCCACCGTATTTCGGGCGAATCCGCCATGGATGAAGCCGATCTAGACACACTGCTCGCCCAAGCGGATAAAGACGCCCCGCTCTCCTAGCTCAGAGTTTGCTGCCATGACCGATAATGCCCTGCCTGTTTATCACTTACTTCATGAGCTTGATGCTCGTTTCGATGACTTGATGGACACTATTGATCAGGCAGCAACATATTATGAGCAGCAGCAGGCGGCTACATGGCACTTTCAGCCATTCCAGGGGAACACGTCCTGGCTGCGCCAAGCGCTGCTCGATATGTGGCATCAGCAAGGCCAAGATGGGCGCGAGACGCGAAATTACATTGCGCTCATCGCAGCGGATGACACCTTACTGGCAAAATTTAATGCGGTTAACCGTGCTAAAGCGCAGATCAGCGAACTGCTGCAACGTATTAAACAGGCGCACCCGAACACCCTTAGCCAAGCAAAACACCGCTTACCCCAGCGCCACCCTGACGTTGACAACGTGCTGCGTCAGGGCGGTTTAGCTCGGCTGCACCTTAAGCAGTGCTGGCGGCACATTCCCATAGCCCCAGCGCCGGTATCACGGGTGCGCTTTGCTTGGTATAGCAGCGGACGCTCAATAAAAAAATTAACCGTACAAGAAGCTGAGCAAAAACTCCTACAGTTGGATACCGACGCCGCTCATGTCCGCATTCAGCTGCGCAAGTTGGCTGGTATTCCGAGCGGCGAGCCACTCGCCCAGGTGCAGTCTCAGGCCCCCTTAATGCGGGCCAACCTATTTTTCACCGAGCCTTTAGAAGATGGCCACACAAGGCGTGCAATGAACGTCGCCCTACCGCTTATTGTGCCTAGCCATAATCAGCAACTTCCCCACATTAAAATGCCACCGCTTAAGCCACCCACCCAGCGCACCAGGGCTAAGCGACGCGATGAAAAATTAGAGCATGAAGCCTTTTTACCCAGCTTGCGTATTTACCGCTACCGCTAGCCCTTCAGGGCAGGCACTGTTTGCAGCTCCCACCGCTCATAGGTGAGTAGCGTCTGGATCAGTTCGCTTAGCTCACGCTCCGATAGATCATATTCACTGATCAATGCCTTAAAGCGTTCGTTAAACACCTGATCGCGCTTTTCGGTGAGTGCTGCTTGGTCGTCAGCCTCAAGATCTGCCAACGACCTCACGGGTGGCCCTGTAGGGATACCCATACTGTTATTAGGGTCATCCAACTGACGCAATGCTTGCGCAAAAGCATCATCTAGCTCGCGGAATTTACGTAGCTTTTCACGCTCGTCCAGCTGTTTTTCAACCTTGTGATATTTCATTGGTATTTCATTTTCACCTTACATGAAAGGGTCGATACGTCTATTCAACAGGCTTTTATGACAAAAACTGTGCACAAACGCGTAAACCGATTGAGCAAACTTGCCTTTGCTACTTCTTAGAAGCATAAAGAGGGTATTGGCGCATTAGCATTAACTTAAGGTCCTTCATAGACTCGCAACGCTAGTACACAGGAAGAGTGCTCTATTGATTGCTTGTCTGCTTATTACGATCACTCAGCACCGAGAAGGTGCGTTACAGGCTAACAAACCCCCACCTGTAAATTACACGCAAAGGAGGCCAGATAATGTTCAACGCAATGACACGAGCTGAGATCTGGCTGCAGGATACACTCGATAAAACACTGGGAATCGAAGACCTCGCTAACCACCTTGGTTACTCGTCGTCTCAAATACGGCGCCAGTTCCGCCAATGCTTTGATGTATCGCCTAGCGCTTACCGGGAAAAAAGACGTCTTGAGCGCGCGGCTGTTTTACTCTCGCTCACTCCACAGAATATAGCGCAAATTGCATTACGCTGCGGCTATCTCAACCACTCCTCTTTTTCGCGAGCCTTTCATCGCCGTTACCAGCTCACACCGCGCAATTATCGTCATGCACTCAGCGGTATTCGTCACTTGTCACTTTCCGAGCGACATTTTAAAACCACTATTGTGAGGAGCCAACCCAGACAAACTGTTCTCATGCGCCTTTACAGTGCGCCAGAGCAAATTCACGGGTTAGGGGTTACCAAGTACCATGCTAATCAACTGGAGTGCTTCCAGACTCATTTAGAACCCGCCACCCCGGCTATCTCGCTTCCAGACATATTGTCTGAGAAGGTAGAGGCACTTGAAGATGAACCCAGCGTTCACCAGATACGAACCGATATTGGGCTTTATCTGGAGAGTAGCACCCAAGCTAATCACTTGGCCTTACCCGTCGCTTATCGTCGAGTCGCTATGCCATCCCACCACTATGCCAAGACATGTTTTGAGGATTTTTCAGAGTTATCGCAAGCAATGACATCAACTCTGATACAGCTAATGAGGGATCAGAAGCAGTTTCATGTCAGTGGGGAAGCACCTAGGGTACTGTGGCATCCAAATCATTTAGAGCTTCAAACACCGCTATTATCCTAGCAAGCGCAGCCTATCTATTAAATACGACGTTAAATTTAACGTCGTTCAAAACAAAACCGGCACTTCTGTTAAGAAATGCCGGCTTAAACTGCTTAGTCTTCCATGCGTACCAGCCAAGACTCAACGGCTTCATCGCCATGCTCGTCTTTCCAGTTGCGCAGGCCTTTATGGTTACCGCCACGGGTCTCAATCACTTCACCGTTATGCGGGTTTTTATAAATCTTCAGACGACGCTTACGACGAGATGACGCGGCAGGCGCTTTAGCACTGCGCTGATCTGATGCTGGATCTAACAGAGCAATCACATCGGCAGGACGCTTACCAAACTCATTCATCAATGCCTCAAGCTTAGCTTTAAACTCCAGCTCGCTTTTTAAGCGTTGATCACCTTCCAGGCGTTGAAGGTCTTCCTGCAGTTGTTTCAGCTGCTGCTCTTTCTGGATATATTCATTTAAAAGTGACATAGGAGTTCCTTTGTAGCCAGGGTTTAACGTAGCGTAAATTTAACCGCATAAGGCATAGAGTGGGCAAGCTCAATACCCGTTAATTCAGGATGCGGACACATTATTGCCGTAAAAGTGCTAATTGACAACTAGTCTAGATGATTTTGTGATATTTACTAATCAATTTTACGGACTTACGTAAAACTTAAAAGTTCAGCGCTTTAAAATTAACAAGCAACAAACAGTTACTACAGGCGCAATGAACTACCGTTACTCAACACTGCATAAGCCATAAAAAAAAGCGCCGCCCTAATGGGCGGCGCTTTTATAGGCAAGAACTAATAAATTAGTCTTGACCCATCTGCTGCTTGATAAGATCACCGATAGTGGTCGGACCGCCTGCTGATTCGGGCTCTTGATCACGCAGTTTCTTCAGGTTCTGACGAGTATCGTCTTGCTCTTTCGCCTTAATCGACAGATTGATCTGACGACTCTTACGATCGACGTTAACAATACGCGCTTCAACGCTGTCGCCTTCGTTCAGTACGTTGCGTGCATCTTCCACGCGGTCTGCACTGATCTCGGACGCTTTCAGAATAGCGATAACATCGGTCGCTAGCTCAACGTGAGCTTCTTTAGCGTCAACTTCAACGATACGGCCAGTCACAATGCTGCCCTTGTCGTTAACAGACAGGTATTCAGCAACCGGATCAGAATCCATTTGCTTAATACCTAAAGAAATACGCTCGCGCTCTGGATCGATAGAAAGGATGACGGCTTCAGCTTCGTCGCCTTTCTTGAAGTTGCGTACTGCTTCTTCGCCAGTTTCTGTCCAAGAGATATCGGACAGGTGAACCAGACCATCGATACCGCCTTCAAGGCCGATAAAGATACCAAAGTCAGTGATTGACTTGATGGTACCCGAAACGCGGTCGCCCTTGTTGTATTCAGCGTTGAAGGTTTCCCATGGGTTAGCAGTGCACTGCTTAATACCCAGAGAAATACGACGACGCTCTTCATCGATATCCAGAACCATAACGTCGACATCGTCGCCCACTTGGACAACTTTAGACGGATGGATGTTCTTGTTAGTCCAGTCCATTTCAGAAACGTGAACCAGACCTTCAACGCCTTCTTCCAGCTCAGCAAAGCAGCCGTAATCGGTCAGATTAGTGACCACGGCTTGAACTTTGGTGTTCTCCGGATAGCGCTGTTTGATGTTGACCCACGGATCTTCGCCAAGCTGCTTCAGACCTAGTGAAACGCGGTTACGCTCACGATCAAATTTCAGCACTTTAACGTTGATCTCGTCGCCAACAGCAACGATTTCAGACGGATGCTTGATGCGCTTCCACGCCATATCGGTGATGTGCAACAGGCCATCAACACCGCCTAGGTCAACGAAGGCACCGTAGTCAGTCAGGTTCTTAACGATACCTTTAATCTGCTGACCTTCCTGCAGAGTTGCCAGCAGCGCTTCGCGCTCGGCACTGTTCTCTGCTTCAAGCACGGCACGACGCGATACAACTACGTTGTTGCGCTTCGGATCAAGCTTGATGACTTTAAAGTCCAGCTCTTTGTTTTCCAGGTGCGCAGTGTCGCGAACCGGGCGAACGTCAACCAGAGAACCCGGCAAGAAGGCACGAATAGAATCAACTTCGACGGTGAAGCCGCCTTTGACTTTACCGTTGATCACGCCTTTGATGACTTCGTCTTTCTCGAAGGCTGCTTCCAGAACCTTCCAAGCTTCTGCGCGCTTGGCTTTCTCACGGGACAGACGCGTTTCACCGAAGCCATCTTCAACGGCTTCCAATGCAACGTGAACGTCGTCACCGATAGCGATGTTTAGCTCACCGTTTTCATCGCGGAATTGTGACGCTGGAATCTGACCTTCAGATTTTAGACCAGCGTTGACGGTAACCCAGTCACCATCGATGTCGACAACCTGAGCCGCGACAATAGCGCCTGGCTCCATATTGATGTCGTTAAGGGACTGTTCAAACAGTTCAGCAAAGCTTTCGCTCATGGTTTTCCTACGTGATCAACGTTGTTGAGGCATAAATGCCTTCTCCGCACCACCAGCGAGTACGGGCCTAATGTCATTCTGCTTTTGGAGGTGTTAGCGCTGGTTAGACCTGACCGGGCTCACTGATATGTAATATCGCCCTGCCACGTCGTGACACCTTTCCAAAAACGCCGCAAGGGAGAATCAAATGCCGTTTGCCATGCCACGCTGGGCAAGCAAAACGGTCAACCGTTCAACCACTTCCGGTATGCTCAGGCGTGTGGTATCAAGCGTAATGGCATCATCTGCCGGCTTGAGAGGGGCCACACTGCGCTGCGTGTCGCGTGCATCGCGTGCCTGAATCTCCTTTAAAAGACTCGAAAGACTAGCATCCACCCCGGCTTCCTGCAACTGTTGATACCGCCGATGGGCTCGTTCTTCCGCGCTTGCCGTTAGAAAAATCTTTAGCGGCGCCTCGGGAAACACCACGGTTCCCATGTCCCGACCGTCTGCCACTAACCCTGGCGACTGACAGAAGTCGCGCTGGCGCTGGAAGAGCGCCTCACGCACAAAGGGCAACACCGCCACTTGAGAAGCCCGCTCACCCGCCTGCTCAGTGCGAATAGCACGGGTAACGTCTTCTCCTTCCAGCAGCGTGCGGGGTTGGCCCTCTTCTACAGGAAAAGCAACGTCTAACTGCACCGCAAGCTTGGCAAGCGCTGCCTCATCATCCAGGGCAACGCCGTGCTTCACTGCCGCCTGGGCAGTAAGCCGGTAGAGCGCACCGCTGTCGAGCAAGTGCCACCCCAAGCGCTCGGCCATGAGGCTACTAATAGTACCCTTGCCCGCCCCACCGGGGCCATCAATGGTCAGCACGGGCACATTAAGCGTCATTACTGCCCTCCACACCAATATTCACACCAATGCGCTGCGCTAATGCGACAAAATCAGGGAACGAGGTCGCCACGTTGGCGCAATCATCAATAATGATCTCATCGCTAGCCCGTAGCGATGCGATGGCAAACGACATGGCGATACGGTGATCACCCAAACTGTCGATCCGTCCGCCGCCGTAGCTGGGCACTTGGTCATTACCGTTGCCTACGATGTCGACCCCATCCTCTACAACGTGGTGCTCGACACCCAATACTGCTAAACCATCGGCCATCGCCTGAATGCGATCCGACTCTTTGACACGTAGCTCTTCAGCGCCCCGCAGGCGCGTAGTGCCCTGGGCGTTAGCAGCAGCGATAAACAGCGCCGGAAACTCATCAATGGCTAACGGTACTTGCTCGACCGGTATGTCGATACCTTTTAAAGGCGCATAGCGAATGCGAATATCCGCAACGGGTTCCCCACCCACTTCGCGCTCATTTTCAAGCGACAGATTGGCGCCCATCAGCGTAAGAATATTAATCACGCCAATACGCGTTGGGTTTATCCCTACGTGCTCAAGGGTAATATCGGCTCCTGGCGTAATTGCGGCCGCTACCAAAAAGAACGTTGCTGACGAAATGTCCGACGGCACATCAATGGGGCTGGCAGTAAGCTTGCCACCGCCCTGCAACCAGCAGGTATCACCTTCACGGGAAACCGCGTAGCCAAAGCCATTAAGCATGCGCTCGGTATGGTCGCGGGTGGGTGCTGGCTCACGCACCTTGGTTTCACCCTCAGCGTATACACCCGCCAACAGCAGGCAGGACTTCACCTGGGCACTGGCCATTGGCATGTCGTAGAAAATACCTTTAAGCGGCGCACCGCCTTTGATATTAAGCGGCGGGCGCCCACCCTCTGCCGTATCAATAGTGGTGCCCATTAAGCGCAACGGGTCTGCCACACGCCCCATCGGACGCTTGGTTAGAGATTCATCGCCTGTCAGTTCGCTATCAAATGCCTGACCTGCCAGCAAGCCTGCGAACAAGCGCATAGCCGTACCGGAGTTACCCACATAAATCGGGCCTGAAGGGGCTTTAAGTCCATGCATGCCAACCCCATGAATGGTGACCCGCCCTTGGTGCGGCCCTTCGATCGCCACGCCCATCTCACGAAACGCTTGAAGGGTCGCCAAGCTGTCTTCACCTTCTAAAAAGCCCTTAACCTCGGTCACACCTTCGGCTAATGCACCAAGCATAATAGAGCGGTGAGACATGGATTTATCGCCCGGCACGCGCAAGCGGCCTTGCGCTTGGCCACCGGGACTCACCCGATAGGTAACCTTACCCTGTGGTTGCATGTGATATTCCGCCTGATAACTAGTTTTATTAAGTAAGGTGTCAAAGTAGTGTCGCGCATGGCTAGCGCGATCAAAAGTGGCAATCAGCGCATCGCTGTCGCCACGTTCAACGGCCTGCCTTAGTCGCGCTAAGCCCGCTTCAAAATCATCTAACGAGGACAACACCGCGTCACGGTTAGCAATAAATATGTCCCGCCACATGACCGGGTCGCTGCCAGCAATGCGGGTAAAGTCGCGAAAACCACCCGCTGCATAGCGAAAAATATCTAGCCGCTCATCTTGGCGGGCCAAAGTGTCTACCAAGGAAAAGGCCAGCAAATGCGGCAAATGGCTGGTGCGCGCCAGCACCTGATCGTGTCGCTCAACGCTCATCTGCAGAACTTGTGCGCCACAGGCTTGCCATAAAGCCTCTACCCGCGCTAATGCGTCGGCATTAACATCAGGCTCAGGGGTAAGAATCACTTTATGGTTGACGTAAAGCGATGAGTTAGCCGCCGCGACGCCGCTTTTTTCAGAGCCTGCTATAGGGTGCCCTAGCACCATATTGCTCGGCACACAGCCAAATACCCGCTCAGCACATTCACGGATGGTTGCTTTAGTGCTGCCAACATCGGTGATCGTCACGTTATTCGCCGCCGCAGAGAGCCCTTCTGACAGCGTCTGCATAACGCTCTCCATGGCAAGCACCGGTACGGCCAACACCACCATGGAAACGCCATCAAGGAGCTTGGCAAGCTGCGTGCCTCCAGCGTCAATCAGCCCCATCTCCACCCCGAGAGCGACTTCGCTTGCGTTAGGGTCACAGGCAACAATCTGGCCGTTAAATCCTGAGGAACGAAGCGCCGCCGCCAAAGAGCCACCGATTAGGCCAAGCCCGACGATCAGTAGCCGAGGTTCATGACATATCACCTGATGGTTACTATTTGGTACCCGCTTTGTCACAGCACGCCCTGGGGGTAAGAGCCCAGCACCCGTAGCTCAGAGGCGCGCAGCTTAACTTCATCCAGCACGGCAGCCACTTGAGGTTCGTCACGATGGCCCTTGAAATCGATGAAGAACACGTAGTTCCAGGCACCTGTACGTGAAGGCCGCGTTTCAATACGCGTTAAATCAATTTTGTGGCGGTGGAAGGGCTCTAGTAAATCGTGCAAGGCCCCCGGCTGGTTGCGCATGGCAACGACAATCGACGTTTTGTCCTCACCGGACATCGGCACATCTTGATTGCCAATGATCAAGAAACGCGTCGAGTTATCAGGACGGTCTTCAATCTTGTCGGCAATACGCTCAAGCCCGTAGAGCTTAGCGGCCATGTCACCGGCAATCGCGGCGCTATGCCATTCGGTTTTCACCAGCTTGGCGGCTTCTGCATTTGACGACACCGGCACCCGTTCAGCGTGGGGATAATGGGCATCCAGCCACTTACGGCATTGGCCAAATGACTGCGGGTGAGAATAAATTCTGGAGACTTTATCCTTGCGGGTCGTCTCGCTGATCAATAGGTGGTGGTGAATACGCAGCACCACTTCACCGCAAATCTTGATCGAGGAATCCATAAACGTATCGAGGGTATGGTTAACAACACCCTCGGTTGAATTTTCAACCGGCACCACGCCGTAGTTAACAGCGCCCGCTTCTACTTCACGGAAGACTTCGTCAATAGCCGCCATTGGAAGGCTAACCGCACTTTCGCCAAAGTGCTTTAACGCTGCTTGCTGCGTAAAGGTGCCCTCAGGGCCGAGGTAGGCAACTTTGACAGGCTGCTCAAGGGCAAGACACGCCGACATGATTTCACGAAATAGCCGCGCCATTTCCTCAGCATCAAGCGGGCCTGAATTAAGCGCCATAATACGGCGTAATACCTGCGCTTCTCGCTCAGGGCGATAAAACACGGCATCTTTATCTTCGGCTAGCTTAACGTGGGCTACTTGCTGAGCACAGCTCGCCCGCTCGCTAATCAAGCGCAATATATCGCCATCTAACTGGTCGATACGTTGACGTAATTCGTCCAAAACAATCGGCGTATCGGACATGATGGTTAGCCCCTTCGTTGTTCAAAATCCGCCATAAAGGCGATTAACGCATCAACTGCTTCTTCAGGCACGGCGTTGTATAAACTGGCACGCATGCCGCCTACGCTACGGTGGCCTTTCAGATTAAGCAGTCCCGCCTCGTCCGCTTCTTGTAAAAACGCTTTATCTAGCGCGGCATCTGCCAACACAAAGGGCACGTTCATGCGAGAGCGATTAGGACGAGCAATGGGGTTGCTATAAAACGCGCTGGCATCAATCGCTGCGTAAAGCTTGTCCGCTTTGCGCTGATTAAGGGCATCCATTGCGTTAAGGCCACCCATATCATCTTTAAGCCACTGGAATACTAGCCCCGACAAGTACCAAGCATAGGTTGGCGGCGTATTGACCATAGAGCCCGCTTCTGCAAGCAACTGATAATCAAATAGCGAAGGCGCGCCGGGCACCGCTTTACCTAATAAATCATCGCGCACGATGACCAGCGTCAACCCCGCAGGGCCAATATTCTTTTGGGCACCCGCATAGATAACGCCGAAATCAGCCACGTTAATCGGGCCAGAAAGAATGTTCGACGACATATCGCACACAAGCGGTAGCACCGAACCATCGGCACGATGGGCAACAGGCGTATAATCGAACTCTAACCCGCCGATTGTTTCGTTCGACGTATAGTGCAGATAGGCCGCGTCACTGCTTAAGGCTAGCGTATCTAGAGCAGGCACTGCTGTATTGCCATTCGCTTCGCTGCTACCCGCTAAATGGCAGCGGTAGCCTAAATGCTTTGCTTCGCTAAGTGCTTTTTTACCCCAAATACCGGTCTGGATAAAATTGGCACTGCCACCCGCGCTTAACAAGTTCATGGGTAGCATGGCGAACTGCATACTGGCGCCGCCTTGCAGAAACAGCACTTTGTAGTTACTGGGAATATTCAGTAACGCTCGCAGGTCGGCTTCTGCGCGCTCGGCAATGGCCACGAATTCATCGCTACGATGACTCATTTCCATTACCGACAGGCCGCGCCCGTGATAATCCAGCAGTTCGTTGCGTGCGCGCTCAAGTACGGCAGCAGGCAGGGCCGCAGGCCCTGCACAAAAGTTATAATGACGTGTCATCGGTTCCCGGTTCCTGTGCGCCATCTTCAGCTATGTTTGACTCACCCTCTTCAAGCGCTTCAAAGTCGCTTTCCGCGGGTTCATCAACACGAACGGTTTTCACCAGCTTCTCTTCTTTGCCTAAACGAATCAGCATCACACCCTGCGTGTTACGCGAAGTCGTGGAGACTTCTTCGACGCGGGTACGCACCAACGTGCCACGGTCGGTAATCAGCATCATTTCATCGCTGTCGTACACCTGCATAGCAGCCACTAACGAACCATTACGTTCGCTGGTTTGCATTGCGATAACGCCTTGCCCCCCACGGCCACGCAGCGGGAACTCTTCTAAGCGTGTGCGCTTGCCGTAGCCATTCTCACTGGCGGTCATAATGTAAATCTGACCTTCCGACTGGATCTGCTCCTGCGGCTCTACCTGCTGCTCCACATCGGCCTCTGCATCCGCTTCAGCGTCAATCTGCTGACTCTTGGGAATAATCAAGCCGATCACTTCGGCATTCTTCGCTAAGCGCATGCCACGCACGCCGCGCGCGGTGCGGCCCATAGCCCGCACGTTGCCTTCCTCAAAGCGGATTGCCTTACCGTTTGAGGAGAGCAGCATGGCGTGGTCGGCGCCGGAAGTAATGGCGGCCCCCACCAAGCGATCACTCTCTTCCAGGTCAATGGCAATCAAACCGACGCTACGCGGACGGGAGAACTGCTCAAGACTGGTACGTTTAACGGTACCGTTTGCCGTGGCAAAGAAAATGTAGTGCTCTGGGTCGTAATCGCGCACCGGCAGAATCGCGTTAACCGCCTCGCCCTCTTCCAAGGGCAGCATATTAACCAGCGGTTTACCCCGTGAACCTCGGCTAGCGTTGGGCATTTCATAGACTTTCAGCCAGTACACTTTGCCACGATTTGAGAACAGCAACACGGTATCGTGAGTAGACGCCACCAGCAGGTGCTCGATGACATCCTCATCTTTCATGGCAGTGGCTGACTTGCCACGGCCACCCCGGCGCTGAGCTTGGTAGTCTGACAACGGCTGGGTCTTGGCGTAGCCAGAGCGGGAGACGGTTACCACCATATCCTCTTCGGCGATCAGATCTTCAATAGAAAGATCCAAGTGGCTAGCCTGAATTTCTGTACGGCGGTCATCACCAAACTGGTCACGCACCGCGTGCAGCTCTTCACGGATAACTTCCATTAGCCGCTCTGGCGAGGCCAAAATTGCCGTGAATTCAGCAATTTTCTCCAGAATCGTCAGGTACTCACTCAGCAGCTTTTCAGTTTCAAGGCCGGTTAAGCGGTGCAGGCGAAGCTCAAGGATCGCCTGCGCCTGAGCAGGCGACAAGCGGTACTCGGTAGCTGACGGGTTAAGGCCAAAGCCTTCATCGAGATCTTCGGGCTTACAAGAGGTAGCACCAGCGCGTTCCAACATGGCGGTAACCTGACCCGGGGGCCAAATTTTAGCCAGCAGCTTTTCGCGGGCTTCTGCCGCGTTGGGCGACGCCTTAATCAGCTCAATAACTTCATCAATGTTAGAGATGGCAACGGCCAAGCCTTCTAACAAATGGCCACGCTCACGGGCTTTCTTCAGCTCATACAGCGTGCGGCGGGTAACCACTTCACGGCGATGACGAATAAACGCTTCGAGCATCTCTTTAAGATTGAGCGTGCGCGGCTGGCCGTTTTCCAGCGCCACCATATTGATACCAAACACGTTTTGCAGCTGTGTTTGAGCAAACAGGTTATTAACCACGACCTCGCCAGACTCGCCGCGCTTAACTTCAATCACCACACGCAGGCCATCTTTATCCGACTCATCGCGCAGCTCGGCAATGCCCTCAATCTTTTTCTCTTTCACCAGCTCGGCGATTTTTTCAATCAACCGCGCTTTGTTCACCTGATACGGCAGCTCAGAGATAATGATGTGGTCACGACCACTCTTATCATGATGCTCAATGGTATGACAGGCACGCACGTAAATGCGCCCTCGCCCTGTGCGGTAAGCATCTAAAATGCCCGCACGGCCATTAATAATGCCGCCGGTGGGGAAATCCGGCCCAGGAATGTACTGCATTAAGTCATCAACGGTGAGCGTATAATCGTCGATTAACGCCAGGCACCCATCGATCACCTCCCGCATGTTATGCGGCGGGATATTGGTGGCCATGCCCACCGCGATGCCCGATGACCCATTAATCAGCAGATTGGGCACTTTCGTCGGCATGACGGCGGGAATACGTTCGGTGCCGTCGTAGTTGTCTACCCAATCGACCGTATCTTTTTCCAGATCGGCCAGAAGCTCGTGGGCGAGGCGCGCCATGCGCACCTCGGTGTAACGCATAGCGGCGGCGCTGTCCCCATCGATGGAACCAAAGTTACCTTGGCCATCGACCAGCACGTGGCGCATGGAGAAGTGCTGGGCCATACGTACGATGGTGTCATAAACCGCACTGTCACCGTGCGGGTGGTATTTACCGATGACATCGCCGACGACACGCGCCGACTTCTTGTACGGTTTATTCCAGTCATTGCCCAGTTCATGCATGGCAAAAAGCACACGCCGGTGAACAGGCTTGAGGCCGTCGCGCACGTCGGGGAGCGCACGACCGATAATGACACTCATCGCATAGTCGAGGTACGACTGTTTGAGCTCGTCTTCAATATTGACGGGCAAGATTTCTCTGGCGATGTCACCCATGAAAGTCAGATCCTTTGCACTGCATTGGCACTGCGAGAGTTGAAAGCGCTTAAAAATGCCGCCCCCGATAAAACCACAGGGCGGCGCGCAGATACTCTGCCATCATACCACTGCATAAGCACCAAGGGCAGTCAGGGGCATCGCCTTCGATTATTGCGCTGTAAACGCTTCTTTTGTAACCACGACACTTTCAAGCACGTCACGCACGTCGCCTTCAATGGCCGCGGCTTTATTGGCTTTCATATCAAGTAGCACAAAGGTGAGATCCGCCTGGGCGACCAGCGCGCCATCTTTACGCAGGATGCGGTGGTGGCAAAGCGCACTGCGCTCACCTACTTCGACAATACCCGTCAAAACATGAAGATCATCGTTCTGCACCGCCGCCGCGCGGTAATCAATATTCAAATTAACGACCACAAACGCATACCCTGATTGGTGAAGTTGCTTGATCAATCGGGGATGCTCATCAAAAAAGGCCCAGCGCCCCTCCTCCATGAACTCAAGGTAGCGCGCGTTATTTACGTGGCCATAGCCATCCAAGTGATAGCCGCGGACCCGCATACCTACCTGTGTAATTGACCCTGACATAGTGTCTCCTTTTCGATGACTGTTTTTAATAACTGCTTTTAATAACCGTTTTTCAATATCTGTGTGTGGTTGAGCGAGTTGGCAAAACAGCCCTAATCAAACACAAGTTTAAAACGTACGCAACAACACGACATTCCCCGAGGTGCTAGCAGGAAAGGTCTGCTTTCGACATAATGTGCCACCTTTTAAATAGGATTGGTGACATGTGGTTTAAGCACCTGCATTTATATCGCCTTCACGGCGCCCCTGAGCTAGACAGTTCAGCATTAGCAAGCGCACTCGATATCCATGCAGCCAAGCCTCTTGGAAATGCCGATGCACGGCGCCTTGGTTGGACAGCGCCCGCAGGCCGCTTAAGCGGCGGACAATTGCTGCATGAAATCCAGGGGCACCGGCTAATTTCAGCGCTGCGCCAGGAGCGATTACTGCCTGCTTCAGTGGTTAAAGAAGAAGTTGACGAAAAAGTCGCGGATATTGAGGCCAGCGAAGGCCGTAAAGTTACGCGCAAAGAAAAAACCGCATTAAAAGAGCAAGTTACGGAAGCGCTGCTGCCGCGTGCCTTTGTACGCAGCCAGAAAGTCGACGTGTGGTGGGATACCCGCCGCCACCTGATCGGCATTAATGCCAGCTCACGTACCCGCGCAGAAGATATCCTAGACTTACTCCGAGAAACCCTTGGCAGTTTAAAAGCTACGCCGATCTCATCGCAAACGCTGCCCATTCGTGCCATGACCACATGGCTTGGCGATCCTGCCAGCCGCCCATCGGATCTTCAACTGGGCGATCAGGTGGAGCTTAAAGCCAAAGGCGACGACGGCGTTTTACGGGCGCGCCAGGTAGACTTAGACAGCGACGAGATTCAACAGCTACTCGAAAGTGGCCGCCAAGCAAGTAAACTCGCTATTAGCCTAGAGGGTCGCTTAAGCTTTGTACTCCACGACGATTTAGCACTTAAATCGCTGCGTTTTGGCGACACGCTAATCGAAGAGGCTGACCACGCCGATGATGGCGACGACGCCCTGGCACGCCTGGAAACCGACTTTATTTTAATGGCACAGGCGCTATCCGACGACGTCACCCGCTTATTGGAGTGGCTCGGAGGTGAAACACAGCGGGAACCTGCCGCGCAGCAAGAAGCCTAATGGCTACTTTTGCTGGCGCTGAACATCGACTTACTTCTACTTAACGCCCAACGGATCGCATGACTCAACACAATAACGCACCCAATGCTGACCCCGCCAATGACCCTTGGGCCGACATTCGGCCCTACATGGATCATGAGGTGAAAGACGTTCTTGCGCGCCTCTCCCACGACAGCGAGCTACTCGATGCGCTAACGCAATTCCGGTTACCGCGCCTAGCCAAATGGGCACCTCCTCTCGCACGCGGCCTGGCAAGCTATGCCGTGCGCCGCGAGGTGAAAGGCGTTACCACCGTGCGTGGCTTCCAAATGCGTATTGCCCATTATATGGAGCGCATGATTCGCACCACCACGGATGCGTTTGACGTCGCAGGTCTTGATAAACTCGACAATCACAGCGCCTATTTATTTATCGGCAACCACCGTGACATTTCGCTGGATCCTGCGTTTGTCAATTACGCGCTCTATCAAGCCAATCGCGATACCGTGCGTATCGCGATTGGTGACAACCTGCTGAAAAAGCCTTATGTCACAGACCTTATGCGTCTAAACAAGAGCTTTATTGTGCCGCGCAGCGCCCGTGGCAAGCGCGCCATGCTGGCGGCCTATCAGCAGCTTTCCGCCTACATACGCCACTCCATCACGGTCGACCAGCACTCCATCTGGATGGCTCAGCGTGAAGGGCGTGCCAAAAACGGCATAGATCATACCGACTCCGCTATTATCAAAATGCTCATCATGGCCAGACGCCACGCAGAGCGTGACATGGAATTTGGCGAAGCCATTGCCGAATTGAAGCTGGTGCCGGTCTCCATAAGCTATGAGTACGATCCCTGCGATCTGCAAAAAGCCCAGGAGCTGCATGATGTGGCCACTCAGGGCAGCTACGCTAAAGGCGAATTTGAAGATATTCGCTCGATTGTGGCGGGAATTACCGGCTCCAAGGGGCGTGTCCAACTCAAATTTGGCAGTCCGGTCAGCGCCGATATGGCCACACCTGGGGAAGTTGCGGCAGAAATCGACCGACAGGTTATTGGCGGCTACCGCTTGTTCCCGAGCCACTATCTTGCCTTGGAAGCACTGGGTGAGGCGCCAGAACTGGTCGCCCGTAAAGCCATTACACGGCAAGACAGAGAGCGTTTTAAGGAGCGTTTAGCCAGCGTTCCTGAAGCGCTACGCCCCTACTGGCTCGAACAGTACGCCAACCCGGTAAAACATAAAGCGGGCCGTTTAACCCTTTAAACGCTATTGAATATTTCCAACGCTAGCGGCCGAGCAGAACATGCTCGGCCGCCGAAAAAGTGCTATGGTCAAGGCAATAATTGTTCCGCTTGGCAGTTTCACCAAGCGCGGTCTTAAGGAGAGTCCTAATGTCCGCCTCAGAAATTCAAAAAACACGCATCATCAACGAGCTGCATGGCTTTATACGCAAACTGCTCCAAGACCCAAAAATTCTTGAACAGGCGCTGGCCATTGCTCGCCAGCAGCTGGCCGAAGGCAATAGCGCTTCGGCGATGGCACGTATCGCTAACGAGATATCCGACACCACCAGCGTGCACATTCCTGAAGACCCCGCAGAGCACTCCGACGCCGACAAGCTGTTTTTGAACGTGCTGCGCGAAGTGGTGCAAGAAGAGCAAGCGCTGTATTAGCGTTAAGAATTCTTGTTAGTTTTTAGCAACCGCTATTGACGACAAACAGTTCTAGCGCACGATTTTACGTTACCGGCGAAGTGCATTTATCCTTCGCCGTCTTTATTTGTTATGGCCTAACCGGAAGCATCATTCACCATGTCCAACACTGCCCCGCGCAACATTTTGGTGACCAGCGCGCTCCCCTATGCGAATGGAGCGATTCACCTCGGTCACCTGCTTGAGTACATCCAAACGGATATCTGGGTGCGTTTTCAAAAAAGTCGTGGCCAGCAGTGCTACTACGTTTGCGCCGATGATGCCCATGGCACCGCCATTATGCTGCGCGCTGAGCAGGAAGGCATCACCCCAGAGGCATTGATCGCCCGCGTCTCCCAAGACCACCAAGAAGACTTTGCCCGCTTTGGCGTTGGGTTTGATAACTACCACTCCACCCATTCCGACGAAAACCGTTATTTTAGTGAACTGATCTACACAAGCCTGCGCGATAAAGGCCATATTGCCACTCGCGATATTGAGCAGATGTTTGACCCTCAAAAAGGCCTGTTCCTGGCGGATCGCTTTATTAAAGGCACCTGCCCCAAGTGCGGTGCAGATGATCAGTACGGCGATAACTGTGAAAAGTGTGGTGCGACCTACACCCCTGCAGATTTGATTAACCCAGTTTCAGCTATCTCAGGCGCAACCCCCGAGGTACGCAGCTCTACCCACTACTTCTTCAAGTTGCCTGATTTCGCCGAATTTCTTCAGCAGTGGATTAACGACGGTCACGTTCAGCCACAAATTCGCAATAAGCTTATGGAGTGGTTCGAATCCGGGTTTAACGAGTGGGACATCTCCCGAGACGCGCCTTACTTTGGCTTTGAAATCCCCGACGCTCCAGGCAAATACTTCTATGTGTGGCTTGATGCCCCCATTGGTTACTTGGCTAGCTTTAAAAACCTTTGCGACCGCGAAGGAATTGATTTCGATAGTTTCTGGCACAAAGACTCAAGCGCCGAGGTTTACCACTTCATTGGTAAAGACATTGTCTACTTCCACGCGCTGTTTTGGCCCGCCATGCTCCATGGCGCCGACCTACGCACCCCTACGGCGGTTAATTGCCACGGCTTTTTAACCGTCGATGGTGCCAAGATGTCCAAGTCACGCGGCACTTTTATTAAAGCCGCTACTTATGCCGAGCACCTCAACCCAGAATACTTGCGCTACTACTTTGCAGCGAAGCTAACCTCGAAGGTCGACGATTTAGACCTCAATTTGGAAGATTTCGCCGCACGGGTTAACTCTGATCTGGTCGGCAAAGTGGTTAACATCGCCAGCCGCTGCGCAGGCTTTGTGAAAAAAATCGGTAACGGCACCTTGGCAGAACACTGTGCCGAGCCCCAGATGGTGGCGCGCTTTATTGCTGCCGGCGAAGATATTGCGGGCGATTTCGAAGCGCGGGAGTTTAGCCGAGCCATGCGCAAAATCATGGAATTGGCAGATGAGGCCAATACCTATATTGCTGAAAAAGAACCCTGGGCACTGGCAAAACAGGATGGCCGCGATAGCGAGGTGCTAGAGATCTGCTCCGTAGGCATCAACCTGTTCCGTCAGTTAATGGTCTACCTCGCTCCGGTAGTGCCTGTAATGGCTGAACAAGCCCGAGAGTTCCTCAAGCTTGACTCCCTGGACTGGGAAAGCCGTGGTGATGTGTTGATCAATCATCCGATCAATAAGTTTAAACCCCTAATGACGCGGGTTGAGCGTGACAAAATCGACGCCATGATTGAGGGCTCCAAGGAGGATTTAGTGGAAGAACAGAAGCTGAAGAACACCCCCAAAGGCCCCTTGGCAGACGACCCTATTGCTGCAGAAATCAGCTTTGACGACTTTGCTAAAGTAGACCTGCGCATTGCTCGCATCGCGAAAGCGCAATACGTTGAAGGTGCGGATAAACTCCTGCAGCTAACCCTGGATTTGGGCGGCGAAACCCGCAATGTCTTTTCAGGCATTCGGTCAGCCTACTCGCCAGAAGCGCTTGAAGGCCGCTTAACCGTCATGGTCGCTAACTTAGCGCCACGCAAGATGCGCTTTGGTGTGTCGGAAGGCATGGTACTGGCTTCTGCTAACAACGAGGGTATTTACCTGCTCTCCCCCGACTCTGGCGCAGAGCCAGGTCAGCGTGTAACGTAATTTAGCTAAGGTATCCGCTAAGGGCAGAGGCTGTACGCCTCTGCCCTTTTATTATTTAAGATAACAATAATAGTTTAACCTGACTTTCATCTGAGATGCTCCATGGCTAATCGCTGTACCACTTCTCTACGCTTTCGCTTTTTGATTGCCCTTACCAGCGTTTTTCTACTGGCAGTAATAGTGCTTGGCCTGCTAACTCGGTTTGTATTTTTTCCAGCCCTCTATAAAGAAGAGCAGTCCATTATTATTAATGAAATGGACCGCCTTGAACGCAGCGTCACGGTTAATCAACAGCAACTTCAAGCCCAGGCACGCGACTGGGCAACCTGGGACGACACCTACGAATTTGTCCAAGGCAACTACCCGCGCTACGCCGAGGTAAACTTCAGCCAGAGCATGTTTGAAGAGATGCGTTATAAGCTGATGGCCTTTTTTAACGCCGATGGCGAGGTTCACTTTCTTGGCGGCTTGAACCCTACTACAGGGCAGTATCAAACCTGTGAAACGGCTACCCAAACATGCAGCTGGATGATGCCTTATGTGGTCTCAATGCAGCGCTCCATTCAAGAAGGTAGCGACCAAAAGCACAACGTACTTTATACCCACCCCGCGCCAACCATGGTGGCGTCCAGCCCAATTCTGCGCACTGACTCCAGCGGCCCGCCCACCGGCTGGCTGTTTAAAGTACGCGCCATGAACAGTGACTGGCTGGGCGTACTAAGCGAGCTCACTGGTATGCCGCTCTCGCTTACTGTGCGCCCAATCGCATCGATACCCGCATCTCGCACCACCTCTACTATTATGGGGAACACGGTGCTTGCCGAACGCTTTCTTACCACCTATCAGCCCGGTGCCATAATTGCGATCAGTAGCCGCCTAGAGCGCGACCGTTACTTAGCGGGCTTACGCTCATTACGCTATGTGCTGTTATGGACGGGTGTAATGATGCTGTTGGTGATTGTCGCCGTTCTGGTGCTGTTGCAAAAAATGATATTAGCCCCGCTGCGCGCACTCACTCTTTTTACCGAACAACTTAGTCAGGAATCGTTACCTCAACACGGATTGACCCACCGCAGTGACGAAATAGGCCTCTTGGCGAGAGCCTTTGAGCGCCAATTTACCCGCCAGCGTCAGCTCAATGAAAAATTAAGTATTCTCTCCACCCACGACACTTTAACGGGATTGCCTAACCGTCGCCTTTTTGATCACGAGTTACAGCGCGCTGTAGAGCAAGCGATAGCCCATCACACCCCTGTTGCGGTGATGATGCTCGACATCGATCATTTTAAATTATTTAACGACCACTACGGCCATCCCAAGGGCGACCACTGCCTCGCTACCGTGAGCGCAAAACTTCAAGCGTTTGCCGAGAATAATGACGTTTTGATTGCCCGAACCGGCGGCGAAGAGTTCTCTGTACTCGCAGAGATGCCCGCCGACCAGGCGCACCGGTTAGCCAACGCCATTAATGCGGAAATTGATGCGCTTAACTACCCCCACGCTTTTTCACCGGTTGCCCCCCACCTTACCTTTAGTATTGGTATAAGTACCTTGGAGATAGATGAGCACTTTACACCTTCGGCACTCATGAGCACCGCCGACCAAGCACTCTACCAAGCTAAAAAAGCCGGGCGGCATCAGGTGCGTCTTTATGCACCACCGCTAGCCAATGAAACAGTTTCTGCGCACAATACGCCGCCATGAGCGAACTCTTTATCATTTTGATTAGCACCGCGCTGGTCAACAATTTTGTACTGGTACAGTTTTTAGGGCTTTGCCCTTTCATGGGCGTTTCCAATAAGCTGGAATCGGCCATGGGTATGTCGCTGGCCACCACCTTTGTACTTACGCTTGCCTCCGCTGCCAGCTACGTGGTGTATCACGGTTTACTGGTGCCTTTTGATATTACCTATCTGCGTACCATTAGCTTTATTGTAGTGATCGCTGCCGTCGTACAGTTCACCGAAATAATGGTGCGCCAGCTCAGCCCCCTGTTGCATCAGGTGTTGGGTATTTTTTTGCCGTTGATTACCACCAACTGTGCCGTACTCGGGGTAGCTCTACTGTCACTTAACCGCGAGCTAAGTTTTTTCCACACGACGCTCTATGGCCTAGGCGCAGCGCTGGGGTTCTCGCTGATCCTGGTACTGTTTGCCGCGATGCGCGAGCGCTTGGCCAGCGCAGATGTACCCATGCCTTTTAAGGGGGCAGCCATCGCAATGATTACCGCGAGCCTTATGTCGCTAGCATTTCTTGGTTTTTCTGGCTTGGTGCAGGGGTAGCCCATGGGCGATACATTTTCATGGTGGGGCATTGTCAGCGCAATCGGCGTGCTTACGGGGCTAGGTATTATCTTTGGAGCACTGCTGGGCATGGCCAGCGAACGCTTTAAAAGCGAAGAGAACCCGCTGGTTGAACAAATTAATGCGCTGCTGCCGCAAACCCAGTGCGGCCAGTGCGGCTACCCTGGCTGCCGCCCCTACGCCGAAGCCATCAACCAAGGCGATGCCCTCAACAAGTGCCCGCCCGGCGGCGACGCCACTATTCACGCATTGGCCGACCTATTAGGCCGAGAACCAGCGCCTTTAGATGGTGAAGCGGCCATCGACGATACCGTGGCGTTTATCCGCGAGGCGGAATGCATTGGCTGCACTAAGTGCATTCAGGCGTGCCCGGTTGATGCCATTATTGGGGCCGCCAAACAGATGCATACCGTGATCGAGGATGAGTGCACCGGCTGTGACTTATGTGTAGCCCCCTGCCCCGTGGATTGCATTGATATGCTACCCAGAAGTAAGCCGCTCACCCAGTGGCAGCCGTTAGTTAGCGCTTCTGGAATCATTGCCAGTGACCGCCCCCACGCCAGGAGTGCGCATGCCCGCCTTTGAGTTTCCGGGCGGCATTTACCCGCCCGAGCGTAAAGCCCGCTCGAATCAATCTCAGTTGCAGGTTGCACCGCTGCCCGCCCTGGTAACACTGCCTTTAAAGCAGCATGCTGGGAACGCTGCGACGCCCTGCGTTGCGGTGGGAGACAGCGTGAAAGTGGGCAGCTTGATCGCCCAGCGCGATGGCATGATTTCCGCCTCTCTTCACGCCAGCGTAAGTGGCACCGTCACCCAGATTAGCAACACCGCGATTACTATTGAGGCGGACGGGCTGGACAGTTGGCACACCATGCCCTCCCTGGACTGGCGAATCGCAGCTCCTGCCACACTGCTCGAAAGACTAGATAGCAGCGGGCTAACCGGCCTAGGGGGGGCGGGCTTTCCCACTTACATTAAAGCTCAGGTCGCAGAGCATCACGCCATAGACACTTTGGTGGTTAACGCCGCCGAGTGCGAGCCCTATATCACCGCCGACGACCTTACCCTGCGCAGCTACCCAGCTGATGTGCTGGAGGGTGCCCAGCTAATTGCCAGGCTCTGCGGGGCGCAAACCATCATTATCGGGATTGAAGATAACAAACCCGAGGCCATTAGTGCCTTAGAGCACGCGCTCCCCCAGGCACAGCATCCGGCAGCCATCGTGCTGAAGGTCATCGAGACCCGCTATCCCAGCGGGAGTGAGCGCCAGCTAATCAAAAAAGTGCTTAATCGTGACGTGCCCAGCGGCGGTTTGCCTGCCGATGTGGGCACGCTGTGCCATAACCCAGGCACCCTGCTGGCAGCACTTCATGCCGTGCGCGACGGCGAACCGTTGGTTGAGCGTATTGTTACCCTAACCGGCGAAGCGGTTAGCACCCCTGGGAATTACTGGATACGGTTAGGCACATCGGTAGCCAGCTTGCTCAACGGCGTTGGTTTAATGTCCGGGCAACTCCATCAGGTCATTGTTGGCGGCCCCATGATGGGTAACCCCCTTGCCACGTTAGACACACCGGTGACGAAAACCACCAACTGCCTGATTGCCGCTACCCTGGCAGAGCTACCGCCAGCGCCTGTTGAGTCGCCCTGCATTCGCTGCGGCGCCTGCGAAAGCGTGTGCCCCGCCCAGCTACTCCCCCAACAGCTGCACTGGTATGCCCGGGCAGAAAACGATAGCACACTGGAAACACTTAACCTGTTTGACTGTATTGAGTGCGGTGCCTGCAGCTTTGTATGCCCCAGCTTTATTCCGCTGGTTGAGGATTATCGCTTAGCAAAGCAGCGCATCCGTATGAAACAGATAGAAACAGCCAAATCCGATCACGCTAAGCATCGCTTTGAATTCCGTCAGGCACGTTTAGCGCGGGAAGATGCGGAAAAACAGGCCCGCCGACAGGCAAGGCTGGCTCAAACGCAAAAGCCTTCGACGAGCACGGCAGATGATCACTCCACGCCAGAGGTAGATCTGCGTAGCCTGCGCATTGCCCAAGCCGCCGCCAAAGCTGCGGTTAAAAAAGCTGAAAAAGTGCTAGCCAGGGCCGCCGAAAAAGATCCTAAGCAGCGCTTTGATGATTTAGAAACCCAGCTTGCAACCGCCCAGGAAAATCTCAAGGCGGCGGAGGCGCGCCTTGCCAACGCGCGCGATAACGCCATCCATAAGGACACCCCATGAGCATGATGCACGCCGCCCAGGTAGGCGCTGCCCCATCAACCGCCCACCTTATGCGGTGGGTCATAGTGGCAACCCTGCCAGGCATAGCGGCCATGACGTTCTATTTCGGGCTGGGTGTGATCAGTAACGTGCTGCTAGCCGGGTTATTTGCCCTTGGTGCTGAAGCGCTGATAGTAACCCTACGCCAGCGACCAGTAAGGCCAGCGCTGTGGGATTCCAGCGCGCTGCTTACCGGCGTATTGTTAGGCGCCTCTCTGCCGCCCGCTAGCCCCTGGTGGCTCATCGCGGTAGGCGTGTTAGCCGCAGTTGTAGTTGCTAAGCAGCTGTATGGCGGCTTGGGCCACAACCCATTTAATCCGGCCATGGTGGGCTACGCCTTACTACTGGTGTCGTTTCCTACTTACATGACGCTGTGGTCGCCGCCCCAACCACTTACGGCCGATACGCTATTCAACCAAACGCTATGGGCGAAAATTATTGGCTCCCTGCCCCCAGCAACGCTTGATGCGTTGAGCGGTGCCACGCCGCTTGACGCCTTCAAGCACAAAGGTGAGGCGGTGCTTGCCAGCGAGTTCTGGGCTAGCCAGCCGCTTCCCGAAGGCACGCTTAGCGCTTGGCGCAACGTGGCGCTTGCTTGGTTAATCGGCGGGTTAGTGCTAATCGCCAAGCGTATTATCAGCTGGCATATCCCCGTCGCCATGCTGGGCAGCATGATGCTGTTAGCGGCGCTATTTTATGCCAGCGATCCAAGCCACTTTGCCTCGCCGCTGTTTCACCTACTAACAGGCGCCACGCTGTTTGGAGCGTTTTTTATCGCCACCGACCCGGTCTCAGCGGCCACCAGCCAACGTGGCAAGCTGATTTATGGAGCGGGCATCGGCGCCCTAGTGATGATTATTCGCACCTTCGGCGGCTACCCCGATGCGGTGGCGTTTGCGGTACTGCTAATGAATCTCTGTGTACCGCTATTAGATATTTATACGGTGCCGCGCCCGAGCGGTCATGCCAACACAGCAACTCACCCAGCGCCCAAGGAGCCACTATGACGCCTCGCCAAGCGATGCTTCGCGGCGCCTTTGCCTTAGGGGCCTTTGCACTGGTCACCGCGGGCAGCGTCGCACTTACCCGCGCGCTAACCGCCGAGCGAATTGCCACCCACCAGCTCGCCTATCAACACCGCCAGCTACAGGAAGTGCTGCCCTCTGCGCTGGCTGACACGCCTGTGCAAGATGTTTTAAATGGCGTCTTTGAGCTACCCAATCCTTTGCAGCTTGGGCATCACAGCGATACACAAGGCTGGCAAATTCTTAGCGGTGACGAAAGCGCGCTTATCCTGCCGGTGGTTACGCGCCAAGGCTATAACGGTGAAATCAGGCTGCTAGTCGGCATTGACCAACAGCGCAAAATAACCGGTGTACGGGTTACCCAGCACCAAGAGACGCCAGGGCTCGGCGATGATATCGAGCGCCAGCGTAGCGACTGGATAACTCACTTTAACGGGCTGAGCTTAACCAGCCTGCCGCCGGAAAGCTGGGCGGTACACAAAGATGGCGGCCAGTTCGATGCTTTTACCGGTGCAACCATTACCCCCCGCGCCGTGATTAATGCGGTACATCAGGCGCTTTTATACACGACAGAGACCGACCTCCCCATCACCTTTGAGGAGCCCACTCTATGAGCCAATGGCGCCAACTCACCCGTGAGGGGCTATGGTCCAATAACCCTGCGCTGGTTCAACTGCTTGGGCTTTGCCCGTTGCTGGCCGTTAGCGGCAGCGTGGTTAATGCACTCGGGTTAGCCATTGCGACGCTGCTGGTGATGGTCGGCGCCAGCACGACGATTTCACTCCTGCGCCATCAGGTACCCAGTGCGGTGCGGCTACCGGCGTTTGTCATGATTATTGCCGCCTTTGTTACCTGTGCCGAGCTATTGATGGCTGCCTATGCGTACCCGCTTTACCAAGTGCTGGGGATTTTTATTCCGCTGATTGTGACCAACTGCGCCATTTTAGGCCGTGCAGACGCCTTCGCCTCGCGCCAGTCGGTGCTGCCTGCCGCTATCGATGGCTTTATGATGGGGGTAGGCTTTGGCGCGGTACTGATCGTGCTGGGCGCGATACGTGAACTGCTTGGCCAAGGGACGCTGTTTAGCGGCATGGCGCTGCTCTTTGGCCCTGCGGCCGCTAACTGGCAGCTAACCTTGGTCGATAATTATCAGTTTTTGTTTTTCATCCTGCCGCCAGGTGCTTTTTTTGTTGCGGGGCTGTTGATCGCACTAAAAAATGCGTTCGATCAACGTAGCGCAACTCGGGCACGCCCAGCCACCGTTACGCCACGTAGTGATCGTCGGGTAAGGGTTACCGGCACGATCAAATAAAGCAGCTTTTAATAACCAAGAGAAGACTCCATGAATGCCCAAAAGCGTCATGACATTTTTGCACGCCTACAGGCGGAAAACCCTCACCCCACGACCGAGCTAAACTGGAGCACGCCCTTTGAACTGCTGGCCGCCGTGCTGCTCTCAGCACAGGCCACGGACGTTGGGGTTAACAAAGCTACCGCTAAACTTTACCCTGTGGCCAACACCCCGCAAGCCATCATTGACCTTGGCATCGATGAGCTAAAGCGCCACATTCAAACCATTGGGCTGTTTAACACCAAAGCCGAAAACCTGATGAAAACCTGCCACCTGCTGGTTAATCAGCACGGTAGCGAGGTACCGCAAACCCGCAAAGAACTGGAAGCCTTGCCCGGCGTTGGGCGAAAAACAGCTAACGTGATTCTCAATACAGCCTTTGGCCAGCCCACCATTGCCGTGGATACGCATATTTTTCGAGTATCCAACCGTACGGGCATTGCCAAGGGTAAAGATGTCGTAGAGGTTGAGCAGAAGCTGCTAAGGCACATACCCAAGGCATTTAAACAAGATGCCCATCACTGGCTGATTCTCCACGGCCGCTATACCTGCATTGCACGTAAGCCGCGCTGCGGTAGCTGCATTATCGAAGATCTGTGCGACTATAAAGAAAAAACCGAGCTTGGTTAAACGCCCAGGCTAACAACATGAGGATGCTGATGCCCACGCCTGCCACACTGCTGCATGACCAGCCTATCGCTCAGCGTATTGATGCGCTGTTAGACCTTTCCAAACAGCATGCCGAGCACTACTGCAGCCCTGGCGCCTGGCTGGCGCGGCAGCGCTATATGGCACAGCACCCTACGTCTATTGTGGTTATGAAGTGTATGGATGGTCGTATTCATATTCCCCACGCAACCCGCACACCGCTGGGCATTATCACCCCGTTCAGAAACTTAGGCGGTATTTTTGATTTAGGCTGGCCGTATTTAGGGGAGCTATTAACCGACTCAGTACTCGATGCTGCTAAAGCCGGGCACGCCACCTTGATGTTGATTACCTACCACTTTTCCAGCGGGCATCAAGAGCGTGGCTGCGCCGGATTTGACTGTGATACTGAAGCAGCCAAAGCACATGCCTACGCCATAGCCAAGCAGGCCGGGCAGTTGTTTGGTGATGATCACCAGCAGGTTTACCCGCTGGTATGCGGGTTTGAAACCGATAGCGACGCCCTGCTCCTCCACGGCCAGCAAGGCGAGGTATTGGATAGTCGTGACGTGATCGGCCTGGCGCCAGAGGCCTTAAGTACCCAACTTGCCAGTCTCTGTCCCGATATGCCCAGGGAGATACAGCGAGACTTACTGCCCCTACTTGAAGGCAACGTGGCCCACGTTAGCGAGCTACAGGGCGTAGAGCGAGATTTAGATATTGAGCACCGCGAATGGGTGATTTGTGTAGGCCGCGGCTTTGACTTTCTTCACCTGCCGAACACTGCGCTGATTATAGGCCCTTATGGGCCTGATCTAGCCGAACCGATAGGCATCGCCGCCGCGATCATTGAGGCTAACATGCGCGCCGGACGAATTCCCGACGACGGTTTCATGCTGCTCGCCTCAACCCCTTACCAGCACAGCGGTGTAGATCGCGCACGGGCAGAAATGAAGTCCCGCTTTCTCTCAGACTTCGCCGAACGTGTGATACAGCGGGAACATCCTAAACTTGCCCAAAAAATGCGCCGCCATACGGCGGTGGTGCACTGGCCAACCCGCCGACTAGAATCTCTTGATTAATCGGCTAAGCGCTTTTGGCTATTCACTTTCGCCTATGAGGAGTTTGCGATAGGCGCCCCGCCACTGCGGCCATTGCCACGGATAAGTATCCAGCAGCGGCGGCTGGCTATCGGGCTCCATTAACCAAGCGTATAGCCGTTGATAGAGCCCTTCGATCGTTCCGTCATAGCGATACTTTTCGGGGTAAAGCGCAGGAAAGCAGAGCCTATCTGGCACCAGGGGCAGCGCACCCCGCTGGGCAGCTTCCATAATCGCCAACCCTTGGAACTCATGCCACGTGGTTGAGACCACGATGCCGCCGCCGTTAAGGAGTGCGCGATACTCTGGCTCTGGCTGCGGCCCCCAACAAATTGTTTGTTTGGCAAGGCGCTGCTCAGCCTCTGCAAAAATTGGCGGCACATCACGAAAGCGTTGACCAAGCACCGCTAGCTCAAACGGCACCTGCTGCTCGCTTAGCTTGAACAGAACCGCAAAAAAATCCTCAGGGTTTTTATCGTACTCCCAGCGATGATTCCAAATGATACGCCGCGGGTTCGCATTTGCTTGGGGGGCATTATCTACCGAGGCTATGGGTACCGGCAGCACTTTTGAACGCTGACGCAACTGCTCTAAGGGCTTGGCAGCAGGCAGATTCTCCGGCATCTTTTTTAAAAACTGACGCGCACCGTCAAAAAATGAGTCCCGATTATAGGCGGTGTTAAAGACTATCGTATCCGCAGCAAGCGCCGCATAGAGGTTGACCATCTTGGCCTCTACCTGGGGCATCTGCTCGCTAGATTCAGGGTAGGCAAATTGATTCTCGTGAAAGTAAATAATTTTTCTAGCCCGCCCTAGCTGGGGAAACAACCCTACGAGCGTAGCAATGTCCACCATCGAGGTTGCCAGCACGACATCATAGGACTGGCTTATGGTTTCATGCTCCTTCAGCCACCAGCTCAGCGGATTACCGCGAATCCGCCACGAAAAGTGACGGGGCGGAAGGGTTAGTAACGTCCAAGAAAACTCATCAAGCGCTGTCATTAAGCTTTGTGACCAATAGCGGTGACTCACCGCCTCGTAGGCCGATAATAAAAGTACCCGCATTAAAATCCCTGTTGCTCAAGCTTTTCCGCCAACATCTCTAACACTTCAATTCCTTGCACATCGGTAGGCAACCAAGGCAGCGTCGGGCGTGGCAAACGCTCAAATAGTTCATCAATACGCGTAAGGTAGGTTGCCTCCTGCTCTCGGCGCGCCTGAAGGAAGTCACCGTCTGCTTCTACAGGTATGAGGCGATTGATCAGCACGCCAGCAACCGGTATGTGCACATCTTCAAGGGCTTTCACGGCACGATCAGTTTCTAAAATCGGCAGCCGCTCAGGTGTCATCACAAATAAAAAGCTGCACGCCTTGGTGTCTTCAATACGCCTTCTGGCTTGATGGAATAGGCGCCGCCGATCAATTAGCGTTTTGGCGACATCCCGGGTGCGTTCGTCCAGTTCGTCTAACGGGTCTACCGTTGGGTCGTCAAAGGGTGTTGCAACATCTCGGCCCCGCTTGGGGGTTAAATGCTCAAGCACCTTACCCAGCTCTGCCGACTTGCGGTTATGCGCCAACAGCCCATCTGTCCAGGCTGCCATCGCCTCCGGCAGTGTTAACAGACGAAGGGTATGCCCAGTTGGGGCGGTATCGAAAATAATCAGGTCATAGGGCGCGCTGTCATCCACCATCAGCCGCGCTAACCGCTCAAGCAAAGCGGCCTCCTGGGTACCCGGCGACTGTCGGGTAAGGCGCATTTGGCGCTCTAGCTCCTGCATCATTTCGGGCGCAGCATAACGGCGCATTTGTTTAACCACACGGGCCAGATGCGCCTCTACTTCGATGTCAGGATCGATCTCCATGGCATCCAAATTGGGCAATAAACGGCGCGGTATATCCGACAGTGCGCGATCAAACACATCGCCCAGGCTATGCGCTGGATCGGTGGATACCACCAGTACCCGTTTTCCACGGCTAGCGGCAAGCACTGCTAATGAGGCGGCAACAGTGGTTTCACCCACGCCACCTTTGCCACCTACCCAGAGCAGGCGACGGTTCAGTACTGCTTGCATAGTAATCCCCAAAATAGGTGGCTCAGCATGTTTGTTGTCTGACTGGCCGCTATCAACAACAGCGGAAATGATCCAAGGGCGAGTGCTCCATCCCCATCCGTTTGTGCCAGTCATGGAAGCGTTCCAGCAGCAGCGGCTGTAGTTCAAGGGTGTAGTAGCCAGCGGGGTTTTCAAGCCCCATCATTTCAGAGAACACCAGCAGCATGAATAGGTCATCTTCGTCACGCCGTGCCCGAGCAATAGCACCCCGATAGCGAGCGCTATAAACCTCTTCGGTAAAAAAACGGGCTTGGTCTAACCAAGCCCGTAATTTATCGCGACGCGACGATGACCCAGGTGATGGGTCATCGTGCATAACGTTACCTCTCTATTAACTGATTAGCGTAGTTTACGACGCGGTTAATCACTCTGCGCTGCCATTTCCGCACGCGAGCGTTTCAGTGCAGACGCACACTCCATTGCCACCATAATGGCTGCAATCAACACCACAACATCCAGCACCAGTAGGAACATATTGCCCTGATTCCAGAAGGTACGTAGCTGGATAAGCAGCGCCAGGATGGTCATTACCAACAGGAAGCAGAGCGGCGCCAAGGTGTACCACATTGGGCGCTTCATACGCACCAGCATTACAGTGATAACCAACAGCGTTAATCCTGCTAATAGCTGGTTAGTGGTACCAAACAGAGGCCAAATAATCAGGCCGCCAGAGCCGTCGGCGCCACCAGCACCAAACGCTAGCAGTAAACAGCTACCCACTGCTAAACCGGTGGCGATGGCAGGTTTTTTCATCCACTGCTGATTATAAATATCGCCCCACTCTTGGAAAATATAGCGCTGCAGGCGCAAGCCTGTATCCATGGTGGTGCCCGCAAACAAAGCGGCCATTACAGTTAGCAGTGTAGCAGCCGTGACTTCAGGCAGACCCAGGCCGTTATGAATAATAAAGGCGCCACCCTCAACGAAGGCATTCACCCCGCCCTGACCAAAGGCGCTGTACATCGCCTGCCAATCACCTAATGTGGCGAAGCCTGCCGTGGCTGCAAGAATAGCCGCTAGCGCTAGCATGCCTTCACCTACCGCGCCAAAGTAGCCTACAAAGCGAGCATCGGTCTCTCTATTAAGCTGTTTAGACGTTGTACCCGAGGAGACCAATCCATGGAACCCAGAAATAGCGCCGCAGGCAATGGTCACGAACAGCAAGGGAATTAACGATGGCGTACCTGCCGGAACATCACTGTTAAAGGCGGGAGCTACCAGCGTCGGGTTCAACAGCACCAACGCACCGTAAAGGATAATCAAGCCAATAAACAGCTGCAGGCCATTGATGTAATCTCGCGGCTGAAGAAGCATCCACACGGGCAACAGCGACGCAATGGCCGCGTAGCCAAAGAGAATCAGAATCCACACCGCATTACCTGACATGCCGGCAACTTCTGCAGGCATTTGAATCGGAACCGAGGGCCCAATGCCGATTAATAGATAAAGCGCCGCCACACCAATAATGGAAACCACCGGTAGGCTAAGAATACGGCGATAAATCAATTGGCCAATAATCAAGGCAACAATGATGGCGCCCCACACCGGTACCACGGCGCTAGAGAAGTTCATCATTAGCCCAGCGATGACCACGGCAAACACAGCGTTAACCATCAGCAGCACTAGGAAAATCACGATCATAAAGATGCTTCGCGCCCGCTTACCCACAACGTCGCCGGTTAGTGCACCCACCGACTTGGCTTTATTGCGAACACTGGCCCAAATGGCACCAAAATCATGTATCCCAGCAAAGAAAATGGTACCCAATACCACCCATAAAAAAGCGGGTGCCCAGCCCCAGATAACCGCAATAGCAGGCCCAACAATAGGCGCCGCACCGGCTACCGACGTAAAGTGGTGGCCCCACAGCACAAAACGATTGGTGGGTACGTAATCAACGCCATCTTCAAACTCATGGGCAGGTGTTTTAAAGTCAGGATCTAGCTGGTAGATCTTTTCTGCAATGAACTTAGAGTATACAAAATACCCTAAGGCCATTGCCGCAAGGCCTACCACCAGCAGGACAATAGCACTCATGGGCGCAGCTCCTTTGGTAGTTTCTCGTTATTGTTGACAATATTCATTAGCTTATTGCCACTTAACTATAGTGGTGCCATCAAACGTTTAAGTCTATGAAGAAGCCCACCTCTTCTTTTGAATTAATCCCAAAGTTGTATAAATACAAAGGTGTGTAAATACAAAGTTGTAGAGCCGCCAGCAGCTCATAGAGGCTAATCTGAAGGATAAAACACTTAGCCCATGAGAATCACATGCCTACCCTACTTCTGTTGTTATTGTGCGCATTGCTCCTTGGGGCGGCTACAGGCTACCTGTTTCGCTTTACTCAACGCGGCACCACTTCGCGCCCGTCAGGGCTTGCTTATATCGGTATGATAGGGGGTATTGCTGGTTTTATTATCTTCCAGCTACTCGTTAAAACAACAGGAGCACCGCTATGGCTTCTACCGTTGCTGGTTGTTTCTCAAGTATGGCTATGGCTTGGGCCATTCGGCCCTAAGCGTCGAGCTAAGTAATGCATGATTAGCCCCATTTTGAGGCGCACACGTCGAAGGTCGTCTTGGCCCAGCCGCTGAGCCTACCTAAACTCCTTGGATAACCCACTACAATATGATCAGGGAGAGATACATGGCCAAAGTGCTTGTGGTCGATGACGAACCCAACATTGTGCTGTCGTTAGAGTTTCTAATGGAGCAAGCAGGCTTTGAAGTCGTCACCGCCGAAGATGGTGAACAGGCGTTGGAGCAGGTACATAACTCCTCACCTGATCTCTTGCTGCTGGACATTAGCCTGCCGGGCATGAGCGGCTTTGATGTACTGGAGCGCCTGCGTGGTCAAGAAGCCACTGCCCAGCTGCCAATTATTATGCTTACTGCCCACGGGCGAGATGTCGAGCGCGAAAAAGGCATGGCCCTGGGCGCCGACGACTACATTACCAAACCCTTCTCAACCCAATCTTTAGTTGAAAAAGTTAAAGCACTATTAACTGAGGAGCAGCCATGACAAAAGGCGGGCTGCCTAAACGCCAACGCCTGATTGGCTTATGGCTTATTCTCAGCGGCATTAGCCTGCTAGGCGGCGCTATTTTTGCCGCTTGGCTGGATGCTCAACTGGCACCGACTGGCTTAACACGGCTAGCTTTGTGGCTGGGCAGCTTTTCCGGCGGCGCCACGATTTTTTTGGTGGGTTTACTCCTGGAACGCATGCTATTTACCCCGCTTCGCCACCTTCAAGTGCAGCTGGCCCGCTTAGTCGCCAATCCCGACGCTCGGGATGAGCACCCGCCAGAAGGCTGGCTCAAAGCGCTTGCCCCCGACCTGCGCCGCGTGCGCGAAAGTTGGCGTGTTGACCGCAGCCGCCTTGCGACTGCCCATGCTGAAGGTGCAAGAAGCGCGGCACGCATTCGCCAGGAGCTTGAAACTCTTCTACAGGTTCTTGAAACGCCGCTGTTGTTGTGTGACCACCATCGCCGACTGATGCTCTTTAACCAAGCGGCCGAAGACTTTTTTGTCGGTAACACCGGACTAGGTTTAGGCAAACGGCTGGAAGCCCTGTTGCCCGTGGGCAGCCTACAGAACGCCCTTAGCCAGTTGCCCAGCGATGGCTCGCCTAGAGAATTGCTCACCCCCTGTGATAATCGCTGGCTAAAAGTGATTCTGCGACGCGTACCCGGTAGCGACGGTGAAACCCTACTGACCTTTAGCGATGCCACGGCGTCGTGGTCTAGCGAAATGGGCGTACGCGCGGAGCTCGCCAGCATGCTAACGCCGCTACGCCAGCACACCGCTAGTCTCACCAGTGCCGCTGATGCTCTGACTCAACTACGCCATCAAAACGATGCGGATACGTCACTGCTGCGCCAACGCTTCGAGAGGGTTATTCACGAAGAGGGCACTACGCTAGGTGACAACGTGGCCAAAATTGGCCAACTGCTGGACGATTTACAGCATCAGGGCGAGCGATTAACCCCGATGTGGTCGAACGACTTCTGGCAAGCCTTGGATGAACGCTTAGACCCAGAGCATCGACTAATCACGCCAGTAGGCATGCCCGCCTGGTTTAAAGGGGATGCGCCGGCACTCATCGCCCTTTTTGATTCATTGGTAAAACAGCTAAGCGCTCACCTCCCCGACAGCGGTTTTGAGGGTGAAATATGCTTGGGTAATAAGCGGGTCTATCTAGACCTTATTTGGCAAGGCAAAGCGTTACCCGAGCATGAGCTCGCCGCATGGCAGCACCAACCTATCGCCATCCTACCGCTAACACCCAAAGTGGCCGATGTACTGCGCCAACACGCTAGCGATATCTGGAGCCTAGCAGATGATGATGGCCTGCATGCACGGCTGCGGATGCCTCTCCCCGCCATAGAGCGAGTCGGTGCCCCACGAGAGCCTGCACCACCGCGACCTGAGTTTCACGACTTTGGTATCGCTGATCTGCCACCGCCCGATGAAGCATTGGCCAACCGCTCGCTTCGCAGCTTGGATGTGGTTGCCTTTGATACCGAAACCACCGGGCTTGAACTACGCCGTGGCGATACAGTAATCAGCCTTGGGGCCTGCCGAGTGGTCAACGCACGGCTGCTAGCCAGCGATGTGTTTGATCAAAAGGTTGATCCCAAACGGCCTATTCCCCCAGCGAGTACCGCTATTCACGGCCTCACAGATGCCGATGTCGCCGGCGCGCCGCCGCTGGATATTGTACTTACCCATTTTCGCGACTACATCGGGGAGGCTGTGCTGCTGGCCCATAATGCTGCCTTTGACCTCTTAGCCATTAGCCATAAAGGGGTCGCGTTTGATAACCCGGTGATCGACACCTTACTTATCTCGCGGGCGCTAGACGAAGCGCTAGACGGGCACGACCTGGATAGCCTTGCTAAGCGCTACGACCTGGCATTCCCGCCCGGCACCCGCCACACTGCATTAGGTGATGCCAGGGTCACCGCCGAGCTATGGCTAGCGCTGCTACCGCGCTTGGAAGCCCGCGGCATTGATACGCTGGAGCAGCTGCTGACGCTGCAAGCCAATGCGTTTGACCGACAGGATGCCAGTGCCTCATGAAACCTACCGGTGCCCACTCGCGTAAAGTAGAGCGCTTAATCGCTTTAGTCGCCGTTACTTTGCTGCTGTTCTGCCCACCACTCATTATCGTAGTGGACCGTTTGCCCTCATTTAACGTGGGTTGGCTACCGCTTTATCTGTTTATTGCCTGGGCGGTGGTTATCGGGTTAACCGCTTGGCTAATGGAACATCGCGCGGGACGCTAACCATGCGTACAGACCTCATTATTGTCGGCACCGCGTTTGGCTATTTGGCGCTACTGTTTGTGGTTGCCGCCTGGGGCGATCGGCGCGCCGAACAAGGCCGCTCTCTGATTGGCTCTCCAACGGTTTATGCGCTCTCTATCGCGGTTTACTGCACGGCCTGGACTTTCTACGGCAGCGTAGGCCGAGCGGCAGAGCATGGCCCCAGCTTTTTGCTGATCTACCTTGGCCCTACCCTGGCAATGCTGTTGGCCCCTTCCGTTATTCGCAAAATGGTACGCATTGCGGCACGGCAGCGAATCACCTCCATTGCCGACTTTATTAGCGCCCGCTACGGCAAAAACACCACGCTCGGCGCACTGGTGGCGCTCATGGCGCTGATTAGTATTACGCCTTACATTGCCTTGCAGTTAAAAGCCATCACCGTCAGCCATGCGGTATTGATCAACTATCCTCACACCGCCGATACCACCCTGGTCGATGAACGGTTTTGGATGGATAAATCCCTCTGGGTCGCGTTGGTATTGGCCGTCTTTATTATTTTATTCGGCACCCGCCACTTGGATGCCAGCGAGCGCCATGAAGGCATGGTGGCGGCTATCGCTTTAGAGTCACTGGTGAAGCTAGTGGCTTTTATGGCCGTTGGGATATTTGTAGTTTTCGTCATGTTTGAAGGACCGGCGGCGCTATTTGCTGAAGTGGCCGCCACCCCCGCCCTGGTTAACAGCATGAGTTTAGATAGCGTGCCGGGGGGAGCAACCGGCTGGGTCGGCATGCTAGCCCTCGCCTTCCTAGCTTTCTTAACACTGCCGCGCCAGTTCCAGGTATTGGTTGTAGAGAATGTGGATGAGCAGCACTTAACCCGAGCAAGCTGGCTATTCCCACTTTATATGCTACTGATTAATCTATTCGTCATTCCCATTGCGCTGGCAGGCTTATTGCTGGGCGTAAGCGCAGGCGACCCTGATAGTTTCGTACTGACGCTTCCGCTATCGGCCGGTTTAGAAGGCTTGCCGCTGTTGGTGTTTATTGGCGGGCTTTCCGCCGCCACGGGCATGGTGATTGTTGAAACCATTGCGCTCTCCACCATGGTTAGCAACCAGTTGGTTATGCCGCTGCTACTCCGCTCTAAGCGGCTACACCTAAGCACGAAAGGTGAGCTTGCGGGCTGGCTCTTAGGCATTCGGCGCATCGCCATTGTGCTCATCCTGCTGCTTGGCTACCTCTACCATGCACTGATTGGCGACTCCTACAGCCTCGTAACCATTGGCCTTGTCTCTTTTGCGGGCGCCGCGCAGTTTGCCCCTGCGTTACTGATAGGCCTTTACTGGCGTGGCGCCACACGCCAAGGGGCTACCCTTGGTTTAATCGCCGGCTTTCTAGTGTGGTGTTACACCCTCTTGCTGCCGGGCTTTGCTCAGTCAGGCTGGCTAAGCGCGACGCTATTAACCGAAGGGCCATGGGGCATCGCCTGGCTTATACCCTACAGCCTGTTTGGACTCGAAAACTGGGACATTTACAGCCACTCGTTGCTGTGGAGCATGCTCGCCAACGTGGGGCTTCTGGTGGGTGTTTCTCTATTTACCCGCCCCTCCCCCTTAGAACAGACCCAAGCAGCGCTATTCACTGAGGCGATGCACCCCAATTTACAAACCACCTCGCTGTGGCGTGGCCAAACCACCCAGGGGGCGTTAAAAGAGTTACTGGTTCGCTATTTAGGCGAGCAAACTACCCAGCGAGTCTTCCGCCACAGCGGCAATAAACTCCTCTTTGCGCCTGATGACACAGCCCCGCCCGAGTTAATTACCCGCGCAGAGCAGGCGCTTGCAGGGGCTCTTGGCAGTGCATCAGCACGGGTTTTGATTAACTCGGTGGTACGCGGTGAAGCGTTGGATATCGAATCCGTTCTGAGCATTCTCGACACTACCTCGCAAACCATTGAGTACAACCGTCGGCTGGAACAGAAATCTCAAGAGTTAGCGCAAATTGGCGAAGAGCTGCGCAGCGCTAACGAGCGGCTGCGCGAACTGGATCGGTTAAAAGATGAGTTTGTAGCCATGGTCAGCCACGAGCTACGAACACCGTTAACGTCTATCCGCGCTTTTGCTGAAATCTTACGCGATAGCGACCAACTGCCCGACGAGAAGCGCAAGCACTTTCTTGGTGTTATCGTTCACGAGAGCCAGCGGTTATCCCGCTTAATTGAAGAGATATTAGACTTGGCTCGCCTTGAGAGCGGCCGTTTAACGCTGAACCCAGAGCCTCTCGATCTGGCAGCGCTGGCTCGCCACAGCATTAATGCCATTGCCCATCTGCATGAAGAGCACGGCATCGCTTTAGACGTTGCGATTGAGGCTGACCCCGCAATGGTGATTGGCGACCACGACCGGTTAGAGCAGGTGATTATTAACCTGTTAGATAATGCGGGTAAATTCGCCGATCGCCAGCAGCCCAAAGTACGCTTGGCACTCTACCACCACCGCCGACATTTCCGCTTAAGCGTGGAGGATAACGGCCCAGGTATTGGTATCGAGGAGCGAGAACGAGTATTTGAGAAATTCCACCAAATACAACAAGATGGCGAACTTCCTAAAGGTAGGCCTAAAGGTAGTGGCTTAGGCTTACCCATTAGCCGAGGTATCATCGCTCACCTTGGCGGGCGGCTCTGGGTTGAAGACGCTAAACAGCTAGGCGGTGCGTGTTTAACACTGGAATTACCTACTGCACCAGTTAATGACTAATTATAGCCTAGTAAATTACTAAACACTGCTGGCTTTACTTACTTGAATTAAGTTATTCTTTGCTCTGGACTTACGTATTAGCCTAAAGACGCATTCCATGGATCCGTGAATGAGCAAAACTTTTACCCCTAACGATTCAGACTCACTATCAAAATACACGATCGCCATTCAGCCTATCGTGGATGTAAAGCTCCATCACATAGCCGATGAGCTGCTTTACCGTGCTAATCATTCCATTGAGTCTGCCACCGTCATTGACGATGTACAAGCTACCGCTCGAGCCTGCGCTGTAGCCGTTTACGAAATTGGACTAGATGATTTATGCGGCCCAAAAAGCTTATTTATCAACGCTTCGGAAGGCTGGTTAATAAATCCAGACCTTACAGGCCTACCTAGCCAACGTATAGTAATTGAAATTTTGGAAAATACCCCGGCCACTAAAGAAGTACTCCATGCTTTAAAAAATTTTAAACAGCTGGGCTACACGCTTGCATTAGATGACTTTGTCCTTGATAGCCAGAATCAGGCCTTTTTGCCCTTTTGCGATATTATCAAATTCGACATTTCCAACAAAATTCCTGAAAAATTGGTTAAAAAGCTAATTGAGGGTGGGTTTACACTGCTGGCAGAGCGGGTAGAAACACGGGAAGATTTTGAGTATTGCAAGCTGTTAGGCTTTTCTCTCTTCCAAGGCTATTTTTATGAACGACCAAAGAGTCAAGCCTCTAGTTCAACGCGACGTTCAGCTTCTCACGCAAATCAGCTGCAACTTCTGGCTATTTTGTATCGTGACAATGTAAAACTTTCCGATATTAGCTCTTTAATAGCGAGAGACCCTTATCTTCTACACGCAATTTTCAAGCGCGCTAACTCAGCAGCAAAAGGTACGCGCCAGATTCAAACAAAACTAATTGACTGTCTACAAATTATTGGGCTTCGAGAATTACGCACTCTCGTTGCCATCGTTATGCTTGCTGCCAACAGCCCTGCTAGTAAGTTAAATCTTGTTAAAGGGCTAACGCGTGCTTTTGCTTGTGAAATGATGGCCGACCACCGAAACATTGATGATCAAGAAGGCTTTATCACTGGGTTGTTTTCGCTGATGCCTGCCATCCTAGATGTTAGCGAAGAAGTGGTTTCAAGAGAAATAAAACTAGGTAAGACTATAGAAGAAGCGATAAATAACCGCTCTGGATCATTAGGTCAGTTACTTAATGATGTAGAGTCAGCGGAAAAACAATTCTCACCGCTAGATTTTCCAGACAACATAATGATTCAGGCAGCAGCAAAAGCACGCACCTTAGTAGATTGCCATGCTGGCTAGGCTAGATAAAGAAACCCACCATCAGCTAATAGAAGTATTTTTTGCTAAGACAACAAATCGTTTAATCTGCTGAAGATCAAACTTCAACAGCAATTTCTCATCTTCACGCAGGCGGCGAAGATCAATCCAGCCATCTGCGGCCTGGCCGCGTGATATGTTGTAACGCTGCTGATCCAGCAGGCACTGCTGAAAACGCTCAAACGCTGCTATCAGCAAGTCCGATTGCTCTAAACTCAACGTGTCAGTCGCATGGCTAAGCGCAATCAAGCGCTCCCGGGTGCCTATTTCTTGCCGCCGATGCCTTACGCTGAGTAAGCGCGCAGCGCTAATCAATGGTAGTAATCCCTGCCGTTTAAGATTAACAGCATGACGGTGGGGTGCCTCCGAACTTGGGCTAGCCGCAACGCGTCCGAAGCGGTCTAAAGCAACCGGCAACTCATCAAGCAATACCGACATTTCATCCATAAACAGAGACGCTTGGGGAAGCGTTGTAGAAACACTCTCCGCCAACTGCTCAGCAAGGGCTGAGTTGCCTGCCACTGGCGTAAAATCAAGCAAAATATTGGTTTGCTGAACGCGTTTAACACGCCGATCAGCGCTCCATATTTCCAGTTGCAAGCGCCACTCGCTGATCCGTTTTCGCCACATCG
The DNA here is from genome assembly GCF_017515565.1 of Halomonas sp. Taxonomy (GTDB): domain Bacteria; phylum Pseudomonadota; class Gammaproteobacteria; order Pseudomonadales; family Halomonadaceae; genus Vreelandella. The sequence goes on from NZ_JAFWFN010000047.1 coordinate 82,024, forward strand.
GCCAGCGGGCCATTATATGCCCTCGACACAGCGGTATACCCGCATCATCAAGGCGCTGGGTAAAGCGCTCACCCAGGGCTTGAAAGTAGCCATCGATTTCCACATGACGGGCATCTGGATAGTCATCAATTATTAACGCATTATCCTGGTCCGGGCTGAGGAGACTTTCATACCGGGCAGCCGACCCTAACATTACCACGCAGTAATCAACGGGGGGCTCCCCCCACCCCTGAGCATGCATTTCATTGAGCGAGAGCGCTATTGCCTGACGGTAAAGCCACGCATTATGGTCGCCAATAATCTGGCTAATACGCCATGCGGGAATGTCATAGCGCACCAACGCCTCAACGAGCGGCAGTTGACAGGCATGGGAATCCGCCAACGTGAGGTGTGGCGCAAAGAGTCTGGAGAAAATGTCGTCTAGCGGCGCCGTAAGAGCCGACCTGTTCAGCTGGCCATCTTTATCTATTAAGGAGCGCCATGGCGAGGCTTGATATACGACACGCATTCACCGCTCCTTGGTTTAACGAGTGGCTCTGTGGGTTATTTAAGCGAGGGGATGCACTTGGCTAATCAGTTTTGCTCTTTTTGCCGAGGGTCATGTGCAAACATTGCCTCGCCTACTTCATCAATATAGCGCTGCGCTTTAGTGATCATCATCGCATCGCAGGCTTCACGGCCGGGAAGCATATCTGAACGCTCAAATCGATGCTCTTGGGTAACGCCCTCGCTATCTAGCCGGCGAATCCAGCCGCTAACTCGGTATTGCCCGCTTTGGTTATCAGGCTGGGAGACAATTAAATACTCTTTGTACTCTACTGGCTCGGCAGCGTTTGCGCTGCTCTCTGCAGCGCCTTGGCCACCGCCCCCAAAAAGACCTGAAAGTAGTTTTTTTAGCATAGGTAGTTCCCCTGCAATAAAAACGGCCAGCTTAGCGCTGGCCGCTTAACGCATTGTTAGCTCTGCTGACGGCCTTTACCAGCGGCAATACGTAAACGCAGTGCATTCAACTTGATAAAGCCTTCGGCGTCTTTTTGGTTGTATGCACCCGCATCATCTTCAAACGTGGCGATAGACTCATCAAACAGCGACTGCTCGGACTTACGGCCCACCACAATGGCGTTGCCTTTGTAGAGCTTCATACGCACAACGCCACAAACGTTCTTCTGAGTCTCGTCGATGGCCGCTTGCAGCATTCGACGCTCTGGACTCCACCAGTAACCGTTGTAGATGACTTCTGCGTATTTAGGCATCAGTTGATCTTTCAGATGCGCTTCTTCGCGATCAAGGGTCAGCGACTCAATCGCACGGTGGGCACGCAGCATAATAGTGCCCCCTGGCGTTTCGTAGCAGCCGCGGGACTTCATGCCCACATAGCGGTTTTCAACAATGTCTAAACGGCCAATACCGTTGTCACCGCCAAGCTTGTTAAGTTTTTCCAGCACTTCGTGGGGCTTATGCGCTTCACCATCGATGGCAACGATGTCACCTTTTTCAAAGGTAAGCTCCACGTAGGTGGGCTGCTCCGGCGCGGCTTCGGGGGAAACGCTCCAGCGCCACATATCTTCTTCTGCTTCGGCCCAGGGGTCTTCCAAAATGCCGCCCTCGTAAGAGATATGCAGCAGGTTGGCGTCCATGGAGTATGGCGATTTTTTCTTCTTATTAGAAAAATCGACCGGAATGTTGCGCTCTTCGCAGTAGGCCATCAGCTTCTCGCGAGAAGTGAGATCCCACTCGCGCCAAGGCGCAATGACTTTAACCCCCGGTTTCAGCGCGTAACCGCCCAGCTCAAAACGCACTTGGTCGTTGCCTTTGCCCGTCGCGCCATGGGAAATAGCATCGGCACCGGTTTCATTGGCAATTTCGATTAAGCGCTTGGCAATCAGTGGGCGAGCGATGGAGGTACCCAGCAGGTACTCACCTTCATAAATAGTATTGGCGCGGAACATAGGGAAAACATAGTCCCGCACGAACTCTTCACGGAGATCTTCTATGTAGATCTCTTTAACGCCCAGCGCTTGCGCTTTTGCACGGGCGGGTTCGACTTCTTCACCCTGACCGATGTCGGCTGTAAAGGTCACTACCTCGCAGTTGTAGGTCTCTTGCAACCACTTAACGATTACGGATGTGTCCAGGCCGCCTGAATACGCCAGCACAACCTTTTTGACATCGGACATTCTTTACTCCTTGTGTAGGGAAAGCAGTTCACCAAAATATATAGCGCGGCACGCCATGTGCTAACACAAACCAGTTATCACAATCTATTAGTATAGCGCTCTCGATGCTCAGCGAATACCGTCAACGACGCCTTGGGGGTAAAGCTGCTAGAATCACACCATTCATTGCGGTGGCTTGCTGCACACCCTGTCCGATTACTCGCTTTACTAAGGAGAGCTGCATGAGCGAGGCAATTGCCCGCGAATTAATGGCCCAACGTTTTCGCAGTTACCTGCCGGTTGTCATTGATTTAGAAACGGGTGGGTTTAATGCCCAAAACGACGCCGTACTTGAGATTGCAGCCGTTACGCTCACCATGGATCCAGAGGGTAATTTATTACCCGATGCCACTTACGCTTATCATATTCACCCTTTTGAAGGGGCGAACGTTGAACAGTCAGCGTTAGATTTTACCGGTATTAACCTGGACGACCCGCTGCGCCGCCAAGTGGCGCTCACGGAGTCAGAGGCGCTGGGGGAGCTTTTTCGCCCTATTCGCAAAGCCATTAAAGCCCACGGCTGTTCACGTGCCATCTTGGTGGGGCATAACGCGGCATTTGATCACAGCTTTTTAAATGCGGCGGCTAATCGTTGTGATGTCAAGCGAAACCCGTTTCATCCGTTCTCAAGCTTTGATACGGCAACGCTCGCTGGCTTCGTGTACGGCCAAACCGTGCTTGCCCGGGCGTGTCGCGCAGCGGGTATCGATTTCGATAATAAAGCGGCTCACTCTGCCCGTTACGATACAGAACGCACCGCGGAGCTGTTTTGCGCGATGGTTAACCGCTATAAAGATTTAGGCGGTTGGCGGCTAGCCCAACAGGAGCAAGAGCTGGACATCGGCGAGTAGACAGCCTAATGCAGCCCCTGCCGCTTTACGCTAAACTTTCGTCGTTTGTTATAAATTTTCCAGGGAAAGCCCCAGTGCTTTTCCTGGGCATATCTTATCTATTTTAGTCATCAAGCACGCTTTAGAGCGTGCTCCAACTTTCCGCTTTTAGGAGATGAGACGTTTCCATGGCTCAGCATAATGCCTTTTACGCCCAATCCGGTGGCGTTACCGCCGTCATCAATGCCAGCGCCTGCGGCGTTATCCAAGCATGTCGGCAAGCCCCCGAGCAGATTGGTAAGGTGTACGCCGGACATAACGGCATTATCGGTGCCTTGACGGAAGATCTCATCGACGTGTCCCAGGAGAGCGATGAAGCCATTGCTGCTCTACGCCACACGCCGGGTGGTGCCTTTGGTTCATGCCGCTACAAACTCAAAGACATTGATACACACCGCGCCCAGTACGAACGCTTAATTGAAGTCTTTAAAGCCCACGATATTCGTTACTTTTTCTATAATGGCGGTGGCGATAGCGCTGATACGTGCTTAAAAGTTTCGCAGCTGTCTGAAAAGCTGGGTTACCCCCTCACCGCTATTCACGTCCCCAAAACAGTGGATAACGACCTGCCCATTACTGATAACAGCCCGGGTTTTGGTAGCGTTGCTAAGTACATCGCCACCTCTACTCAGGAAGCGTCTCTGGATGTCGCCTCTATGTGTGCGACGTCCACCAAAGTTTTTGTACTGGAAGTAATGGGACGCCACGCGGGCTGGATTGCTGCCGCAGGCGGCTTGGCGGGAGAAGGTGAAGGCGAGCCACCCCACCTGATTATTTTCCCGGAGATTGCTTTCAACCGTAGTGCCGTCATGGCGCGGGTAGAAGAGAGTGTCACCAAGTATGGTTACTGCGTGATTGTGGTATCGGAAGGCGCTCGGTACGAAGACGGCACTTTCCTTGCCGATGCCGGTAATACCGATGCCTTTGGCCACCGTCAACTTGGCGGTGTTGCACCCACTTTAGCCGGCATGATCAAGCAAGACTTGGGCTATAAATACCACTGGGCTGTTGCCGACTACCTGCAGCGTGCGGCGCGCCACCTAGCCTCTAAGACTGATGTTGAGCAGGCGTATGCGGTGGGTCGCGAAGCCGTTACCTTGGCGCTGGCAGGTAAAAACTCTATGATGCCGGCCATTCGCCGCATCTCCCAAGAGCCTTACCAGTGGGATGTGATCTCTGCCCCCTTGGCGCAAATAGCCAATCAGGAAAAATTCATGCCACGGGACTACATCAGCGAAAATGGATTTGAGATCACCAAAGCATGCCGCGACTATCTATCGCCACTAATTCAAGGGGAAGACTTCCCACCCTTTGAAAATGGCCTACCTAAAGTCGCTAAGTTAAAGCTTGCGAAGGTCGAGCAAAAGCTGCCACCTTTCACGCTCTAAGCGCTTTTGGTTTGTGAGGAGTAATATAAAAAGGGGGGATGCCGTAAAAGCATCGCCCCTTTTTTCGCTCAGCACTTTATTATGCTTAGCGCTTTTTTAAAACAACCTACCTTAGCAACCAAGACAGTACGAGCAGTAGCAGCAGAATACCCGCCACGCCTTGCCAAAAACGCCGCGGCTCTTGGCGCGCTTCCTCTTTCGCTGGTTGTCGCCCTAACGGCACGCGTAACGCATGAAGAAACTCTGACATCCGCCTAAACCGCAGTGATCGCTGTGGGTCCAATGCCCTGCGCAGGGCTTCGTCAAGGTCGTGGGTTATCTCAGGATTTGTCGTGCGCGCACTACGGTAGCTCAATTCTTCAAGATCCGTATGGCTGCGCAGACGGTTAGGTGTCAGAACATAAGGCAAGGCGCCGGTTAACAACCAGTAAACGGTGGAGGCCAGCGAATATTGGTCGCTGCGCCGTCCTACGCTATCACCCAGAGCATACTCGGGGGCCGTGTGCTCATTAAAGCCAATTTGACGCAACAGCTCACCTGAATTGCGATGCCCATCAACTTCGCGCATATGGCAAGCACTAAAATCAGCTAAAACCAGTTTGCCATGGGTGTCGATCAAAATATTATCAGGGGTGATTTGCTGATGAATAATGTCCCGATGGTGCAGCGCCTGCACCGCTTTTCCCAGCTGATTGGCGATATCTAACCGTTGTATTAAGCTCGCCTGAGGGTGACGCTCAGACCACTGGCGCAGCGTTTCGCTTTCAATGTACTGCATCAGATAGTAGAGATAGCGGCGCGGGCGAGAGGGTTCAACCACCTTCACCACGAAGGGCGACTTGACCCGCTCAACCACCCATTGTTGGAGTAAAAAATGCTCCAGATAGGCATTGCGTAAGGAAAGCTCTGGACTTGGCGCTTTCATCACCATGTCGCGCTCTGAGTGAATATCACGCACGCGATAAACCCTAGATTGGGCATTACGTGAAAGCACGGCTTGCACTTCAAAACCATCAAGCCGCTCACCTACTGATAACTCCGGCGGTATGGGTAGATCACCGTAAATTAAGCCAGGATGATCGTCAGCTTCCTCTGGCAACTCATCAATCCGTAGCAGCTGAAAGCAGAATTGATCACCGCCATACCCTCGCTCCTGAGCACGCTGTTTAGCTTCGCTGGCAAGACGTTCACAGGCAGCATCTAAATCACTCGCATCCTGGCGGATTAGGCGGACATAGTCAGAAGGAAGCAGCGTTCCCCTAACGCCTTGGGTGGTAAATACAAACAGATCCCCCTGCTTCAGTGCTAGCTGGGTGTAATCAATATCCACACTGCCATCCATCCCGAGCGCCCGGGAAGGGTAGCGATAACCGCCTATATCAGTTACGTGGTCACGGGTCAGTTGCTCAAACTCAGCGCCACGCAGCCGGAACACCAGCGTATCGCCCATGTGGAACAGCTCCGCTTCCCGCCCTCGAAACACGATGGCAGATAGCGAAGAGACAAAGCTGCCCTCTTTTACATGCTGGCTTTGGCTGTAGCACCAGCCATTTAACGCCCGTAGCACACGCGTTGCAGAGGTTTTGGTATCCCAATGGTCAGGGGTGGAGTAATAGTCGGCTAGAAAGCCACGTACGCTTAGATCCCCGGCTTGCTTTGCCATGGTGTTACGCGAGATTGAGTCACTAATCACCGCGCAGCCGCCTTTAACGTTCAGGAGGGGTTTTTCAGGCAAACGCACCGACATAGAGCTGCGGTGCTGTCGCCTATCCGGAGCGACAAAGGCTTGTCCGTAACTGATTAGCAACTGGGCGTGCGCCAACTCATCCTCCTAGGCTTACCTCTTGATGGGAAACACCCAAGTCCTATGATACACGCTGGCGGCGCGAAACGATGCCCACCAAACGTCGCTACCCCTATAAAAACAGGCACGTTTAGGGTGCTTATAAAATTAGTCGATTGCACACACCTATGTCGCATTGGTAATCCAGTAGCCATCTTCGTATAATTCTTCACAATTAATGCGATGCACCAATGCACCTACTGATTAGTCACTGCTCTACATAAGCCAAGGAACCAACGATGAACTTCGATAATATCCCCGCCGGAAAAGATCTGCCCAACGACATTTACGTGGCAATTGAAATTCCTGCCAACCATGCGCCGATTAAATATGAAATTGATAAAGACATGGGCGCCCTCCTCGTTGACCGTTTCATGGCCACCCCCATGTTCTACCCGGCCAACTACGGCTTTATCCCTCATACATTAGCTGACGATGGCGACGCCCTGGATGCACTGGTCGTCACTCCTCACCCAGTTGCGCCTGGCAGCATTATTCGTGCGCGCCCCATCGGCATCTTGAACATGACCGATGAAGCGGGTGAAGACGCAAAGCTCGTCTGTGTACCGCACCCGAAACTCAGCACGCTGTACGATGACGTTCAAGAAGTCACAGACCTTCCTGAGCTGCTGCGCCAGCAGATCGCACACTTCTTCGAGAACTACAAAGACCTCGAAAAAGGCAAATGGGTCAAAGTTGAGTCTTGGGAAGGCGTTGAAGCTGCTCGTAAAGCGATTGAAAAATCCGCAGCGGCCTACCATAAAGCCTAAAGGCTAGGTAAGTTATTCAAAAAGGCTGCCCCCGGGGCAGCCTTTTTGCGTCTAGGTCCTTTTTATATTGAAAAAACAATGCATTTGCTGATTAACTCAGTGTGAAGTACCGCGTCACGACACCGCAGCCGCTACGCTGGCGTTGAGAGGTGCGATATGCTGCTTCTCAGACACCCCGTTAAGACTGCGCAAGGATACCTCGTGTTACTCATTAAACGTTTTAGCCTGTTTTTTTTACTCTGCTGGCTCCCTGTGCTGGCTCAGGCTCAGTGGTTTTCCTCTTCGAACAATCAGAGCGACTTTTTACCTGTCTTAGAGGCATTTCAACCCACTGCCTGGCATGACGGTGAGTCGCTTTTCATTGGCGTGGACATTGCTGATGAGTATTACCTCTATCGACACCAATTGGCAGTTACCAGCCTAAATAGTAGCGTTACCCTAGAGGAGCCCCTGATACCCGACGGCACCTTTACCAATGATGAGTTTATGGGTGATGTTTACATTTTTCGCGACAACTTGGTATTTGAGACACCTTTTTCAGCACCCTATAGCGGCCCCATCGATATTGAGCTTACCTTTCAAGGCTGTGCAGACGCAGGCCTGTGCTACCCGCCTGAACGCATAACCCTTGAAGCAAATGAAACGTCGCCACCTGCTGGGTTTGCTGACTGGGAGGCGGAGCCCACGTCCCAGGCGAGCCCCTCCGGGGAGCAACGCACTGCTAACGACAACACCAGCTTTAGCGCTCCACAGAGCCAGGACAGCCGTTTTAGCGCCCTGATTAGCGAGGCTAGCCTACCACTTGCGCTTGGCCTCTTTTTCCTCGCCGGCATTGGGCTTACCTTTACTCCCTGCGTCCTGCCAATGATCCCTATCTTGTCATCCATTGTGGTGGGCCAAAACCCCACTAAACCCCGTGCCTTCGCTCTATCTGCCAGCTATGTGTTGGGCATGGCGTCTACCTATGCCGTGGTAGGCATCTTAATGGGGTTATTTGGCGCGGGGCTTAATCTTCAAGCCCATTTGCAGTCCGCGCCGGTACTGGTCACGTTCGCACTGCTGTTTACGCTATTTGCACTCGCTATGTTTGGTGCCTTTAATTTGCGCGTCTCCCCCCGTTTAGCCAGCCGGGTAGACGCTTGGCAAGCCCGCGCACAACAGAGTGGGCCGGCGGGATTAGCGCTGGCAGGCGCGCTATCGGTGTTGGTGGTTTCTCCCTGTGTGACTGCACCTTTAGCGGGCGCGCTGGTGTTTATTTCAACCACCGGCGATGCGCTGATGGGGGGCGCCGTTTTGTTCGCGCTTGGTATGGGCATGGGGGTTCCGCTCCTGCTGGTAGGCACCTTTGGCACTACCTTACTGCCCCGCACCGGCGCCTGGATGAACGGCGTAAAAGTCGCCTTTGGGTTGTTGATGCTGGGTGTCGCCATCTGGATGATTGAGCGGTTAGTGGCGCCGTCTGTCGCACTACTACTCTGGGCAGCGCTGGCCATTGGCAGCGCACTAGCGCTGGGCGCACTAAACATTAACCAACCTCTTGGCTGGTCTCGGGCGCGTCAAACATTAGGCCTTATGCTGCTTGCCTGGGGCGTTGCGCTGGTGTTTGGCGCGGCCCAAGGTGGCAGCAACCCGCTTCGCCCACTGACGGTTTCAGGCGGACAATCCGAGGCCATATCTCAGGCACTCTCATTTCAAACAGTCGACTCCCTTAGCGACCTGGAGATGGCCGTTGCCCAAGCAGAGCGTAACCAGCGCCCTGCCTTTGTCCACTTCACTGCAGACTGGTGTATATCCTGCAAACTGATGGAGCGAGAGGTTTACCCCCACCCAGACGTAAGCGCTGCATTGAACGATTTTCAGCTTGTAGCGGTCGATGTGACCAACACGGATGCTCAAAGCCGAGAGTTGCTTAACAGCTTCAATCTTTTTGGCCCTCCTAGCCTGCTGTTTTTTGCTGAGGGAGAGGAAATTCGCGATGCGCGAATTCAAGGTGAGGTCAATGCTGAACAACTTGCACAACACTTAGAGTCGTTTAGGCGTTGGCAGCAAGGCTGAGTACAAAAACCGGCCCCTTAACAGCCCCTTTTATGCAGTTGTGTCGCGATCGTCGTCAAACAGTTGTTTAATTTCCTAAGAACGAGCATATCTTGACCACCACTGGACATGCTCACACTTTTTCGGCACACTCCGCACCCATATTAGCTAAAAAACGCATCTTTTGCGGCTGAGCCAAGGGTAACGTTCACCATCGTGCAGCGTTCTCTTCATTTTTAACTCTGGTTTACTGCGCTCTTTCTAGCGCCACAGGATGGGCAGGTCTTTTTTGCTTGCCTATCCTGTAGAAACCATTAACACCGATTGGGGCTACTATATGGATATTCGTAAAGTTAAGAAATTGATTGAGTTACTCGAAGAGTCCAACATCAGCGAGATTGAAATTCAGGAAGGCGAAGAGTCCGTTCGTATCAGCCGCCACCCGAACGGGGCAACCTGGCAGCCCCAGCCAATGCCCCAATACGCCCAGCAATCCCCCTACCAGCAGGCACCAGCCACTAGCGCTGCGCCAGTAGCGGCTGAGCCCCAGGAATCCAGCTATCGCGGTGAAGCCGTTCATTCACCCATGGTGGGCACCTTCTACCGTAGCCCGGCACCGGGTGCAAAAGCCTTTGTAGAAGTGGGTGACACCGTGAAGCAAGGTGATACGGTATGCATCATTGAAGCGATGAAAATGATGAACCAGATCGAAGCTGACCGCGATGGTGTGATTGAGGCCATCCTAGTGGAAGACGGCGAGCCGGTGGAATTCGATCAACCTATGATCGTCATCGCTTAATCTTTCATATCAACACGGGTGGATTCTCCCATGCTGGACAAGGTACTTATCGCGAACCGCGGCGAGATTGCCCTACGTATTCTTCGGGCCTGTAAAGAGCTAGGGATTAAAACCGTTGCGGTACACTCCAAGGCAGACCGTGAATTAATGCACGTTCGGCTGGCTGATGAAGCGGTGTGCATTGGCCCCGCTCCCTCAGCGCAATCTTATTTGAATATTCCGGCGTTGATCAGTGCTGCAGAAGTCACCGACTCAACCGCCATTCACCCTGGCTATGGCTTTCTCTCGGAAAATGCCAACTTTGCCGAGCAGGTAGAACGCTCAGGCTTTACCTTTATTGGCCCGCGCGCTGAAACGATCCGACTAATGGGTGACAAGGTCAGCGCCATTCAGTCGATGAAGGAAGCTGGCGTTCCCACGGTGCCCGGCTCAGACGGCCCTTTAGGTGACGATGACGCCACCAATTTAGCCACGGCACGCCGAATTGGCTATCCGGTAATCATCAAAGCGGCTTCGGGTGGTGGCGGTCGCGGCATGCGCGTGGTGCATACCGAAGGCCACTTGCTATCAGCCATTACGGTAACTCGCACAGAAGCGCACGCCGCCTTTGGTGATGGCACGGTTTACATGGAAAAATTCCTTGAGAAGCCGCGCCACGTCGAAGTCCAGGTGCTTGCTGACGGCCAGGGCAATGCGATTCATTTGTATGACCGAGACTGCTCGCTGCAGCGCCGTCACCAAAAAGTGCTGGAAGAAGCCCCAGCGCCAGGGCTTGATCCTGAAGCCCGTGCCCAGGTGCTTGAAGCGTGCCGCCAAGCGTGTATCAAGATTAATTACCGCGGCGCAGGCACCTTCGAATTCTTGTACGAAGATGGCGAGTATTTCTTCATTGAAATGAACACCCGGGTTCAGGTAGAGCACCCGGTGACCGAAATGGTGACCGGTATTGATATCGTCAAAGAGCAGTTGCGGATTGCCTCCGGCCTGCCACTTTCGATTCGCCAAGAAGATGTAAAGCTCAATGGTCATTCCTTTGAGTGTCGGATTAATGCTGAAGACTCGCGCACCTTTATGCCTTCACCGGGTAAGGTAACGCTGTATCACTCACCCGGCGGTCTCGGCGTTCGAATGGACTCGCACCTCTACACAGGCTATACCGTTCCCCCTCACTATGACTCACTGATCGGCAAGCTGATCACTTGGGGGGAAGACCGTGAAATAGCCTTAACGCGGATGCGTAATGCACTCGATGAGCTATTGGTCGAAGGTATTAAAACCAATATTGATCTGCAAAAAGATCTCGTACGTGACAGCTACTTCCGCCAAGGCGGTGTCAATATCCACTACCTTGAGAAGAAGCTCAGCAGCTAACATAACCAAGACACTGGCAACATCTAAGCCGGTAGCACTAGGTACGTACTGCTAAGCGGGGTGGCTAAAGCCACCCCGTTGCTGTTTTTAACGTTCTAACCTTTCTCAACGAATTGCTATCCCATGCAGCGGAGATCCCCATGCCCTGGCTTCAACTCAAAGCTCACGTCGCCCCCGAGCAAGCGGACCTGCTTGAAGAGCTACTGCTAGCAGAAGGCGCCACCGCCATCGGCCTACAAGATGCCCATGACGACCCTGTTTTCGAGCCAGAAAGAGGCACAACACCGCTGTGGCAGGACACGATACTAACCGGCCTATACGACGACCTTGAAGGCATTCAAGAAATGTTAGGGCGAATTGAGGCAGCATGGGCACAGCAATTGCCCAGCGACCCCTGCCCCATGATTGAATATGAGCTACTTGCTGACCGGGACTGGGAAAGAGAGTGGATGGACGATTTCACTCCATTGAGAATGGGCGAGCGACTCTGGATTGTGCCTAGTTGGCATGAGCCGCCAGAAGCCGACGCCGTCAACCTGATTCTAGATCCCGGGCTCGCCTTCGGCACCGGCACTCACCCCACCACCGCACTCTGCCTGGAGTGGCTGGACAGCCTAGCCGTTGCCGGAAAGCTACACGATAAAAGGGTACTGGATGTGGGCTGCGGCTCAGGAATACTTGCGATCGCAGCGCTAAAATTAGGCGCCGTCCATGCAGATGCCACTGACATCGACCCCCAGGCACTTCAAGCGAGCCGAGATAACGCCGAACGCAACCATATCAATGACGAGCAGCTGGCGCTTTACTACCCCGAGCAGTTAACGGGCGGCCCCTACCCCATTGTTACTGCTAACATACTGGCAGGCCCACTGGTTGAGCTATCTCCAATGATTGCTGGCCACGTTGCCCCAGGCGGGCAACTTGCCCTATCCGGCATTTTAGCTAATCAAGCCAACGACGTGCTAGAAGCCTACCAATCTCAAGGCCTCATCATGGAAGAGCCGATTATTCGTGAAGGCTGGGTACGCTTATCTGGTATGCGACCAGCTTAATCGCGCTTACGGCCTTCACCCAACCGCCGAGTAGGCGTATCATACGCCCCCTTGAAACGCCTACCCGTCGATTTCATGCAGGCCCACAGCGCAGCACTATGACTCTATTAACGACTCACCCCCCTAAGATTGGGCCTTATCAGATGCCTAATCAGGTAATACTGGCGCCCATGGCAGGCGTTACCGACCGCCCCTTTCGTCAGCTTTGCCGACAACTTGGTGCTGGCTGGGTAGTGGGCGAGATGGTCACCGCTGACCCATCGCTGTGGCATACCCGTAAGTCTCAGCTGCGTATGGATCACCAGGGCGAACCCGCTCCGCGTGTGGTGCAGATTGCCGGCGGCGATGCCGACATGCTTGCCAATGCGGCGCGACTCAACGCTGAACTAGGCGCGCAGGTAATTGATATCAACATGGGCTGCCCAGCAAAAAAGGTCTGCAACAAAGCAGCGGGCTCGGCCCTGATGCGTGATGAAGGGTTGGTGGCAGAAATACTAGAAGCCGTGGTGGCTGCGGTAGATATTCCAGTGACGCTTAAAATCCGCACGGGCTGGTGCGCTGAATCAAATAATGGCCTGCGCATCGCTCAACTGGCAGAGTCAGCAGGCATCCAAGCGTTAGCGGTACATGGACGCCACCGGGAGCAGCGCTATACTGGTTGGGCAGAGTACGACACGATAGCGGACATTAAGTCGCGCCTTTCGATACCCGTATTCGCCAATGGCGACATTACCAGCCCAGAAAAAGCCCATGACGTACTTTGCTATACCGGAGCCGATGCGGTCATGATAGGTCGCGGCGCCCAGGGCAATCCGTGGATATTTCAAGAAATTAATCACTATTTGACCCACGGCGAGCGGCTCGCCTCTCCTAGCTTGACCGAGCGCTGCCAAGTGCTTGCCGAGCACGTGGGCGCACTGCACACATTTTACGGCGAGACCATGGGTGTTCGCATCGCACGTAAGCATGTTGGCTGGTACGTCAATGATGATCAGCGTTTTTCTGACCATCAACGCCGCATGCTAAAACAACAATTTAATGCGCTTAGCTCGCCTGATTCGCAGTTTGAGTGGATTAACAATGCCATGACGCATGACGCTGCAGAGCGTCTGCTAGCCAAAGGAAGCCATGCTGCATGACCGAACGCGACCTGCTTTCCAGCGAATTTTCTCCACACCTCTCCGGCACGCTGGCGGACCCCGCTACTACAACGCCGCCTCAACCGTTAAGAGAGGCGGTTGAAACCGCTATGCGTCGTTACTTCGAGCATCTCGATGGCAGTCAGGCAACTGACCTGTATGCCATGGTGATGGCCGAAGTAGAGGCGCCACTTCTTGCCTGTGTTATGGAGCATACCGATGGCAACCAGACCCGCGCCGCCGATGTACTGGGCTTAAATCGCGGCACGCTGCGCAAGAAGCTGAAACAGTACGGACTCATTGAAGGTGACGCCCCCTAATACGGGGCGTTATTAGTTTTTAACTCTCGACCCTGCACACGAGCACTCTCATGGCTGATAGCACTCTTAAAGCTGGTAACAACGTAACTCCCGTTCGCCGCGCACTCCTGAGCGTATCTGACAAAACCGGCATTGTTGAATTTGCCCGTGGCTTGAGCCAAAACGGCGTGGAGCTGCTTTCTACGGGGGGCACGTTTCGCCTACTGCAAGAAAACAGCATCCCGGTAAAAGAAGTTTCTGAGCACACCGGCTTTCCCGAAATTATGGATGGCCGGGTTAAGACGCTACACCCGAAGATTCACGGCGGCATTCTTGCCCGCCGGGGCCAAGACGACGCGGTGATGGCAGAGAACGATATTACGCCAATCGATATGGTCGTGGTTAACCTATACCCTTTTGCCGCCACCGTCGCCAAGCCTGACTGCACCTTAGAAGACGCTATCGAAAACATCGATATTGGCGGACCCACAATGGTGCGCGCCTGCGCAAAGAACCATGCCTTCACAACGATTGTGGTGAACGCAGATGACTATGTACGCGTTCTAGGTGAACTCTCGCACCACAATGGCCAGGTAAGCGCTGAAACCCGCTTTGATCTCGCCGTTAAGGCGTTTGAACATACGGCAGGTTATGACGGTGCCATCGCCGACTATCTAGGCCGCAAAGTACACAGCGAAGACGCTTCCTTCGCTCGCACTTTCAACCTGCAATTACATAAAAAGCAGGATATGCGCTACGGGGAAAACCCCCACCAGCAAGCGGCATTTTACGTTGACCCTACCGCAAGCGAACCTAGCGTTGCCACTGCAAAAACACTGCAAGGCAAGCCGCTCTCTTTTAATAATGTGGCCGATACCGATGCCGCCTTTGAGTGCGTAAAAGCCTTTGATGACACGGCCTGCGTTATCGTCAAGCATGCCAACCCCTGTGGCGTAGCCATTGGTGCAAGCGCCTTGGAAGCCTACGACAAGGCGTTTGCTACCGACCCCACCAGCGCGTTTGGTGGCATTATCGCCTTCAATGTGGCGCTGGACGCCGAGACCGCACGCGCTATTATCGACCGTCAGTTTGTAGAAGTAATTATTGCACCCGGCGTTAGCGATGAAGCAGCTGCGATTGTGGCGGAAAAACAGAACGTGCGTCTTTTGGATGTCAGCGCTCACTGGCCCGGTGAACAGCAGCCAGCATTTGATTTCAAACGTGTTAATGGCGGCCTACTGGTGCAGGAACGCGATCAGGGCATGGTGACCCGTGAAGAGTTAACCGTCGTCAGCGAGCGTGCGCCCTCAGAACAGGAGCTACGTGATCTCGCGTTTGCTTGGCGAGTGGCTAAATTCGTTAAATCCAACGCCATTGTGTACGCTAAAGCAGGGCAAACTGTTGGCGTTGGCGCTGGCCAAATGAGCCGAGTTTACTCAGCTAAAATTGCCGGTATTAAAGCAGCCGATGAAGGGCTTTCGGTTCCTGGCTCGGTCATGGCGTCAGACGCATTCTTTCCCTTCCGCGACGGTATCGACGCCGCCGCTAACGCAGGCATTACCGCCGTTATTTAGCCCGGTGGCTCAATGCGTGACCAGGAAGTGATCGATGCCGCCAATGAGGCGGGTATTGCGATGGTATTCACCGGCATGCGCCACTTCCGCCACTAAGTAAGCACTTATCGTTTTTTAAACGACTAGCCCCCATTGGCACGGCGCCAATGGGGGCTTTCTATTAGCATATTTCTTGACGTAATAACGCCCGCTCAATTAACCCAGATCAATACAGAGGTATTTGGTTTCTAAATACTCTTCTAACCCCTGGTGCCCGCCTTCGCGGCCAAGGCCAGAGGCTTTCACCCCACCAAAAGGCGCGGCTGCATTGGAAATAAGCCCGGTGTTGATGCCTACCATTCCATACTCAAGTGCTTCAGCAACACGCCATACACGCGCTAGATCGCGAGAGTAGAAGTAGGACGCCAAGCCATACTCAGTATCATTAGCCATTTCGATGGCGGTCTCTTCGTCATCAAAAGGAAATACTGCCGCTAGCGGCCCGAAGGTTTCTTCATGAGCTACTTTCATTTTATCGGTCGCAAAGCTTATCAGGGTGGGGGTGAAAAAGTTGCCGCCTAACGGGTGTGGATGACCGCCCAGCAACAGCTCAGCGCCATTATCAACCGCATCATGTACGTGCTCACTGACTTTTTTTACGGCATTTTCGTCAATCAGCGGACCGATATTAACACCGGATTTAGTGCCATCACCTACTCGAAGCTCACTGTTCATCGCCACTGCAAGCTTTTCGCAGAAAGCGTTAATCACGCTGGACTGAACCAGAAAACGGTTGGTACACACACAGGTTTGACCAGCATTGCGAAACTTAGCGGCCATCGCACCTTCAACCGCAGCGTCAAGATCAGCATCTTCAAAAACAATAAACGGTGCGTTACCGCCAAGCTCTAGCGAGATTTTTTGAACATGCTCAGCTGCCTGGGCCATTAGCTTACGCCCGACCTCAGTAGAGCCCGTAAAGGTGATTTTGCGAACTTTTGGCGACTGCGTCAGTGCTTTGGCTATTTCAGACGCATTACCCGGCACAACGTTGAAAACACCACGTGGTATACCTGCTCGCTCGGCAAGCAGCGCCAGCGCGGTAGCCGAAAACGGTGTTTGACTAGCAGGCTTGACCACGATAGTACAACCTGCGGCCAGAGCAGCACCTGCCTTGCGCGTAATCATCGCCGCAGGGAAGTTCCAAGGTGTAATAGCACCCACTACGCCTACCGGCTGCTTAGTGACCACGATCCGCTGATTAGCTTTGGCTGCAGGGATGGTTTCGCCATAAACCCGCCTAGCCTCTTCGGCAAACCAACGCAGAAAACTCGCGGCGTATGCAATCTCGCCTTCTGATTCCTTTACAGGTTTGCCCTGCTCATAGGTCATTAACAGTGCCAGATCATGCTGATGCTCAAGCATTAAGTCATGCCACTTGAGTAATAAGTCAGCACGCTCCTGAGCGGTTAATGCTCGCCAAGCGGGCAATGCGGCATCTGCCGCATCAATGGCGCGTTCTGTTTCAGCTTTGCCTAAACGCGGGATATCGCCAACCGGTTCGCCGGTTGCCGGATTAATAACGTTGATCTGCTCACCGCTGTCTGCGGCCACCCAGCTGCCGTCGATATAGGCAAAAGGGCAATACAGCTGTGTCTCTTTCAGCGCTTCCATGACAGACTCCTGACCAAATGATGGCCTCGCAGGCTCATAAACCCCTTCATGCTAAGACGAAAAAGTACATTTGACCAAGTGTTTGGCAACAACGCGGACGCTAGTTACAAAAAAAATGCCCAGACGCCTGCGTTGAGCGCTGTATAACAGCACACTTAATTAATCAGTGTTAAAAACTCTTGCCGGGTAGCCGGATTAGCACGGAAGCCGCCAAGCATTACCGACGATGTCATGCTTGAATTTTGCTTCTCAACGCCTCGCATCATCATGCATAAGTGGCGCGCCTCGATAACTACGGCAACCCCTCTCGCCTGAGTGACTTGCTGCACGGTTTCTGCAATTTCACGGGTAAGGTTTTCCTGAATTTGCATACGCCTTGCAAACATATCAACAATCCGAGCAAATTTAGAAAGCCCAAGCACTTTGCCGTTGGGTAAATAAGCAATATGACATTTACCAATAAATGGCAGCAGGTGATGCTCACACATCGAGTAGAGTTCGATATCTTTCACCAGTACCATTTCATCGGTCTGAGATTCAAACACTGCGCCATTAACTATTTCTTCGAGCGACTGCCGGTACCCTGCTGTTAAAAACTGCATGGCTTTTGCCGCCCGCTTGGGCGTATCACGCAGCCCTTCACGCTCTGGATTCTCCCCCAGAGCAGTAATAATCTGGCGGTAGTTCTGGGCGATGTCGTCAGTCATGTTAAGCCTCATACAAACTGTGCGTACTCTCTTTTAAGCGCTGTTATCGCGCTTGTGAGTAAGGATGCGCACAAACTATTAATTGCAACCTAATGCTCGTAAACAAATATTGTTAAACAAATACTTACAAGCCGCGTAATACGTTTTCACGCCACTCATATACAAAAAATATACCTTAAACAACTTTTGTACAACTAAAAGCCGCGTCTTTGCTTATTTTAACGCACCTAGCACCACTGTGGCAGAGTGCCGCGCTCCCCCGTTCGTGTCTATTTGAGCTGTGCTATGATAAATCACTATTTTTGCTTTAACCGCAGCGTCAAATCTGAGAGCACTCTACATGTCATTTAAATCAACGTCTTTTTGGTTAACTACCCTAATTGGTTCAGCTTTAGCTGCACCTCTTCAAGCGGCTGACGCCTCCTTGACTCTGCCGAGTGGCGCTAGTATTGGTGTCGAAGTCATTGAAAACCTCCGCCTGAGCGAAGACCAAGCTCGTAAAGCAGATATTTTATTACACCCCGCGTCCGCAAATAGCGCTACTCATGAGCTACCCGAGTACTGCATTCTTGTAGCGAATGCGCAGTTAAGCGGTAACCGCATCCGAATTACTACCCAAGATGCCACCTGTATTGAAACCGATGATGCCGAGAGCGCTATTTACTCGGGCACCTTCAAAGCCAGCGCCTATTCTGAAGACGGCCAGTATGGTTTAGCGTGCGACGACGCAGCATGCACCCTCAACCCAGGTGATGCGTTTATTTTAACGCTTGATGAAAGCGTCAGCCTTTTTGCGCAAGACAATCCATCAGCAGATATTAACGCTGCCCGCCGACAAGCTAATGGCGAAGGCGTCGCCAACCCTATACCTGCCGACCGCCCAGCACCCAGTGAAGGCAGCAACAACCCTTCCACAGCGGCGGAATAAACCTAGCAACTGGCCTAGCGCACCTATAAACGACGTGTCTAGGCCAGCCAAATAGGCTTTTCTAGCTGCAAGCACTGCTGCTCAAGCTGTCGAATGTGTTGATCCCAATAACCGCTTTCTGCCAACCAGGGAAATGCGCGGGGAAAAGCGGGGTCGTCCCAACGGGAGACCAACCAAGCGGTATGGCGAATCAAACGATAAGCTCTTAACGGTTCAATCAACGACATCTGTTTATGCGGAAACGGCAGCGTCTCTTCGTACCCCTCAACAAGTTCGCTTAACTGCGCGCGCCAGCTATTGGGGTCACTCACCGGTAGCAACATCCAAATATCTTGGATTGCTGGCGCCATGATGCAGTCGTCAAAATCGACAAACTTAAACACCTCGTCCCTACCCAGCACATTCCCTAAATGACAATCGCCATGAGTGCGTATCATCGGCGTGGCATCAACAGCCTCCCCACCTGGCTGACGAAGAATTTTTTGGATTACCTGCTGGTAGGCGCGCCGCTGGTGCTTATTAAGCCACTCGCTCGCTAATACGTGCGCTTCCGCTTCAACAATATCGCGCTCAAACTGCAACTCACGACGGTATTGAAACACTTTTTTACCCGCTACGTTATGAAGGTTACCCAGCGCTTCACCCAGAGCAAAAAGATGCGAGGGATTATCTAATTCCGGCGCCTGACCTGCGCATTGTGGGAACAAGGTAAAACGAAACTGTTGAAACTCATGTAGTGAGTGGCCATGGCTGTCTCTCCAAGGAGCAACAACCGGCACACCAGCCTGGTGTAGCTCCTGCAAGTAATCGTGCTCTTCTTGAATCGCTTCGTTACTCCAACGACCAGGACGATAGAACTTAACTATCCAGCGGCCACCCTCATCATCACGAAACATCAACACCCGATTCTCGTAGCTATTAAGCGCAAACGGCTCGCCAGCGGGCCAAATTCCTATGGACTCGGCGGCAGACATCACGAGGCCTGGTGATAGTGCGTTAAATGGATGCGACATAGACCGCTCCTTGGCAAGAAAGCCTTATTCTATCAACTCTTATCCAATGGCGTACGGGCAGCGGCCCATATATCCACTCGCTCAGCACCAGTCTTCAGCGCAGCAAGTGCCAACGCGTGCCCCGTGGCTCCCGTCGTTACCACATCATCAATAATCGTCACATGAGATGGAAGTGATGTTGCTACGCTAAAGGCGCCCAACATATTTGCCATTCGCTGGCGGCGATTCAATGAGCGCTGTGAAGGCAAATGTTTAGCACTCAAAGCGCTAGCAACGGGCAGCTCCAACCGACGCCCAAGTTGGCTGGCTAGCCAATACGCTTGGTTGAAGCCTCGCTCCCGGGCACGAGCAGAAAACATAGGTACTGGCAGCAGTACACTACCTAACGAAGTTGGCGTGTTCGCTAGCATCAGCTCCACTATTAGATTTCCTGCACGGGGAGAGGCATTAAATTTAAAATCGTGGAGTAGCTCTATGACAGGCCCCTGATAAAGCAACTCGGCTGTTGTGGTCTTAAAAGCAGGCGGATTCGTTAAACAGTGACCGCATAGGGTCTGAGGCTTGTGTAACGGTGTGCTGCTCAGTGGTTCTTTACATTGCACGCACCCAGCATTGTTCCACGGAAGATCGTTAAAGCACTCGCAGCACCAATCTCTGCCAACAGCTGCGGGGGCTAGACAAAAAGCACAATAGCCTGGCAGCCCAACGCGAAGCCATTGGCTTGATTTAACCGCTGTTCTATTAAGCCTGTTATGTACCCAACGCGTCAGATGCATACCCCACCCATGCCACTAGTGAGTGACTACAATACTCAAAGTATTGACATTAACAAAGAAGCTGTTAATATACGTCTCGTCTTCAGCGGATGTGGTGGAATTGGTAGACACGCTAGATTTAGGTTCTAGTGCCGTAAGGTGTGGGAGTTCGAGTCTCCCCATCCGC